>JALEOD010000044.1 GCA_022767345.1 Emergencia sp.
ATCGTCGGTCAGACGATTTGACGACCGGCCCCCGGCAGCACGGAACGGCTTACCCTTTCCACGATCCGTCATTCCCCCGGAGGCCCCTGACAGCACCTTGACAAATATGCCCGCAAGATAACGGCGGCGCATCATAGGGCATACGGACACATTCTGTCTGTGCCGAGCCGGACGGCTGGTGCGCCACGATGCTTTTTCCCGCAGGGATAAGCGGAGCGACTAACACCACGCCGCAATGTGAGTGTGGCAGCTTGCGGGCGACGACGTACAGGCAGGACAATGATACTCCCTTATAGCCATAGTTCGAGCGTTAAAAGCGTCACAAGCAATGGGTAGGGCCGCGTGAGAACCACGCGGGGGTGAAAGTCCCGTGGAGCTGTGCCAGCAGCCGTCCGCTATGCCCCTTTTCCTATAAAATCTTAGTGAAAGGGGGCCACATTATGAATAACAATGATGTGCCTATCTGGGAAAAATACACGCTGACCATAGAGGAAGCGTCTAAATATTTTCGTATCGGGGAAAACAAACTGCGTAAGCTGGCCGAAGAAAATCAATCTGCTGGCTGGGTCATTATGAATGGCAACCGCATCCAGATCAAGCGGAAGCAATTCGAGAAAATAATTGACACCCTGGACACAATCTAATAGTGAAAAAGGGCCGCAGATATGCTATAATAAGTTATAAGCATATTTGCGGCTCTTTCCGTCATGGAAAGGAGCATGACGAGATATGTCAAAGCAAGAACGAGATATAAAAAGACGGGACAGCAAAGGCCGCCTTTTGAAATCTGGAGAGAGCCAGCGAGCAGACGGAAGATATGCTTACAAATATACGGACACTTTTGGAGAACCGAAGTTTGTTTACTCATGGAAGTTAGTACCCACCGACAAAATCCCTGCCGGAAAGCGGCCTGATATTTCACTCCGCGAGAAGATCAAGCAGATACAGAAAGACATTGACGACGGGATAGACACCATCGGCAAGAAAATGACGGTCTGCCAGCTTTATGCCAAGTACATCCGGCAACGGGGAAATGTGAAGCGGGGAACCCAAAAAGGACGCCAGCAGTTGATGAAACTTCTATCCGAAGATAAGCTGGGGGCGGCCAGCATCGACAGTGTGAAGCTGTCCGATGCAAAAGAATGGGTCTTGCGTATGCAGGAAAAAGGCGTGGCCTACACCACGATCTGCAACAGCAAGCGTTCCCTGAAAGCCATTTTCTATATGGCAATTCAGGATGATTGCCTGCGGAAGAACCCGTTTGACTTCCAGATCAGCGAAGTAATCAGCGACGATACCGAACCAAAAGTGCCACTGACCCCAACACAGGAAAAAGAACTCCTGGACTTCATGCAGGGCGATAGCGTCTATTCCAAGTATTATGACGAGGTTGTAATCCTGCTGGAAACGGGACTTCGCATTTCCGAACTATGCGGCCTGACCCCCGCTGACCTGAACTTTGAGCAGCGATTTATCAATGTAGACCACCAGCTTCTAAGAAGTACGGAGGATGGCTACTACATCGAAACGCCCAAGACAGACAGCGGATTCCGACAGGTGCCAATGAGCGCAGCAGCGTATGAAGCGTTCCAGCGCGTGTTGAAGAACCGCAAACGAGGCAAGTCAATCCAAGTGGACGGATATAGTGATTTCCTGTTCCTGAACCGGGACGGCCTGCCGAAAGTAGCGGTAAACTATGATGCAATGTTCAAGTGCCTTGCCAAGAAGTTTAACAAGTGCCACAAGGAGCCGTTGCCAGCAGTAATGACGCCACACACCATGCGGCACACGTTCTGCACAAGAATGGCGAATGACGGCATGAACCCCAAGGCGTTGCAGTACATCATGGGACACGCCAACATCACCATGACGCTGAACTATTACGCTCACGCCACATTCCATTCCGCACAGGCGGAAATGGCGCGGCTGGAAGCGGCCAAGGCAGAAAAGGCCGTGGAAGCGGCGGAAACCACCGTGGAGAACACCGTGGAAGTTGCCGCCCCTGCCGTGGAGAACGCCGGGGAAACCAAGGCCGCCGCTTAGTAGTACACGGGTATTTTACTACCGCTTCTACTACTTTTGACCGCAAAAACGTGAGGGGTTATGGAAAAATATGTGAGGTTCTTCCGATAAAAAAATACCGGGAAAGCCCGAAAATACGGGCTATACCGGCATATAAACACTTCTAAAGAGATAATCTGAAATCTATTAAATCATTCTGACGAAAGTCTTAAAGGGCAGAGACGTAGAAATTATCGGACTGGATTTGAAAGACGATGTAATCCGATTCTGCAGTAAGATTGCGGAAGATTTAGGCTACGAAGGACTGCGGTTTTTGCGCGGGGATATTGCGGACTATACCAGTGACTATGCGGATATGGTGGTGACTCTTTATGCCTGCGATACGGCAACAGATTATGCGCTGATCAATGCGGTATCCTGGAATACCAGGGTGATACTGTCGGTGCCGTGCTGCCAGCATGAGCTGTTTTCTCAGATTAAGAGCGAGGTACATCAGCCCATGCTGAAACACGGGATTTTAAAAGACCGCCTGACGGAATATCTGACAGACGGTCTGCGCGGCCTGAAGCTGGAAGCCTGCGGCTATGATGTGGCGATGATTGAGTTTACAAGCCTTGAGCACACTGCGAGAAATATTATGATAAAGGCAGTAAAGACAGGTAATGCGGGCAGCGTAAAGGCGAAGAAAGCGCAGCAGCAGTATGAGGCACTGCGTGATTTTTATCATGTAAGTCCTACGATAGATCGGCTGTGAAGCGTCAGGCTTCAACAAAAGGAACCCCTAAAATATCGGCGACGGAAAGAGCGAAGTTGCGCCCAATGGCGTTGATATTGTTTTTAATCCAGTTGGCGTCATCGACATTATCATGGTAGGCGACTTCCACAAGGACGGCAGGCGCTTTTGTGCGGCGAAGTTCCGCCAGCGTGGTAGTAGGCACCGCCGTTACAAGTGATGGATCCGGGTAGATCTGCTTCAGATTGTTTGCGGTGATTTCAGCGGCGCTTTTTCCGGCAGCAGAGTCTCTGTAATAGTATACGTCGGGGCCTTTGATGGCGCCGGAAAGATTAGGTGGTGCAGCGTTGGAATGAATGGCAAAATGCAGATCGTAATTTCCGGCATTGGAATCAGCGATGGAGTTGCTTACCGTGCCGCCGGGGTTGTTTCTGGAAAAGGTGATGCCGCTTGCTCTGAGATATGGAATCATGGCATCGGTAATCAGATTGGCGTAATATTCCTCAGTACCGCCGTTTACAAAGAGATTGTACTCCTGGGTCGAGGGGCTTAAAAAAACACTAGGCATAAGTAGTCCTCCTAAATTTAGTCATACGTTATAGTATGCAGAAAGACGCTGGAAGGTGAACTGTAGTTGTATACACAAAAAATACGATTAAATATTATAAAACTTTAACAAAAAAATACAAATAATCGTGTATAAACTATTGAACAAGATTCGTTAACGTGGTAAAATTAAAAAGTATTTTTTTTCAAAATTAAAGAAGGTAATGAAATGACAGATAAACAAAAGATAATTAATATAGCAGTTATCGCTCACGTCGATGCGGGAAAATCCACACTGGTGGATGCATTCCTCAATCAGAGCGGCGTATTTCGGGCAAACGAAGAAGTAGCTGACTGTGTTATGGATAGTGATGACATCGAGAGGGAAAGAGGCATTACCATTTATTCCAAGAACTGTTCTGTGATGCACGGCGATGTAAAGATTAATATCGTAGATACACCGGGCCATGCGGACTTTTCTTCTGAAGTAGAACGTATTATGAAGACAGTGGATACGGTGATTCTGCTGGTGGACTCCAGTGAAGGACCGATGCCGCAGACCAGATTTGTACTCAGCAAATCCTTGGAACAGGGGCTGAATCCGATTCTGTTTATCAATAAAATTGATAAGAAAGACGCGAGAATTGACGAGGTCGTAGACGAAGTTTACGAGCTTTTTATGGACTTAAATGCAAATGACAGGCAGCTGGATTTTCCGATTCTTTACGGCATTGCGAGACAGGGTATCGCTGTTCGCGATCCGAAGGAGGCAGAAGGGCTTTCTGTGGAGCAGGGTGAGGTGAAGATGAAGCATACGCCGGCAGGCTTTGCAGGTCTTGATATTACGCCGCTCTTTGACACCATCATCGAGCACTGCGAGCCTTATGCTGATTTGCGGGAAGAACCGCTGCAGCTGCAGGTATCCACATTGGCTTACGATGACTATATCGGCAGACTGGGTATCGGCAGAATCACGAGAGGTGTTTTGAAAGAAGGCCAGACTGTAGCCGTTGCAAAAGAAGACGGCCAGATTGTGCAGAGAAAGATCAATCAGGTCTTTGTCTACAGAGGACTGAAGAGAGTGGCAGTACCACAGGCGGAGTGCGGTGATATTGTCGTCATTTCCGGTATTGCGGATATTTCTATTGGTGAGACTATCTGCGATACGGCAAATCCTGAGCCCATGGAGATGATTCACATCGAAGAGCCGACCCTTTCCATGAATTTCATGGTAAATAAGTCGCCTTTCGCTGGAAAAGTCGGGAAATTTGTCACATCAAGACACATCAGAGAAAGACTGAATAAAGAGCTGGAAGTCAATGTAGGGCTGATGGTGGAGGACACAGATTCCACTGACAGTTTCAAAGTATCGGGCAGAGGAGAACTGCACCTTTCTATTCTTATTGAGAATATGAGAAGAGAGGGATATGAACTGGCGGTTTCCAAGCCGGAAGTAATTTATAGAAAAGATGAGCAGGGGAAAAAACTGGAGCCTATTGAAGAAGTGGTGCTCAGTGTACCCGATGAATATACTGGAACAGTAATTTCCAAGCTGAACCTTCGTAAGGGAATTATGGTGCAGATGACCGGCGAAAACGGCTATTCCAAGTTGGAATATCACGTGCCGACCAGAGGACTTTTAGGCTACCGTTCTGAATTTATCAACGACACCCACGGCGAGGGAACCATGGAACGCAGATTCCTGACCTTTGAGCCGTATAAAGGCGATATTGCAGGAAGAACCAACGGTGTTGCCATCGCCATTGAAGAGGGCGTATGCACGCCTTATGCACTGTTTAACATCAGTGAGCGTGTGCAGATGTTTGTGGATCCGGGAACCAGAGTTTACGAGGGCATGATTGTAGGCATGAACTCCCGAAGCGATGACATGGAGGTCAACCCTTGCAAGGCGAAGAAAGCGACCAATATGCGCGCAGCTGGAAATGACGACGCAGTGAAGCTTTCCCCGCCGAGAACGTTCACTTTAGAAGAAGCGCTGGAATTTATCGCTGACGATGAACTGGTGGAAATCACACCGGAAGATATCAGACTGCGCAAAAAGCTGCTTCGAGAGATTGAGAGAAGAAGATCAGGGAGATAATTTATGTCTCAAAAAAATATAGAACTTTTAATTGATTTTGGTACGGCGCTGGCTGTTGTTCTTTTCGGCTGGATTGCCATCCGAGTGATTCTCAGAATTGAGAGAAAGGCGCTGGAGCGCTCACATCTGGACGAAGCACTGTATCTGTTTATTTTAAAATCCAGTCGGATTATCCTGTGGATTGTGCTGATTGTATCAGTGCTGCCGATGATTGGGGTCAGTCCGGCATCTCTGGTTGCGGTTCTTGGCGCGGGAGGCGCCGCCATTGCGCTGGCGCTGAAAGACAGTTTGGGCAATGTAGCAGGCGGTATTATTATCCTGATGAATAAGCCTTTTAACAGAGGCGATACCATCGAGGTAGGCGATACCATTGGCGTGGTAGACGCCATCGACCTTTTGACGACCAGGCTGCATACCTTTGATAATAAAGTGGTGACCATTCCCAACGGCACCATTACTACATCAGTTTTAACAAATTATTCCAGAGAAACCATGCGGCGTGTGGACTGTACCTTCGGCATCAGCTATCAGGCGGATATCGGCAAGGCAAAGGAAATTTTGTTTTCCATTGCGGAAAATTGTCCCAAAGCATACAAAGAGCCGGAGTTTGTCATAGGCGTAGCTTCCCACGGAGACAACGCAATTTTGATGGATCTGAAAGTTTGGTGTTCCACAGAGGACTATTTTGATGTAAAATACTACTTAGAGGAACAAGTGAAAATCGCTTTTGACCAGGCGGGTATAGAAATTCCATATCCGCAGGTTGATGTTCATATTATTTAATTGTTTTTTAATTTTAATTTTTTTATACCTTCCCGGTATGCGGCACGGGACCTGTGT
The DNA here is from genome assembly GCA_022767345.1 of Emergencia sp. Lineage (GTDB taxonomy): Bacteria > Bacillota > Clostridia > Peptostreptococcales > Anaerovoracaceae > Senimuribacter. The sequence continues at coordinate 6,243 of JALEOD010000044.1, forward strand.
GCAGGGAGGGAGAGAGAATGGGAGAGAAAAATGAAAGAAATTAAAAAATTCAAGAGAGTCTTGGTCGCCAACAGAGGCGAAATTGCAATCAGAATTTTCCGTGCTTGTAATGAGCTTGGAATCAGAACCGTTGCAGTTTACTCAGAAGAAGACAAGAATTCGCTGTTCAGAACGAAGGCGGACGAATCCTACCAGATCGGCAAAGGCAAAGCGCCGGTTGCTGCTTACCTTGCTATCGAGGAAATCATTGAACTTGCCAAGGCAAAGGGTGTTGACGCAATTCACCCAGGCTATGGATTCCTTTCTGAAAATCAGGAGTTCGCTGCGGCATGTGAGAACGCCGGCATTGAATTTATCGGACCGACTGACAAGATGATGGGCAGTCTGGGCGACAAGATTCAGTCCAAACTGGTTGCCATGAAAGTAGGCGTTCCTACAATTCCGGGCGTGGAAAAGGCAATCGAAACAGAACAAGAAGCTGTTGATTTTGCACAGAAGTGCGGCTATCCGATTATGCTGAAAGCTGCTGCAGGCGGCGGCGGACGCGGCATGCGTATCGTCAGAAACGAGCAGGATTTGCTGCCGGAGTACAGAAGTGCAAAGAGCGAAGCAAAGAAGGCTTTCGGTATTGACGACATCTTTATCGAAAAATACTTAGAAAGTCCAAAACACATCGAAGTACAGATTTTGGGCGATAAATACGGCAACGTGGTACATCTCTGCGAAAGAGACTGCTCTATTCAGAGAAGACACCAGAAGGTTATTGAATTTACACCGGCCCTGTGCCTGACTGAAGAAAAGAGAAAGGCAATCTGTGAGGACGCGCTGAAAATCGCAAGAGCTGTAAATTACAGAAGTGCAGGTACTGTAGAGTTCCTTCTCGACAAACACGGCAATCACTATTTCATCGAGATGAATCCGAGAATTCAGGTAGAACACACTGTAACCGAAATGGTAACAGGTCTTGATATCGTGCAGTCTCAGATTCTCATCGCCGAGGGTTATCCGCTGGATTCCGATGAAGTTGGCATCAAGAGCCAGAAAGACATCCAGATGAGAGGAAATGCAATCCAGTGCAGAATCACCACAGAAGACCCTGCAAATGGTTTTGCGCCTGATACCGGTACAATCGAACTTTACAGAAGTGCTTCCGGTTACGGTATCCGTCTGGACGGCGGCAATGGCTTTACAGGTTCCGTAGTATCTCCGTACTACGACAGCTTGCTGGTAAAAATCACCGCATATTCCAACACCTTTGAGGGTGCAACCAGAAAAGCCATCAGAGCCCTGCGTGAAACTCAGATTAAAGGCGTTAAGACCAATATCGGATTCCTGCTCAACGTATTGAATCATCCTACATTTAAGGCGGGCGACTGTGATACTGGCTTTATTGGGGCAAACCCTGAACTGCTCAACATCAGAAAAGCAGACGACAAAGAGCTGAAAGTTTTGAACTTTATCGGAAATAAAGTGGTCAATGAGACAAAGGGCGTGAAGCCGCAGTTTGACGTACCGGTATTCCCGAAGATTCCGATGACAGAAATCAATACCCTGAAGGGTACCAAGCAGCTCCTCGATATGGAAGGACCGGAAGCCGTTGTAAAATGGACCAAAGAGCAGAAGAAACTGCTGATTACTGATACCACCATGAGAGACGCGCAGCAGTCCCTGATGGCAACCAGAGTTAGAACTGTAGACATGGAAAAGATTGCACCGGCAATGGCCCTTTACGGCAAAGACCTGTTCTCCGTTGAAATGTGGGGCGGCGCAACCTTTGACACATCGTTCAGATTCCTCAAGGAATCCCCATGGGAAAGACTGGAAACCCTGCGCGCAAAGATTCCAAATGTGATGTTTCAGATGCTGATCCGCGGCGCTAACGCAGTAGGCTACAAGAACTACCCGGACAATGTCATCAGAGAATTTGTGAAGCAGTCTGCGGCTGCCGGCATCGACGTATTCCGTATCTTTGACTCCCTCAACTGGATTCAGGGTATGGAAGTGGCACTGGATGAAACTCTGAATCAGGGCAAGATTGCAGAAGCGTGCCTGTGCTACACCGGAGATATTCTGGACGATACCAGAACCAAATACAATCTGGATTACTATATCAGAATGGCAAAAGAGTTGGAAAAGAGAGGCTCTCACATTCTGGGCATCAAGGATATGTCAGGTCTCTTGAAGCCGATGGCAGCTTACAAGCTGATCAAAGCGCTGAAAGAAGAAGTGGATATGCCGATTCATCTGCACACCCACGATACCAGCGGAAACGGCGTAGCCACAATCCTGATGGCAGCCCAGGCCGGTGTAGATGTAGTAGACGCAGCTTTCAACAGTATGTCCGGACTGACTTCTCAGCCGGCGCTGAACTCTGTCGTTGCTGCCGTTGAAAACAGTGACAGAGATACAGGTATTGACCTTGACGGCATTCAGAAGATTTCCGAATACTGGAGAGACGTCAGACCGGTTTACAAGAACTTTGAGTCCGACATGGCGACTTCCACTGCGGAAATTTACAAGTATGAAATCCCTGGCGGTCAGTATTCCAACCTGAAACCGCAGGTAGAATCCTTCGGTCTTGGACATAAGTTCCAGGAAGTAAAGGATATGTATAAGACTGTAAACCAGATGCTGGGCGATATCATCAAGGTAACGCCGTCCTCCAAAGTAGTAGGCGACCTTGCAATCTTTATGGTGCAGAACGATATTACACCGGAGAACATCGTTGAAAAGGGCAAGGACATCGACTTCCCTGATTCCACCGTATCCTACTTTGAAGGTATGATGGGTCAGCCGGAAGGCGGCTTCCCGGAAGATATTCAGAAGGTTGTGCTCAAGGGAAAAGAGCCGATTACCTGCAGACCGGGAGAACTGCTGCCGCCGGAAGACTTTGACGCAATCAAAGCACACCTGAAAGAGGAACTGGACATTGACGCTACACCGCAGGATGTTATCAGCTATGCGATGTACTCCAAGGTATTTGAAGATTACCACAAGAGTCTGAAAAAGGACGGCAACTTCAGATACATGGGCAGTGATATCTATTTCCACGGACTTTCCGAGGGCGAAACCTGTGAGGTGAAGCTGGAAGAAGGTAAAGTGCTGGTAATCAAGCTTCACGAAATCAGAGGTGTTGATCCGGAAGGCAACCGCGATCTGGTATTTGAAGTCAACGGCAACAGAAGAATCGTCAAGATTAAGGACGAAGATATGAAGTCTGCTGTTTCTTCCATTGCGACTGCACGTTTTGCAAACGAAGACGATCCGATGGAAATCGGCGCTAATATCCCGGGTAATATCCTGAAGATTTTAGTCAAGGAAGGCGAAACTGTAGAAGAAAAACAGCCAATTGCAGTCATTGAAGCCATGAAGATGGAGACCAATATCCTGGCAACCGCAAAAGGCATCGTAGATACGATTTACGTACACGAAGGTCAGCAGGTGAAAGCGGGAGAACTGGTAGCGAAACTGAAAGAAAACTAAAAAACAGTTGTTTCATGCGACAGAGCAGAAAGCAAAAGCTTTCTGCTCTATTTTTGTTGCTGATAATTATTATCACAACTGAGAATAATTATCAAATCTAAACGCTGCGACAGGAAAAAATCGTGCATTTTTCAATAGTCTGAAAATTGGCACGGGTGTTGCGTAGGTATAGGGGTAAGAAAACTTGATCAGGAGGTAGAAATATGGAGAATGTACAGGAAACTGGATTTAGAACTTTAATGAAGGACTTATACGGTGACTTTGGGGTAGACTCGGAAATCGGAAAACTGCACAGTGTTCTGATGAGAAGACCGGGCAAAGAAATTGAGGGCATTACTGACCCCCAGGCAGTCGCAATGAAAGAAATCTGGGACGTCGGGAAAGTGAGAGAGCAGCATGATGCTTTGGCGGAAATCTACAGGAATCACGGTGTAGAAGTGCACTATATCGAGGATATGGATCCAAATCTTCCCAATGCCATTTATACAAGAGATTTATTCTTAATGACACCGGAAGGCGCTATTGTCGCAAGACCGGCAGCCGGATGCAGAATTGGTGAAGAAGTCTATGCAGCCAGACAGCTTGCAAAGCTGGGCGTTCCGATTATCAAAACAATTAACGGAGACGGAGTCTTTGACGGAGCTTGCTGTTTGTGGCTGGATAGAAAAACCTGCATGCTGGGTTATGGAAAGAGATGTAATCAGCAGGCAACAGCGCAGGTTGAAGAAGAGCTGCGCAATATGGGCGTAGATAATCTGATTAAGGTTGAGATTCCAAGAGGAATGGCACATCTTGACAGTTTTATGGCATTGGCGGATTTGAAAGTCGCATTGATTTTTAAGCTGGCAGCGCCGGATACCATCTATAACGAACTGGAGGAGAGAGAATTTAATATCGTGGATATTCCTGATTATGAGGAGTTTGGAAGGTTCTGCCAGAACTTTGTCGCATTGGAACCGGGAAAAATCGTCATGCCGACCGGTTGTCCGAAAACTGTGGCGGCTTTGGAGAAAGCGGGCGTTGAATGTATCCAGACAGATGTGAGCGAAATTCTTAAAGGAAATGGCGCAATTCACTGTATGACAGGATTTTTGAAGAGAGACAGTGTACCTCTTTATAAATAACCATAATTAATCAATGAAAAGGAGATGAAAAAGATGAAGAAAATGAAAACACTGAGTATGCTGGTGATTTTGGCACTGGTAATGAGCCTGCTGGCAGGCTGCGGCGGAGACAGCAAAGCACAGGGCGGCCCTGTGAGAGAAGACGGAAGCGTAGTACTGCGAATTCCTTTCAATGCAGAACCGTCCTCTTTGGATCCGGGATTTGGTAACAGCTCAGACAGTATCTGCCCAAGGGGTATGATGTATGAAGGTCTGGTTCGTATTTTTGATAATAAAATTGAACCGGCAATGGCAGAAAGCTGGGAAGTATCCGAAGATGGAAAAACCTATACCTTTAAGCTGCGTGACAGCAAGTGGAGCGATGGGGAGCCGGTAACTGCGTATGATTTTGAATACGGAATCAAGAGACTGCTGGATCCAAGTGAAGACGCGCCAAACGGTAACTATTCCTGGATGGGTTACTACTTTGAAAACGGACAGGCTTTTAACGAAGGAAAGGTTTCCGCAGATGAAGTCGGCGTAAAGGCTCTTGATGATAAAACGCTGGAAGTAACTGCGACAAAGAACATGCCGTATTTCCTGGACTTAATGAAAATGCCGTGCTTCTATCCGGTTAGACAGGATATTGCAGAACAGTACGGAAAAGACTATGCGTCTGCACCGGACAAGGTTGTGTGCAACGGACCGTTTGTACTTACTGCATGGGATCACGAAAGTAAGCTGGTATTTGAAAAGAATCCGAATTACTGGAATGCAGAAAATATCAATGTGGACGGAATCGAAGCTTACATCATCACAGAACAGGAAACTGTTATGAATATGTTTGATAACGGCGAACTTGATATTACAAATTCAATCGAAAAAGAATACATCGACAAGTATAAAGAAAAAGATGAAGCAGTATTCATCGAAGGCGCAACTGTTTGGTACAACGTAATCAACGTAAAAACCGACCGTGGCGAAGCATCAAAGCTTTTGCAGAATCAGAGCTTCCGTCAGGCAGTATCTTATGCACTTGACAGAAATGCCATCGTAGATGCAGCCCGTGGAGACGGCTCTTTTGCAATCAGCAGAACCTGTCCTGACCTGATGTCTATTACTGACAGCACTTTAGGCGATAAATATCCGCTGAATCCGTATCCGGCAGAAGGCGATACAGATAAAGCAAAAGAATTGTTTGATAAAGCACTGAAAGAAACCGGATTTACAGCAGATACACTGCCGACCCTGACTCTTTTGACCTTTGATGATTCTACTGCAAAGACTACTGCAGAAATCATTCAGAACCTGATGAGCAGCACTTTCGGACTTTCAATCACAATCGATACACAAACCTATTCTGCTCGTGTAGAAAAAGAAAACAAGGGCGATTATGATTTTTGTATCACCAACTGGGCACCGGACTATAACGACCCGATGACTTTCCTGGAATGTTATGAATCAGGAAACAGCTATAACACTTACTTCGGCGGCTACTCTAACAGCGATTATGACAAATTGATTGCATTCTGCAACAAGATTGATGATATGCAGAAGCGTGCAGATAAACTCTTTGAAGCAGAACAGATTCTGGCAGAAGAAATGATCTGTGTGCCGCTGTTCCAGACAAGTGGATACTGGGGGAAGAAAACCTATGTAAGCGGTATCAGCAAGTGTGGATTCGGTGCTAACGATCCGGACTTTGCAAGAGTTCACTACGACGGTGAGAAATAAAAATCCTTCTTAAATATAAGAGCTTTATTTGGGGGTATCTTCTAAAAGAAGGTACCCCCGGAAAGGATTGTAACCATGTTAAAATACACAATTAAAAGAATCCTGATTGCACTGCTCACTCTGTTTATTTTGATTTCTGCAGTGTTTATCATGATTAGACTGCTGCCGGGAGATCCCTTCTCGGATCCGAAAGTTCCGGAGGCAACGCAGATGAAAATGCGGGAGTACTATGGACTGGACGAGCCGCTGCACAAGCAATATTTTACATATATGTCGAATCTGCTCCACGGTGATTTGGGATACAGCTTAAGAACCCAGGGCAGAACAGTCAACGAAATTATTTCTACGGCATTTCCGTTTTCTATTGATTTAGGTATTAGAGCTTTGATTTTTGCCGTTATTGTAGGTCTTTTGCTGGGAATTGTGGCGGCGCTGAATCAAAATGGATTTTTAGATCATTTAAGTATCGCTATTGCGGTAATCGGAATTTCTATACCGAGCTTTATTATTGCGACAGTGCTGCAGTACTTCTTGTCTGTGAAGCTGGGCATACTGCCTGTGGCGCTGTGGGGTGATTTTAAATCGACAATACTTCCGACCTTTGCGCTGGGCCTCGGCTCTGTTGCAACCATTGCAAGACTGATGAGAACCAGCATGCTGGAAATTGTCAATGAGGACTTTATTAAGACTGCCAAGGCAAAAGGCCTTTCCAAAGGAGAGGTAACAATGAAGCATCAGCTTCGCAACTCTCTGCTTCCGGTGATTACCGTAATGGGACCTCTGGTAGCAACGCTTTTGACAGGTACTTTTGTAATTGAAAATATTTTCGCAATTCCGGGTCTTGGACGTCACTATGTAATCAGCATTCAGACGCTGGATTATCCGTTAATTTTGGGAATGACTATTGTTTATAGCGTATTTCTTGTGCTGATGCAGGTCGTGGTGGATTTGGTTTACGGATTGGTCGATCCGAGAATCAAAATGCGATAGGACAGGAGGTTACATATGGAACAGATTAGAAAAAATATACAGGAAGAAAATGTTCTGTCACCGGAGCTGTTCACTTTTGTCGGAGAAAACGAGAGCGAAGCGGAACAGATGTATACTCCTAGTATCAGTTATTGGAAAGATGCCTGGAGAAGACTTAAGAAAAATAAGGTTGCGATGGCAAGCCTTTTATTTATAGTAGGGTTGACTGTATTTGCAGTGATAGCGCCGTTGGTATCGCCTTATTCGCATTCCGATGTGGATTTTGCGGCGATGAACGCAAAACCGTCGGCTGCGCACTGGTTTGGAACGGACAATCTCGGACGTGATTTGTGGTGCAGAGTCTGGATGGGAGCGCGAGTATCCCTGTTCATTGCTTTGGTTGCCGCAGTGGTGCAGACGACAATCGGTATTATTATAGGCGGCATCTCCGGATTTTTCGGTGGAAAACTGGATTTATTTTTGATGAGAGCTTCTGATATTATTGATTCTATTCCATTTTTGGTATACGTTATCCTGATTATGATGGTGATGGGTTCCGGTATGGCGCCTATTATCATAGCCTTTGCCCTGACCGGCTGGATTAGAATGGCTCGTCTTGTCAGAGGGCAGGCCCTTTCCTTAAAGGAAAGTGACTATGTGATGGCGTCTAAAGGGCTGGGCGGCTCTAATATGAGAATTATTTTGAATCACATGGTTCCTAATATGCTGGGGGTAATCATTGTGACTTTAACAATGAGTATTCCGACTGCAATTTTTACAGAGGCATATCTCAGCTATATCGGAATCGGACTGCAGCCGCCGCTGACCAGCTGGGGACAGCTTGCCAATATCGGTGCGACAGTTATAAAGACTTATCCGTATCAGATGATTATTCCGGCGGTATTTATCAGTTTAACGATGTTATCTCTGCAGCTCTTTGGAGACGGCCTCAGAGACGCACTGGATCCGAAGATGAGGAAATAGGAGGAAGAAATGACTGAAACATTATTAACGGTAGATGACCTTCGCGTATCCTTTGACACTTATGCGGGAGAAGTAAGAGCGGTAAGAGGTGTATCTTTTCATATCGACAAGGGCGAAACTCTTGCAATCGTAGGAGAATCCGGTTCCGGAAAAAGCGTAACAGCACAAGCCGTTATGCGGCTTTCTTCAGATAAACAAATTCGATACAAAACAGGCGATATTCGATTTAACGGGAAAGAAGTACTGAAGCTGCAGGAAAAAGAACTGCAGGGAATCAGAGGAAGTGAAATCGGTATGATTCTGCAGGATCCTTTAACGTCATTAAATCCCATGATGACTGTGGGTAAACAGATTGCTGAAGGTATTATCAAACATCAGAAACTTCCTAAAAAGGAAGCTATAGAAAAGGCGATAGAAATGCTGAAGCTGGTAGGAATTCCGGAGCCGGAAAGGCGAGTAAACCAGTATCCTCACGAGTTTTCAGGCGGCATGCGACAGAGAGTATCTATTGCTATTGCTCTGGCCTGCAATCCGAAGCTGCTCATTGCAGATGAACCGACGACGGCATTAGATGTAACCATACAGGCGCAGATTTTGGAGCTGATGAGAGATTTACAGGAAAAGCTTCACACGGCGATTTTGCTCATTACCCATGATTTGGGAATTGTTGCGGAAATGGCGGACAGAGTTATGATTATGTATGCCGGCAACATTGTAGAAAGCGGAAGCTGTGATGACATTTTCTATCAGCCGTCCCATCCGTATACGTGGGGGCTTCTTGGAAGTATTCCTCAGGAAGAGCAGAAGAATAAGGAAGATTTAATCAGCATCAAAGGCACGCCGCCGGATTTGCATGCGGAAATTAAGGGCTGTCCATTTAAATACAGGTGCAGCTATGCGATGGAGGCTTGTTACAAACAGCAGCCGCCGACTTTTGAAATTTCAGAAGGCCATCTGGCAAGTTGTTTTTTACATCACGAGTTTGCGCCTTCTATGATAAATCCTATTACAAAACAGGAGGTGAAGTAAATGCAGGAAAGAGAAAACTTGTTGGAAGTCAAAAACCTGACGAAGTGTTTTGATGTAGGAAATCACAGAGTGCTTACGGCAGTAGACAATTTGAACTTCTTTATACGAAAAGGTGAAACCCTGGGTTTTGTCGGGGAGTCCGGCTGCGGAAAATCGACGACGGGAAAAACTGTAATGCATTTAATTGAACCTACGGACGGCCAGATTACCTATAACGGAAAAGACATCACCCATATGAAGCGGGCAGAGTACCTGCAGTTTACGAAAAATGCACAGATGATTTTTCAGGATCCCTACGCCTCGCTGGACTCGCGTATGACGGCAGGAGATATCATTGCAGAAGGCATGCGGATTCATAAAATGTACAGCCCAAAAGAGCGGGATGAAAAGGTGGAGGAGCTGCTCAATACAGTAGGTCTAAACAAAGAGCACGGGAGCAGATTTGTGCACGAGTTTTCCGGCGGACAGCGGCAGAGAATCGGTATTGCCAGAGCCTTGGCAATCGATCCGGAATTTATTGTCTGTGACGAGCCGATTTCTGCGCTGGACGTTTCGATTCAGGCGCAGGTAATCAACCTGCTTCTGAGGCTTCAAAGAGAAAGGGAGCTGACATATATGTTTATCGCCCACGATTTGAGCATTGTAAAGCATGTGTCGGATCGAGTTGCGGTTATGTATCTTGGTGCAATCGTGGAGCTTGCCGAGAGTGACGAGCTTTATGCGCACCCGCAGCATCCGTATACAAAGGCATTGCTGTCGGCAATCCCCCTTGCAGACCCTGCGAAAACCAGAGCGAAAAAGAGAATTTTGCTGGAGGGCGATGTGCCTAGTCCCATTGATGTAAAAGCAGGCTGCAAATTCGCCGGACGCTGCAAAATGTGCACAGAAATGTGCAAAGTCAGCGCGCCGGAATTAAAGGACGCAGGACACGGACATTATGTCGCATGTCATATGATATAGGAGGTGAAACGAGTGAACTGTTTATCGAAAATTTTTACAGATGAAGGACTATTGCAGATAAAGGACGGTTTGACTGTCAATAAGCCGGGAATTTTTCGGATTGAAACGGAGATGAAGCCGGAAATCCTCCGCATGTTTGTAAATTTAACGGCGAGGCTGGGTGTAGAATTAGCAGCCTTTGAGTTTCCTCTTACAGGAACTGAGGCACGTGATGCGGTGTCCATCAGGATTTGCAGGAATGTGCCGCAAGGACAGTGCCAAATCACACTTGAGAGAGGCGGCATCGGCGTGCGTGGATCCTCTATTGAAGACCTTTCGGCGGGTGTTGCCTACTTAGTGGGCGGTTATCCTGCTTTTGGAGGAGGCCAAAGCCTGGATGGGTATCTGAAAGAAGAAGGACTGCAGTGTATTATTTCTATGACCGTGGACACAAAGACGCGTAGTCTTAAGAATTTTACCGCACTGTCAGAGGGGCGGGAAATTAATATTTCCGTGGAAAAACCGCAGGATGCTGCATGGGGCAGCAGGAAATCCTATGACAATGCGAAGAAACATTTTCAGCAGAACCTGGATGTACGGATTTTAGTGGATCAGAATGCAGCAGCTTGCCCTGAAGCAGTACTATGCACTGCTTTACGGATAGCCCTTGAGAATTATGAAACAGTATTTCCATATGGTGTAGCGCAGTTACCACAGACAGGCCGAAGCGTTCGATTCTTGCTTCGAGATGGCGCAGGAGAGATAAAACATACAGAAGACGGGTTGATTTTTTCAGGAAGGACAACGGAACTTACCTCTTTGGCTTACGGCTACAGCCGGGAAGAAAAGGATCCTTTCAAAGCGCCGATTTTAAAAGAACTGGGAGATATTCTTTCCTGCCGCAATGAGGTAGGGCAGGCGCTGGAAACGATTTGTTTCTGCAGTGGAAGAAAGGCCTTTGATAAAACTCTGGTTACCAGAGAGTACACAAAATCTATGGTATCAAGACAGGCTCTTGCAGGCTTTCTTTCCGAGAAAACCGGTGTGACGGAGCTAAAGAATTTTAATGATGGAAAGAAAATCTACGGTGATACCTATCGGTGCAGCTGGGAAGGCAAGGATTTCATGGATGTTTTCAGAAATGAAGTGCTGCCGCTGGTTGAGAAAGGCGATAGAGTGCGTCTGATTGGGCGACTCAGCGAGGATTCTGATATTCGCAGAGAATTAGAGAAAGAGGTTTATCAATCTCTGTCAGAATATGGAGCAGCTTCTGCTGAAGCGGAAATTCTCAGATCCTTTAAATCGGGATATTCCTGGATTGAGGAACGGGTGCTGCCAAAGCTGCAGCATGCAGGAAAAGAGGACGCAGTAGCATCGGTTGAAATCCGATTCCCGTATCTGTTAAATGAACGGGGCGATGATACCTTTGAAGATGAGTCGACCCCGAATTACGGAAAGCACATGGACGATCCGCTGAAGTTTTTTGACATTCCGACAAGGTGGCTGCAGGAATTATTTCCGGTAGATGAACTGATTGCAGAAAAACTGGGGATTTCTACAGATGCGGTAGCTTTTACCAGAAACGACAATCAGGGGCATACCTATGAGATTTCCTGTTATGACGCAGACGGCGAGGTTTTATATGAAGATGACTTTGATGTGAAATTTACGCAGAAGCACTATATTGAAAAGTATCCGCAGATTGGACTGACTCATGTGACGACAGGATATATCGCAGCCGAAATTAACGGCGTGCAGGTATTTGAAAAAAATCTGAAGACGGATCCGGAAAAAGTCTGGGATATTTTAGAGACAAAGATTATTCCAAAACTGGAATCCTATCTTACGGAACGTTATGATGTACAGGGCTTAGTGGCAGCACAGCCGCTCTTTAATAAGCTGCAGATTCGCATTTGTATGAGTGAAATGGATTTTGATTTAGGCTACCGGGAAGAACGAATTTCCACTGCGGAAGCCATGCAGGAGGATATGTACTTCTACCTTCTGGATTGGTTTAAGACTTATGGAGAACGGGAGTGCGGTCATGAGCTTGACAATGTAGGCCTCATTATGCCGGAACCTGAAATCTGCAAAGGGGAAGAAACCCTGGTTGAGGTAAGCCTCTTTGATGATTTAGCACCGGGCGCACAGCTTGTTTTTGGAGAAGAATCCATGCCGCTGAAAGAAAAATCGGTTTCTGTTTTGGCAACATCTCTTCGATTTGAACAGGGAGAATTATGCCTGAACTTGACTTCTGATGATTTTGCAGCTGCTGAAAAAATCAAACTGCTGAATCAGATGACAGAAGATGGCGTGATAGATTTTTATCAGAAGCGGCCGATTCATCTTTACATGGAGGCGAGCGGAAGAAGAGAGGGACTGCATATTCCGAAAAGAAAGCCGAAACCATCGACGCTGACAGAGGCTGAGAAAAACCGTCTGTTGGACTGCGAGGTCCTTGACTATGAGCAGTATCTGGATTTACTTGCATACTATGAAGAAAAACCTTGCGTTCAAATTGAGCCGGTGGAAATCACTTACAAAGGTCGGAAAATTTTTTCTGTAAACTGTATCAAGCGGGATGAACATCTTTGCTATGGGTTTAATAAGCTGCGCAGTGAACGACTGTCAACGGCATTTACGGCAAGGCATCACGGCAATGAATCCTCCAGCATGAACTCAACTTTCCGTTTACTTGAATATCTGCTGAAGGAGGAGAAACCTCTGATGGATAAGGTGAATTTTATCTTAGTTCCATTTATTAACATTGACGGAGGTATGCTTCATTGCGAAGTCCAGAGAAAGCATCCTAAGTGGCTTTGTCATCCTGCCAGATATAACAGTGCAGGCTTTGAATTCCGCAAAGATTTCAACAATCCAAACAGTATCTATGGGGAGGCGCGGCTTTTGGGAAAACTGTGGAAAGAGTATCTCTTTGACATCATTACGGACAATCACGGTTTTGAAGGCCATGAACTGTGTCAGCCGTTCTCCGGATATATTTCGCCGTGGTACAAGAGTTTCTGGGTGCCGAGAGCTTTTTATTACGGATATATCTGGTACAATGGAGATGCGGCTCATATGGTGGAAACAGGAAGCAGAATTCGCAGAAAAGTAGTAGATGCGATTAACGGCGACTTAGAGATTCACGATTTGAATCTTACCTTCGCAGAGCGCTTTTACAAGTATGCCGAGAAGTGGTTCCCGGATCTGTTCAAACTGGATCGATTTGAAGATGTGGTATTCTACTGGATTGATACCAGAGAAAAGCCGCGGGCGGCCAATTATGGCGTGACAAATCCTGAGATTACAGCCATTGACTGGACTACGGAAGTGGCTGATGAAACAGCAGTGGGAGATTATATGACGACAAATGTACGGGCGCATCATATTTCCGACCTTGCGGTTTTAGAGGTGCTTAAGGAGTGTCCGCTGCAAAGGGACAGTGCTGTTAGCTCATCTTCTGCAGGAGATGTATTTGTAAAGTTTAGAAGACATCCGATTTTTTCAGAGACGGAATAAAAATAGGAGCAATTAAAAAGCGGGGGGTGCGCCAACTTTAGGGAAGTTTTTCTAAAATATTGCGCTGCACCCTGAAAAAGTGCCAATATCAAAGTGATATTTTCCGTTCATGGGCAGAGTAGAAAACAAAAGAAACAGCAAAGTCAAATGACTTTGCTGTTTCTTTTATAAGAAGGGCTTATTTATTCCACTTCAGTGTATAGTAGCCGTTTCCGTGGCTGTACTTCTGCACTTTGATGTAGTAGGTGCCGGGAGCCAGCTTGTTGCCTTTGCCATAAGTGTACAGCTGTACTTCTTTACCGTTTTCGCCATAGCAGTTGACGCTGGTTGCCGGATAGGTTTTGCCGGACTGATAGAAAGCAGCCTTCAGTCCGCCGGAGCTGCCGCCGCCGTTTGCCTTTACTTTAAAAGTAAATTTGACATACTGGGTTTTGGTCACTTTGAACTTATACCAGTCGCCGGAACTTTCGCTCTGTGCTGCGGTGATGATACCCTTCTTGGTGCTTCCTTTAGTGATGGATTTTGCTTTGCTCCTGGAGGAACCGCTGCTTTCCTTGACGCTGGTGAAAGAAACTTTGATGCCGTAAGCGTTATCAGAGTTTTTCACTGCGATGTAATAGGTGCCTTTCGCAACGCCGATGGTTGTCTTGTATGCTTTGCTGGAAGACAGGTATTCAAAATTGGTGAACAGACTGTTTTTCCTGGAGTTCATCAGCTTGATATTGAAACTGGAATAATCAGTCAGTCTTTCCGGAAAGCTTACGGTCAGATAGCCGTTGCCAGGGGCTGTTACTTTATAATAAGAAACGCCGCTGTTGTCAGGGCTTGCGCCGTAGAATACTTTGCCTTTTGTCAGGGTGCCGCCTGCAGGGTAGAGGATTGCCCCGAATCCTACAGACTGCGGTGTGCCTGCGCTATAGCTTGCGGTTTCAAACTTCAGATAGTAGGTACCGGCTTTCGCTACTTTTGCGTAAAGCGTATCTTCCACGTTGGAACTGCTCAGACGTTTGGAGTAGCCGATTTTGTCTCCGCTGGTTGCGGCAGAGGTAGAGTGGAGGGTTACAGTAACGCCTTCTCCAACTTCTACACCGGAAAGTGGAATTGCTAATGTCCCTTTCTTTGTTACAGTTACAGCAACAATAGCAGTATTATCGCTGCCGGTGGTCATTTTTGCGATATATGGGGTAATTTCCTCGTTGGAGTTTGCACTTTGTGCGGTGATTTCTGTAGCCTGAATACCATTGGCATCAGATACTGTACCTGCAAAAATGCCTTCTGCGCCTGCGAATGCAGTGGTTAGAACCAGTGCAAAAGCAAGAGCAAGAGATAATAATTTTCTTTTTTTCATGTTTCTGTCCTTTCAATAGATTCACATAGGTTCATGTTTCTTAACTCCGATTATACGCTATTATGGGAATCTTTTCAAGATGCAGGTTTCGTTTCAATGATTGCAGGAATTTGGGCGTTCCACTGCGGGTCGTCGGCATAAGAAGCGGAAACATCCTCCGAGTGGTCCATGGTGTAAGATATTTTTCCTGCATAGGTCAAATCCGTATCATCATAAACCAGGAGATAGTGGTTGAGGCCGTGGATTTCACCGGAATAATCACTGTCAGCACTTGGAATCAGGAAGTATGTTTTCGTTTCGTCAATTGCCACAGCAGTTGTGGTGCTATGAAAAAGAAACAGTTCTGCCATGTCGGGCACTTTGCTGCATTCATTGAGACTGGAGCGGGAACCGATCTGGTATTCGCCTTTTATTTTCGCCAAGGTACAGAAGTCTCCGTTGTGAAGCACCAGTGTAAATCCGTCGGAAGACGAAATCAGGCGATAACCGTGATTCTCACTTTCCCAGAATCCGTCAAAGCCGGAAAGCAGCTGCAGGTGTTTGATTTCAGTAAGGCTTCCGTCTTTTTGCGGCTGGAGAATTGTGGCAAAGAAATCACTTCCCTTTAGCGTCAGGAGAAAGAGCGTTTTTTCATCAGCAGAGGAAGTCAGATTCAGCACTTTTTCATCGGCGGAAAGAGGATAAATAAGTTTTGCTTTGTCCATATTCAGAAAACGGCGGCTTTCATTGCTTTTGCTTTTTACGAGGGGAATCATGTGGATGCCGCGCATTTTTTCTGGAAGGGCGATAGCCTTGGGGTTGGCTTCACTCTGTATATGGGATACCGCTAGATAGCAGTAATTTTGGAGTACCTGGCCGCTGCTTGCAAATGTGCACTGCTCGAAACTATCCAGTGGGTAGTCTTCGTCAGTTTCCGCTTCCGGATAGGAGTCAAAGTTTACGTAGGAGACGGTGCCGTCAGGATTTTTTCTGACAGACAGATGCAGCTTGTAGGAATCCGGCATAGGAATCTGAAAATAGTTGAAGTCTGTAAACTCGTAGTTCGCGTCTTTATCCAGTGTAAATGAGGATTGGTAGCTGCCCTGATTGATGTATACCGAAAGATAGTCATAGTAATCCGCCAGATTTATGGTTTTCTCATAGGTTTGATTTACAGGCGCCTCGGAAATGACATCAAAAATCGCATTGACCGGATCGCCGGGTTTAAATTTGTTTTCCGGCGAGTTTTCCGGAAGTGTAATCTGTTCATGAAGCGAGGCAGAGAGAAAGACAGACTTGCTCTCTTTCTGCGGAATTTTCTTGTTGTAAGCGGAGTAGTGCACATCGCTTTTGAGTTCACCGTCCTTTTGCAGGGTGTAGCGAAGATCCCAGTTGCATCGTCTGCCCCATCTGGTTCCGTATCCGTCCGCATTGATGGTAACAGAAAGTCCTGCGGCGGAGGCAGGATTCCCGTAAAGGGTCTTTTGAGAAATTGTAATGTCGTCTTGCTGACCGTGCAGAAAGATGTAAAAACTTGTCATGCCCGCAACGGCTAAAATCAGCAGCAGAAAGGAAAGCCGCAGTGTTTTGCGCATATCCGGTCACCTCCCGTTTATCTGGAATCGGAATCGTCCAAATCCGCAAGGATTTTTTCGATTCGGTCCTGCCTGTAGTGATAGCATTCTTTTACAAACTGTATGAGGGTTTTTCCTTCCTCTTCAAGGTCGGACATCTGCCGGTCGGAGATGAGACGACCCTGATGGAGCAAAAGCGCTCTGCCGATGAAGCGGTCTACTTCCTCAAGGAGGTGGGTAGACAAGAGCACTGTTTCGTTCGGCTCCAAAATTCCCAGCAGCACTTTATAGAAATCCTCCCGATTAAACACATCGTTGCCGGAAAAAGGCTCATCCATGAGAATGTACTCTGCGCCCTGCGATAATGCCAAAATGACCTCAAACTGGTTTTGTTGTCCTACGGAAAAGCTGCGGAGCGGTTTCTTTTCAGGAAGTTCGAAGAAGTCCATCAGCGCCGCGAAGCGTTTTTTGCGAAAGGCTGGAAAGTGCATTTCGTAGAATTCCCGGTATCCTTTCGGACTCAGAGCAGGGAAGAAGGAATGCTCGCAGGTTGCAAAGGAAAGTTTTTCGATGTTCCTGTGTGTAATGGGCGCACCATCCAGGGTGATGACTCCCTTATAGGTATAAAAGCCCAGCAGGCATTTCATCAAAGTGGTTTTTCCGGCGCCGTTTTCCCCAAAGAGGCCGATGATTTCTCCTCTGGGAATGGTGAGAGAAACATCTGTCAGAGCTTCTTTTTTGCCGTAAGATTTGGATACGTGTTTTAATTCGATCATAATAAAGTCCTCCAGTTTTCGCAAAGCAGCTGCCACTGCCCTTTGTTTAGGGCGGCGTCAGGGATTGCAATATGGTAAATGCCAAAGAGCAGAAGGGTAGCGGCAAAGGCAGCTGCCGCTGTGAACACTATGGAAAGAAGGGGCAGGCAGATACAGCGTTTTAACAGTTCATGACGCTGCGGCAGCCGCTTCATCAGGTAAATGCTCATACTTTCCTTTGAATGATAGTTGTAATGATAAATGGACCATGGAATTGCGATGAAAGCCAGAATCAGAAATCCTGTCAGGCAGTCTTCGCAGAGCTCCGGGAAGTTCTCCATGACGGCGCCGGCAAGGAGCCGGTGTGGTCTTTCCTCCGTGAACAGCGCACTTTTTTCTGTGGAAAAACAGACGCAGAAGCGAAAGAACTGATAGACGAGGCAGCAGCAAACTCCTGCAAAATACCAGAACAGTTCATTCTTTGCAGAAAGCCCTGCAGGTATGCAGTTGTCAAGTCTATGCAGGAAGGGAGCGGATTTCTTCGTTTTGCTGAATCGTTTCATCATAGTCATCTCCTTTGATATGAGTAGTGGGCACTTGCAGCCAGGACAGCAGAAACAGGAATAGAGCGTTTACAAGAAACTGCAGAGGGCGTCCATAAGGGAATATGATGGACAAAAATCCTGAACCGTGAAAAGCCATGAAAATGGTCTGCTGAGAGTTTGGAAAAGGAAGTCTTTCCATATAAATTCTGCAGAAAATCCATGCGGCGAAAATCTGTACGGCAATGAAAAGAATATAGCACAGTACATTGAACAGACTGTGAATCAACCGCAGTTTTCTGCGGCTTACGCGAAGACGGCGCAGGGTGTAAAGATATCCGCTGCCTTTGCTGCTGTTATAGGTGTTTATCAGAACCTGTGTAAAAATGACAAGCATGGGAGCAACCAAAGCTGGCGGCATTATAACGTTCAGCATCTCACTCAGGGAAGCAGGTTCTGCCATAGTCTGAAGACGGTAAAAGAATAGACCTGTTTCGACAACTGTAATGGCGGCAATCGCGAGCACTGCTTTGTACAGTGTAAGCCTTGCAATTAAGGCGAAAACAGAAGTAAAGTTTCTCATATCAGACACCTCATTTCGGATGATTTAGAGCCGGGTCTTTCCAAGTGGCTTCAATTAAGGAAAGCGCTTCTTCGCAGGTGATACCGGTTTGCTTGAGATTCTGCACCATCATTTCAATGTCCTTTGCAATGAAAGCAGTGCGCAATTTTTGCTTTAGACTTTCGCTGCAGGTTATGCAGCTTTTGGCGCCGCTTCGGGATTCAATTACGCCGGCCTCTTCCAGTGCGCGATAAGCCTTTTGCACCGTGCCCGGGTTGACACCCAGAGTCGCTGAGAGTACTCTGCGGGAAGGGAGTTCCTCACCGTCGGCGATGGTGCCCGACGCAATGCCACGTTCGATAAACTCAATCATCTGCAGATAGATGGGACTTCCGTCCCGAATCGTAAAAGTCTCAAAAGATATCACTATCACCACCTCCTTACTGTAAAATGGGAAATTAATAAGAAACTGTATTATAGACGTAATACGGTTTGTTTAACTGTATTATATGCGTAGTACGGTTTGGTGTCAAGAGGAAAATGTGCCAGGCGCATGGAGAATCTGGAAAACGCGCAGAGCATGCGGCGAACCTATGAAACGCTTGATATTGTCGTGTAACACAGATTTTGACACACTTTATGTTTTTTTCGCATAAAAGTGTCAGTTTTCTTTTTTTGGTTTTTGGAAATTTGACACAATGGTACCCAAATTTAAATGAAAGTGTCATATTTTTAATGTTCTATGTTCATCGTCCATAGATTTCTCCCGTTTAACCACTGTAAAGAGCCATCAAAAGCATATAAAAGTCACTAATTTTTTTCTAATTTGCAAAAAAGCAAGAGTCGACTGGCTGGAGGTTATGCTATTATATAATAATCTCAACTATTTTTCTGACACTTTGATAGTCAAAAAATGATGAAAGTGTCATTTCTACAAAAACACGAATTTCAAAAATGACACTTCGCCTTATTTTTTTGCATAAAGTGCCGAAAAGGCGATTACCATTAGTGCCAGACTAGAACAATTGCCACGGCAAACCGTGCAAAAGCGGATTTCTATTTTGGAAACCCATCAACCAGATTCGCAGCAGAGGTTGATGCATTTCCGCACAATATGTGATATAATTATAGTAAAAAAATTCAATTCTGAATGGAGGTAGGAGATGAAGCTGCTATTTAAACAGAGATTTTTTTCATGGTTTGACAGTTACGATATATATGATGAGTTTGAAAGGCCGGTGTACACGGTGCAGGGGCAGCTTGCCTGGGGACACTGCCTGAAAATTTTTGATTCCCAGGGGATGGAGGTAGGAACGGTCAAGGAGAAAGTTTTGACCTGGCTTCCGAAGTTTGAAATCTACGAAGGAGATGCCTATATCGGAAGTATCAGCAAGGAGTTTTCATTTCTGAAGCCACGGTATAATATCGACTTCAACGGTTGGCATATTGAGGGAGATTTTATGGAATGGGACTATAACATCACCGATGCCGGCGGCCATCGGATTGCCTCGGTCTCAAAGGAACTGTTCCATCTGACCGATACATATGTGCTGGATATTGCAAATCCGGCAGATGCCCTGTATGTGCTGATGATGGTGCTGGCTATAGACGCTGAAAAGTGCTCTCGGAATGATTAAAAGAAACAAACTGCAGGCGCGGAACCCGCAGAAATTGTTAGGCGTTTTAAATCATCTGTCTATTTCCTTCTCGCATTTCTTATGCTAAAATAACAACAGGACAATGGCGTACAAAACGCCAAACAAAATTGGAGGAAATTAAATGGAATATTTTTTCAGTCATATCGGATATATCGTCGCTGTAGCTGTAATACTGGGGCTGGTAGGCTTTGCCACCGTTGTTATGGCATCAAAGAACGAAGCGGATCGGGATATTAACGAGGAGAAGTGTAATTTCCACTGCGGAAGCTGCCCAAACACTGAAATCTGTCACAAAGAGGGAAAGAAGACCGATGTTTTATAGTCCTACGCAGTGGATGCTGCTCTTCTTTGTTTACTGCTTTTTAGGCTGGGTTTGGGAAACGGCTTACGTGTCTGTTCGTACAAGACATCTTGAAAACAGAGGCTTTATGCACGGACCATTTCTGCCGATTTACGGCAGCGGCGCCATTGTGATTCTCCTTGCAACTTTAGGCGTGCGGGATAATCTGCTGCTGATTTATCTCTTTGGCATGCTCAGTTCTACGGTTTTAGAGTACTGCACCGGTGCGGCGATGCAAAAGCTTTTTGGCGTCCGCTACTGGGATTATTCGCAGCATAAATTTAATCTGGGAGGGCATATCTGTCTTTTTGTGTCTCTGGCTTGGGGAGGATTTTCCATTCTTTTAGTCAGAGTACTGCACCCGCCTATTGAAAATCTGTTACTGCAGATTCCAGCCGGGGTGACCGATGTCATTGCTATGGGACTTGCTGTTTTAATTTCTGTGGACATGACAATTTCTGTAAACGAGGCTTTGGACCTGAAAGCGATGCTGATAAAAAAGGCAGAGAGCAACGAAGAACTGCGCAGATTGCAGAGCAGAATCGACTTTGTCTATGCCCTTGCAGAAGATGATATTCGGAAGTTTAAGGCAGAGCAGGAGGCAAAAGCAGAGAAGTTCCGCGACCGGTTTGAACGGAATCTGCAGGAAGCCCGCAGTGAATACGAGACAAAGCTTGCAGCTCTCCGCGATTATGCAGAAAGCTATTTTGCTGAGCAGGAAGAAGAGGCGCAGGAAAGATTTGACTTCTATGAACGACTGGAGGCTCAGAGAAAGAAACTGGCTGAACGTACTGATAAAGAGTACCGCAGAGCGGCACGGATTCTTCGCAGAAATCCGGGGGCAGTTTCCAGAAACTTCGAGGACGAACTTGCCCAGATTCACAAATTGATGAGAAAATAATAATTCATAAGAAAAAGCTGCCCGGCCGTTACTGGAACCGGGCGTTTTTTATGAAAGGGAAGCGCCACATTCGAAGTCTTTTTTTACAATTCTTGCGCGGGCGACTGAAAAAATACCATCTTTAAGGTGTTTTTTTCAATTTACTTGCGTATTATAACCTGGAAATCCACTTGCTGCGCCACATTCATCTCAAATAATTACGATGATGGCGCGAAAATGCAAGAATTTGAAAAAAATCGTTTAAAAGTGGCGTATTCTAAGGGACGAACGCAAGAATTCAAAAAAATTTTCTAGAAAGTGGCGCACCGCCTCTCTCTACAGCGCACCGCCACCGCAGCAGCCGAGGCAGCCGCTAAAGAAGAGGCAGCCACCGCCACCTACTCTTGTATAGCAAAAAAAACACAAAAACATAGCACTGTTCTCTTGATTTAATGCTTTAATGTGGTAAAATAGTAAAGCGAAGGGCGAAATTTCAGGAAGATGTGCGCCCTACGAAAGCTGAAAGGAGTTAAAGACAGACAATGAAAATCAGCAGAAGCTTACTGAAAAGTGATGAAAGAGCCAATCTTGAGCTGAGAAATTTGTACCAGAAATTTGGGTACAGACAGTTTAAGATGGGAAAGTTTGAGGAATACGACCTTTATGTAAAGAATAAGGAATTCCTGCAGATTGACAGTATGATCACTTTTAACGATAACGGAAAACTGATGGCTTTAAAGCCGGACTTAACACTTTCTATCATCAAAAATTACCATCACAGCGAAGGATATATAGAGAAAGTTTATTACAGCGAGAATATTTATCGTGCATCGAAATCTTCTCATACATATAAAGAAATCATGCAGACAGGTCTTGAGTGTATGGGTGATATCGACCTTTATCATATTTGCGAGGTGACAGCCCTTGCGGCAAAGAGCCTTGCGGCAATCAGCCCGAGTTACGTGCTTGAAATTTCCCACATGGGAGTTATTAAGGCGGTCCTTGCGCCTCTGAGCGAAGAACTGCAGAGACAGGTTTTAAAGTGCATTGCGGAGAAGAATCTCCACGAAATCCGCAGCCTCTGCGCCGAAAACGGAATTGAAGATGAGATTTATCAGTCCATCGAAACTTTAGTATCGACTTACGGCGGATACAAGAAAGTGCTGACAGCCTTAAAGAAATCCAATCTTTCCGGTGAGGTGAGAGAAGCCTTAAACGAGCT
The DNA here is from genome assembly GCA_022767345.1 of Emergencia sp. Taxonomy (GTDB): domain Bacteria; phylum Bacillota; class Clostridia; order Peptostreptococcales; family Anaerovoracaceae; genus Senimuribacter. Next base: position 28,866 of record JALEOD010000044.1, read on the forward strand.
GGAAACTATCTGCAGCATTCTGGCAGTTAACAAGCTGGCGAAGAATATCAATATCGACTTTTCCATCGTCAACGATATGGGGTATTACAGCGGCATATTGTATAAAGGCTTTGTCAAAGGCATTCCAAACAGCATTCTTTCCGGCGGTCAGTACAATCAGCTGATGGCGCGAATGGGCAAGAAAGCCGGCGCTATCGGCTTTGCGGTATATCTGGACGCTTTAGACAGGCTGGATTCAAGGGAAAAAGTCTACGACTTCGACGTGGTCTTTCTTTACGACGAAAAATCGGATCTGCGCCTTGTGATGAAAGAGGCAAAGGAGATGCGTGACAAAGGGGAAAGCGTGCTTTTGCAGCGGAGCATTCCCGCGAAAATGACCTACAGGAAGCTTTTAAAACTGGAAGATGGGGAGGTAAAGATCCTTGAAAGAAATGATTAATGTGGCTCTGCCCAAGGGAAGACTGGGGCAGAAGGTTTATGATATGTTTGAAAAGGCGGGATACCCTTGTCCGTCCATCAAAGAAGACAACAGAAAGCTGATTTTTGAAAATGAAGAAGCAGGGGTTCGCTATTTCTGGGTCAAGCCGTCGGACGTAACCATTTATGTGGAGCGGGGTGCGGCGGATATCGGCGTAGCAGGTAAAGACATTTTGCTGGAATACGAGCCGGAAGTTTACGAACTTCTGGATTTAAACCTTGGAAAGTGCAGAATGGCTGTTGCGGCAAAGAGCACCTTCCGTGACAATACGGAGCGCACCTTAAAGGTTGCCACCAAGTTTCCAAATATCGCAAGAACCTTTTACGAGAAAGAAAGCAGGGATATCGACATCATCAAACTCAATGGATCCATTGAAATTGCGCCGATTTTAGGTCTTTCGGATGTTATCGTGGATATTGTGGAAACGGGAAAAACCCTGAAAGAAAACGATTTGGAAGTGGTAAAGACCATCGTGCCGATCAGTGCAAGACTTATCGCAAATAAAGCAGGTTTTAAGTTTAAAACCGCAGAAATCGAGCAGATTCGGGACAGCCTTGCTTTCCAGCTGAAAGAAAAAGAGGAAAAGTAAATGAGTAAATTTTTGGTAGAAAAATACAGAAAACTAAAACCTTACACGCCGGGGGAGCAGCCGAAAAATCAGGTGATGATTAAGCTCAATACCAACGAATCACCTTATCCGCCTGGCCCAGCTACCATGGCGGCGCTCAGCGCAGAGGAGGCTGCAAATCTCAGACTTTATTCCGATCCCGATTCATCGGATTTAAAGCAGGCCATCGCAGACCTTTACAGGATGCAGAAAAATAATATCTTTGTGAGCAACGGTTCTGACGATATTTTGAACTTCGCTTTTATGGCATTTGCAGGTGAAGGAGGCAAGGTATATTTTCCGGAAATATCCTATGGGTTTTATGAGGTATTTGCGGATCTTTATCGCTGTGATTACGTAAAAGTGCCGCTGCAGCCTGATTTTTCCATCGATCCGAAAGATTATGTGTGCAGGGACGGCATGATTGTCATAGCAAATCCCAACGCGCCGACTGGGCAGACCCTTTCCCTGCAGCAGGTAGAAGAAATCGTCAGAACCAACAGGGAGTCAGTGGTGCTCATCGATGAAGCCTATGTGGACTTTGGCGCTGACAGCGCAGCAGGCCTGGTACATAAATATGAAAATCTGCTGGTGGTGCAGACTTTCTCCAAGTCCAGAAGCATGGCGGGCGCACGTCTGGGCTTTGCCATTGCTTCTCCGGCATTAATAGGCGACCTTGAAAAAATCAAGTTTTCAACCAATCCGTACAATGTCAACAGGCTGACCAGCGCGGCAGGAACAGCGGCTATTTCAGAGAACGGGTATTACATGGAAAACTGCAGGCGCATTATGGAAACCAGAGCCTACACAGCGGAAAAGCTGACCGCTATGGGTTTTGAGGTAGTGCCGTCTAAGGCAAACTTCCTCTTTGCAAAATCGCCCGATGTGGACGGCGGCATTCTCTACGAAAAGCTGCGGGACAAAGGCATTTTGATTCGCCACTTTGACAAAGAGGCGATTAAACAGTACAATAGGATTACCATTGGAACCAGACAGGAGATGGAGCGCTTTTTAGAAGCAACGGCAGAAATTCTGAGGAAATAAGTTTGAGGTAACAAAGATGAGAACAAGTGAAATCAATCGAAATACAGCGGAGACCAGAATCAGTTTAAAGCTGAATCTGGACGGCAGAGGAGAAAGCACCATCGATACAGGCTGCGGCTTTTTAGATCACATGCTGACCCTCTTTGCAAGGCACGGCAGATTTGACCTCACAGTCAGCTGTCAGGGAGACACCGATGTAGATTATCACCACACCGCAGAAGATATCGGTATCGTGCTGGGCAGCGCCTTTTCTGAGGCCCTTTCCGATATGCGGGGTATCTGCCGCTACGGCGATATCATTCTTCCTATGGACGAGAGTCTGATGCTCTGTGCAGTGGATATTTCCGGCAGGGATTATCTGGGAATGCAGGTAGAAATGCCATGTGAAAAAGTGGGAGATTTTGACACAGAACTGGTAAAGGAGTTTTTCTTAGGATTTGTGAGAAAGGCACAGCTGACCCTGCACTTTAAACAGATGGCAGGGGAGAACACCCACCATATCATCGAGGCTATGTTTAAAGCTTTTGGAAGAACCATGGCAAAAGCTGTAAAAATTGACGAGGAATATAAAGACGAGATTCCTTCTACGAAGGGAGTGCTGTAAATGATTGCCATTATAGATTACGGCGTGGGAAATATCTTTTCCCTGGAAAGTTCCTTTCGATATATCGGACAGGAAGCTGTTCTCACCAGCAATCCGGCGGTGATTGAGCAGGCGGATAAACTGATTCTTCCCGGGGTCGGCGCTTTTGGAGACGCGGCAGAAAAGCTCAGGGAAAGCGGCATGGCGGAAGTAGTGCTGGCGGAGGCTGCTAAGGGAAAGCCCCTTCTCGGCATCTGTCTGGGCATGCAGCTGCTCTTTGAGAAAAGCTTTGAGTACGGCGAGCACGCAGGTCTCAGCCTGATTCCCGGTGAAATTGTCACCATGGAGGGCGTCGTACCTGTCGACTATAAAGTGCCGCATATTGGCTGGAATGAGCTCCATTTTCCGAAAAACAAAGAGAAAAGCCCTATATTTAAATATCTGGAAGAGGGAGATTTTGTATATTTTGTCCACACTTATTACGGAACAAACTGTGAGGAATCGACCATCGCGGTGACGGAGTACGGGGCAGAACTGACAGCGGCAGTGGCAAGGGACAACGTTTACGGCGTGCAGTTCCACCCGGAAAAAAGCGGGGAAACCGGCATGAAGATTCTGCGCGCATTTTGTGAGCTGTAAAGAGTGCAGGGGCGAGCTGCAGGGCGAGCACCGGTGCGTGCCGCAGCATGGGCGGATGCGGGCCGTAAAGCCAATGTGACTGCGTGCTGCAGAGTGCACGCCATAAAGATATAGAAAGGAAGTTTGGTTATGAAAATTTTTCCTGCCATCGATTTGCGGGATGGCAAGGTGGTGCGCCTTCTGAAAGGCGACTACGACCAGATGACAGTATACGGAGACGATCCGGTGGCCTATGCCAGGGAATTTGAGGCGAAAGGCGCTGAATTTCTTCACGTGGTAGATTTAGACGGCGCAAAGGACGGCGATACGCCGAATTTTCAGGTAGTAAAGCGCCTTGCGGCGGAAACCGGTCTGAAGGTGGAAATCGGCGGAGGTATCCGCAGCGAGGAGACCATCAGGCGGTATATTGACGCCGGCGTATATCGGGTCATTCTCGGCACTGTTGCCGTAAAGGAACCGGAGTTTACCACAGAAATGATAAAGAAATATAAAGAAAAAATTGCTGTCGGCGTGGATATTTCTGGAAGATATGTGGCGATTCATGGCTGGAAGGAAGTGTCGCAGATGACAGTAGACGACCTCTTTGCAAAGCTTACGAAAGACGGCGTCAGCTGCATTATCTGTACGGATATCGCAAAGGACGGCGCTATGGAGGGAACCAATCAGGCTCTTTACAAGGAACTTTCCGAGAAGTATCCTGTCGACATCGTGGCTTCCGGCGGCGTGTCTTCCATGGCAGATGTGGCGGCACTTCTTGATATGGGTGTGTACGGCGCCATCATTGGAAAGGCGATTTATAACGGCGCCATCGATTTGGAAAAAGCCATCGCTTTGGCCAGGTCCATCGAGCAGGCGGACGTGTTTGCGGCACTCTTTGAGGAAGGAGGTGCCAAATGATTACCAAGAGAATCATTCCCTGCCTTGACGTGCGAAACGGCAGAGTCGTAAAGGGTGTAAACTTTGAGGGACTGTCGGATGTCTCTTCTCCCGTAGAGCTGGGCAGGTACTACAGCGAAAACGGCGCTGATGAGCTGGTTTTTTACGATATCACAGCTTCTTTTGAGGAGCGGAAGCTGTTTACAGAGATTTTGAAGGAAGTAGCTTCCAAGGTGTTCATTCCTCTGACCGTAGGCGGCGGCATCAATACCATAGAGGATTTTGACAGGGTGCTGAAATGCGGCGCGGATAAAGTTTCCGTCAATTCCGGCGCCATCAGAAATCCGGGGCTTATCGCAGAGGCGGCTAAGAAATACGGCGACCAGTGCGTAGTGCTTTCTGTGGACGTAAAGCGTGTAGACGGCGGTTTTCATGTCTTTGCAAAAGGCGGCAGAGAGGATACCGGTCTTGACGCGTTGGAGTGGATTAAGCAGGGCGAAGCAAGGGGCGCGGGAGAAATCGTAGTCAACAGCATTGATACCGACGGTGTAAAGAAGGGCTTTGACATTGAACTGCTCCGCGCGGTCAACGATTTGGTTTCTGTACCTGTCATTGCTTCCGGCGGCGCAGGGAGTATACAGGATTTTATCGATTTATTTTGGGCAATTCCGGATATCGATGCAGGATTGGCAGCATCCATTTTTCACTTTGGGGAAGTTGCGATTTCAGATTTGAAGAATCAGCTGGCAGCAGCAGGTATTCACGTGAGGAAGTAGAGCGGTATGGATATTGGAATTCTCGTACCTATTCCGGATGTGGGGATTTATTCTTTGATTTCCATATAATGCGTACGATGATTGGGATGTGTTAGTACCTTTTTTACAAAAACGGCAGTTAGGTACTAAAACATGGTTTATGGCTCTCATGGGCTTGAGACAAAAAGTAAAATATATTTAAGAAGACAGCAGGAGAAGATTATGGTAAAAACAGAAGAATTGAAATTTGATGAAAGAGGGCTGATACCTGTCATTGTGGTAGACGCACAGTCGAGGAAAGTGCTGACTCTTGCCTACATGAACAGGGAGAGTCTTACAATCAGCATGGAAGAAAAGAAAACCTGCTTCTGGTCCCGTTCCAGACAGGAACTTTGGAGAAAGGGAGAAACCAGCGGAAACGTGCAGCACATCGTCAGCATTACGGCCGATTGCGACCGGGACGCACTGGTTGTTATGGTAAATAAAGAGGGTCCTGCCTGCCATCTGGGCGGTGATTCCTGCTTTGAATTTCCTGTAATGGGAGAGCTGGAAATAGAAGAAACCGAGGGATTCTCTGTAAAAGGTCTCTACAAAATGCTGCAGGGGCGGAAGGCGGAAATGCCGGAGGGTTCCTACACATCCTATCTCTTTGAAAAAGGAATCGACAAGATTCTAAAAAAAGTCGGAGAGGAGTGCACCGAAGTCATTATTGCAGGAAAAGCCGATGATAAGGCGGAAACCATTTATGAGATTGCCGACCTTGCATACCACGTTATGGTGCTCATGGTAGAAATGGGAATCACTGTGGACGATGTGATGGACGAACTGGCATCGCGCCATATCATAGACCACAAGGTAAAACAGGAGAAGATGAAATGATGTTGTTAAATCCCAAAGGGAATATGAATCTGCATACCCACACCTGTTTTTGCGACGGAAAAGATGAACCTGAGGAGATGGTAAAAAAAGCCATCGACCTCGGGTTTTCTGTGCTGGGATTCTCCGGTCACGAGTATTCGATCAATGACGAGGAGTTTTGCATGAGTAAAGAAAACACGCTGCGCTACCGCAGGGAGGTGCTGCGGCTGAAAGAAGCTTACAGAGGACAGATTGATATCTATCTCGGCGTGGAACGGGATTATCTGGGAGAAGGTGACGACTATCCATACGATTATATCATCGGGTCGGTGCACTATGCCATTGCGGAGGACGGCACGCCGGTGTGTGTGGACAAGTCGGAACAGGACATGGTCCAGGACGTGGAAAAATACTTTGGCGGCGACTACAGAGCCTATGTGGAAAGCTATTACAGCCTGGTGGCTGATGTAGTGAGAAAGACCGGCTGTGATATTGTGGGGCATTTTGACCTTGTGACGAAGTTTAATGAAGGCTGCAAATACTTTGATGAAGAGGCGGACTGGTATAAAGAGGCAGCGCTTTCCGCTCTGGCGCAGGTGACGGCGGCAGCGAAGGAATTGGCTGCGGCTAAGCCACTCGCAGGGATGGAATCCGCTGCGCAGAAGCCGGCGGAAAGGAAACTTGCCATTGAGGTAAATACCGGTGCGATGGCAAGGGGATACCGCAGCAAACCTTATCCGGCGGATTTTATTTTGCGGGAAATCGCAAAGAGCGGCTGTCCGGTGATTCTGGGAAGTGACTGTCACGATAAAGAGCAGCTGGACTTTGGATTCAAAGAATTGAGCGAATTTTTGTATACATTTGCCTAGGATACGGAAATCTGTTGATAATTTGAAGTGATTGTGGTAAAATTTAAACGACATATTTATAACAAATATAATGAATACGGAGGATGAAGATGAAGAAATTTATTTCATTAACCTTGGCTGCCGTAATGGTACTGTCCATGTCCTTATTTATGGCAAGCTGCGGCTCAAGTGATGACGGCGGAGACGCTGATGCACCGGAGACAAAAGCAGTTAAAATCACAGGCGTTATTGCAACTCAGCTGGGCGACATGTCCTTTAACGACTCTGCAAACGCAGGTCTCAATGAACTGGGTGAACAGGGCTTCGACGTAAAAGTTACAGAATGTAACACAGACGAAACTTTGTACGAACAGAGTCTGAGAACAGCAGCGGAATCTTCTGACGTAGTAATCGGCGTAGGTTCTGAGCTTACTATGATTGGTACTGTAGCAAAAGATTATCCGGACATTAAGTTTATCTGGATTGATAACGTAGTAGATGACTATGCTGACATTACAAACCTGACCTGTATCTCCTACAAGCAGAACGAAGGTTCCTACCTGGTAGGATACATCGCAGGTTCCATGACTGAAAGCAACGTAGTTGGCTTCATCGGCGGCGCTGACATTCCTGTTATCAACGACTTCTATGTTGGTTACAAGCAGGGTGCAGAGCAGGCTGGCAAGGATCTGAACAAAGACGTTAAGGTAATCAAGGGTTATACAGGAGACTGGTCCGACACTAACCTGGGTGCAGAACATGCACAGGATCAGGCTTCCAAGGGCGCTGACATTATCTTCTGCGCAGCAGGCGGTTCCGGCAACGGCGCTATCATGAAGGCAAAAGAACTGGGCATCAAATGCATCGGCGTTGACCAGGATCAGAGAATCACTATGTCTGACTATGCTGACGATATTCTGTGCTCCATGATTAAGAATGTACAGAAGTCCATCGTTGACTACGTAAAAGATTTCACTTCCGATGAATCCAAGTGGATTGGCGGACAGGTATTCTACGCTGGTTCCGACGGCGAATATGTAAAGGTTGCATATGGTCCGGAAGATGCGGACGTGCTGGTTCCTGATGATATCATCAAGGCTTTGGATGATCAGATGGCTAAGATCACTGCAGGCGATATCGTAGTAGATACAGCATTATAATATCAATTGAACGATAAACCATTTAGGGCGTGGCGTTTTAACGCCGCGCCTTTATTTATTTTTTCATTTATATAGACTAAGGAATGTGAGGGAACGATTTTGCAGGAGACGATTGTAAAGTTTGAAAACGTGACCATGCAGTTTCCGGGCGTATTGGCCAACGATAATGTTTCCTTTGATATCAAGAAAGGCGAAATTTTTGCCCTGGTAGGTGAAAACGGCGCAGGTAAGAGTACTCTGATGAATATTCTTTACGGCATCAACACGCCGACCAGCGGCAATGTCTATATCAAGGGAAGCAAGATGGAAAAGCATACGCCAACGGAATCCATTGCATATGGCGTAGGCATGGTGCACCAGCACTTTATGCTGGTTCCGTCTTTTACCGTGGCACAGAATATCGTGCTCAGTAAAGAACCGAGAAAAAACAGATTTTTCTACGACTTAAAGGGAGCCGAAAAAGCTGTATCCGATTTAGTAGACGATTACGGTCTGGTTGTAGATCCGAAAGCGGTTGTGGAAGAAATCAGTGTAGGACTGCAGCAGAGAGTGGAAATTTTAAAAACTCTGTACAGAGGCGCTGATATTTTGATTTTGGACGAGCCTACGGCAGTACTGACGCCGCAAGAAACCGAGGAATTATTTGATGTTATCAGGCGTATTGTCCGCGAAAAGGAAATGACCGTTATCATTATTACCCATAAGCTCAACGAAGTTATGGCAATTTCCGACAGAGTCGGCGTCATGCGGCAGGGACAACTGGTAGGTGTGGAACAGACCAAAGATGTCAACGAGAAGATTCTGGCTTCCATGATGGTAGGACGAGACGTGCTCTTTGATAAGCTCGAGAAGAAGGGCACACCGGGCGATGTGATGATTGAAGTAGAAAATCTGCAGGTTGCGGATAATCGAGGACTTCTTGCTGTACGCGGCGTGGATCTGCAGGTTCATGCCGGAGAAATTCTGGGAATTGCCGCCATCGAAGGCAACGGACAGAGCGAGCTCCTTGAGGCGATTACCGGTATGCGTCATATTGAAGCCGGCGTTATCAAAATTGCAGGGACAGATATTGGGAAGATGAGACCCGGTGAGGTGCGAAAGCTGGGACTTGCTCATATTCCGGAGGACAGAATTGCCACTGGCGTATCTACGCAGTCAACCATTACCGACAACTTAATAATCGGTAAAGAGACACTGCCGGAGTTCTCTAAATATAAACTTCATCTGAAACGTTCTTCTATTGTCAGATATGCCAATGAACTGTTCCAGAAATTTGATATGAGAGGCGCGGGTGTCAACACGGAAGTTGGCTCTCTGTCCGGCGGCAACATGCAGAAAGTCGTCGTAGCCAGAGAATTTTCTTTCGACACACCGATTGTAGTAATTGCACAGCCGACCAGAGGTGTGGACGTAGGCGCCATCGAGTTTATTCATCAGTGTATTATCGATAAGCGCAATGAAGGATGCGCCATTTTGCTGGTCAGCGCGGATCTGGATGAGGTGTTCCGCTTAAGCGACAGGATTATCACCATGTACGAAGGTGAAGTGACAGGCGAGTTTAAAGAAGGCGAAATCGATAAGATGGGCATCAGTTATTATATGACCGGTCATCGTAATCAGGAGGCAGGAGGTGAGAAGGCGTGAATCAGTTAAAAGCAAAGATTAACGTAAGATATATCGGCACACTGGCTGCCTGCATTGTCGCAGCTCTTCTCATCGGTGCGCTGCTGATGGTGCTGACAGGGTTTAATCCTTTTGAGGCCTACGGCGCCATGATTGAAGGCGCGCTGGGAAGTCCCCGTTTTATCGGAAACACCCTGGAGCGCGCTATGCTTCTTTGCCTGCTGGGGCTTGCTACAGCAATCGGCGCAAAGGGCGGACTCTTTAATGTCGGAGGTGAAGGACAGCTGTTCTTCGGCGCCCTGGCTTCGACCATGATTGGTCTTTGGTGTTCTAACCTTCCGACCATCGTGGTATTGGTACTGGCATTTATCGGCGCTGTTGTAGTGGGCGGTATCTATGCATGGATTCCGGCGCTTCTGAAAGTAAAACTGAATGTCAGTGAAGTTATTACAACGATTATGCTCAACACCGTGGCGATTAAGGTTTGTACATATCTGGTAAACGGTCCTTGGAATGCACCGACTGCGGCCATTGCAAAGGGCACAGAGTATCTGCCTGATACCCTCCGTTTCACAAAGATGATTCAGGCTTCCAACCTGACCACCGGATTTATCGGCGGTGCAGTTGTGGCATTCTTTATCTGGTACGTGATGAAGATGACCAGTACGGGGCTGCAGATTAAAGTGACTGGTGAAAACGAGAGATTCGCAAGGTTTGCGGGACTTCCAAGCGGCAAGCTGATGATTGGCTCCATGGTTGCTTCCGGCGCAATCTGCGGATTTGTGGGCATGTTTTTAGTCTACGGCTCACAGGGCCATATGACTGAGGCGGTTAGCAACGAATTTTATTTCGACGGTATGCTGGTTGCTATGATTATGAACTATAACCCGATTGGCATTATCATTATGAGCTTCTTCTTTGCCATTATGAGCGTTGGAGCAGCTTACATGGATATGATGGTCGGCGTTTCCACCCAGATTTACGATATTATTTTCTCCATCATCATCTTTCTGATGGCAGCAGAAAAGGGTATCAATACATGGCTGGAGCATAAAAAATTACAGAAACAGGCAAGAAAGGAGCTGAAATAATATGTGGGATCAAATTTTAGGATTATTCAGTGTCGGATTATTCCAAAACACCATTCGTAATGCAACTCCGGTACTTCTTGCAGCCCTGGGCGGTCTGTTTACTGAACACGCCGGCATTATGAATATCGGTATGGAAGGTATGATCCTTATGGGCGCTTTCTTTGCCGTTGTATTCAGCTTTATGTTTGTCAGCGCGCCGATGGGCGTTCTCGCCGCAGTCCTTGTGGGTATTCTGGTGGGACTCTTCTTTGCGCTGTTTGTTGTAAAGCTGAAGAGCGATGAATTCATCATCGGTATGACCATCAACACCTTTACAGGCGGTCTGACGATTTTCATGCTCCGTTCCGTATTTGGAAAAGTCGGCACCTGGACCGACGCAAACATCAAGGGCCTTGATCCGATTGAAATTCCTCTGATTAAGGATATTCCTGTACTGGGAGATATCCTCAGCGGATATTCGCTGTTTGTATACCTGTCCTGGCTCTTTGTTATTCTGGTATGGATTTTCCTCTACAGAACCCCTTACGGTTTTTGGATCCGCGCGGCGGGGGAACATCCAGAGGCACTGGAGACAGCGGGTATCAGCCCTGTGAAGATGAAAGTGATTTCCAGCATTCTCTGCGGTATTTTCTGTGGTTTTGCGGGAGCCCATCTATCCCTTGGGTTCCTCAACTGCTTCACAGAGGGCATGAGTGCAAGCCGTGGCTTTATCGCATTCGCTTGTGTTGTGTTTGGGATGGCGAATCCGCCGAAAGTGTTCGGCGCGGCGCTTCTTTTCGGATTCCTGCAGGCCCTTGGCATCAGACTGCAGTCTGTGGGTGTACCGAGTGATTTGACTGCGGCAGTTCCGTATCTTGCAACTGTTCTCATGCTGGTATATATTACAGTATCCGCAACGGCAAGGAAGAGAAACAGAGCGAAAAAAGCTGTCGAAAGACTGGAAACACAATCATAATCTTTTAATCATGTGAAGGATTGTGTATTTTATGTGAATTCTCGTGATAATATTTGAAAACTGCTGATAGCCGTGTTAGAATGTGTATAGTCTGGTAACGGACAAAGTATTATAGATTAGAGGATGGAATGACATGAAGAAAAAACTATTATCGAGCAGTCTGGTTGCAGTGCTTTGCCTGGCATCAGTTTTTGTAATGACATCTTGCGGTGAGAGCGTGCCTTACGGTGATTATGACCTGTCTGATTATGTGACTGTGGGAGAATATAAGGGCCTGGAATACGAGAAGATTTCTGTTTCCGTATCCGACAAGGAAATTGACGATGAAATCCAGAAGAGACTGGAGGATCACAAGACTTCCGAGGATGTAACAGAGGGTACGGTAAAGGACGGAGACACTGTCAATATCGATTTTACCGGCACGATGGACGGTAAGAAATTCGACGGCGGCAGCGCTACCGGTCAGAGTCTGACCATCGGTTCCGGCGGTATGATTCCGGGCTTTGAAAGCGGTCTGATCGGAAAGAAAGTCGGCGATACTGTGACTCTCGATTTGACTTTCCCGGATCCTTATGAGAACAATCCGGATATCGCAGGCAAGGACGCAACCTTTGAAGTAAAGATTAACAGCAAGAAGGTAGATCATGTGCCTGAATACGATATGGATTTTGTCAAGGAGTATTACAGCGATTATAAATCTCTGGAAGAATTTGAAAAGGGCGTAAAGGCTGATTTAACGAAGTCTAAGACTACAGAAGCAGAGAATCAGATGAAGAGTGGTCTGTGGCAGCAGATTGTAGAGGCTTCTGAAGTAAAACAGTATCCTGAAGAAAAAGCAGCGCGAATTGAGAAAGAAAAGGAAAACCTCAAAAAAGTCGCCAGCGACTATAACATGGAGTGGGAAGATTATTTGGAAACCATCGGTTACGAAGAGGAAGACCTGAACAAGACCATCGAAACTTATGCGGAGGCTATCGTCAAGGAAGAGATGGTACTTTACAGCATTGCTAAGACCGAGGGACTGGAAGTCAGTGATGATGAGTACGATGAGTATCTGCAGAACATACTGAAAACTGCCAACATGGACGAAGACTCCTTTAAGAGCGCATACAACATGACCATTGAAGAGTGGGGCGAAGAGAATAACGTTCGCGCTTCCGTACTTTTAGAAAAGGTTTTGGATAAAGTCATCGAGTACGGCAAAGAGGTCAGCAAGAAATAACAGAATATCATTAACGATTCAGAAGGAACTGCCTGTGTGAATGGGCAGTTCTTTTTATGGTAAATATAATAGGTTAGCAGCCTCTGTATACAGGAATTACTTTGCATATTCGTAAAAAACTCGCATATAGTGAATTATACGATTTACGATAAGTAAAAGGGGGAAACTATGTTAAGCACGGACAAACTAAAGAATAAAGAGGTTATTAACATGCGGGACGGAAGAAGCCTTGGTTTCATCTATGATATAGAAGTGAATCTGGAGAAAGGAACCATTGACGGTGTTATTATACCTGCGGAGCGGGGGCTGTTTCGCTTCTTTGGAAACAGAGAGGACGACTTTGTCATTAAGTGGGACAGAATCAGAACCATCGGAGATGATGTGGTGCTGGTGGATTTAGAGGGCTATTGAAGATTTTTCCTTGCAAAAACCACAATATGTAGTAAAATGGAAAAGTAAACTGTTTCCAGAGGAAAATCGAGGAGGAATATCAGATGAAGTGCCCATACTGTGAGAATCCGGATACAAAGGTAATCGATTCCAGACCGACAGAGGAAGGACATGCAATTAGAAGAAGACGTGGCTGCGAGAAGTGCGGCAAACGTTTTACAACTTATGAGAAAGTAGAAGAATCCATCATCATGATTATTAAAAAGGACGGCCGCAGGGAATCCTTTGACAGAAATAAAGTGATGAACGGGATAGTCAAGGCATGTGAGAAACGTCCGGTTTCTATGGCGGATATCGAACGAATTGTCAGTGAAATTGAGCGAGGACTGAATAATTTGATGGAAAAGGAAGTCGACAGTACTTTTATCGGAGAGTTAATTATGGAGCAGCTCAAAAAGCTGGACGAGGTTGCTTACGTCAGATTTGCGTCAGTATACCGGCAGTTCACCGATGTGAATACTTTCATCAAGGAAATTGAGAAACTCATTGGAAACAAGTAAAACACAGGAGAGGTACATGAAAGAAATTATAAGAATCGCAGTAGATGGACCCAGCGGCGCCGGCAAAAGCACCATAGCGAAAGCCATCGCAAAGAAACTTTGCATAGACTATATCGATACAGGCGCCATGTACAGAGCGGTAGGTTATAAGATGCTGCAGGAGGGCATTGCTATGGACGATATTCCTGCCATTGCCGAAATGTTAAAGAAAACTGAAATTGACTTTTCCGGCGGAAATATCTATTTGGATGGAGAGAATATCAACGATAGGATCAGAACAGAAGAAATCTCAAAGCAGGCTTCTGACTGCTCTGCCCTTGGCATCGTCAGAGCTAAGCTGACAGAACAGCAGCAGAAGATGGGCGAGAAGAAGAGCGTCATCATGGACGGCAGAGATATAGGAACTGTAGTATTCCCAGAGGCGGAATTTAAGTTTTACATTACGGCAACAGCAGAAGAGCGCGCAAGCAGACGCTATAAAGAGTTGATTGCGAAAGGCGAGGATGTAACCTATGAGAAGGTGCTTGCGGATATCAAACAGCGGGATTACAATGACTCCACCAGAGAAATTAATCCCTTAAAGAAAGCGGATGACGCGTTGGAGTTGGATACGACAGAGATGGGAATTGAAGAAGTCATAGATTTTATCAGCAAGGAGATGAACAAATAATGGCGACAGTCAGACCATTTCGGGCGATCAGGCCGGCAAAAGAAAAAGCAGAAGATGTTATTGCGCTTCCTTATGATGTCATGAACAGGGAAGAAGCTGCTGAAATGGCGAAGGGAAATCCGGACAGTTTTCTGCATATCAGCAGAGCTGAAATCGATCTGCCGGAAGAGACAAATCCTTACAGCGCAGTTGTTTACGAGAAAGGCAGAGACAACATTGCGGATTTTTTAAAAAAGGGAGTGCTGTTAGAGGAAGAAAGACCTGCCCTTTATATTTACAGACAGCAGATGGACGGCAGATTTCAGACCGGTATCGTAGGGTGCTGCAGCATTGATGCCTATGAAAGCAACGATATTAAGAAACATGAATTGACCAGGGTCGAAAAAGAACAGGACCGAATCAATCATTTCGATATCTGCAGCGCAAATACAGAGCCGATATTTTTGACTTACAGGGACAGCAGTGACATCGATGGTGTTATCTGCGATTATATGAAACATCATGAGCCGGTGTACGATTTGACTACTTCTGACAGCATTGGACATACTCTGTGGATTGTGGATGAAGAGGCGGTAATCGCAGAACTCTGCGCGGAGTTTGAAAAGGTGCCTGCCCTTTACATCGCTGACGGGCATCATAGAAGCGCATCTGCCTACAAAGTTGGTATGAAACGCAGACAGGCATGTCCGGACTATACCGGTGAGGAAGAATTCAACTATTTTATGGCGGTAATTTTCCCGGACAGCCAGTTGAAAATCTTTGACTACAACAGAGTTGTAAAGGACTTGAACGGTTATACGGAAAAGGAACTCGTTGAGAAAATTGAGGCGGCGGGTTTTATCGTTACGGAAAAAGGCGCTGATAGCTACAGACCGCAGCGCACCCACGAATTCTCCATGTACCTGAGCGGTATGTGGTACAGTCTGCAGGCAAAAGATGAACTGGTGCCGGAGGATGTTATCGGAGCGCTGGATGTTTCTATTCTGCAGAATCATGTTTTGAAACCGATTCTTGGAATTTCCGATCCCCGTACAGATAAAAGAATTGATTTTATCGGCGGAATCAGAGGTCTCGAAGAATTAAAACGCCGTGCGGACAGTGATATGAAGCTGGCATTTGCGGTATATCCGGTGACTATGGCTGAACTGATGCACATCGCTGACTGTGGTGAAATCATGCCGCCGAAATCCACCTGGTTTGAACCGAAGCTTGGAAGCGGACTGTTTATGCACCGCATTTAAAATCACAGGTAGAATGAATAAAGAAAGACTTTGCGGAAAAACTAACTGCAAAGTCTTTTTTTTATCATTTTTGCGGGAGGAAGACCCATGGTGAAGCTGTATGGAAAACGTGTGAGAATCATTGGAATTGCAGGGCTGGCACTATTTCTGGCGCTGGCTGGCAGATTGTATTATATTCAGGTTCTGTGCGGACAGGAGCTGGCGGCAGGGGCGCTGGGGCAGCAAATCATAAAGGTGCAGTCGGTCAATAACCGAGGCACCATTTATGACAGGAATATGATTCCCCTCACGGACAGTGGGTGCAGTTATTACTACCTTGTGGAAGAGGAAAAGTGCGACGCAGGATTTGACCTTTTGATGAAGCGTGTGCAGGCAGAAGAGGCGGGCGCCAAAGGCGGCGGCTATAAAGTGTATAAAACTGACGTGTACGATGAAGAGGTCAATGAAACTCTGCTAACCCGTTACAGAGCCTATGGATTCTGTCTCGGAAGCAGATATGAGGATGAGCAGATTGCCGCCCATCTGATCGGTTATGTCAGCGGGGAAGAAAAGACCGGGGCGGCGGGACTTGAAAAGATGTTCCAGTACCGGCTGTCTGCGTCTTCCGCAAAGCTTTTGATGATGGGAAGTGGAATAGGTGCGCCTATTTCTGGAATTGGCGTCAGAAAGGCAGAGAACCGCACTATCATTGATCCTGCTACGGTGGTGACTACAATTGACAGCAGCCTGCAGAGAAAAATTGAGGAAATTTTGGACCGCGAGAATATTTCTGGGGCGGTAGTCGTAATGAAGCCGGGAAGCGGACAGATTCTGGCCATGGCCAGCGCACCGGATTTCAATCCCAATCAGGTGGAGGACTATCTTAATTCCGAGCAGGGAGAACTGGTCAACAAGGCAGTACAGGGAATATATCCGCCGGGCTCAGTGTTCAAAATTGTTGTAGCCGCTGCCGCCCTGGAAAGCGGTGCGGCCGATTTGACGCAGACCTATCACTGCACAGGAAAGACAGAAATCAACGGAGTAACGCTGATCTGTGACGACCATCCAGATGGTCATGGCGAAGTAGACTTTGAGGACGCATTTGCACTGTCCTGCAACGGATTTTTTGCCCATCTGGCGGAAAAAACGGGCTCCGAAACCATCGTGGAAATGGCGCAGCGGATGGGCTTTGGAAAAGCTGTCATTGCAGGATTTCCCGATGAGGAGGCGGGGGCTTTTCCGGAGGAAAATGAGAGAAGTGACAAAGGTCTTTCTAACTTTGCCATCGGTCAGGGGAGTCTTCTGGTTACGCCGATGCAAATTGCAAAGATGACCAATATTATTGCTTCCTGCGGCGTGGACTATGGAGCCAGTCTTATCATGGGCAAGGAAAGTCAGTCGTCCGGGGGAACCAGAGTGATGACCGAAGTAACCGCAAAAGAGATTGCCGCTATGATGGAAGCAGTCTGTGAAAGGGGAACCGCCTCCGGTGCCGGTCTGCACAGGAGGGCGGCGGGAAAAACCGGGTCTGCTGAGGCAGGCACTGGAGAAAGTTATACGGTTCACGGCTGGTTTACCGGTTTTTTTCCGGCAGAAGACCCTGAATATACTGTGACAGTGATTGTGGAAAATGGAAAGACAGGAAGCCGTTCTGCACTTCCTGTCTTTGAGGAGATTGTAAATTTTCTCTACTGATGAAATCCGTTCCGCAGTTTTTCCAGCGCGCGCTTTTCAATTCTGGAGACATAGGAACGACTTATATTCATAGAGGCGGCAATTTCTCTCTGGGTTTTTGCGTCTCTTCCGGAGAGCCCGTAGCGCAGACAGATGATTTCCTTTTCTCTGGGTGTCAGCACTTTTTCTATGATTTGGTAAAGTTCTTTTATCTGGAACTTTAGATTGAGATTATCAACAATTTCATCGGGATCTGTGCCCAGAATGTCGTTGAGACTGATTTCGTTCCCATCTTTATCGGTGCCGATGGGCAGGCTGATGGAAACCTCCTGCTTATTTTTCTTTGAGGCGCGGATATTCATCAGAATTTCGTTTTCGATACATCTTGCTGCGTAGGTAGCAAGTCTTGCGGCTTTTTTGCTGGTGTATGTATTGATTGCTTTTATCAGTCCAATGGATCCAATGGAAATTAAATCTTCTAAAGGGGTATTGGCTCCTGTATATTTTCTGGCAATATGGGCGACCAGACGGAGATTTCTTTCGATTAAAACGTCTTTCGCCAAGGGGTCGCCAGCTTCCATCAATTCAACGTACATTTTTTCTTCATTTTCTGAAAGTGGCAGTGGAAAGGAACTGCTCATATATGTAACCCCCTCTTCGAATTAAACTATATGCGAAAAGAGAGGGTGAAGTGCATGACTACCTTGAAATAGGCATGGTTCTAAATTTAGAAGCCTCGCCTATTTTACCTGGAAGGACATGCAGTCTGTGCACTGGCACTGGGTCGGATTTGCTTCATGTGTGCCGACGGTGATCGCATCCAGGGAACAGTGATTGCCATCACCTGCGATGTGCTTGCACTGAGTGACAGTGCAGTTGATTTTCTGATTACAACATTGACTCATAATAAAACCTCCTCATCACGTTTTCTCAATCAATATTTTGCCCGACTTTCACAAAAATATAAGGTCTTTTGCTTGTAAGGGGCGAAAAATAATGATATAATTTATGGTGATATTTTGCGATTAATTCAAAATGGAATGGAAATTGTTACGGCAGATTTTATCAGCATAGAGAGGAAATGATATGCAAATAAAATTATTGCCCGAAAACGAAAGACCTGTTGAGAAAGCATGCAGGGCCGGAGTGGACAAGTTGTCCAGCGCCGAGCTTCTTGCACTGATTCTCCATACAGGCACGAAAAACAAGTCAGCAATCGGTCTTGGAGAAGATGTGCTTTCGGCATTTTCAGGGGGCATCAGCCAGTTAGGCGGCTGCACCTTAGAGGATCTTCTTAAGATTGAGGGTATCGGACCTTCCAAAGCCTGCAGTATTTTGGGAGCTATAGAACTTGGCAAGCGCATTGCGGCAAGCATGCCCACAGGGCGCAGCGCCATCACAGGCTCTGAGGATATTGCCAGACTTTTTATGGAGGAGCTGCGTTATCAGAAAAAGGAACATTTCAAATCTGTACTGGTCAACACAAAGAGTGAAATTATCGCTGTTGATGCTGTATCTGTGGGTGAGCTTTCAAGCACTGTCATCCACCCGAGAGAAGTTTTCCAGCTGGCAATCAGAAAGAGCGCTGCTGCTGTAATCTTTATCCACAATCATCCCAGCGGAGACCCGACTCCAAGCAGTCAGGACATCGAAACCACAAAGAGGCTGATCGAAGCAGGAAAGCTTCTTGGAATCAGAGTTCTTGACCACGTCATTATCGGCGATGGCAGGTATGTAAGTATGGGAGCAACGGGATTGATGGAGTAAACGTGATAGAATTTTTGGAGGTAACAGAATGTTTAACTTATTTTCGGCAAAGGATATGGGAATCGATTTAGGGACTGCAAACACCCTGATTTATATTAAAGATAAGGGTATTGTACTCAATGAGCCGTCTGTCATCGCGATGGACAACCGAAGAGGCGTGACCCTTGCGGTGGGGGCGCAGGCAAAGGATATGATCGGAAAGGCGCCAGCCAATATCAGTGTCATCAGACCGCTGGAAGACGGTGTTATTTCTGACTTTGACCGGACGGCAGATATGCTGAAAGCTTTCGTTGAAAAGGCTGCAGCAACCAATAAAGTGAAAAATTTCCGTGTGGTAGTCGGCGTGCCCAGCGGTGTCACTGAGGTAGAAAAGAGAGCCGTTGAAGAGACTGTCAGAAATATGGGCGCATCGGAAGTATATATTTTAGAAGAGCCGATGGCGGCTGCAATCGGAGCAGGTCTTGATGTAGACAGTTCTACGGCCTGCATGATTGCCGATATCGGCGGAGGCACGACAGATATTGCCATTATTGCCCTGGGTGGTATTGTAGCAAGTTCTTCCATCCGTCACGCCGGGGATAAGTTTAACGATGCAATCATTCAATATATGAGAAAAAGACATGCCCTGCTGATTGGTGAAAAGACAGCGGAATACCTGAAGATTCAGGTGGGCGCAGCATGTCTTGACCTTGACGAAAACGGCGATGAAATCATCACTTCTGTCAATGCCAGCGGCAGAGACATTATTTCCGGTCTGCCGAAGATTCTGGAGGTAACCAACAGAGATATCATGATGGCGCTGCAGGAATCTGTGGATATTATCGTCGATGGTGTAAAAGCTACTATAGAGAAAGCACCTCCTGAAATTGCGGCAGATATCGCAGCCAATGGCATGATTCTTTCTGGCGGAGGCGGTATGATTCATAATTTGGATCTGATGATTGAAAGAAGAACCGGCGTTAAAGCAAATATTGCAGAAAATGCTTTTGAGGCTGTAGCGCTGGGTACAGGTATGAGCCTGAACAATATTGAGAAACTGAAAATCTATGCGACCAGCATTAATAGAAGATAGGAATAACAGGGTATGAAGTGGATTAAAAGTCATAAGTTAATCAGTTTTCTTCTGGCAGTGATTCTGCTGAGTCTGCTTTTTCTGGCAGGCTCCGTTGCTGCGGGAGGAAGCGGCAATATTGTAACCGGCGTCTTTAACCGTATCTATACGGCTATTGAGCGTCCTGTTACGGCTGTAGCCGGGGGGATTTCCAATCATGTCTCGGGTATTTTCTCGTATCAGCAGCTTCAGGAGGAAAATGAGGCGCTGAAGGAAGAAAACCAGAAACTGAAGGAACAGGTAACCGGACTGACCCTTTCTGCCAATGAACTGAAAGAACTGAAGAATTTGTCTAAAGTTTTGAATTTTAAGGGAATCAGCGGAAGCGGAGATATCGTATCGGCAGATGTGGTATCTATGGATGGCACTAACTGGATGAACATTTTTACAATTAATGTGGGAACTGAAAGCGGCGTTTCTGAAGGCAGTGTTGTTGTTTGCGGAGAAGGTCTTGTCGGCAAGGTGCATTCCGCAGGCAAAGGCTGGGCCAAGGTGGTCTCCATGATTGACGAATCCAGCCGCATTACCTTCAAGGTCTCGGGCAATCTGAAACTGATTGGCGTGGTGGAAGGCTCTGCTGACGGAATCCTGAGCGGTTTTATGCTGGACAGCAATGCCAAAGTAGCAGAAGGCGACCGCCTGGTGACAAGCGGTATGGGATTGTTTCCTGCAGGGATTGAAATCGGCAGGATTACCAAGGTCAGATATGACAGCGATGAGCAGCTGCAAAAGGTGGACATCAAGTCCTCAGTTGATTTTAAATCTTTGCAGAAAGTTACGGTGATCTTATGAAGTATCGGCAGGGATTCTTCCTATATCTAGGGGCGTTTTTTCTTCAGCCTTTTTTGCAGAACCTGATTCCTAGTTTTGGAAATCATGTGAACCTGCTTTTATGTCTGACAGTGGTGCTGACTTTTTTATATGACGAGCAGCTTCCGGGCATTCTTTGGGGATTTGTTTTTGGGCTGCTCTATGATATCGTCTTTGGCATTTATCTGGGACCGGGCGTTACCGCATTGGTTGTGACGGGCGTTGCAGTTTTAGTGCTGAGAGAGTTTGTCAATATAGAGAATTTTTTCAACGCTTTGATTACGATGCTGGTTTCCACCTGGATGTACACATCAGTATACTGGGGAATTTATTTTGTGCTGGGAAGTCCGTACAGTTATATCTATGCGATGAAAACCGTGCCGCTGCAGCTTCTGTTCAACTGTCTGGTTGCGGCAGCAGTATATTTGATTCTTATTAAAAGGGTAAAAAAACACAGAAGAGATAGGTATTTTAAATGAACAAGGGTTTAAAACAGGCGCACACAAGGTATCAGCAGATTGTGGTGGTACTCATTGTTCTGATGGTGATTCTGTCCTTTCGTCTGTTCATGGTGACAATTCTGCAGCATGACGAGTGGACCTCAAAGGCCTCGGATCAGAATACGAAAACAATCAGCACCTCTGCGCCGCGGGGGAATATTTACGACCGAAACGGTGAGGCGCTTGCAATCAACAAGCAGGTATTTACCGTAAATTTTAATGTCAGCGCATTGTCTACAGAGGAAATCAACAGTTCCGCACTGGAACTGATTAACACGCTGATTAAAAACGGAGATAAGTATACGGACAACTTTCCTATAAAGATAGACAGCGACGGAAAGTTTTATTACACTTATAAACAGCAGATTAAGAAATGGTTGTCAAAGCAGGGCTTTGATACTGATTTGACGGCGGCGGAGGCTTTCAGCAGACTTTGCAGCAGATATAATCTGGACGACAGCCAGGAGGCAAGATTTGCTTCTATGGCAACCTTGGAAGAAAAATATAACCTGAATATTCCGATTAACGAGGACAAGATGGTCTATACTTACGACCAGTCTCTGGAACTTTTCTTTGGAAAATTCAGTTCTTACGAAGATGAGTTTAACGGCAAGATGACCGCTAAGGAGTGCTTTAAAGCCCTTCGTAAAAAATACGAAATCGACCCGGAACTTTCCGATAAAGAAGCGCGGAAGATTTTTATTATCAGAAATGAAGTTGCTACTAATGGGTTTACCCGGTATCTGCCGATTAAAGTCGCTTCTGATATTAGTACGAAAACCATCGCACATATTGAAGAGTCGGGTATCCCTGGCGTAGAGGTCGCTTCAGAAAGTGAGCGCGTATATCCTAACAAGAATACAGCATGTCACATTCTGGGCTATCTGGGTGCTATTTCTGAAAGTGAGACGGAGTACTATGTGGAGGAACGCGGCTACAGCGCCAGCGATCTTGTCGGCAAAGACGGTATAGAAGCGGCGCTGGAAGAGAAACTTCACGGGACACCGGGAACGACGCAGATTCGCGTAAACAGTGCAGGGGAATATGTAGAGACCATCAGCACCAGTGAGCCAAAAAAGGGATCTGATGTATATCTGACGATAGATTTGCGGCTGCAGAAGGCTGCAGAAAAGGCCCTTGCAAAGAAGGCGGCAGGAAAGAGCGGCGCTGCTGTAGCCATCGATGTAGAAACAGGGGATGTGCTTGCTATGGCAAGTTATCCGACTTATAATCCCAATATTTTTGCCAACGGTATTTCTGACAAAGCCTGGGATTCTGTGCAGCAGGAAAATCCGAGAGATCCATTCTCACCTGCGCCGCTGTACAACAATGCCACCAAGGCGGCCATTCAGCCGGGTTCAACTTTTAAGCCGATTACAGCTGTTGCGGCTCTGGAAGCCGGTTTGGATCCGAACCGCCAGATTTACGATGACGGTATGATTGAGTACGGTGACAGGGAGTGGGGCTGCTCCGCGTGGAACGACTACGGCGGCAGACACGGCAGTCAGAACCTGGAATGGGGGATCGGAAACTCCTGCAATACCTATTTTTACAACATCGCAACAGGTAAAGACTGGGATTCAGGGGCATCTTTAGGCTATACTTTGTCCGTGGAGGATTTGATGAACACGGCGAAGAAATTCGGCCTGGGCATCAAGACCGGTATTGAAATTGACGAAGTTGTGGCGAAAACGCCGACGGCTGCGATGAAGATAGAAAATACCAAGGTAGGCATTAAGGACTATCTCTACAATAACAGAAACCGCTTCTTCCCGAAGTCCGTAGTCAACGACTATGACAAGCTGGTGGAAAACCTTGCTACCATCGCTGACTGGACTGAGGATAATCCGGAGTACGGAGAGTTAATCGAGCTTTTGAGAAAGCACACGCAGGTTAAGGAAAGCCAGCTTGAGACTGTGGCTGCCCGTGTAAAGTTTGACTTCTACATTCAGGCGCAGTGGGGCGTAGGCGACCAGTTTAACTTCTCAATCGGACAGGGCTATAACGCATATACGCCCCTTGCCATGGCAAATTATGTGGCAACTCTGGGCAATGACGGTGTCAGAAATCAGGCCAGCCTGGTTTACGGCATTGAGGGCGAGGGTCTCAACGTCAAGGATAAGCCGGTGGATTTAAAGTTAAAAGACGGCACTGTTGATGAAGTAATCAAGGGGATGCGCCGCGTGTGCACCAGCGGTACTCTTTCTGGTTTCTTTGGAAATTTCCCTGTGGCAGTTGCGGGAAAAACCGGTACAGCCGAAAACCAGACGCTGATTCAGCCAAAGAGTGAAATCTCTTATGTAAAGAATCATCTGGGACAGTTTAATTCCGCCGCAGGTACTTCCGTTTCCTGGTCTAAGGTCAAGAAAAAAATCGAGGAAATGATGGAAAAGGATCCGGAGCGCTATCCGTCTGAAGAGGATACGGTAGATGATGCGCTGATTGAAGTGAGCAATTACAAGATTACCCAGTCGATGATCAATTCCTATAAGCAGACCCACGACTATGTAGCATGGACTATTTCTATGGCACCGGCTGATAATCCGAAAATTGCAGTAGCAGTTATGATTATCGATGGCGGCTACTCTTCTAATGCAGCGCCTGTGGCAAAGGATATTCTGGAAGCGTATCTGGGCATTGATGACGCTGACAACAAAGTAAAAGTAAGCAAAACTGATATGGACGGAAAAAATAGAGTACAGTAAATAGAGTACGGTAATTTAGATTTAATTGGAGGACGAAATGGGCAGAGCATTTTTAATTGCATCAGGAAAGGGTGGAACCGGAAAATCCATGTTTGCTGTCAACTTTGGTGCAACACTGGCAAAGAAAGGCGCAAAGGTGGTGATTCTGGATTTGGATTTGGGCCTTAGAAATCTGGACCTATATTTCGGACTGGAGAACAACGTGGTATATGATGTATATGATGTTTTGACTGGAGTTTGCCGTATTAAACAGGCACTGATTCGGGATAAGCGGTTTGATGATTTATATCTGATGGCGGCATCACCGACCAGAGACGATGGCACGCTGACGCCGCTCCACATGAAAGTCCTCTGTGAAAAACTGAAAAACACCTACGATTATGTGATTATCGATGCGCCGTCGGGAATCGACGACGGTCTGGTTCTGTCCTCAGCAGGTGCAGATACCGCAATTATCGTAACGACGCCGGAATACTCGGCGCTTCGTGATGCCGATACGGTAGACCGCCAGCTTTTGCAGCTAGGAATCAGAGAACGGTTTGTCGTCTTAAACAAAGTCGTTGCTGAAATGATGAGCGCAGGCTATATGCCGCGGCTCCGCGAGATTACCTCTATGCTGCAGCCGCCTTTTGCAGGGGTCATTCAGTTTGACGAAAACATTCAAATTTCCATGAATCTGGGCATTCCAATCGTTCTAAAGGAAGATACTTATATCGAAGAAAACTTTGAACATATTGTGGAGAGAATTGAAAGTAAATAATAGGTGAATTTTTACAGCGAAAATGTAAACTGCACCGTGGGCTATGAGAACCTGCCAGTGCAGTTTTGTTGTAAGAGCAGAATTGATTATTTTTCATAGAGAAAATGGATATAATCCAAAAGCGCTGCTAAGTTGATCTGACATTGATTATCCAGCACAGCAACTGGAACGGTTTCTGTAAATCCGGTGATATGGCGGAAATTGTCACTCGTGAAATCATATATCATGATGGATTGTTTCTCAGGATCTATCATCCAGTATTCGCGGACACCGGCATTCATATATTTGCTTAGCTTGATAATCATGTCCTTTCTACGGGTGGACTTAGACAGCACTTCCAGTGCGAAATCCGGCGCGCCGTAGACGCAGCGGTTGATAATCTTGCTGCGGTCGCAGACGATGATGACATCCGGCTGTACCATGGTTTTCTCATCGCAGTCAAGCTGCACATCCAGTGGGGAAATCATCGGAAGACAGTCGCCTTTTTTTGCTGTGATGTGATTAAAGAACTGATTATAGAAAAAACCTGTAATCAGCTGATGCATGGAACTGGGGGAGGTCATGTCGTAGATGACACCGTCAATCAGCTCAAACCGCTTGTCCTCGGGCAGATTGTAATAATCCTCCAGGGTGTATTCTCCCTGCTGCCTGCGTGTGTAGGCAAGAGCGGTTTCACAGATTGTTGACGCGCCTGCGGCGGCAATCTGCGCGTTGAATGTGCCGGGAGTACCAGGCGTGGTAGGCGTTTTAGGTGCGCCGGATGGGGAACCGAACCTCAAAACGGCTTCCAGCGCGCGGAGGGTATCGTAGCGCGGGGAAGAAGTTGCGCCGCTGAAAATCTTCTGCACAGTACCCAGTGGGATACCGGACAGCTTAGCAATCATCGCGTTGGAGTAACCCAGTTCTTTCTTTCTATCTTTCATTTCCTGAATGGTCATAGTTCGGTTTCCTTTCGGTGAAGTAAGGAACGCTTTAAATATTATAGCAGAGACAAAATCAAAGAACAACCGTTTTGGGATAAAAATAGAATAAAAATGTATTGCAAAATGGATTTGAAACGGAGGCGACTTTTAGATGAAATGAAAAAAAATTTCGTTTTGCAGAAAAAAGCAAAGAAATAAAGAAAAAAAGG
Source organism: Emergencia sp. (assembly GCA_022767345.1). GTDB lineage: Bacteria > Bacillota > Clostridia > Peptostreptococcales > Anaerovoracaceae > Senimuribacter. Next base: position 54,904 of record JALEOD010000044.1, read on the forward strand.
AAAAGCTGAGCAGGAGGCGTATCAATCAGACTGCAATGAAGCGATTTTTCTTCTCTGTGGTACTGATTTATATACTTTTCTGTGAGAAGAAGGGTGAATTTATAGAGTCCGATTTGTTTTATTGAAATTATTTGAAATGATTTAATGTGATTTTCCTTTTTTTGAGGCAACAAAGGGTAAAGTTCTGCAATAGGAAAAAAGAGGTACGAAATTCGTAGAAAATGATTTTGTACCTCTTGATTTTTACTTTGTAATTAAAACGTTAAAAATTAATCCCCTTGCTGCGCATGCCCACATCCAGCACCAGACCGATGGCGAACATATTGCTCATAATAGAAGAGCCGCCTGCGCTGAGCAGCGGCAGGGTAATGCCGGTTACAGGCATAAGTCCCATGGTCATGGCAATGTTTTCAAAGATCTGAAATGCGAACATACCGATGACACCGGCGACAACCAAGGCCCCGTAAAAGTCCAGCGCATCTCTGACGATGCCGGCCATGCGAACCAGAAGAATGGTAAACAGACCGATGACGGCAAGTCCGCCGACCAGACCAAGTTCTTCGCCGATTACAGAGAAGATAAAGTCGGAGGTCTGTACCGGAATGAAATCCAGTTCTTTCTGCGTGCCGTTGAAAAGGCCTTTTCCGAAGACGCCGCCGGAGCCGATGGCGACTTTGGACTGCCATACCTGCCAGTTGCCGGAAAGGTTCAGATTATCCGGGTGCAGAAAGGCTTCGATACGTTCTTTCTGATAGTCTGCCATGAAGACATAGGCGACAGGAACGGCTGCGAGAACCAGCGCAAAGAACTTACCGAAAACTTTCAGGTTGATGCCTGCAAAAAAAATCATGGCAACCCAAGTGAAAGAAAATACCAGAGCGCTTCCCAGGTCTTCTTTCAGTACGATAATGATAATCGGCGCAGCAACAATGCCGGCTTTCAGGAGGCCTTTAAAGTTATATAGGTCGTCCTTATGTTCGTTTAAGTAGCCTGCCATAATCAGAATAAACAAAAGTTTGACAAATTCCGACGGCTGAATGGTCGTTACGCCCAGATCAATCCAGGAACGAGCGCCGAATTGCTCGATTCCAAGCCCCGGTATGTATACGGAAAGGAGCAGCAGAATCGAAAGCACGTAAAGATATTTCTCCATGCCGGCGAAAATGTTGTAATTGAAGTTCAAAATGATGATGATACCCAAAAGTCCAATGAAATAAGCGATACACTGTACCACCACTTCACGGCTGATAAAACCGCTGCTGATTTGGGTGCTTCCAATCATCAAAATGCTCAGTCCGGCAAGCAGAACTACCACTGCGACGATGACTTTATCGATATTTTTAATTAAATTTGAAAAATAGTTCATAGTTTTCCCCTCTTGTTCTTGACATTATGCCGATTACAACATTATAATATATGTTGTGCGAATATATCAAGATTTAATTACGTAATGCGAAATTTTTTATTGAAAACCTTGAAAATATAAGACGACTTTAGAAGAGACCTGAAGAAAAAATTTAAAACAAAGAAGGAGGTGCTTTAATGTCTCCAATTATATGGATTGTAATTTGTGCAGCAGTATTGGCACTCGGAATATTAGTTGGCTATATCCTGAGAAAGAATATTGGGGAGAAAGCTATCGGCAGTGCAGAGCAGAAAGCCAGAAACTTAATTCTGGATGCTGAAAATAAATCCGAAACGATTAAAAAAGAGATTACATTAGAAGCAAAAGAAGAAGCGCATCGCATGCGTACCGACATTGAAAGAGAAGTTAAAGAAAGAAGAGCCGAGATACAGCGCTCTGAAAGAAGGTTAATTCAGAAAGAAGAATCAGTTGACAGAAAACTGGAAAACATCGAAAAAAGAGAAGAAAGCATTACTAAACACGAAAAAGAAATCTTAGAAAAGAAGGAGCAGTTAGAAGGTTTTGTCGCAAGACAGATTGAGGAATTAGAAAAGATTTCCGGACTGACTGCCGAAGAAGCGAAAGCACTGCTTTTGGACGAGATTGAAAAGGACGTCAGACACGACGCTTCCCTGATGATTAAGGATATTGAGTCCAAGGCAAAGGAAGATGCAGACAAGAAAGCGAAAGAAATCATCACAGGCGCAATTCAAAGATGTGCGGCAGATCATGTTGCAGAAAGTACAGTTTCTGTAGTTGCGCTGCCAAACGATGAAATGAAGGGCAGAATCATCGGCCGTGAAGGTAGAAATATCAGAGCAATTGAGACACTGACCGGTGTTGATTTAATTATTGACGATACACCGGAAGCAGTTATTATTTCAGGTTTTGATCCGGTAAGACGTGAGATTGCAAGAATCGCACTGGAAAAACTCATCGTCGACGGCAGAATCCATCCTGCAAGAATCGAAGAAATGGTGGACAAAGCTGAACGCGAAGTCAATGCAATTATCAAAGAAGAAGGTGAACAGGCAACCTTTGAAGTGGGTATTCACAACCTGCACGGCGAGCTTGTAAAGCTTCTTGGAAGACTGAAATACAGAACTTCCTATGGTCAGAACGTGCTGAAACACTCTGTAGAGGTTGCACATCTGGCAGGACTGATGGCCGGCGAGCTTGGACTGGATCCGAAGCTGGCAAAGAGAGCAGGATTGCTCCACGACATCGGAAAATCTTTAGACCACGAATACGAAGGTACTCACGTGGATATCGGTATTCAGATTTTGAAAAAGTACAAGGAATCTGAGGCGGTAATCAACGGTATGGCAGCCCATCACGGCGACTATGAGCCAAAGAGCATGGAAGCTGTACTGATTGCGGCGGCTGACGCACTTTCCGCAGCAAGACCTGGTGCAAGACGAGAAACCTTAGACGCTTACATTAAACGTCTTGAAAAGCTGGAAGAAATTGCAAACACGACCCCTGGCGTAGACAAGTCCTTTGCAATTCAGGCCGGCAGAGAAATCCGCATTATCGCAAAACCGGAAGAAATGAACGATGATGACATCGTATTACTGGCTAGAGAGGTTTCCAAGAAGATTGAATCCGAACTGGAATATCCGGGTCAGATTAAAGTTAACGTTGTCAGAGAAACCAGAGCAATCGACTACGCTAAGTAATATCGCAAATACAACTCCCCATTTCTATGGGGAGTTCTTTCATGAAAAGGTTTTATGCATAGGTGATAATTTTCACATAGAATGATATAGACAGTTATTTTATTAAGCAATAAAGGACAAAAAGACATCAATGATAAAAAGAACGGACTCCAATTATTATAAGCGGCTTTTGATGCTTGCACTGCCCATTGTGCTGCAGCAGATTATTTCTGTCAGCCTGAATCTGGTGGACAACATCATGATTGGAAAGCTGGGGCCGCTGCCCCTTGCGGCGGTAGGCTCTGCCAATCAGGTATTCGGCATTTACTCCATGATTTTGTTCGGCCTGTTCAGCGGGGCGGCAGTGCCTTTGGCCCAGTATTTCGGTGTAAAAGATTTCAAAAGCATTCGAGGTATAGTCGGCATGGACATCATTCTATGTCTGGTCATGGGAATTCCCACAGTGATTGCAGTTGTCATTGCGGCGCCTGAGGTAATCGCATTTTTTGCAGACGATGCAGAAGTGATTTCCATGGGTGCGCAGTACATCAGAATTACCGCACTGACCTATCTGACAACCGGCGTAAGCTATGCAATCGCCTTCAATTCCAGATCGGTGCAGGCCCTGAAAGTTCCGACGATTATCAACGTATGCAGCATTTTGACCAATACCATTCTCAACTACATGTTGATTTACGGTCACGGCGGTTTCAGCCCTATGGGCGTAAAGGGCGCAGCCCTTGCGACGCTGACGGCACGAATCTTTGAAGTAACGGCATTGATTCTCTATTTATGCGTGGATAAGAACCACCCGTTCCACGGCAGAATCAAGGACTTTACCAAGTTTTCTCTGGATTTTGTAAAGTCGGTGATGAGGACGGCGCTTCCTGTGGTAATCAGCGAAGGAGGCTGGTCTCTTGGTGTAAGCCTTACCTTTGCCGCTTACGGAAAAATCAGCGCACAGGCCTTGGCAGTGATTCAGGTCAGTCAGGTTCTTTGCAGTCTCTGTCAGTGCGCATCTTTTGGTGTAGGTAACGCCAATGCGGCGCTGATTGGAGCAACCCTGGGGCAGGGAAAAGGCGAAGAAGCCTACGATAATTCCAAGAAATACATGGTGGTCCAGTGGGGACTCAACGCAATGATGTGCATCATGATTCTTCTGCTGCGAAGGCCTATTGCCGCTATTTACGATTTTGACGCGGAAACAACCCAGATGCTGATGCTCTCTTTGGGCGTCTTTGCATTTACCTTAATTCCAAGAATGGCTTCTTATGCGGTGCAGTCGGGTATTCTGCGCGCCGGCGGAGATACCTTCTTCTGCATGGTGGTGGAACTTGTCTGCAATTTGGGCATTGAGGTAGCCCTTGCTTATATCAGTGTACTGGTATTTAAACTGCCGCTGCATCTCTGCATTCTGGTAGCCTCCGGCGGAAATCTGATCAAGGCAATTGTCGAATATAAGCGTTATCTTGGAAAAAAATGGATTAATACAATCATTTAGATATGCTTAAAAATATAGGAGAAAAGAATGTTTGTTTATTTGGATAACAGTGCGACCACTCGTCAGTATGAACGGGTGACGGAAGTGATGAAAACTTCCATGGAAGAGAATTATGGGAATCCGTCTTCCCTGCATAAACTGGGACTTGCGGCAGAAAAGCAGATGCGCCAGAGCCGCAAAACTGTAGCGGATTCACTGGGGGCAAAGGAAGACGAAGTGTTTTTTACATCGGGAGGCACCGAAAGCGATAATACAGCCCTATTTGGTATTGCCCACGCCAGAAAGCGGGCAGGAAAAAAGATTATTACAACACAGGTGGAGCACCCGGCCGTGCTGGAAAGCTGCAGGCTTTTGGAACAGCAGGGATTTCAGGTCGAGTACATCGGTGTAGACGATAAGTGCCGTCTGGACATGGAGCAGCTGCGCGCTGCAATTGATTCGGATACGATTCTGATTTCTATCATGGCAGTCAACAATGAAACAGGGACAATCATGCCGGTTTCTGAGATTGCGAAGATAAAGGAAAACGCGTTGCTGCACACAGACGCAGTGCAGGCCTATGGGAAAATTTCTCTGGAGCATACCGGCGCTGATTTGATTTCTGTCAGCGGCCACAAAATTCATGGCCCCAAAGGAATCGGCGCCCTTTATGTAAAAAAAGGCGTGCATCTGCCGGCATATCTTGTGGGCGGAGGTCAGGAACGGCATATGCGCTCGGGAACAGAAAATGTCCCGGCGATTCTCGGTTTTGGCGCTGCGGTAGAACTTTCCCGGAAAAATTGGACGATGCGGCAGGAGACCATGGAAAAAGCCAGAACACATTTACTCGCAGGACTTCTGGACCAGGTGCCGGATATCAAAATAAACAGCCCGGAGGATGGTGCTTGCAGCGTGCTCAACGTGTCATTTTTGGGAACTCGCGGCGAGGTGCTGCTGCATACGCTGGAGCAGGACGATATCTATGTGTCCACGGGTTCGGCATGTTCCTCCAACAAAAAAGGACGCAGCCATGTGCTTTCTGCCATGGGGCTTTCTGAAAAGGAAATTGAAGGGGCAATCAGGTTCAGCTTCAGCGAATTTAATACCATAGAAGAAATGGACTATGTCCTTGAAAAAGTAAAAAATGCTGTAAGCCGGTTCAGACGGCTGGGCAGTTTTAGATGAAAGGAAATATGATGAACGAACAGAATATTTTTATCGTCCGCTGCGGCGAAGTGGCTTTGAAAGGCATGAATAAACCGTATTTTGAACGGATGCTGGTGGATCGAATCCGCAAGAATTTAAAAGAATTTGATGACGTGGATGTCAGACGCCATGAAGGGCTGATTTTTGTAAGAGCAGATAAAAAACATGACAAGGAACAGCTGATCCGCCAGATTTCAAAAGTTTTCGGCGTTGCGTCCATCAGCCCGGCTGTGGAAGCGCCAAGCAATCTTGACGCCATCGGTGAGGAAGCAGTCAAATATATGATGGAACTGATTGAAACCAAGGGTGTTAAAACTTTTAAGGTGGAAGCAAAGAGAGCTGACAAGAATTTTCCGGTCAAGTCTCCGGAGATCGGCAGAATCATCGGCGCAAAAGTACTCATCGGCTGCAAGGTGCTGAAAGTGGATGTGCATCATCCGGATGTGCATCTTTTCGTCGATGTGCGCCACGATAAATCCTATATTTACCAGCAGAAAATTGCAGGCTTTGGAGGACTTCCCCTCGGCACCAACGGTAAGGGCATGGTGCTCCTTTCCGGCGGTATTGACAGTCCGGTGGCGGCGTGGATGATGGCTAAAAGAGGCATGGTCATTGAGGCGGTACATTTCCACTCTTATCCGTATACCAGTCAGCGCGCCCAGGAGAAAGTAGAAGATTTGGCACGAATTGTAGCATCCTACTGCGGAAATTTCAAAATGCATGTCATCAACCTGCTTCCGATTCAGGAGCAGATTGTGCAGAACTGTCCGGAAGAAGAGACCACCATTTTGGTACGTCGTTTTATGATGCGGATTGCAGAAAAGATTGCAGAAAAGAACCGCGCTATGATGCTGATTACCGGCGAGAATCTGGGGCAGGTAGCAAGCCAGACGGCAGAAGCATTGGTAGTGACCGATGCCTGCGTCAAAATGCCGGTGATGAGACCGCTGATTGCCATGGATAAAGTGGACATCATGGATAAAGCTGAGGAAATCGGCACTTTTGAGACGTCTATTCAGCCTTATGAGGATTGCTGTACCGTATTCCTGCCGAAGCATCCGACTACAAAACCGAAACTGGAACGAATTCTGGAATCGGAAAGCCATCTGGATGTGGAGACCTTGGTTGCGGATGCCGTTGCTTCCGCCGAGGTTGTACAGATTCGACAAAATTAGTAGCGTTCCCCCTTATTCTCTTAAAGACAAGATTGCCTCAGGCAATTATAATGGAGGAAAGGGGGTTTTTCTATGGATACAATGTTTCATTTAAAAGACAGCACTCTGGTGGCGGAGCTCTGCGGAGAAATAGACCATCATGTCTGTGATAAAATCAGAGAAGACATAGACAAAGAACTGGAATTGTACGAAATCAATCATCTGATTTTTGATTTCTCCGATGTGACTTTTATGGACAGCTCAGGAATCGGCGTAGTGCTGGGACGATATAAAAAACTTAAAAAAATTGGAGGGACTGTGACCATTCGCAATGCAAGCAGACTGGTAAAGCAGATTCTCGACATGTCGGGGATTTTTACACTGATGGAATATGAGGAAGAGGAGGAAGAAGATGGAAAGTAATTTTGTGACGATAGAGTTTGAAGCATTGCCGCAAAACCAGGGCTTTGCAAGAGCGGTGGCTGCTTCTTATGCGGCACCCCTTGACCCTACAGTAGAAGAACTGACAGAGATTAAAACAGCAGTCTCTGAGGCAGTGAGCAATGCAGTGATTCACGGCTATGAGAGAAAGGGCGCCGGAAAAATTGTCATGGAGTTTAAAACCATTGACAAGGATAAAATTTTCATTAAAATCACTGACTTTGGAAAGGGCATTTCCGATATCCCAAAAGCCATGGAGCCGATGTTTTCTACAGAAGAGGAGCGGGAGATGAGTGGCATGGGCTTTACCGTAATGGAAAGCTTTACGGACAAAGTCTTTGTCGAGTCGGAACCGGGCAGGGGAACAGCGGTGACTTTGATTAAGTATCTGGACGTTTATCATGGCGTTTAAGTACGTGCCGGTTGCAAAAGCCGATACATATGAACTGATTAAAAAAGCGCAGAGCGGGGACGAAGAAGCTTTAAATTTACTGTGCGAGCAGAATACGGGGCTGGTAAAAAAGCTGGCACTGAAATTTACGACCTCCGAATACGAGGCGGAGGACTTAATTCAAATCGGGTATATCGGGCTTTTAAAGGCGATAGATAAGTTTCAGCCGGAGTTTGACGTGATGTTTTCTACCTACGCTGTTCCAATGATTATGGGAGAACTGAAACGTTTTTTTCGGGATAATGGAAAAATTAAGGCAAGCCGCAGTCTGAAACAGGAGATTTACGGACTGAAAAAGGCACAGGAGGCGCTGGGAGCCAAAGAGGGGGAGACGCCCAGACTCAGCCAGATTGCAGAATTTATGGGCATTTCCACTGAGCATGTTTTGGAAATTATGGAAGCGTCGTCAGCGCTGTCCAATGTGGCGAGCCTGGACAGTCAGCCGGCGGCAGAAGAGTACAATGCGTATTACAGGCAGGCTTCGCCGGAAAATAATCTGGACGCAATTATGGTAAAGAAGGAACTTGGCAGCCTGCCGAAACGGGAACGGCAGGTTATTGTGCTGCGGTATTACAAGGATATGACCCAGCAGGAAATCGCAAAGAGAATGGGAATTTCCCAAGTTCAGGTTTCCAGAATTGAAAAAAAAGCGCTGACTGAGATACGGCAAAAAATAGCAGAGTAAAAATCTGTAGGTGAGTCGAAAACAACTCACTTTATTCTTTCGACAATTTGGACGAATAAATCTAAAAATGGCTTGCAAAAAGACAAAAAAAGTGGTTTACTATATATGTATGCTGTTATTTTTATAACAAACGAAAACGGCATAGTCTGATACGGTTAAAATACTCCTTCCCATGGAAGGACCGTTATTATAATTTAAGGAGGCATTTACATGAACTTTCAACTAACGAAGGAACAAGAATTCGTAAGAAAAATGGTAAGAGAATTTGCCACTAACGAAGTTGAACCATTAGCTGCAGAAATTGACCAGGAACACAGATTTCCAGTGGAAACTGTAGAAAAAATGGCAAAGTACGGCATGCTGGGCGTTCCATTCCCAACTGAATACGGTGGAGCAGGCGGAGACCACATCTCCTATGCAATCACTGTAGAAGAATTATCCAGAGTTTGTGCATCCACAGGCGTTATCTGTTCCGCACACACTTCTCTGTGCTGCTGGCCGATTTTCAACTGGGGTAACGAAGACCAGAAGAGAAAATATCTGCCAGACCTGTTATCCGGCAAGAAGTTAGGTGCTTTCGGTCTGACTGAGCCTAACGCAGGTACAGACGCATCCGGACAGCAGACAAGAGCTGAGCTGGTTGACGGCAAATGGATTTTAAACGGAGCTAAGGTATTCATCACTAACGGTGGATATGCTGACGTTTTCGTTGTAATGGCTATGACTGACAAATCCAAAGGAAACCACGGAATTTCCGCATTCATCGTTGAAAAAGGCGACGAAGGTTTCTCCATTGGTAAGACTGAAGATAAGATGGGTATCTGCGCATCTTCCACTACTGAGCTTATTTTCCAGAACTGCGTAATTCCTGAAGACAGACTGCTGGGTCAGGTTGGCGAAGGATTCAAAGTTGCTATGTCCACTCTGGACGGCGGCCGTATCGGTATCGCTTCCCAGGCTCTGGGTATTGCACAGGGCGCATTCGACGTTACAGTTGAATACATGAACGCTAGAAAACAGTTCGGCAAGAAGCTGTCCCAGATGCAGGCACTGCAGTTCTCCATGGCTGACCTGAAGACTAAGATTGAAGCTGCAAGACTGTTAATCTACAGAGCTGCTGACATGAAGGATAAGCACATGGCATACGGTGAAGCTGCTGCAATGGCTAAGCTGTTCGCTGCTGAAACTGCTATGGAAGTAACTACCAAGTGTGTACAGTACCACGGCGGATACGGATACACTAAGGATTATCCGGTAGAAAGAATGATGAGAGACGCTAAGATTACCGAGATTTACGAAGGAACTTCTGAAGTTCAGAGAATGGTCATCGCTGGTGCGACTTTCAAAAAATAAAATAGTAGGAGGATATAGAAATGGCATTTAAGATTATCGTATGCGCAAAGCAGGTACCAGATACAAACGTTATCAAAATTAACCCTAAGACTGGTACTCTTATCAGAGACGGCGTTCCAAGCATCTTAAACCACGACGATGCGAACGCTTTAGAAGAAGCATTAAAGATTAAGGACAAATATGACGATGTAACAATCACCGTTATCTCCATGGGACCTCCTCAGGCTTCTGATCTTCTGTTTGAATGTATCGCAAAAGGTGCTGACGAAGGTATTCTGGTTTCCGACAGAGCAGTTGGCGGTTCCGATACATGGGCTACTTCCAACACGCTGGAAGCTGCAATCAAAAAATGGGAAAAAGAAAATGGTCCTGCTGACCTGATTTTCGCTGGTCGTCAGGCTATCGACGGAGATACCGCACAGGTTGGTCCGCAGATCGCTGAAAAATTAGACCTGCCGCAGGTTACATATGTTGAAGAATTTGAAATCGCTGACAACATGAAGGACATCACAGTAAAGAGACAGATGGAAGATGGTTATGAACTGATCGGTATCCAGACTCCTTGTATGCTGACAGCTATCAAAGAACTGAACGAGCCAAGATACATGAACATGGCTGGTATCTTCGCAGAAAAAGATATCAAAGTTTGGAATGCAAAGGACATCGAAGTTGACCTGACCAAAGTTGGTCTGGAAGCTTCCCCTACTAACGTATTCAGATCCTTCACACCGGCTCCAAAGGCTCCTGGCCAGATCGTTAACGGAGATTCCGAAAACGAACAGGCAAAGAACCTGCTGATCCAGCTGAAGGGTAAGCACATCATCTAATCTGAAGGAGGAATAATAATGGCTATTAAAATCATTAATGATAAATGTAAAGGATGTTCCCTTTGCGCAAAGGCTTGTCCGTTTGACGCATTAAAGATCGTTGACAGAATCGCTGTTGTAGACGAAGGAAAGTGCACAAACTGTAACGCTTGTATCGCTAAATGTAACTTCGACGCTATTGAAGCTGCTCCTGAAGCTGAAAAGGTTGACCTTTCCGCTTACAAGCACATCTGGGTATTTGCTGAACAGAGACAGGGCAAAATCCAGAACGTAGCTCTGGAATTACTGGGCGAAGGTAAGAAATTAGCAAAAGACATCAGCGAAGACACTCAGATCTGTGCTGTTCTGATTGGTAACAACATCGACCACTTAGCTCAGGAATGCTTCGAATATGGTGCTGAAAAAGTATACCTGGTTCAGGACCCACTTCTTGAAAACTTCACAACTGACGGTTACACTAAGGTTATGAAGCAGTTAATCGATGAATACAAACCTGAAATCGTTCTGTACGGTGCTACTCACATCGGTCGTGACTTCGCACCAAGAATTGCAGCTAGATGCAACACTGGTCTGACTGCTGACTGTACTCATCTGGACGTAAAAGTTTCCAAGTACATCGAATTTGCTAAAGCTAACACTACATTAGATACTTCCACTCTGGACCCTAACGATCCTTCCACTGGAATCAAGCAGACTCGTCCGGCATTCGGCGGTAACCTGATGGCTACCATCATCTGCCCTAAGACAAGACCGCAGATGTCCACTGTAAGACCTGGCGTAATGCAGAAACAGGAAAGACAGGCTGGCGCTACTGGTGAAATCGTAAACGTTAAACCAGAAATCACTAAGGAAGATATCAGAATCGAAATCAAAGATATCGTTAAATCCATGAAGGAAATGGTATCCCTGACTGACGCTAAGATTATTTGCTCCGGCGGACGTGGTCTGGGCGATGCATCCGGTTTTGAACTGATGAAGAAGTTCGCTGACAAAGTTGGCGGTGTTGTTGGTTCTTCCCGTGCAGCTGTTGACGCTGGCTGGATTGATCACTCCCACCAGGTAGGTCAGACTGGTACTACAGTTAAACCTGAAATCTACTTTGCCTGCGGTATCTCCGGCGCTATCCAGCACCTGGCTGGTATGCAGACTTCCGGCTGTATCGTAGCAATCAACAAGGATCCAGATGCTCCTATTATGGAAGTTGCTGACTACGCTATCGTAGGTGACCTGTACAAAGTTATCCCGGAAATCATTGAAGAATGGGACAACGCAGAAGCACTGTACGACGCAACTACGAAATAAGAACCCCACCCACCTTCGAAGCAGAGCTTCGGGCGGGTACCCGGGAACCTTGTTGTCTTCGACAATAAAGAAGCCCTAGCCCGATTTATCGAGTAATAGGAAATGACGCCAGACTTAACTGTCTGGCGTTTTTATTACGAAGATAAATCGTTGTCAGGTCTTTTACGAAGCTTTCCCAAGAAGGCAAAGCGAAAGCTGCAGGCTGATTGGCAGAAAGCGACCGTAGTTTCTTTGATTTATATGCAGGCTTTGCCTGCTGGCAGCGTTGTTGCAAGGAAGAGATTATATAATTTCCTCGGCTTTGCTCGGAAATTATAATATGTATAAAAAGGGACGCGTCGGTGTCCCTTTTTTAAATTACGGCAAAGGCATGAAAACGCACCATTTCCCTTTAAAAATGAGGTAATGGTGCGTTTCTCGCTGCTGCAAATCTGAGTTCTGCACCAAATGGTTTGAAAACAAGGAGCATGGTGCGTGTCAGCGTCGAAAATACGGAAGAATAATTGGCAGTTCCATGTATCTGGAAGTTACTTACATAAACTGTCAGCTGAATCTAACATTATTTTCTATTTTATTCCAGAAATCTATTTGTTCTTAGTCCTATGTGAAAGAATCCGCACCATGACCCCTTATTTCACCATATATGGTGCGGATATTACTTTTATTTGTTATAAAAGTGCACCATTTAGTCCTTTTTTAAAGAAAATGGTGCAGAAAGGAAGAGGGCGCTCTTAGCTCATTTGTTCATGTCAAATAAGTCTGTACATTTTCATTGACAGTTCTTCTTTCAAGCTGTTATAATCAATCTTGTACATTTACACTTGGGAAGGCACGCAGTCCGGGTGGACGCGGGACTTTTCGCAAATTTAAAAATTCAATTGGAGAACACTATGAACAGTAAACAACTTACGATTCGCAGCATGGTGATCGGCGTCATCGGTTCTGTAGTCATTACTTGCAGTTCCATGTATGTTGCGCTGAAACTAAGCTCACTGCCATGGCCGATTATGTTCGTGGCGCTATTTTCGATGTTAGCTTTGAAAGCCCTGGGAAATACCAATCTCAATGAGATTAATGTAGCTCATACGGCAATGTCTGCAGGGGCAATGGTTGCAGGGGGACTTGCTTTTACCATCCCCGGTATCTGGATTCTCAATCCGGAGGCAGAAATCAGTACGATGCAGCTTCTGGTCATCGCACTGGGTGGTGTGGTTTTAGGACTGATTTTTACAGCACTCATTCGAAAATACTTTGTTGAAACCAAAGAATTACCTTACGCAATGGGACAAGCTGCGGCAGAAACCCTGCAGGTGGGAGATGAAGGCGGTAAAAAAGCCGGCACACTCTTTGCTTCTATGGGCATTGCAGCGGTCTTTACAGTAATCAGAGACTGGTTCGGAAAGATTCCTGCAACTCTGATGAGCCAGAAAATGCTAAGCTTCGGTTCAGCCGGCGGTATTTGGCTGTCCCCGATGCTGGTATCCATCGGTTACATTGTAGGGCCGATTGCAATTGGCGTGTGGTTTCTGGGTGCGCTGGTCGGAGATGTAGGGATTCTCATCGGCGGACAGAGCCTGGGTATTTGGTCTTTAGAAGAAGCCGGCGGCGTGAAGCAGGCCCTTGGTATCGGTCTGATGGTCGGCACCGGCGTGGGGATTTTAGTAAAAGGGATTTTACCAAAGGCGAAAGAAATTTTCGGCGGTATGTTCAGTAAGGACAGCGCGGGAGATTCCATCGTTCCGATGAGATGGGCGCCTTTTATGATGATATTACTTGCAGCTGTGTTTACCTTGGTATGCAAGATGAGCGTAATCGCTTCCGTGATTACGATTCTGGGTGTATGGCTGGCAACTGCAATGTCTGCGCAGTGTGTAGGGCAGTCCGGCATCAACCCGATGGAAATCTTTGGAATTATTGTTATGCTGGCAGCTTAAGCACTGACTGCAGTAGGACAGACGGAAGGTTTTTTTATTGCAGCCATCGTGGCAGTTGCCTGTGGTCTTGTCGGCGATGTCATGAATGACTTTAAAGAAGGACATATGCTGAAAACCAATGCGAAGGATCAGTGGATTGCAGAAGCGATAGGCGGTGTCATCGGTGCGGTGGTATCTGTATTTGTTCTGGTTACCATTGTCAAAGCCTACGGTCCGTCCGCCTTTACAGATGGACAGATGTTTACTGCGGCGCAGGCAAACACAGTTGCCGCCATGGTCGGAGGCATTTCCAATATGCCGGCATTTGTTGTTGGCCTGGTGATTGCAGTCGCACTTTATTGCGTCAACTTCCCGGTCATGACTCTGGGACTTGGCGTATATCTGCCATTTTATATGTCCGCGACAGCCTTTATCGGCGGAGCCCTGCGTTTTACCATCGACAAATGGTTTCCTGCTGTTGAAAAAAATGCAACAGGACAGATTATTGCATCCGGTCTTTTAGGCGGTGAAGCCGTGGTCGGTGTAGTCATTGCGCTGATTACAGCAGTACAGGCCTTACAGTAACCGGCTTTATGGGGGAATAGATACGATGAAAGAAATCAATATTACAGAAATAAACGGATTCAAAATCGGCTCTGCCGAAAATACAGAGGCGGCAACCGGCGTTACGGTGATTCTCAGCGAGAAAGGCGCCTGTGCAGGTGTCGATGTGCGGGGCGGCGGCCCTGCTACCAGAGAGACTGACCTTTTGAAGCCGGAGAACATGGTGCAGGAAATCAATGCAGTGGTTCTTTCCGGCGGCAGTGCCTACGGGCTGGAAGCTGCCTGCGGCGTCATGGATTTTCTGGAAGAAAAGGGGATCGGTTTTGATGCGGGTGCAGGCATTGTGCCCATCGTCTGCGGCGCATCTCTTTTTGACCTGGTGGTAGGAGACGGAAAGGTCAGACCGGACAAAGCCATGGGTGCAGCCGCTTGTGAAAAGGCCTTTGCCGGTGTTTTTGAAGAAGGAAACCACGGCGCGGGAACCGGAGCTTCTGTAGGAAAATACAGGGGACCGCAGACCATGATGAAAAGCGGACAGGGTGCATCTGCAGTGCAGATTGGAGACTTACAGGTGGGCGCAGTTTCCGCAGTCAATGCCCTGGGTGATATTTTTGCAGACGGCAGGCAGATTGCTGGGATGCTTTCTCCTGATGGAACGACGCTGGTATCTACCTCGGAGGCAGTCAAAGATGATATCGCAAGACAGTTTGACATTTTCAAGGGAAATACAACCATCAGCTGTATTGTGACCAACGGAAAGCTGACAAAAGCCCAGTGTACGAAACTGGCTTCTATTGCCCATGACGGCTATGCTAGAGCAATCAGACCGGTGCATTCAACGGCTGACGGCGATACCATTTTTGTCATGGCTACGGGAGAAGTCGATGTGAACTTTGATGCGCTGGCTGTGCTGGCTGCAGAACAGATTGAAAAGGCTATTGTTCGCGGCGTAGCGCAGGCAGAGCCCGCTTACGGACTGAAAGCGGCCTGTGATTTCAAATAAGAAGAAAATAAATAGCTAAGAAATGATGGAGGCGGGTAAATGTCAAAAACATTTGCCCGCCGTTTTTTTCTAATTTGTCAGTTTTTTCATTTCACATACGAAGTATAAAGTGACGAGTCAATTTTACATATTGCGATATGAAGGAAGGGAGCAGAGTTTTGGGAATCAATGACAGAAATTTAATAGAGGCTCTGGAGGAAAGAAATCCGGCCGCTGTGGAATTTGTGATCGATCGGTATGGTCCGCTGCTCAAAGCCGTGCTGCTGAAAAATCTGGGAGAGTACAGAGACCGGTGGGAAGAATGCTTTAACGATGTACTGATGGTGCTCTGGAATCATCCCCGGCGTTTTGAAGAAAAAAGAGGCCAGCTAAAGAATTGGCTTTGCGCCATTGCAAAGTACAAGGCTATTGACCTTGTGCGCAGGGAGCGGCGAGCAGATGATGGAAGAGTCAGGATGGAGGATGCACAGTGGAATGCCATCGCCGACGAGAGAAGCGGTGCGGCGGAGGACGAATCCATGGAGGAACTGGAAAAGTTAATTAGCTGCCTTTCTCCGTCAGACAAGGAACTTTTTGTCAGACGCTATGGTCTGCAGCAGTCGGCAGCACAGATTAGCGCAGAAACCGGCATGAGCAAGGAAAACATTTACGCACGGATTTCAAGGGGCAAGAAGAAGCTTCGCAGCTTTTATACAAAGAATGAGGGGTGAATATATTGAATAAGGAATATGAACATATCAACTTTGATGTTTTTTCTGACATCGTAGAGGAACCGGTCAGTCCGGAAGAAAAGCAGCGGTTCATGGAGCCTTTTTATGAGATGGCCGGTAGGCAGGAAAAGAAGCACAGCAGCCGGCAGGCAAAAGTACGCAGGTTCAGTGCGCTGGCAGCGGCATGTCTCATTCTGTGTCTTACTGTAACGCCGCTGGGGGATAAAGCATGGGCGGCAGTGAAACAGGCATTTATGGGAATCGGACATTACCTTGGCATGGGACAGCAGGATGACTACACTACGGTCATTAACAAGACCCAGAGTAAAAACGGCGTGACCGTAACACTTTGTGAAGCCATCGGCAGCAATCATGAGCTTCGTATTTCTTTTCGGGCGACCAAGGATGGAAAGAATATGGGAAACAGTAAGGCATGCCTTAGTGAATACTCCATCAACGGCTATAACTGGAAAAATGGGTTAAAGACAACAGGCATCGGACCTTTTGGATCCGATTTGCCGAAGGAACAGCAGGATGCCAGTATGCATTTTTGGAGTGCGACCTATACGGACTATGAAATGCCGGTAAATCCGACGATTAAGCTTAAAATTTATGCGGCCGGAGAAGAATTTGACTTTTCCTTTACGCTGAAAAACGAGGCATTTAAGGCGGCAACGAGAATGGTGGATATAGACAAAACCATTACATTCCGGGGAAAGCCGATTATTTTGAAGCAGCTTATCATCACACCGATAGAGCAGGTGATTTCTTTTGAAAATCCGGAGGGCGCAGCTGTGGAGGATTTGTGGGGTCTGTACCTTTACGGAGAAGACCAGGACGGCGACGCCGTTTTCTTTAATACAGGATTTGACAGCGTTTTTTACGGTTCACGGATGAACACGGACAATAGGACATACGAGCTTGACAGAGAGGTGGAAAGCTATACGCTGAAAGCTGGGGACCAGGATTTGCCTGACGGAAAAGAGGACATCAGCGAGCCGTTTACCATTCAGGTGAAATAAGGATTTCGTATTTACGGAGCGGGAAGCTGTCTCAAAACCGGACTAAGATTTTGAGGCAGTTTTTTGCTGCGATGGTGTTTGACGAGGATGAATCCAGTAGAAAATCGGATTTTTTCGTCTAAAACCCCAAAAGCATAGAATAATTAAAAGTTTTTCGGTTTAGAACGAAAACTTTTGAAAGCTGAAGCACAGCGAAGGATTCGCGGTATGATTAAAAAATAATAGAAGGAGCATATTACGGAAAAATTTGTTATTCCATTCTATTGGAATTCAGCTTTAGATATGATACAATAAATTTGCCTCGGTTTTGCCGGGGCAAATTTTCATGCAGGTGAAATAATGGACAATAAAATTGCGAACAAATTATTTTATAAAAAGCTGATGTTGGTTGGAATTCCAGTAGTTTTTCAGAATTTAATCGGCATAGGACTCAATCTTCTTGATACGCTGATGATTGGAATGCTGGGCGAACAGGAACTGGCGGCAGTAGGGGCTGCCAATCAGGTGTATTTTATCTTTACGGTAGCACTGTTTGGATTGTACAGCGGTGCGGCTGTTTATACTGCACAGTATTGGGGTGCTAAGGATCTGGACGGCGTGAGACGTATTCTTGGGATAGACTATATCGTAGGTATTATTTTTGCGCTTTCTGTATCTGTCATTGCCTTTACTTTTGCGCCGAGCATCATCGGGTTGTTCTCTGCAGATGGGCAAGTCATTGAATACGGCACTGCGTATCTTAGGATTGCATGTTTTTCCTATGTGTTTTCCGGGCTTTCTTCGGCAATTTCTTATAATTCCAGAGCGATTCAGAATTTGCGTGTGCCTACCACCATTAACGCGATCGCTTTAGGCATTAATGGAGTCTTGAATTATTTATTGATTTTTGGCATAGGCGTGTTCCCGCAGCTGGGCGTAAGAGGCGCGGCTGTCGCGACTTTGATTGCCAGAATTTTTGAGTTCTGTGCGCTTATGACTTTCGTTTATACCAGAAAATCCCACCCATTCAAAACCGGGCCGAAGGCATTGTTTGATTTTAAGAAAGAGTATTTTCTGCGCATCATGAAAACGGCGGTTCCGGTTGTATTTACGGAGGCAAGCTGGGCGATTTCTGTGTCGCTGATCTTTGCGGCCTATGGAAAGCTGGGCACATCTGCCCTTGCCGTAGCGCAGGTAGCCAATGTGGTTTGTGAAATGCTGCAGTCGGCATACTTTGGGGTAGGCAACGCCACAGCAATGGTAATCGGCGAGAGTCTTGGTCAGGGTGAAAAAGAAAGAGCCTTCCATCATGGAAAGCTCTCTATACGCATTATTTGGATTTTAAATATTACCATGACAATTGTGATGGCGCTGCTCAGTAAACCGGTGGCTTCTATCTATCACTTCAGTGGAGAAACCAATCATCTGCTGATTGTGACTCTGATTACCATGGCCATTACACTTACGCCGAAGATGCTGGGATATATGTATATCGTCGGCATTCTGCGTGCGGGTGGCGATACGGTATTCTGCATGAAGCTGGAAATTTTCTGCAATCTGATTGTGCAGGTATCCATCGCATATTTTGCAGTACTGGTGCTTAAAACGAGCCTGCCGGTTGCCATGCTTCTTGTTGAAATGGGAAATATTTTCAGGATTATTCCATGTGTTCTCCGTTTTCGAAGCCGCAAATGGATTAACATTGTGGCGGATATTCCGACAGAGGATGTGTAAGTCCGGCGAGCAGACTTTCCGAAAAGGCCAGACTGTCAGGATATCAGGCTATCGTCTGAGAAGCTTTGCAAGTTCCGGCTCAATCAAGTCCCAAGGAAAGCCGACTACGGTATCGAAGGAGCCGTTCCAGCATTTGATATGCTTTGCAAAGATGCCCTGGATGGCGTAAGCTCCCGCTTTGTCATAAGGCTCGTTGGTGTCCAAATAAGCGGAAAGCTCGGCTTCGCTAAAGTCTTTACAGAAAACTTCCGTAATATCATAGAATACTTTTCTGGTTGATTCACCAGCTATTAGTATTGCAACGCCTGTTGCGACCTGATGGCTGGTGTTTTTTATTTTGCGGAGCATACGGGCGGCGTCGGCTCTGTCTGTGGGCTTTCCTAAAATTTCATCTTTGTAGACCACAGTGTCAGCGGCGATAATGATACTGCCTGACTCAGCTTTTTGTTCTACATAAAGAGCCTTTTTCAGCGCCAGAAACATGACTGCGTCTTTGGCAGAAATAGCAGAAGGAAGCGTTTCATCTATATCAGCAGGACAGATCTGCGGATTAAATCCGTGTTTTTTCATCATTTCAATTCTTCTTGGCGATGATGAAGCCAAAACGATGTTATTTTTCATTTTTTTACCTCCACATAATATTATGGCATAAAATTTAGATTTTGCCAAATACTAATGAAAGATTTAGGGAGGTGACCGAAATGGCACAAAACACGCAGAAAAGAGAAATTCAGAAAAAAGACGTGGCAAAAGCCTATGAAAAATATTCTAAACAGTTCACACCGAAACCGACTTATTTTGCAAACTGTCTCAGGGCTTTTATCGTTGGAGGGCTGGTTTGTACGGCAGGATTTTACGTCAGCAAACTCCTGATGGATAAGGGGATGCCTGAGGAGGATGCAGGTACTTATGTTACCATCGGAATTGTGGCGTTGGCACAGCTTTTGACCGGCTTTGGGGTATTTGACAGTATTGCAAAATTTGCAGGTGCCGGGGTAATCGTGCCGATCAGCGGCTTTGCCAATTCCATGGTGGCGCCGGCTATCGAATACAAAAAGGAAGGACTTGTGCTGGGAGTTGGCGCGAAGCTTTTCAGTGTGGCAGGGCCGGTGCTTGTGTGCGGCATCGCATCGGCGACAGCAGTAGGGATCATCTACTGGATGATAGGATTGTTTTAATAGCGACCATGAGGAGGCAGAAATGGCAGAAAAGAAAATTGGAAAGCAGACGGTGACATTTGATACCTGTCCTTATATCATAGGTTCGGCGGCAGTGGTCGGAAAAAAAGAAGGTGAGGGGCCTTTGCGCGATTCCTTTGATATGATTTTAGAAGATGATATGTTTGGCGAAAAGACCTGGGAAAAGGCGGAAAGCAAGATGCTGAAAGAGGCAATGCTTGCAGCTCTGCAAAAATCGGGAAAAGAGAAAAAGGATATCGATCTGGTACTCAGCGGTGATCTTCTCAATCAGCTGATGTCTTCATCTTTTATGGCAAGGGATTTACATTTGCCGTTTTTGGGACTTTACGGCGCCTGTTCGACTATGACGGAGTCTTTGCTTCTTGGAGCAATGCTCACCGACGGCGGTTTTGCCCATAATATTATCGTGGGGGCGTCCAGTCACTTTTGCACGGCTGAACGGCAGTTCCGCATGCCGGTAGAGCACGGCAATCAAAGACCGCCTTCGGCGCAGTGGACTGCAACGGCAGCAGGGGCAATGGTGGTGTCCGAAAAGATGGCAGACCTGTCGCAAGTAGGCGCTCTGGACGGGAAGAAAGCGCCGGAACCGGTTTCTTTAAAAAACATAAAGGTTGACTGCGGCACCATTGGTAAAATTATCGATGCAGGGGTAAAGGATGCCAATCAGATGGGAAGCGCCATGGCGCCGGCCGCTGTGGATACCATTCTCAATCATCTTGAAGATACGGGACGGAAGCTGGATTATTACGATTTAGTTTTGACCGGCGATTTGGGATATATCGGAAAGGATATTGCGGCGGATTTACTGAAAGACGCGGGGCTTGACCCGGCAGCTGTGAGTCAGCGGTATGATGATTGCGGCACGATGCTTTTCTATCGGGAAGAGCAGGATGTTCATGGCGGCGGAAGCGGCTGTGGCTGCTCGGCTTCGGTTTTTAGCGGAAACATTTTGCGTAGAATGCGCTGCGGGGAACTTTCCAGGGTGCTGCTGATTTCAACGGGAGCGATGCTTTCCACCATCAGTCCTTTTCAGGGAGAAAGCATTCCGGGAATTGCTCACGCAGTATCTCTGGCGACATGTTAAAGATATAGAACTTGCATGGATTAGAGAGGATGAGATTATGGATTATATATATACGTTTTTAATCGGCGGCGCGATTTGTGTGATTGGACAGATTCTCATGGATACGACAAAGCTGACAACGCCGAGGATTTTGGTTATCTTTGTGGTGGCAGGGGTGGTGCTGCAGGCGGTGCATCTGTATGAACCTCTGGTAAATCTTGCCCATCAGGGTGCAACAACGCCGCTGCCGGGCTTTGGATATGCTCTGGCAAAGGGCGCAATGGAAGGCGCAAAGGATGGATTTCTTGGCGCCGTCACCGGTGCGGTAAAGTCAACTTCGGCAGGAATCGCCGTGGCGATTGCTTTCGGAGATCTGATATCGCTGGTATTTAATCCGAAGTCGCCGAAGTAAAGAGGGGTAGCGGCCTTTTGCCGTATATGTCAAATGTGATTATTCCAACAGGATGACGAAAAAAACAGGAATCAAAAGGCATAGAAATCCGCCCAGTGCGAGCCTGCCTGCATCAGTGCGACCTGAAGCTTTTTTCTTCCAAGGGAAAGTATTCCTCAGATTGAAATAGTTGGTATAATAGAGCAGGCAAAGGAGCAGGGAGATAGAAAAGCCAATGCGATTTACCCAGAGGGAATAGCCTGTATAAGGCTGATTTCCCTCGTTTGTGAATTCGGTCTGTATGGCTGATGCGGTAAGAAGAACCCCTGCCAGAAAAATGAGCACATGCTGCAGGGGTGTTTTTTTCTTGGGAGCCGATGCCGCAGCGGCATTTGTGGTATTTACGGTATTTACAGGAACGGCGGCAGCAGGCGGCGCAACGCTGTTTCTCAATGCCTGCGCCAGCTGATCGCAGCTTGCATAGCGATCGTCAGGATTTAATGCGGTGCAGCTTTGGATGATTTTTCCAAGACGGCCGGCAGCCAGAGTTTCGGAAGGGAGACTGCCGGTCAGCATTTTGTTCATTAAAATGCCGATTGAGTAAATATCCGTTCTTTGGTCGGACTGCAGAAAGCCGTACTGTTCAGGGGCAGCATAATCCACCGTACCCATCAGTACGGTGTCTTTTGTTTTGTTAGGATTGTAAGTCTTTGCCGCGTCAAAATCAATCAAATACAGATGACCGTGTTTTTCCAAAATAAGATTGGAAGGTTTAATATCGCGATGAATGATTTTAGGAAAATGGTCGTGAAAAGGCTTTAAAATGTTACACAAGTCGATGATGATATGTGCAGTTTCCTTTTCAGAAAACAGTCGCTGCTCTAAAATTTGTTCCAGATTTTTCCCATGAATGTATTCCTCGATAATCGTCAGGGAATCGGCATCGGGAATCAGCTCAATGATTTCGGGAACCGATGGAAATGCAGATTTTTGGAGCGTATCGTAAACGGGAAAGCATTCTATTGACACATGCTTTTTGATATAGATTTCTCCGGTTTCAACATGCTGGACAAGGTGCACATCGTGTTCTTTGCTGATTACGGCGATTTCCTTGTAAAAGGAAAGTGTCAGTTGGTTTTCTGGGGTCATGCTATTTCTCCTGCTTGCATTTAATCTAATTGTATTGTAACATATTTGAGAAGAATATCATATAGCATTGGGAGTAAAAGTTTATGAGCGAGAAGACGACGAGAGGCTTATCGAAGATATTGGAACAGGTGAAAGACTGCAGCGAGGCGGATCAATTCATCGATGCCTATAAGGAACGGGAATTTACATATTTTTATGAATACCTGAACTGGATGATTGGCGTAAAGGGTCTGACTACGGCAGAAATCGTTGCCGCCAGCGGAATCAGCCGCAACTATGTGTATAACATTTTAAATGGTGACAAGAAAAATCCCGGCAGAGATAAGGTGATTGCCCTTTGTATCGGTGCAGGGCTGAATTACAGTCAGACGCAGCGAGGCCTTGAAATCGCAAAAGCTGCGCCGCTGTATCCTAAAGATGAACGGGACGTGCGGATTGCTGTGGCAATTAATAACGGAATACGCAGTGTGACGGAAGTGAACTTGCTGCTGGATCAGTGTGGTGTAGAGCCGCTGAAAATTTAACTATTAATAAAACAGCCCTAAGGATGGGGCTGTTTTTTCGTGCTGGCAGCACAACATTCCCAGAGCGCCTTTCTGTAAACTACAGGTAAAGGGGTATGGCAGAAGGAAGTGGTGCGCTATTTTTTAGTAGGGGGAACGAATTCCAGTAAATCTTCAATTTTGCAGTCCAGGGCTGTACATAAGCGGGCAAGCACATCGATGTCAAGTCTGGTAATTTGGTTGTTACAGTACTTGTTCAGCTGCGTGCGCTGCATATCGGCTCTGTGACTCAATTTGTTTTTACTGAGATTTCGTTCTTTTATCAATTCCGCTACTTTAATCTGAATTGTTCCGAATTCGTAATCCATAGGAACCGCCTTTCCGGATGATAAAAAAATATTGACATGTATAGTGTAGCTGTATTAGAATGGTTTTATAACCTGTAAGAAATATTGTGTAAGAAGTTGCACTGTATAAAATAATTTTGATAGGAGATGTTAGAGTTATGAGTGGAAATTGTCCGTTATGCGGGGCTCCGATGGAATCAGATACATGCAGTTATTGCGGATATACGAAAGAAAAAGAAGAACCGATGCTGACACAATCAGTGGGTGTAAATGTTTCGCCAACGCCGGTGGTGCAGAATGTGGTAATTAATCAAACTTACCGTACATGCAGTGATAAGGATAGATGGATTGCACTGCTTCTTTGTGTTTTTCTAGGAGTATTCGGTGCTCATAGATTTTATGTTGGAGACATCAAGATGGGACTTCTTTATCTGTTTACTTGTGGCATTTTTGGTTTAGGCTGGCTTTATGATATCGTAAAGATTCTTCTTGGCTCATTTAGAGATAAATATGGATTCAAATTACAGTGAAGAGGGAAATCAAATGGGACTATTTGATGTTGTAAAAGATCAATTTCTAGATGTAATTGAATATGTAGATGAAAGCAATAAGCTTGTCGTTATAAAGTTTCAAAGAAAAAGCGGGAATAATGAATTAAAACAGGGTTCAAAAGTTATTGTGAGAGAAGGACAAAGCGCAGTCTTTCTGAAGGGTGGACAGCTGGCTGATATTTTATCCCCGGGCACATATACGCTTAATACAGGTAATCTGCCTGTGCTGTCGACTTTAGAAGGTTTTCCGTATTTATTTACCTCACCGGTGGTTGCAGATTTATATTTTGTGAGCACCAGACAATTTATTGATAACAAATGGGCGACGAAAACACCGATTATGAAACGTGATAATGACTTTAATATGGTTCGTATCCGCTCATTCGGTAAATTTGCTTTTAGAATTACAGATGTCAGTAAATTTATGCGGGAAATATTTGGCACTATGGGAATGACAAAAACTTATGATATTGTAGTCTATTTGTCATCTATGGTGACAGAAGCATTTTCTGTTGCAATTGGAGAAACGACTATGTCAGCTCTTGATTTAGCAGTGGAATATAGGTCGCTTGCATCCGTGATTCAGGAAAAACTGAATGAAAGAACGGGGGCTTTGGGAATTCAATTCAGCAATATCATCATAGAGAGCATTTCTCTTCCGGATGAAGTAGAAAAAATGATTGATGAGCAGTCAGGAATTGGTATGGCGCAGAAAGATATGCGTACATTTACCCAGTATCAGACGGCGCGTGCCATTAGAGATGCGTCCAAGCAAGAAGGCGGACTCGCCGGGCTTGGAGCAGGTATTGCGTTGGGAAATCAGGTAATGAATACAGTGCAGGGCACTTTGCCGGATTCGAGTCAAAATAAATCTGGAAAAGCTGATATGCTGCGCGAGTTGAAAGCTTTGCTCGATGAAGGAATTTTAACTCAGGAAGAGTTTGAGACAGAGAAAAAGCAGATTCTGAAACAGTAGTTCAGATATTTTTGAGAAAAATATACGACGAAAGGAAGAAAGAAATGAGTAAAGAAAAAATGATGAAATGCAGCCACTGCGGGGCAGATATCGCAGCGGCAGCGAAAGTGTGTCCGGTATGCGGAGGAAAAAATAAGCGGCCAGTTTATAAGAGACCTTGGTTTATTGTTTTGATTATTGTGCTGCTAATTGGAATCGGTGGCATGGCAGGAAGCGATGATTCTACCGACAGCACTCAGAACAATTCTAACCAGGCTGTGGAAGAAAAAGTGTCTGAAGAGCCTATTCAGGAAGAGGAAGAAAAGAAACCTGAAGTCTCTAAAGAATTCCAAAACGCTCTTGCAAAGGCTGAATCTTACTCTGAAATAATGCATATGTCTAAACAAGCAATTTATGATCAGCTCGTTTCCGAATATGGCGAGCAGTTTTCTGAGGACGCTGCAGAATATGCAATGGAACATTTAAAAGCTGATTGGAAAGCAAATGCTCTTGCTAAAGCGAAGGAGTATCAGGATACGATGAGTATGTCAAAAGATGCGATTTATGACCAACTGATTTCTGAGTATGGTGAGAAATTTACTGAAAAACAGGCACAATATGCGATTGATCATTTAGATGATTAATTGAAAAACCAATATGAATTAAAAAATGGGCCATCACAACGAGAAATAGTTGTCCATTAGGGCGATAGTCCTTTTGGTGCCCTAAACAATCGTGTGGATACTGAAGTAGAGAAAGAAGAGCACCGGAAGCCAGATGAGAGGTTCGAGGTGCTCTTTTAAATTCATAGATTTTGTTTTGGATACTCAGGAGGCTCAGCCTGCAGCTTTAGCATGGCGACAGTTTCTGAACTGAGTTCTGCAATATCAAGGTCTGCGGTTGTTTGATGTGGCAGAGACTGCCAGAAATTTAAAACTTCTTGGTAATGTGAGACTGTGAAGAAAAGTCTCAACAGGATTGTTATTTTTATGACTGTTTGGTATAATCCCGAAAGAAAGACGCTTGTTTTCTGAAAGATTCAGAGAAAGTTTTAATTCCTCTGTTTTCTCGGCTTCTGTGTAAATTTGTGCCTGCTCCCTTCCCCATAGAAGAACCTTTCCTCTATTGAAATCATGCTGGGGAAGCAGACTTTCCATACTTCCGAGTTTTGCTACAATGCGGGAAGTGCTTTTGCCCCTTTCATTGCGGTATGCTTTTGTAATATATACCTGCTCTGCGGACTTTGATTTTGAAATGATGGCTCTCATTTTTACTACCCCCGCTATTGTTATATCGTAAATACGACAAAAATGCTACAAAATATTTTAAAAAATTTGATAAAAAAGAAAGCCGTTGCAAGGATTACGGCGTTTTTAAAATGATTTAGCTGTCAAATTCCTGGTTATATCGCTATTTTGATTTTATTGTTTTTTAATAATAAAATATTTAAAAAAGAGTATTTTAAGTAAGTGATTTTTTTCTTCTC
Organism: Emergencia sp.; assembly: GCA_022767345.1. Lineage (GTDB taxonomy): Bacteria > Bacillota > Clostridia > Peptostreptococcales > Anaerovoracaceae > Senimuribacter. The sequence goes on from JALEOD010000044.1 coordinate 81,435, forward strand.
CTAAAAACTTCTGTGCAGCTTGATTGTGAAATCTGTCACTGCTGTGTGAAATCTATTCAGGATTATTTACAAAGGTGGACAAATGTGGTAAACTGATACGGAATATTGATAGGTGAATTGTAGTTTTTTATTGAAATTTGAAACTGCCTTTAATAATAGGATGTATTCCCCGACAATTATTTTGCAGCTAACGCAGAAAGTGTAATTTCAGATAAAAAGTCGTACTATTATTTGCACGATTACAAAGAATATATCAAAGAAAATCAAAGTGCGGTTTTGCTGCCTGTACATAACACGAAAGATTCCAGGAAAGAGTTGAAACAATAAATTATAATCAATTTATTGAAGAGAGGTTAATTTGTGAACACAATAAAAGAGATAATAAAAGACCATTATGATTACAGAAAGCAATTATTCAAACTTGCTAAAACAGAAATTATTAAGACTTATAAAGGTGCAGCCCTTGGTTGGTCTTGGGCAATCATACGACCGGCAATTCAAATCTTTGTATTTTGGTTTGCTTTTTCTATCGGCCTTAGAAGTGGAAAACCAGTAGAAGGGTATCCATTCTTTTTGTGGCTTATTGCAGGTATGATACCATGGTTTTATATGAAAGACATGATTCAGGGAGGAGCTTCCTGTCTCAGGCGTCATACACATCTGATTACAAAGATTAAATTTCCTATATCTACAATACCGACTTTTGTGAGTATGTCTCTGTTTGTGGTTCACATTGTACTGATTATTATAGTTATTTTAATTTATATGGCTTTTGGGTATATGCCGGATATCTATTATCTTCAGTTGCCCTTTTATATGGCATTGATGTTCTTTTTCTTTACAGCATGGGGACTTTTTGCAGGAGTTTTATCAGCTATGAGCAGAGATTTCCTCAATCTGGTGAAAGCACTTACAACGGCATTGTTTTGGATGAGCGGGATTTTATATAATGTCAATACAATTAAAATTAGCTGGCTAAGAACAGTTTTACTCTATAATCCGATTACTTTAATAGATAACGGATTCCGAAATTGTTTTATTTATAAGAAGTGGTTTTGGGAAGCACCGCAGGAGATGTTGAATTTTGTTATTGTCTATGCGGTTATGGGTTTCTTGGCAATCTGGGCGTATAGAAAGCTGCGAAAAGATATTCCAGATGTATTATAAGGAAAGAGGTCTACATGAGTAAGGTAACCATAGAGTTTAAGAATGTTACAAAACAGTATAAATTGTATAAAAATGATAAGCAGCGTTTTAAGGCGATTTTTTCAAAGAAAATTAAGCCGAAGATTAAAAAGGCAATTGATGACGTTTCCTTTACCATCGAAAAGGGAGAAAGTGTTGCTTTATTTGGTCGCAATGGTGCGGGGAAATCTACGCTTTTAAAAATGATTACGGGTGTCACCTATCCTACAAAGGGAGAAATTATTGTTGACGGTAGAGTTAGTGCTTTGTTGGAATTGACAGCAGGGTTTGATCCGGATTTTACCGGCAGAGAGAATATATTTTTTCGAGGGCAGTTGCTTGGAATAGAAGATGCGGAGATAAGAACGTTAGAGCCTGGAATTATTGAATTTGCTGATTTAGGTGATTATATTGATCAGCCTGTCAGAACTTATTCCAGCGGTATGAAAGCTAGATTGGGCTTTGCTATTAATGCCAATATAAAGCCTGAGATATTAATTGTTGATGAAGCATTGAGCGTAGGCGATAAGGAGTTTAGGCTGAAATGTAATCGGAAAATAAAAGAAGTTCTCAGCGATGGTGATTCTACCTTTTTATTTGTAACCCACTCCACAAAGGTAGCCAAGAATTTCTGTAAACGAGGAATTGTGCTGAAGCAGGGCAAAATTTTGTTTGATGGAGAAATTCAGGATGCCATAGAGTTTTATGAAGCGCTTCCTGAACAGATGCGGGAAGTGCAAAAACGCAAGGAGAACAAAAGGGTTTTAGACTAAAAGGAGTGATGAAGCATGGCAAGACGTCGAAATGAAATCTTTTCACACAACAATAAGTACGAAGGAAATGTTTTTAAGAAATTTGGACGATGGTTTGGAAGGCTGAGAGGCTGGCAGAAGGGGATTTTTATCGCATTGATAGTGATTCTTCTTACCGTAGCCAGTGTGGCTGGATATGTTATTTCAAAGCTAGACAAAATCGACCGGCTGAATCTTGATGAGAAGGAGCTGTCTTGTGTAGATGTGGACGGTTATATCAATATTCTGCTGCTGGGTGTTGACAGCCGGGATATGGAAGATATCCAGGGCTCCGGCGCAGATGCTATTATGATTTTAAGTATTAAAGAAGAGACTGGTGAAGTCAAACTGATGAGTGTATATCGTGATACTTATTTGAAGTTTGGCAATACAGATACTTATGGTAAAATTACTGATGCTAACAGAATCGGCGGACCTGCCATGATGATCCAGTCTTTAAATCAGGCAATGGATTTGAATATCAGCAAGTTCGTTGTGGTGAATTTTAAGGCGGTATCTGATCTGGTCAACGCTGTGGGCGGTATTACCGTCGATGTGCAGGAAGAAGAGATTCAGCAGCTGAACAAATATACTGTGCAGACTGCGAATAATATCGGTCAGAAGACCTATAAACTGGTGGAAGCAGCAGGAGAGCAGACCATAGAGGGGGTACAGGCAGTTTCCTACGGCAGAATCCGTAAGGGTGTAGGCGATGACTATAAGCGTACTGAACGCATGAGAATCGTTTTGACTAAAGTCTTTGAAAAATTAAAGACGATGAATATAGGCAAGCTTGACAATCTTTTGGATATGATGCTGCCGCAGGTGCAGACCAATCTTTCCAACAACGATATGCTGGGACTTGCGATGCGTCTTGCAAACTTTAACATCAAGAGCGGTGCCGGATGGCCATATAATGTAACCGGCGGCTATATCAACGGCATTTCTTATGTGTTCCCGGAAGACTTGGCAGAGAATACGACAAAATTGCACCAGGAAATGTTTAATCAGGCGGATTATGTACCGTCAGAGACTGTTCAGAATATCAGTGCGACGATTGTCAATAATATCGGTTCGTCTGTAACAGGTCAGAAACCGATTGATACAGGAACCAGTTCCAGTGCGCCTGAAGAAGAACCGGGACAAACTCCGGAGCCGACACCGTCACAAAAACCGAATCCGGAGCCGACGCCGGACCCAGAACCGAATCCAGAACCGACGCCGGATCCAGAGCCGGACCCAGAGCCAACACCGGACCCGGAACCAACGCCAGAGCCAACACCGGACCCGGGTACAGATAGTTCACAATCATAAATGGTATATAGAAAGAAGGAGAGAGAAATGGCAAAAGAAAAAATTAATTTTGAAGATGCGGATATGAAGCTTCGGTATAGACATACAACATCTCACATCATGGCGCAGGCAGTAAAGAACCTGTGGCCTGACGCTAAACTGGCAATCGGACCAGCCATCGATAACGGATTTTATTACGATATCGATATGGAGTATAAGCTTGGAGATCAGGACCTTTTAAAAATCCAGAAGGAAATGAAAAAGGTGATTCAGGCCAATTACAGGCTGGAGAGGTTTGAATTGCCGAGGGAAGAAGCAATCAAGTACATGGCTGACAGAAACGAGGACTACAAGGTAGAGCTGATTCAGGATTTACCGGAAGATGCGGTCATTTCATTCTACCAGCAGGGTGACTTTGTCGACCTTTGCGCAGGGCCTCATATGGAGTCTACTGGTCAGATTAAAGCAGTGAAGCTGATGAGTGTGGCAGGCGCTTACTGGAGAGGCGATGAGCACAACAAAATGCTGCAGAGAATTTACGGAACCTGCTTCCCGACCCAGGAAGAACTGGACGAATACATCAACAGACTAGAAGAAGCGAAAAAGAGAGACCATAGAAAAATCGGCAAGGAAATGGATTTATTTGCGATTTTTGAAGAAGGCCCGGGAGTCCCGTTCTTTATGCCAAAGGGCATGATTATCAGAAACGAACTGGAAAATTTCTGGAGAGAAGAACACCGCAAGAGAGGCTATCAGGAAATCAAAACGCCGCTGATTTTAAATGAACAGCTGTGGAGAACTTCCGGCCACTGGGATCACTATAAAGACAATATGTACTTTACCAAGATTGACGATGTGGATTTTGCAGTAAAGCCGATGAACTGCCCGGGTTCCATGCTTTCCTATAAGAGAAAGATGTGGTCCTACAGAGATTTCCCGATTAGAATGGGCGAACTGGGTCAGGTGCACAGACATGAGCTTTCTGGTGCCCTCCATGGCTTGATGAGAGTACGTACGTTTACACAGGATGATGCTCATATCTTTATGCTGCCGGAGCAGATTAAAGACGAAATCGTAGGCGTAGCTAAATTCATCGATGATGTTTACAGCATGTTTGGATTTAAGTATCACATTGAGCTTTCCACCAGACCGGAAGATTCTATGGGAACCGACGAAGAATGGGCAATGGCCGAAGACGCTCTTCGTGAAGCAATGACGGAAGTCGGCGTGCCTTATGTCATCAACGAAGGAGACGGTGCGTTCTACGGGCCAAAGCTTGACTTCCATCTGGAAGACTCCATTGGAAGAACCTGGCAGTGCGGAACCATTCAGCTGGATATGCAGATGCCGCAGAGATTTGAACTGACTTATGTAGGTTCCGACAACGAAAAGCACAGACCGGTAATGATTCACAGAGTTATCTTCGGTTCCATCGAACGTTTCATCGGTATCCTGACTGAACACTTTGCCGGTAAGTTCCCACTGTGGCTGGCGCCGGTACAGGTGAAGCTGCTGACTGTTGCGGAAGCATTCTCTGATTACGCAAAGGAAATCGCTGCAAAATGTGAAGAAGCAGGTCTGCGTGTGGAACTCGACCTGAGAAACGAAAAAATCGGCTACAAGCTGAGAGAAGCCAGAAACGAGAGAGTTTCTTACATCTGCGTCATCGGTGAGAGAGAATCAGAAGCGGGCACTCTGTCTGTTCGCTCCACTAAAGTGGGTGATTTAGGCGAAATGAACGCCGATGAATTTGTTGCAAAACTTGTTGAGGAAATCAAGACAAAGGCGATTTAATTATGTATAAAAAAGATATAGCTGAAGAATGGAGAGGCGGGGTTTACCTTTGCACCGCTGAGGATAATCTGGAAGCGGATCTTCTGGAATCCAAACTTCGCAGCGAGGAGATAACCTGTATTCGCAGATATGAAGGCGGCGGTAACTACGTGGAAATCTTTATGGGCATTAACAGCGCCCGGGGCATTGACCTATTCGTAGCGCCGGAGCATCTTACAGATGCTGTGAATATTATCGTTCCTGTCGATTTAGATGATTGTGAGGAAATAGAAGAAGACTGTTAAAGATGCGAAAAGACCCTGTATGCGTTTTAATTGCTGTTCAGGGTCTTTTCTGTTTTTAAATTATTCCTTGAATTCCCCTGTTAATTTGCATTCTGAGCCTCGAATGCGTTCTTGATTGTGTTTGAAGGGGTTGCAGGTTTACTAGCTTTGTATAGAATTTTAATGTCTAAATATTCCCACTTAGTATAGTATACTTTACCATTAATAGTTTTGACACCTCGAATTTTATAATAATATTTATATCCCTTTTTTAGATTGGAGGTATTAGTAAATTTGCTTTTTTTAGTTGAGCCAAGTTTGCTGTAGCCGGAATTGGGTTTGCAGGACTTCCATATCTGATAGCTGTCGGGTTTTATCTCTAAAGAACCTTCCAGATGCCAACTTAGAGCTACTTTATCTTTATTGCCTTTAATCAGATTAATATTACCAATAATGTTTTGTCTGTGGATTGCTTTAATTTCTTCTAAAATTTTATCAGTTGGCATTGTTTGAGCACGGGTATTAAATAGAACGTGCCAAGTATTGCTTCCTATCTTTCCAGTAGCTGTAATACCGTTGACATGTTGGAAATTTTCTACTGCTTCGGTTAGAGAGACACTATAAACGCCATCGATGACGCCGTTGTAGTAACCCAGTGCTTTTAAGCGTTTTTGGACTGCTTCAATATATGGAATATATATGGCTTCATTTCTGCCTTCGTATAAATAGTAGCAATAGCTGTTTGGATCCAGATTAAATCTGATTTCGTAATTGCGAAAATCGGGGTTCATAGAGTAGCCGGATGAATTTGAACTTAGTTTTTTTCCTCCTCCGTTATAGATACCGCTGGCTTTGTATCCAATGTCAGCTTTGAAAATCACTTCTACTTTTTTCTTTTTTTCGGTATCATATTTTAGTTGAAAGGTGCCGTTGCTGCCGGTATAAATGTGAATATTTTTATGATTGGCATACAAGCGAGCTTCTTTCAGCTTGTTATCAGTTGAAATATTGGCATTTTTTAGCCTCTTTGTGTTTTCTAAATTTATAGATTCTAAATTGTTGTTGTAAAGCCTTACGGTCTCAAGGTTGGGACAGTTGCTCAAGTCGACATGCTCCAGTTCATTGTGATGCATAGAAAACAGCTTTAGTTTTGTGAAACCGGAAAAGTCAGCACTTCCCTGAAAACCCTTATTGCTCCATTGAATCTGGGCCGTTTTTCCATAAGCATCGGTCATGAAGTTGGCTTTAAATCCGTCTCCCCAGGTAGTCTTATCCCACTGTTTATAGTTGTCGTTCATGATTTTGCCATTTAGTTGGTCGTTAGTTTTCGTGTTTAAAAATACAGTCAATTTATCAATTTCATATTGATCGGTAATCAGATATCCAAATCGCTTCTCAGGATAGATGTTGTGATATATATGAGAAACTGCAATTTGTTCATCGGAAGGATCGAAGAAAGTATAGCTGCACAGTCCATAATATTGCCATTCTCCGGTGTTTTTGTTGTACTTATTGCTGGTGCCGATGGTTGGATCGATGAAAATCCATCTGCCGTCTACATATGACTCAACCCACCAATGATCTTTTTTGCCAATATTCTGTTCAGTTTCCCAGTTGTTGAGCGGCGAGGAAGCTCTGTGACCAAATACGAATCTGGTCGGAATCCCCTGCGCACGTGCCAACGAGAGAAAAATAGCGGAATAGCCTTGACAGGTAGTTGCTACACGACCTTGATTGTCACTATTTGCGCTGGCGATTTTGTTCACATGGTTATACAGATTATCATATGGATTTGCATATTGAAAAGAGTGTGTAACATAGGCAATGGTGTCATAGTAAAATTGTCCGGATACATATTCGTAAATCTTTAAAAGTTTTTCATAATCATTGTTGGCGCTTGCGGTAATCTGATCTGATATCTCACGCATAAATTGGATTTTATATGGCGTCATTTCCTTATAATAGTCAGTGGAAGGAATTTTCAGTGTAAATCTGATATCTGACAAAGTTTCATCTAAGTACCAGTCTGGATTATAGGCGGCACCAATTTCTTTGATACGCTGATTTTCAGCAATAACATCATCATATTTGAAAATTTCGGGTGTTCCTTTGTTCAGATTAAAAACCAGATTTCTGTATAAGCTGCCATTGTTAGGATGCTTTTGATATATGTCGTTTTCATCCTGAATACGGGAGATATATAAGAAGTACTGTCCATCTTTAACTTTCTTTTCGGAAAAGTCGATGGTATGTGTAAAACCATAAATTGGTTGACCAGTCATGGTCTCACCCATATCTCGAGCTGTAATGAAGGTGTCTAAATCAGTGAAACATCTTTTAGGAATGACACCGTAAAGTGCAATACGGAATTCTGCTGAAGGCAGTAAAGTTTTGAATTCAATAGTCATTTTTTTCCCATTAACAGTTGCTTTACAGTAATCATTTTCCATAGTAGCGCTGGATTGAAAGGACTTAGTGATATGAGGCTTTTCAACGGTTTCTTTTGCTGCGGCAAATCCGTGTGCGGGAAGGAGACCGGTTATAACTAGTAAAAGTATTAAAATGGAAGAAAATAACAGAATGTTTCTTTTTCTAAAGTTTTGCACTTTGTTCTCCTTTCAGTTTAGAGTTTATTATATTAGATGCGGCGCAGGCAGAGGAATACGCAAATTGCAGATTGTAGCCTCCTGTTGCACCATCGATATCAAGGCATTCGCCAATAATGAAAAGACCTGGATAACGACTGCACTCCATGGTTTTGCAGTTTATTTCTGAAAGGGAAATACCGCCTGAGGTGACCATGGCTTTGCGATAATCTCCCAGTGAGGTCACTATAAATGTATCTTCGGTGAGCCTTTCTGCGATGGCTTTGGACTTTTCACCGGTTTCAGCGATGATTGTTTTTAAAAAATTTTTCGGCAAATTCAGCTGACCTGCAAGAAGATTGTCAAGCTGTTTGCTGCTGTTTTTTATCACATGATTTATTTTCTCCAGAACTTCTGATTTTTCGCATGGATATAAATAGTTTAACATAATTTTGTCGTTTTTTTTGATATCTTTGGAAAAATTTAAAATTAAAGGACCGGAAAAATTTTCATGGGTGAAAAGTAGTGGACCGTTGCCGCGAACGCACAATTTGCCGCCTCGCCAGACAGAGAGTCCTGTCTGTTCAAAGGCAATTCCAGACAATTCCCTGTAAGGATAAGCTGTCACATTGACTGGCGTCAAAGCAGGCTGCAGCACAGTAACAGCAAGTCCGAGGGAATGCTGCAAAAGCTGAAAAACGCTGCCGTCCGAACCAGTTTGCGGGTAAGAACAGCCTCCAGTAGCGATTACCAAATTTTTACAATGGTAAGAATCGGTGTTTGTGCGGACCTGCCATGTACCGTTATGCTGTGAAATATCTGTAACTGGCGATTCATACTTGATAGAAAAGCCGTTTTTGCAGCCTTTTTGAATCAGCATATCTCGAATATCTTTTGCTTTCATGGATCTTGGAAAGATTTTTCCGTCCTCCCGCTCCCAGGTAGGTATGTCGTTTTTATGCAAAAAATTCTGCAGCTGCAGGTTATTATACTTGTATAGGCAGCTTCTGATTTTACCGCCGTTTTTACCGTACATTGGAATGAAGTCTTTGATGGAACCGCCGTGGGTAACATTGCACTGACCGGCGCCGCTCATCAGAAGCTTGGTGCCCGGCCGTTGTGTTTTTTCAAGAATCAGTCCGTTTATTCCTGCCGGAAAAACGGCGCTGCAGAATAGCCCCGCAGCACCGGCGCCGACGATGATACAATCATAAATCATAAAGGAATAGGTCCTTTCGTTTTAGTTCAATTTGATCCAACGAAAATTATAACGTAATTCCCGGAAAGCGTCAACTCTCGCTGCTTGCTTGGTCACTGCCGCGATTCCGTGGCTCTGTGGTTCTGTGCGTTTCTACAACTTGCAAAATGGATAAAATGTAAATAATGTAAAAAAATGGTTGAAATGTGGACGGGAGTCGGATATAATAAAGCTGTAGACAAAGGCATTGGTGAAACAAAAAAACGCTTTGCAGAAAAAGACGGAATACGGCTCAAAAAAAGGAAAACTTTTTCTAAATAAATGGATCCTTTAAAATTTCTCTTCTGATAAAGAGAGAATGAGCAATTTTTTCGGAGAAAAATCGGTGGAAAGACGTAATTTAAGGAACAGATTTACTATTTTAAAGAGAATTTTATGGAGGCTAAGGAATATTTTGCATTTTGTTAATAAACAAAGGGTAGAGTTCTGCAAAACATTTTTTTGCTTCAAAAGAGAGGTGATGCAAGATGTTATTTAATAGTTTGGAATGTGTCGAGCGAGATTTGAATTTACAAAAAAATACATTGAAACGGTATAAAGAACAACTGAAGAAATTGCCTAGAGGTGCTTTATACGCTAGTGAGAGAAACGGCGTAAAATATTACACGAAGGTCACTACTTTCCGGGGAAAAAAGCGAAGCGAGTACTTGGGAAAGGGAACAAACTCTCAGGTGCAGCTTTTGCAGAAAAAGTATTACCTGCGCAAGGCGATTACGGCGATGGAATCGAATATTCCGATGATGGAGAAGTTTTTAAAGAACTATCAAACGATTGATCCAAATGTCTTGCAGAAACAGTTCCCTAAAGCATATCAAAGCTTGCCGCAGTCTTGCTTTGATGAAGCTGGCGTATTTGATTTAGAAAGGTGGGGCAGTGAGCCTTATGAAAAGTCAGCGAATCGAGCCGAGAATCTGTTGAACTTTACAAAGAAGGGGGATAAAGTGCGCTCAAAATCAGAAGTCATCATTGCCAATGCAGCAGCGGCGCGCGGATTACAGTACCGATACGAGGAAGTTACATATATTAATGGATACAAAAAAGCACCGGATTTTAAGATTATAGATCCGCGAACGGGCAGAATTATCTATTGGGAACATCTGGGACTGATTACGGACATGGAATATCTGCGGCAGGCCCTTTACCGCATTGCGGACTACATTAGAGACGGGATTATACCCGGGGTGAATCTGATCCTAACTTTTGACGATGGGGAAAATCACATCGATTCGCTGATGATTGAACGAACGCTGGATTTGTGGTTCGGTCCGGCGGAATAGCGGTGCAGCGAAGAGAAGAAAAATATTAAATGTTAAGGAAAAACCCTTGACACCTGTGAAGCAATATGGTACAGTAGTACGGTGTCAAGGAATTAACCTTGACGCCTGACCGGATTTTCAAGGGTGAGAAGAGGGAAAGAAATGATAGATAAGATTACAGAAGCCAGCCTTTTGTATGATTTTTACGGACAGCTTCTTACAAGACGCAAGCAGGAAGTGATGCGGCTTTATCACGAAGAGAATTTTTCGCTGGCAGAGATTGCAGAGGAGTTCGGTATATCGAGAGCGGCTGTTTATGATTCTCTGAAGACAGCAGAGAAATCCCTCAGAGAATATGAGGAAAAACTGGGTCTGGTTGGTAAGTTTATGAAATCCGGCGAGGCGATTGCCCGCATTGATCGAATGATTTGTGATTTAACACAGAAATATCACGAGCAGACGGACTTAATCGAAAGCCTGAAAGTGATTCAGTCGATTATCAACAGTTTGGAGGAAGCTTAAGCTATGGCATTTGAAAGTTTATCAGATAAATTGCAGAACGCGTTTAAGAAGCTCCGGGGCAAAGGTGTCCTGACAGAAGCGGATATAAACGATGCAATGCGGGAAGTGAAACTGGCACTCCTTGAGGCAGATGTCAACTTCAAGGTTGTAAAAGGTTTCGTAAACGATGTAAAAGAAAAGTGTCTGGGTGCCGAAGTGTTGGAAAGTCTTACACCGGCACAGCAGATTATCAAGATTGTCAATCAGGAACTTGTCGAACTGATGGGCGGAACCGGCAGTAAGCTGACCTATTCACCGTCAGGCTTTACCACTATTATGATGGTAGGTCTGCAGGGTACAGGTAAAACCACCACCTGCGGAAAGCTGGCAAATTACCTGAAGCAGCACGGCAAGAAACCGATGATGTGTGCATGTGACATTTACAGACCGGCAGCCATCGATCAGCTTGAAGTTGTGGGAAAGACTGTCAACACACCGGTATTTACCATGCGTGACAGCAAAGAGCCTGCAAAGATTGCGCTGGCAGCAAAGAAAGAAGCCGAAAAGAAAGGCTTTGACGTTCTCATCGTCGACACCGCAGGACGGCTGCAGATTGATGAGGCGTTGATGGATGAACTTGTCGATATTAAAGGAGAAGTCAGACCCCATGAGATTTTGCTGGTAGTAGATGCATTGACTGGTCAGGACGCAGTCAACGTAGCCGAAGGCTTCAACGAAAAGCTGGGCGTGGACGGAATCGTCATGACTAAGATGGACGGTGACTCCCGCGGCGGCGCGGCACTTTCCGCAAAGAAAGTAACCGGCAAGCCGATTAAATTTATGGGTGTAGGCGAAAAGTTTGACGCACTGGAGCCTTTCCACCCGGAACGAATGGCAAGCCGTATTCTGGGCATGGGCGATATGCTTTCTCTGATTGAGAAAGCGGAGCAGGCTTTTGACCAGGAAAAAGCGGAGAAGCTGGAAGAGCGTCTTAAGAAAAATCAGTTTACCTTAGAGGATTTTCTGGATCAGATGGGACAGGTCAAGAATATGGGCGGTATCGGCAAAATTCTGGAGATGATGCCGGGCATAAGCGCTGCCCAGATGAAAGGCGTGGACCTTGAGGAAAGCGAGAAGGAATTTCGCCAGATGGAGGCCATCATTCAGTCTATGACCATCGAGGAACGGCAGGATCCGAGTATCTTAAACGCAAGCAGGAGGAAGAGAATTGCAGCAGGCTGCGGACAGCCGGTGAGCAAGATTAACAACCTGATTAAGCGTTACGAAGAAATGAAAAAAATGGTAAAACAGCTTTCCAATCCGAAAGCCATGAAACGAAACAAGTTATTTAGAGGTTTATTTTAAACTCTGACATAAAAAGCAAAAAAATTATTATAAAAGGAGGAACAAACAATGGTTAAAATCAGATTAAAGAGAATGGGTGCACACAAGAAGCCTTTCTATAGAGTGGTTGTTGCTGACTCTCGCAGAGCCAGAGACGGTAAATTCATCGAAGAAATCGGCTATTACAATCCACTGACAGAGCCGCCTACAATCAAAATCGACGATGAAAAAGCAAAGACTTGGTTATCCAACGGTGCACAGCCTACAGATGTTGTAAAAGGACTGTTTAAGAAGTCTGGCATCATTGAATAAGAAAGCGGTGAGACGACGTGACTAAATTAGTTGAATCAATTGCAAAGTCGCTGGTGGAGTATCCTGATTCTGTTGTTGTAACAGAGACAAAGGATGATCAGGGCAGCGTTTTGCAGCTTCAGGTTGCAGCTGATGATATGGGGAAAATAATTGGCAAACAGGGAAGAATTGCCAAGGCGCTCCGCACTGTTGTCAAGGCTGCCGCCACAAAGCAGAACAAAAAAGTAGTAGTAGAAATCGTTTCAGAAGACGAATAATATTGCTGACAAAATCGGGCACATGGATTTACCTGTCAGGTATTTTCATGTGCCTGAAATGGTATTAGGAGAAAAATGGAAAAAATCAAAATTGGACGTATCGTCAATGCGGTAGCTCTTCGCGGAGAAGTCAAGGTCTATAACTATTCCGGCTACAAAGAGCGCTATGAAGAACTTTCACGCATTATTGTGGGCGATAAAGAATATGAAATTGAAAAAGTCAGGTATCAGCAGCAGATGGTGATTCTGAAGCTTTCCGGCGTAGATGACAGAAATGCCGCGGAGGCGCTGAAGACCAAAGACGTGTTTATTACGGAAGACGACCTTTTGGAACTGCCGGAGGATACCTTTTATATAAGAGATTTAATCGGTCTTGCGGTGAAAGACGCAGACAGCGGGGAACTCTTGGGAAAGCTCAAAGACGTGCTGCAGCCGTCCAGTCAGGATGTGTATGTGGTGGAACTTGCGGAAGGCGGTCAGTTTATGATTCCGGCGGTCAGCGAATTCATCAGGGAAGTGAATCTTGCGGAAGGTGTCATTTTTGTACATCTGATAGAAGGGATGATTCCGTAATGAAAATTAACGTTTTAACACTGTTTCCGGAAATGTTTTCAGCCGTAACGGGAAGTATACTTGGAAGAGCTTGTGAAAAAGGCATTTTAGAGTTTCAGTTCATCAATATCCGCAATTTCAGCAAGGATAAGCACAAGAAAGCCGATGACTACACCTTTGGAGGGGGACCAGGGCTTTTGATGATGGCGGATCCTATTTTTGGCGCATTGGAACATATCGGCGCGGACAAAGACAGGGAGAAAAAGAAACTGCTCTATATGTCGCCCAGAGGAAAAGTGCTGAATCAGGCGAAAATCGAGGCTTTGGCAAAAGAAGAGGAAATTACGATTCTTTGCGGACATTATGAGGGGATAGATCAGAGAGTGCTGGATTACTGGCAGATGGAGGAAGTTTCCATCGGGGATTACGTTTTGACCGGCGGAGAACTGGCTGCCATGGTGCTGATGGATTCTGTCGCAAGATTGGTGCCGGGTGTTTTGCCCAGAGAGGGTTCCGCAACGGAAGAATCCATTTACAGCGGACTTTTAGAGTATCCGCAGTACACGAAGCCTCGGGAATATCGGGGGATGGAGGTGCCGGAAGTGCTTCTTAGTGGCAACCATAAAATGATTCATCTGTGGCGTTTTGAGCAGGCTCTTATTCTTACAAAGGATACGCGCCCTGATTTATTTGAAAAATTTGTGAGAAACCGTGAAGATTTGACAAAAGATGAAGGAAAGGTATTGGAAAAAATACTGAAATGATGTAAAATATTTTTATGAAAAAGATTAGGAAAAGTCCAATTGTATTATTTGTGCTGGCATTGGTGCTGCTGTATGTGATTATCTACATCGTACCATCGGTGACAGGGGCGCTGATGTCCTCCTATACCATTGAATATGGGGAACTGAAGGTGGCTGACGAGACGACCGGTTATCTGGTTCGCGATGAGCAGGTTTATGTTGCGGGGACAGGAGGAACCGCCAACAGGTATATTGATAACGGTACATTGGTGCGCAAAGGCACTACGGTAATGGAACTGACCGGCAGCACAGATAGAGAAATTGATGATAAATTTTTGCAGATTCTGGACAGGCTGGGCGATGAGGCAATTATCACCAGCGATTATTCTGTCCAAAGAGGCGGAGTCATCAGCTACTATGCTGACGGCTACGAAAGCAGAATCCGTCCGGACAATATGAAAAACGGCGGATACAGCTACTACAGCAAGCTGAGTCAGGATAGTGTGCAGAATTTGCAGAGCGATACCGTCGCAAAGGGAGAGCCGATTTTTAAGGTTGTTGACAGAACCCAATGGTATATTGTGACCTTTGTGCCGAAAGACAATGGGAAACGTTACAAAAAGGGACAAGATGTTAAAGTCGAATTTGAGGACGCAACGGTAGATGCAGAGGTGCACAGTGTAACTGCCGACGGAGATGGCGAACATACTCGCGTAATATTGGTCTGCAGTAATTATTACGGGAAATACATGCAGATGCGTGCCTGTCCGGTGTCGTTGGTTACTTATGAGGAGCGGGGGCTTCTTGTGGAAAACAGCAGTATTACCGAGGAAAATGGACAGCAGGGGGTCTTAGTCAAAAAGAAGACCGGCGGATACGACTTTGTGCCAATTAAAGTATATGCCACGGATGGAACTTACTCGTTGGTGGCAGACACTTTCTTTGATGACGCGGAGTCTGGCAAACGGTATGACACTGTAGAGATTTACGATGAAGTGCTGAAAGAGCCGAAGTGATAAACAAATATGAAACAGAAAGCAGGTGCTTAAGATATGTCGATTAAGTCAAATATCGAGTATATTCAGGAACTGAAAGAGGCAGCGGCCAGAAAGTCGGGAAGAACCGGGGACGATGTGCTTTTAGTGGCTGTGACCAAGCTTCACGGCGCAGATGAAATCAATGAGGCAATCGATGCAGGTATTACAGATATCGGAGAAAACAAAGTTCAGGAGATTATGGACAAATATGAGAAAGTAAAGCCTGTTCGCTGGCATTTGATTGGACATTTACAGACAAATAAAGTAAAATATATTATTGATAAGGTTTCCATGATTCATTCGGTGGACTCATTGAAACTGGCAAAAGAAATTGATAAGCGGGCAGCGCAGCATGATTTGATTATGGACATTCTGGTGCAGGTCAATTCAGCGGAAGAAGAATCCAAGTTTGGCATCACTACCGAAGAAACAGATCAGCTGATTGCAGATATTGCAGATCAGTGCTCGAATATCAGAATCAAAGGACTGATGTGTATCGCGCCTTATGAGGAAGATCCGAACGATGCGAGAGCATATTTTGCAGAAGTAAAGCAAATTTATGATAAGTACGCGGATAGACCTGAGGAAAGAATTGATTTCCAGTATCTGTCCATGGGCATGACCAACGATTTTGAAGTAGCCATAGAAGAGGGCTCCAATTTAATCAGAGTGGGTACTGCCATTTTCGGGTACCGTGACTATCGAAGCGAAGAAAAATAATATAACAAAAACGATTTAGGAGGAAAATAATATGGGTTTTGCAGATTCAATCAAAAAAGTAATCGGAATCGAAGAATTAGATGATGATGAAATGATTACAGAAGAGGAAGTTAATGCAGCGAAAGAAAAGATTGCCAAGGAGCCGAGACGTTCTTTTGCCAATGAGACAACTGTGCTGCCGGAGAGGAAACCGTCAGTTTCACACTCCAAACCGAGTGAGAAACGTTTTTCTGTAACCGGTACCAGCGCATTTAAGCTGGTTCTTATTGAGCCGAAAGCTTTTGAAGAATGTCCGAAACTTGTGGACAGTCTGAAGGGCAGAAGACCGATTATTATCAATTTAGAGAAACTGGAAACGGAAGTTGCAAGAAAGATTTTTGACTTTATGAGCGGTGCAACCTATGCTCTCAACGGAAACGTGCAGAAAGTGGCAAATAACATTTTTATCTTTGCTCCGGAAAACGTAGGCATTTCTGCTTCCTCCGAGGATAGAACATCCTTTGAGTTCGGTGCCGAAGAGAAGAGTCCCTGGAGGTAAATAAATTTGGCTATTGTTTTAATAAGAGCGATTTACTGGTTTGCACAGATTTTAACGATGGCCCTTGTAGTAAGGGCGCTGATGAGTTGGTTTGCAACCAATCCCTATTCAACGGTAGGAAAGATTTATCAGTTTTTAATCAGACTGACGGAGCCGATTGTAAATCCTTGCCGGCAGCTCCTTCATAAGCTGAACATTAACACAGGCATGTTGGATTTTTCAGTGCTTCTGGCATTTTTTCTTATCGAGATTGCAGCAAATCTTCTGGCACGGCTGGTCTTAATGGTTCTTTAATAGAAAATCGGGAGGTAGAGATATGATTACTCCACAGGAAATCGAAACAAAAGAATTTTCTAAATCAATGAGAGGATATAACGCAGAAGAAGTAGATGAATTTCTGGATATGATTATTCTTGACTTGCAGCAGCTGCTGGACGAAAATGCGCGGCAGCAGAAGACAATTAAGAGTTTAGAGTCCGATTTAAGTCAGTACAAACGTTCAGAGACATCGGTACTGAATACACTGGAATCTGCGAAGAGACTGATGAATGATATTTCTGAGAGTGCGGAAAAGAGAGCAGAAATTATCATCAGAAATGCGCAGCTGGATGCGGAAACCATTCAGAGAGAGGCCAGAGACTCGGTGTCCAAGTTGACTGAAGAGGGCGAGAAACTCAAATACAAGCTGAGTACGTTCAGAGAACGCTATAGAAGGCTTCTTGAAGATCAGCTGAGTCAGATTGAAGGTTCCAGCGAAGAACTCTTTGCCGAATTGGAACGAGAGTTTATGCCGGCTTCAATGGAGAAACCGTCAGAACCGAAAGCACCGGCAAGACCTGCGGCGAAACCGGAACCGGCCAGTGTGCAGAGCAGACCTGTACAACCTGTACAGTCAGCGCCTTTTGCCGATCTGCAGGCACGCTCTAAAGCAGAAAGCAGGGATACGCTGGTAATCAGCGGTGAAAAATCTCTGGAAGAGATGCTGATGGAGGATATGAAGGGCGGCGGCAGTTCGGAACCGACAAGGGTGAAGGACGATATGTTCAAAACCAGAGTCATTAAATAAGCAAGAATTAGGAGGCGGGGCACAGGTGATGCCCCGTAATTTGTCATGAGATATTATATATTTGCCTGCCTGCTTGTGGCAGCAGATCAGCTGAGCAAGCTGCTGGTACGTTCGCAAATGTATCTCGGAGAATCGGTCAGTATCATTGGAGATTTTTTCCGTCTGACTTATATTCAGAATCGAGGTGCAGCTTTTAGCATGTTCAGCGGTCAAAAAGTAATTCTAATTTTGATTCCGCTGATTGTAGTAATCGCAGCTATCGTAATTCTTCACAGAAAAAAAGGAGAACATTTTAGCCTGTATCTTGCTTGGAGCATGATTCTGGCAGGCGGCATCGGCAATTTGATTGACCGCATTGCCCTGGGCTATGTGACGGATATGCTGGACTTTTCTATCTTTCCGCCGGTATTCAACATTGCGGATATCGGTGTGACAGCAGGCTGCGGCGTGCTGGTGCTGTACGTGCTGGCAGGAGATAAACTGAAGAGCAGGAAGTCGTGATTATAACATGGAAGAAAATACCCAATACGAGTTTTATATAGACAAAACGCAGGCAGGCAGCAGGATTGACGCCGCCTGTGCAAAGACACTTTCGGGAACATCCAGAAGCTTCATTCAGAAGCTCTTTGAAAAAGAAAATATTCTGGTAAACGGGAAGCTCTGCACCAGCAAGAAATATAAGGTGCAGGAGGGCGACCGAATTGAGATTACAATTCCGGAGCCGACCAGACTGGACATCTGTGCCGAGGATATCCCCCTGAACATCGTTTATGAAGATGAAGATGTGATGGTGGTCAATAAACCTAAGGGCATGGTGGTGCATCCTGCTGTAGGAAATTATACCGGCACACTGGTGAACGGAATCATGTTTCACTGCGGCGACAGATTGTCGTCCATTAACGGGGTTGTAAGACCCGGCATCGTGCACAGAATAGACAAGGATACCAGCGGGCTTTTGATGATTGCCAAAAACGATACTGCCCACGAATCCCTGTCAAAGCAGCTGGCGGACCATACGATTACCAGAGCTTATCAGGCGCTGGTATACCATAACATAAAGGAAGATACAGGAACCGTAGACGCACCCATCGGTAGAGATCCTGCCAATCGGCTCAGACAGGCGGTGACAGATACAGAACATGGAAAGCGGGCGGTTACCCACTACAAGGTGCTGGAGCGTTTTGGGAAATTTACGCTGATTGAGGCCAGACTGGAAACAGGAAGAACCCATCAGATCAGAGTGCATATGGCTCATATAAAACACCCGCTGGTGGGCGATTTGGTATACGGGCCGAAAAAAAGCCTGATGAAACTTCCGCCCGATTGCAGCGGGCAGATGCTCCACGCTAAGGTGCTGGGCTTTATACATCCGGCAACGGGCGAATACATGGAGTTTGACAGCGACCTTCCGGAATACTTTGAGACGGTGCTTAACAGACTGAGAAAGGAATAAAACATGGCTAAGATTGCAATGAAACCGGGTACGATGCTGAATCCGGTACCGGCGGTGATGGTGACCTGCGGTGACAGCCTCGCTGCCAATATCATTACCATAGCATGGACTGGGATTATCAATTCAGATCCGCCGATGACCTATGTATCAGTGCGGAAATCCAGATATTCCCATCATTTGATTTCTGAATCCGGTGAATTTGTCATAAACTTAACTACAGAGAATCTCGCGAGAGCCACAGATTTTTGCGGTGTTAAGTCGGGACGTGATGTGAACAAGGCAGAAGAAACGGGGCTTACACTGGTCGCTGCCGATTATGTGTCCTGCCCGATGATAGAACAGTCGCCGGTGAATCTGGAATGCAAAGTGGTAGAGATGAAGGAATATCCGACCCACGATATGTTCATAGCAGAAATTGTAGGCGTTCACGCAGAGGAAAGCCTTTTTGACGAAAAGGGAAAGCTGTGCCTGGATAGGGCAGGGCTTTTGTGTTACAGCCATGGCGAATATTTCGGCATGAAAAAGGCGCCTCTGGGCAGATTCGGCTATTCCATCATGAAAGCAAAGACCCGCAAGCGCATTAACAGAGAAAAGATGGAGGCGAAGAAAAAAGCAGGATACCGGTACGGAAAGAAGAAAAAGAAAGGCTGAGCTCTTTGGGACAGCCGCTAGTTGAGTCAGTCCCGAGCAGTCAGCCTTGTAAGCAGGCACCGCGTCTTACGCGCTTTCATTGGTGTTTGAAATCAAACTGCGATATTTTGCGATAAGAGTGGAACTTGTACGTCAGCTAAACTAAAGTTTCTGGTTACATTTGATATATTTGACACAGTCTTCACACACATATCCGCCTTTAAATATTGTGTTGTGATAGATATTTCCACAGAGGGAACAGTAGTTTTGTATCACGCTAACGCCTCCTTTTTAAGCACGGAACGCGGTGCAGCTTACGAAACTACTGTAGACAATTTTTTTTCAAAAAACAAGGGGAATGTCGGATTTTGACACTTTTTTGTCGGATTTTGATACTTTTTTGTAAAGGAGTGTAAATCATGTACGAAAATTTTGCTTTTCCAGAGAGAGATAAGCAGGTAACGGGATATCATTTTTTCTGTGAGAATCCGTCTCATGTGCTTTGTCTGATTCATGGAATCGGAGAGCATGCAGGCCGTTATCAGAGAATGGCGCGAATTTTGGCAGAAAAGGGGATTGCCATCGTGTCTATGGATTTGCGGGGACACGGAATTTCAGGCGGTGTGCGGGGAGATACGGCACCCAGAAGAGAAGTCCTTGCCGACGTGGATGCGCTGATTATGCGGGCGAAGGAATTTTATCCGCAGCTTCCCATTACGCTGTACGGACACAGCATGGGCGGCAATATCGGCCTTGATTATATGATGCGGGGAAAGAACAATCATATGCCGTCAAAATACATTATCTCCGCGCCGTGGATTAAGCTGGTGATGGCCGTGCCGACGCCGCTGCTTCCGGTGATTCGCGCGGCAGCAAAGATTGCGCCGAAGATGACGATCAGCCAGAATATCGATGAGAGCACCTTGGGAAACCCTGATTTTGTAAAACCATATAAAGGGGATCCGCTGGTGCATTCCAGAATTTCTCTGCGCTGCGCGGTGGATGGTTTCGATATCGGAAATGCGATTTATAAGGGCACGCATCCCGATAACGGCGGCGCAGCGGATAAGCCGTTTCTGCTGATGCATGGTGATGCGGACAAAATCTGTGATGTTGAGGGAAGCAGAGCCCTTGCAAAACGCCTTTCTCAGCGGGAGAACTTTACTTATGTGGAGTGGCCCGGATATTGCCACGAAATTCACAATGGCGGAAAAGAGAATACCGGAGAGGCAGTAATAGAGAAGATAGGACAGTTTATTATAGAATAGGGGTAAAGATATGCACGAAGAAAACACAAAGGTATTGATGGATGAACTGCTGGCGGCTCACGACGGCGATCCGAAGAAAGTGCTGCAGGAGTATGATATTTTAATGATGCGCTATGACTCAGCCATCAGAGAGGTCAGAACAAAGCTGCAGATTTTAAATGACGAGCTTTCACTGGCACAGCAGAGTCCCATTTCCTCCATTTCATCGAGACGTAAAAAGACCTTCAGTATTTTAGAAAAGCTGCAGAGGCAGGGGTTTCCTGTATCTCTGGAATCTATTGAGGAAAATTTAAATGATGTCGCGGGAATCAGAGTTATCTGCTCTTTTCTCGACGATATCTATAATGTAGCGGATATGCTGAAAGCCCAGGACGACCTGAAAGTGATTCAGATAAAAGACTATATCAAGAATCCGAAGCCAAACGGCTACCGGAGTTATCATATGATCGTGGAAGTGCCCGTTTTTTTCTCCAACGAAAAGAGACCTATGCGGGTTGAAATACAGATTCGTACAGTGGCCATGGACTTCTGGGCTACTTTGGAGCATCGGATCAAGTATAAGCAGGATATTCCAAATCAGGATGAGATTATTGAGGAACTGAAACAGTGTGCGGATACCATTTCCCAAACTGATGAAAGAATGCTCAGCATTCGTGAAAAGGCGAGAGTATAATTCTCTTTACACAAGGAAGCAGAGGAACTTAAAATGATAGGAATTGGAATCGATACCGGCGGCACCTGCACCGACGCAGTGGTTCTGGATACCGACGGAAATAAAGTACTGTCTTTCAGCAAGACGCTGACTACCAAGGGGGATCTGAAGGAAGGTATCCTGACAGCCTTGCAGGGGCTTGACCGGGATTTAGTGCAGAGGGCAGAATATCTGTCGCTGTCTACGACCCTGGCGACCAACGCCTGTGTAGAAGGAAAAGGCGGTCGTGCCAAGCTGGTTTTGATTGGTGTGAAACCGCAGATGATAGAACGAATGGAGGGCATTTACGGCCTTCCGCCGGTTTCGGAAATATGCTTTCTGGACGGAGATGCGGCAGCGGCAGAGAAGGGAACTGCGATGCCTGACTGGGAAGCTTTTCGCAGGACTGTAAAGGAAACCTTTGGAGAATTTGACAGCGTGGCCATTGTGCAGATGAACGCCAAGTACAACGATGGTCAGTTTGAAAAGGAAGCAGAGGCTATCGTCAGAGAAGTACTCTCTGTGCCTTGCGTGCGGGGTTATGACCTCTATCAGGAGCTGAACGTGCAAAAGCGTGCCGCGACTGCCCTGCTTAACGCCAGACTGATTCCGGTGATGGAGGACTTTTTCGACTCCATCGACAGATCTCTGGAGGAACTGGGGCTTTCCCTGCCGATTCAGGTGGTCAAAAGCGACGGCAACATCATGAGCAGAGATTACGCCATGGGAAGACCGGTGGAAACCCTGCTCTGCGGTCCGGCGGCCAGCATTATCGGAGCCATGGAGCTTTCTGAAAAGAAAGACGCCTTGATTGTGGACATGGGAGGGACTACCAGCGATGTGGCCCTTCTGAAGAATAGAGTGCCGGTCACAAGTGATGCGGGTATCTCCATCGGACCCTGGAAGACCATGGTAAAAGGAGTTACCATCGATACCTTCGCATTGGGCGGCGACAGTGCGGTTGAATATGAAGACAACGGAATTTATCTTGCGAAACGGCGGATTGTGCCTCTTTCTATGGCAGCCGCTCAGTTTCCGAGAATCCGGGAGAAACTGACAGAGTTAAATACCAGCTTTGTGACTTACAGTTACCCTGCCAATCAGTTTTTCATGCTGGTTAATGCGCCTAAGAATATAGTCAAGTATACCGCCAACGAGCGGAAACTCATCGAAGCGCTGGCAGTGCAGCCTCTGATGTTCAGCGAGGCGGCGGAGGCAGTAGGGGTCAGTCCTTATGTCTTTAAAAGCAAGCGCCTTGAAGATGAGGGTGTGATTATAAGATGCGGTGTGACGCCCACCGATGTGATGCATATACGCGGCGACTACGATGCCTATGATGTAGAGGCGGCAAGGCAGGGGGTACTCTACCTGTGCCACGCAACGAAAAAGGATTTTGACGCAGTCTGCGAGGAAATTTATAATCTGGCAAAGGCAAGACTTTACAGCAGCCTTGCAGGTATTTTTATGAAATACGAAACAGACGGACAGCTTTCCGCGGGCGATGAGGCAGCTGTTGAAAAACTGGCGTCCTTTATCTTTGCCCACAGGGAAACCGGCGGAAAATTTGTGCAGCCGGACTTTAAATCGACCATAGATTTTATCGGAATCGGCGCACCGACCAGAATCTTTCTTCCGGAGGTAGCAAAACTTTTCGGCGCTGCTGCCGATGTGCCGGAATATGCGAAGATTGCCAATGCCATCGGCGCGGCAGTGGGAAGTGTAGCAGCAGAATATACCGTAAAAATTCAGCCTGCTCTCGGAGCTTTTCGGGTGACCGGCGGCAGTGAAGCTGTGTCCTTTGAGGAATATGAAGAGGCCCTTGCGCAGGCGAAGGAGATTGCCAGGGAGCGGGCACGGGAAAAAGCCATCGCTCAGGGTGCGGCAAAAGTGACGCGCCTTGAGGTGGAAGTGAAAGAGGACTATTACCAGCTGACCGGTGAGTCACGGAAATTATTTTTAGAAACAGCGGTGACGGCGAAAGCAGTGACCAAGTAAATAGAAAAGCGAGGGACTGTCGTTAGGTCGATGGTCCCTTTTTCAGTTCTGCTCGAGCTAGACGGGACCTTGTACATTGCCAAATTGGACAAAAAAATAATTATTTGGCAATTTTGTCAAAGAATCACCGTGATTTGGCAGGAAAATCGCTGCTTGCAAGAACTGTTTTTGACAAAATTGACAAATTTCTTGGATTTTGTCAATTTTAGCAAAGAAAATAGACAAAAACATTGCTAAAATTGACAGATTTTTAGATTTTTGTCCAATTTAGCAATGTTTGATGTAGTGCTGGACTTTGTCAAGCTTAAACTATTGAGAACTATTTTGTCTCCGGCAGCTTGGGATTGACCCAGAGGGTGCGATTATTGGTAAAAATTACCATGCCTGGTTTGGCGCCGGAAGGTTTTTTCACATATTTGACCTGCACGTAATCTACAGGTACGTTTTCGGAAGTTCTGCCTTTGCTGTGGTAGGCCGCGATAGAAGCCGCTTCAAATAGGGCTTCCTCGGAAAGCTCAGCGCCGCCGGTTTGAACGATGACGTGGGAGCCGGGGATATCCTTGGTATGGAGCCATAAATCTGTTTTAGCCGCAGTCTTTAGGGTCAGGATATCGTTTTCTTTGTTGTTGCGTCCAACCAGAACCTGAGAGCCGTCGCAGAGGGTGTAGCGGTGCGGCTGCGGTTTATATTTCTTTTCTTTATAAGCCGTCTTTCGCTTTTTGATGTAGCCGGTTTCGGAAAGCTCTCCGCGGAGCGCTTCGATTTCCTCTACGCTGTCCGTGTTGTTGAGATAGGTCAGGACAGATTCCAGATACTGGATATCCTCATCGGTCTCAGTCAGCTGTACCTGCTTTTCCTTGATGGCTGTCTTGGATTTACCGTAGCGCTTAAAATACTGCTGCGCGTTTTTTGCAGGGCTGTGGCGGGGGTCAAGAGGAATCTTCACCGTACTGCCGTCATAATAATTGATGACCTCTACTGCGGTGTCACCCGGCTTTGCAAGGTGCATATTTGCGGTGAGGAGCTCCCCGTAGAGTCTCAAATCCTCGGAGTTTTCGGCTTTTAGAAGGTCCTCGGAAAGCCGCTGCTTTTTCAGATAGAGCTTGTCGAGAAGTCCCGAAACAGACTTTACCAGATCATGGGATTTCTGCCTTGCCCGGTTAGACGACTGCTTGTGCTCAAAATAGTAGGAGAGGCACCTGCTCAGGGTATCGAAGTCAATGCGCTGGGTACTTTCTTCATATTGGGAAAGGGCGGCGATATGAAATTCCTGGGGCACGCCTTTTTCGTCCACATAGATGTGAGGAACCGATGTACCCTCTGCAATAGAAGCAAGGTTCGCGGAAAGCCAGCACATACGGTCCGGCTGTGCCGCAAGTTCCGATGCAACAGCAGGGGAGATACCGCCTACCTTCGAGAGAATTTCCTTTGGATTTGCCGCCATTTCGGAAAGGGCTTCTCCGGTAATTTCTTTGAAAGAAATTTTGTCCTGGGCCGGCGGATAGACGTACTCTTTGCCGGGCAGAACCTGGCGCACCCGGTTGACATCGATGGAAATGCGCTTGAT
Source organism: Emergencia sp. (assembly GCA_022767345.1). Lineage (GTDB taxonomy): Bacteria > Bacillota > Clostridia > Peptostreptococcales > Anaerovoracaceae > Senimuribacter. Next base: position 106,534 of record JALEOD010000044.1, read on the forward strand.
GCTGTCGATGATTTTTCCGGTGGTCATGTCCACCAAAATGATGTTGCTGTGTTTGCCCATAATCTCAAAGATCAGCTTTTTGGACACAGTAAATCCCAGTTCGTTAAGAGTTTCCAGAGAAATTTCTATGATGCGCTCCGCGTCCTTTTGGGAAATGTCCACGATGCGTCCGCCCTGCAGGTGCTTACGGAGCAGCATGCAGAATGCCAGCGGCGCCGGCGGATTGACCGGATTTTCTTCGATAAAATGGAGACAGCTGTGTGCGCTGTTTGTGCTGGCGTAAAGTTTTTTGTTGCCTTTTTTTGTGTGTATGTGAAATACCAGCTCGTCACTTTCCGGCTGGTAGACCTTTTCTATTTTTCCCAGTAAAATGGTGTCCTGCAGTTCTTTAACCATAGCGCAGGTAATCATACCGTCAAAAGCCATAATTTGACCCCTTTCTTTGTGCCATACTTTCTCTATTGTACCCCGATGGAGAATCATTTGTCAATGAAAGGAAAATATGATAAAATAAATTTATTATCATTGATGAGAGAAAGAGAGGAAGCAGTTAGATGATAAAAAGTATGACAGGATTTGGCAGAGGAGAATACAATGATGGAAAACGGAGTATTATTGTAGAGATTAAGTCTGTCAATCACAGATATTGCGACATTTCCGTGAGAATGCCCAGAAGGTATTCCTTTGTGGAGGACAAGGTAAAGAACACTGTAAAAGAGAAGATTAAACGAGGCAAGGTAGACGTTTCCATTATGGTAGAGAACCTGACCGAAAATGATGTCAACATCAAGCTCAATGGAATGCTTGCCCAGCAGTATCTGGAAAATCTGCAGGAGCTGCAGAGAGGCTTTGGGCTCCCAGGGGAAATTACTCTGCAGTATGTGGCAGGACTTCCCGATGTTATGAAAGCGATTCCCGATGTAGATGATGAAGAGGAAATGACCAGATGCATTCTTGCGCCTGTGAAGGAAGCTGCGGCAAATCTTGAGACTATGCGCAGCGTAGAAGGTGAGAAGCTTGCCGAGGATTTGATTATGCGCGGCGAGATCATAAAAGATCTGGTGGATAAAATTGAGGAGCGGGCAGAGGAGGTTCCAAAGGTCTATACCGAAAAACTCCGGGAAAGAATCAAAGAACTGATTGGAAACAGCATTGCCGTGCCTGAGGACAGAATTCTGGTAGAGGCTGCAATTTTTGCGGACAAATGCAGTATTGCGGAAGAGTTGACCAGACTGAACAGCCACATGGAACAGATGAAAGAGATTATCGAAAAGAGCAGCCAGCCGGATGGTAAGAAGCTGGATTTCTTAGTACAGGAGATGAACAGGGAAGCAAACACCATTGGCTCCAAAGCCAACGATATTACTGTGACCAATCTGATGCTGCAGATAAAGGCTGAGATTGAAAAGATTCGTGAACAGGTACAGAATATCGAATAATTTTCTTGAATGGGAGCAAATAAAGTGGTATAATATTAATCCATAACGCTTTGAGGAGATAAAGATGGATAGAGCCGAACATGCAGGAAAATTGTTTATTATATCAGGACCTTCCGGTGCAGGTAAGGGGACGATTTGCAAGAGACTGATAGAAGAGACCAAGGTGGAACTATCGGTGTCCATGACCACAAGAAGTCCGCGTCCCGGTGAGGTTGACGGTGTCAGCTATTACTTCGCAACGAAAGAAGAGTTTTGCAGAGAGATAGAAGCCGGAGGCTTTCTGGAACATGCCGAGGTTTACGGCAACTACTACGGAACGCCCAAGGCGAAGGTTTTGGAAAAACTGGCGAAGGGTATTGATGTAGTACTGGAAATCGATATTCAGGGCGCGCTCAATGTGAAGACTGCGTATCCTGATGGAATTTTTATCTTTATTCTGCCGCCTTCCATGGCAGAACTCAGAAAGAGAATTACCGGCAGAGGCTCGGAGACGGAAGAGGCCATTAACCTGAGACTTTCTCAGACGCTGAGGGAAGTTTCCTACATAGATAAATATGATTACTGTGTGGTCAACGGTGAATTAGAAGAGGCTGTGGACAGAGTGAGGGCGATTGTCGTTGCTGAACACTCCCGTGTGTCTCAGAATATTTACAAGCTGATCGAAGAATATAAGGAGGAAGTATAATGCTATACCCATCAATTAACGAGATTAGAAAGAAGGCAGACAGCAGATACACTATCGTAAACATGGCTGCCAAGAGAGCCAGAGATATTATTGAAGGAAAACCTATTTTGACGGACTGCGAGATTAATAAGCCTGTATCCATTGCGGCCCACGAAATCGCGGAAGATTTAATCACTTATAAGAGAGAAGAGGCGGACAGCCTTTTTGAAGAAGTGATTGAAGAATAAAGACTATATTGTGAACTGCCTGTCCTGCGGGCAGTTTTTTCGCTCTTCAGAATACTGACGGTTATGGCGATTTGCCATATTTTGTCGAATCCTGTTGAAAAAAGTTGAAAAAAGAGGAGAACTTGTCATAGGTTTCTATTTGTGTTTGTTATATAATGAAAAATACAACATTGAGAATTATATAGCTGGGAGGAAGGACGATGGCAGAACAATCTATTCTCATTATAAGCGGTGCGGAAGCAGCAAGGGTTTCTACAGGAGATATTCTCCTTGTGGAACAGGAGGGAAGAAAACTCCACGTGGTTACTTCCTGCCGGGAATATCGATATTATGAAAAAATAGGCAATCTGGAAATGGCGCTGGACGGACGGTTTTACCCCTGTCTGAAGGGATGCTATGTGAATTTGGAGCATATTGTGTCTATGAGAGAACCGGAAATTCACTTTGATAACGGATATAGTTTTTCTTTGGGTAGAACAAATTTTATTAAACTGAAGCAGAGATACAAACTTTTTTTGAGAAACAGCGTAAATTTAGCATAATAGTTAGTAAAAATGCTTGCAATTTCAAGTGGAATGGCGTATAATAATGGTCGGCTTGTTAAGCTAAAATAAATTATTTAATTTCACACACCCGGTTGTTTTGTAGACGCGGTGCCGCAGAAAGCGGTTTGATGCACGATAGACCGAGTGGAAGGTAAAACCAGGAGGAAAAATCATGGCAGTAATTTCAATGAAACAATTACTTGAAGCCGGTGTACACTTTGGACACCAGACCAGAAGATGGAACCCTAAGATGGCTCCTTACATCTTCACAGAAAGAAACGGAATTTACATCATCGACTTACAGAAGACTGTAAAGAAGATTGAGGAAGCTTATGACTTCATGAAGGAAGTTGCAGCAACCGGCAAACCGATTCTGTTCGTAGGTACTAAGAAGCAGGCACAGAACGCTATCGTAGACGAAGCTAAGAGATGCGGACAGTACTATGTAAGCGAAAGATGGCTGGGCGGCATGCTGACCAACTACAAGACCATCAGCGGAAGAATCAAGAGACTCTTCGACATCGACAGAATGGAAGAAGATGGAACTTTTGATAAGTTATCCAAGAAAGAAGTTATCAAGCTGAGAGCTGAACGCGACAAGTTAGAGAAGTTCTTAGGCGGTATCAAAGACATGAAGGGTATGCCTGGCGCACTGTTCATCGTTGACCCTAAGAAAGTAAGAATCGCAGTAAAGGAAGCTAGAATTCTGGGTATTCCTGTAGTAGGTATCGTAGATACAAACTGTGACCCGGACGATGTTGATTACATTATTCCTGCAAACGATGACGCTATCAGAGCAGTAAAACTCATCGCTGGCAGAATGGCTGACGCTGTTATCGAAGCAAATCAGGGCGAAAGCTTTGACGAAGGAACTGAGGAAACAGCAGCAGAAGCTGAGGCAGAAGCTGTAGAAGCAGCAGACGCTGAATAATTTCACATCGCTATTGATATAAGATTTGGAGGTCAAAAAATGGCTGTAACTGCACAATTAGTAAAAGAATTAAGAGAAATGACCGGCGCCGGCATGATGGACTGCAAGAAGGCACTGGTTGAAACTGATGGCGACATCGATAAAGCTGTAGAAGTCCTGAGAGAAAAAGGTTTATCCAAAGCGGCTAAGAAAGCAGGCAGAATCGCTGCAGAAGGTCTTGTGAAAATCGCATTTTCCGATGATCACAAGAATGCTGCTGTAATCGAAGTAAACTCCGAGACAGACTTCGTTGCAAAGAACCCTGAGTTCGTAGAATTCGTAGACAATCTGTCCAAGATGGCACTGGCTGACGAAGCAAAGTGCATGGACTGCTTCATGGAAATGACTTATGGTGATGAAGGCACTGTAAAAGACGCCCTGACCAACAAGATTTCCAAGATCGGCGAAAACATGAACATCAGAAGATTTGAAAAGCTGGCTACTGACGGTGTTGTTTATACAGGATATATTCACGGCGGCGGCAAAATCGGCGTTATCGTAGGTATCGAAACTGAAGCAGCTGCTTCTGAAATCGAAACCGTAGGTAAAGACGTAGCTATGCAGGTTGCGTCCATGAATCCTAAGTTTGTGGACGAGACACAGGTTGATTCTGACTGGCTTGCTTCCGAGACAGAAATTGCGAAACAGCAGCTTCTCAACGAAGGCAAGAAGGAAGAACTTCTTGACAGAATCATCCCTGGCAAGATTAAGGCTATCTTAAAGGAAGTATGCCTTGTAGACCAGAAGTTCGTTAAGAACGGCGATCTGACTGTTGCACAGTATGTGGAAGAAGAAGCTAAGAAGCTTGGCAAATCCATGAAGGTTGTAGAAATGATTCGTTACGAAGTAGGCGAAGGTATCGAAAAGAAAGAAGAAGACTTCGCTGCAGAAGTAGCAGCACAGCAGGCTGCAGCAGCTGCTAAGAACTAATCAAAACAGCAACTGGCAAATAAGTAAGAATGAAAACCCCTGAAAGACTCACAGGCTGAGCGCTTTCAGGGGTTTTTTAGTGGTTTTGATTGTAACGGTTACAAAAAACAGCGGGTTTATTTGTCAGGGCGAATAAAGACAAAGTGAGGAAGGCCTGCTACCATGATTTAGTGAAAAGCGGATAACGGTTTTTCTGCTTTACGTTAAATTGCGTGAAATTTGAGGAGAAACAGAGATGAAAATTAAAATCATTAATCCGGTACCAAATCTGGGAACCTCGACCATAGAAGCGATGACAGCTTACTTGAAAGACGCTGTTATGGCTGTGTGCAGGTCATTGAACCTTTGAAAACAGGAATCAAATTACTCGAACTGATGATACAGATGAAATTTGTCAACAGTATTAAAAGTACAGAGATAAAAAGGAGCGATTATATCGCAGAGTAGGAAAGGATACAGGGTCGGCTTTCATACAAAATCAAAAAATGATTTTACGATAGACTTTACGGCAAAATCTAAGAAGACTGCTGAAGACAAAGAATACGAACTTCAAAAGTATGATTAGTTTATATAAAGATAAAAATGTAAACAGAAAAAATGCCTCTTTAATTTTTAACACCCACTATTGTGAAGAGCTGGATTTATTTAACAGGCAGGATAATATATGGATTTCCAAGGCGTCAGATAAGGTGGAATTGTATAACATGTATAGCGGGTACAATGTCAGATCCGAGCTTTTAAAGAGTAAACAGTTTTATTGCAACGCATTTAATACAGCAGTAGATTACGAGGAACTGGTGAGGATTCTTTTGAAAAATAACTGTTTGAAGCATTCTGAAGATGACCTTTTGAATGTAACTCCTTATCATGCGAGATAGATTGAGAAAAACAGTGCAGTAAAAACAGCATTAAATCTCTATCAAGGCGAGGTTAGGGTTTTCGTATCGGTGACGGATTTGGTGACAAGCTGAGAATTCCCAAAGATTATAAAGATAAAATCATCAGTGTAAAGAAATACTGCACGAACCGGAACCTTCTAAAATGACGGCAAATCTTATTGACATAGAGTGGAAATTACCTATATAATAGAGGCAGTTTTATGTACCAAAAATTGGAGGTGTCGGTATGTCCAAAAACGACTTTGTGTGTGTACGCATGTTTGGCGGATTTGTCATCAGTTACCGAGGCACGAAGTATAATATGACGCAGCATTTAAACAAGCAGCCGCTGAATCTTCTGCAGTATCTGCTGCTTAATCATGAGAAGGTTGTTTCCAATGAAGACCTTTATGATGCTCTTTGGAGTGAGAGCAAGAATCCAAAGAGCGCGCTGAAGTTCACCATTCACAGTCTGCGCGCGTCTTTGAAGGAATTGTTTGGAGAAGGAACGGACTGGATTGTTTCCAGTAAAGGCGGATACAGAATTACAAGTGAAATCAAATTTGTTTTGGACACGGACTTACTTACTGAGATTTCTCAGAAACTGGAAGGAAAAGTTGAACTGACACAAAAAGAGTATAAAGAAGCTATGAAGGTCATGGAGCTTTATAGCGGACATCTCTACATGACATCTTCACAGCACTTTTGGATTATGCAGCTGGCAGAATGGTATAGGGTAAGTTTTGCTAATATTGTAGGAAGAATCTGCAAGTATCTGATTAATCAGGGCGAATATGAACAGATGATTAAGATTGATTATCAGGCAATTTTGCGGGAACCTTTTTATGAAGGTCTGCATTATTTTTATATACAGGGGCTGATTAAGACCCAGGAATATCACAAGGCGATTCAGTATTATGACGAGATTAACGAGGCCTTTTATAAGGAACTGGGCACTGGTCTGTCGCCGAAGTTTAAGGAACTCTATGAACTGATTGAAGAAGATCAGGCAAAGATTCTTAAAATCTCAGAGGTGAAAAAAGAACTCAACGACAATCGGGACAGGCAGAGTGACAGAGGTGGATTCTACTGTACTTTCGACATGTTTAAGCACGTGTATGAACTGACTTCCAAAGTTGCTAAGCGTGAAAACAAGAACTACTATCTGATTTTATTCGGGGTAACAGGTGCTGCGGAAATCGATAAGAGAAGTACGATTTTGAACAAGCTGAAGACCATGATTTTGGACTCTATTCGTTCCTCTGATATCTGTGCAAGAGTGGCGGATGATCAGTTTGTGCTTTTAGTGCAGTGCGCGCAGCCGGATGATACCTATATTATCGTGCAGCGTATTTCCCAGCTCTTTTACAAATCCTATTCTTCACGCCAGTATCGTTTAAATTACAGCGTGGAAGATATTAATGATTAAAATATCTGCAATGCAAAAAAAGGCTTTCAAAAAAGCCCTTTTTTTAGTATACTTAAAATGAGTGCATAGCTTGAATTATAGAGGAAGTTTAAATATGGCAGGCAAAGAAAAAGAAACGATTTTGATAGTAGATGATTCAGAAATGAACCGTTTGATTCTAAGCGATATTTTGGAAGATGAATTTGAAATTCTGGAGGCTGAAAACGGCGAAGAGGGTATTATGATTCTCCAGAAAAGAAATATGGAAATTTCTCTGGTGCTTCTGGACATTGTTATGCCGGGCATAGACGGATTCGGCGTGCTGGAAGTGATGAATCACAACCGCTGGATTAAGGATATTCCCGTGGTGATGATTTCGGCAGAGAATTCTACAGATTATATTGCAAGAGCCTACGAACTCGGAGTAACGGACTTTATTTCGCGTCCTTTTGACTCTTCTGTGGTTTACCGGCGAGTCAACAATACCATTATGCTCTATGCCAAGCAGAAAAAGCTGGCAACCATGGTTGCAGATCAGATTTATGAGACAGAAAAGCGAAGCGGACTTTTAGTTTCTATCCTCAGCCATATTGTTGAGTTTAGAAATGGTGAAAGCGGTATGCACGTTATTCATGTACAGGCACTAACAGAGTTGTTTCTCAGAGGTTTGGCAAAGAAAACAGATAAGTATAATCTGACTCCGGCGCAGATTTCTCTGATTTCTGTGACTTCCGCACTCCATGACATTGGAAAAATCGGCATTCCCGATCATGTTCTGAATAAGCCGGGCAAGTTAACCGATGAAGAGTTCGCTATTATGAAGACCCATTCTCAGCTGGGGGCTTCCATGCTTAAAGCGATGCCTTTTTATAAGGATGAGGATCTGGTGAAAGTTGCCATTGATATTTGTCAGTCTCACCACGAACGGTATGACGGAAGAGGCTATCCAGACGGACTTTCTGGAGAGGAAATCCCTATTGCTGCGCAGGTTGTGGCGCTCGCCGATGTTTATGACGCGCTGACCAGTGAACGCGTTTATAAAAAAGCCTTTCCTCACGAAAAGGCACTGGAGATGATTTTGAATGGAGAGTGCGGCGCTTTTAATCCGCTGATTTTGGAGTGTTTAAAGGATAATGAAGAAGAGATCCGCAAGGTTATGGAGAATGAAACACAGGTTTTCAGCCTTGACAAGAGTCTTTATCATATTTCCGACAGTATTGCCGATCGTGAGGAATTTTCCGCAGTGGACAAAGCGATGCGGCTTTTGGAATATGAGCAGAAAAAGAACGAATTTTACGCGGAGATGTCCAAAGAGATTCAGTTTGAGTATACGGCAGTGCCGCCGGTGCTTACGGTATCTCCATGGGGCGCTAAAATATTAGGAATTTCAGAAAATATCCTGAATCCTATGGAGGATGACAGCTTAAAGAGGTGTTTCCGTCATGAGAATATACAGAAATTTATTGAGTGTCTCTCGAAAACGACACCGGAGAATCCAATCATTCAGATGGACTTTGAAATGACACAGGAGGGAGAAGCAAGGTGGAAACGTGTTGTTGCCCAGACCATATGGGTAAGTAAAGAGAACGCTGCTTTCGCCAAATTTTACGGTAAAATTACGGACATTCATGAGGAACATATCGAACTGTCCATTCTGAAGAAAATGTCATCAAGAGATGGTTTGACGGGGCTTTACAACAGAGTGGTTGCTGCGCAAATGATGGTAGAACACATGCAGAAAAAACCGGATCATTCTTTTGCATTTATCATATTCGATATTGATGATTTCAAATCCGTCAACGATCAATACGGGCATATCTTTGGGGATTCGGTGCTGAAATATGTGGCGGATAAGCTGACCCAGAGTATCAGAAGTTCCGATATTGCGGCGCGCATTGGCGGAGATGAATTTATGGTGTTCTTAGAGTACAGAACCAGTCTGGAGATGGTAGTGGAACGTATCTTTGCTGCAATCAACAGTGAGTTTGAAGGTTTTCCTGTTTCAATCAGTATGGGCATTGCGAAATCAAGCGATGTGGGGACGGACTATACACAGCTTTACCACTGCGCGGACTGTGCTTTATATACCGCAAAGAAAGGCGGAAAGGGACGTTATTATTTTTACGATACATCCATGAAGGATACGCTTCTTGCGACTTCACAGGGTAAAGAAGAATAAGTGAAAGGGAGGAAGTTAAAATGACAGTAAAAGAATGTTATGAAATGATGGGGGGGAGATTATGAAGGCGTATTCTCTCGTCTGCGTAAAGATGAGAGAATTGAAAAGTTTGCGCTGAAATTTTTAGATGACGGCAGTTATCAGCTGCTGTGTGATTCTTTAACAGCGGGGAATTATGACGAAGCATTTCGAGCTTCCCATACCATTAAAGGAGTTTGTCAGAACTTGGGTTTTGAAAAGCTGCATGTATCAGCAGACGCTTTGACAGAAAAGCTTCGTGCAAAAGAAACAGACGACCTTGCGCCGTACGTGGATCGCCTGAAGGAAGACTATGCTATTACAATTCAGGCAATTCAGGGATTGCTGAAATAAGGAGAAACAGTGTGAAGAAGAATTATAGCAGGTATTTATTAATCAGTATTATAATAGCGGCAATTTTAAGTACTGCTGTCTTTGCCGGTGTGACTCAATTTATGAAGGGAAAGAGTGAGAGCTCTATCCGAAGAATTGGTGAAATTTATATGACAGAGATGAACCGCCAGATTCAGCAGAAATTTGATACGGTGATGAACTTGAGAATTTTACAGATTGAGGGACTGATTCAAAGAACTCCACCGGAGGATTACCAATTCGATGAGGTGCTCCTGGGGGAACTGCAGACCGGTGCGCGCGTTAGAGATTTTCAGTATTTGGCGCTCTACACCAAAGAAGGCGAGTCGGCTCTGATTTACGGCGAAGAAGTAACGCCTTTTGACGAAGATGAGTTCATGCAGATTCTGGACGATAATGATAAGCGGATTTCACGAGGTCATACATCGGACGATCAGAGCTTGCTGCTGATTGCTGTACCGGCCGGATACGACATGGGCGGAGGGAAAAAGAGTGACGTTGTTGTTGTAGGAATTTCCATGGACGATATCAGTCACAGCCTTTTCTTAAATGAGAGCAATGTGACGGCGTACTCTCACATCATTAACAGCGATGGAGATTTTGTTATCAGAGGCGGCGATGCCTTTAGAGATAATTTCTTTGACCGCATGATGGCAACGATGGAGACTTATGATGGAAAGACGAAGGAAAAATATCGGGAGGAATTAAAGGCGGCTATTGCGAAAAATGTCAAATATTCCACCGTCGTTTTTATGGATGGAGAGCGAAAACATCTCTATATGACAGAATTGTCCGATTCGAAGTGGTATTTAATCAGCATTATGCCATTTGGTGAACTGGATAAGATTGTTTACGAGTTGGATGAAGTGCGGTCAATCACCATGCTGATCGCTGGCATCACCATTTTGGTCATGCTGCTTCTGATTTTCCTGCTTTATTATAAAATGATGAAGACACAAATGCGTGAACTGGAAAATGCAAAGAAAGAGGCGGTTCATGCCAATGCGGCAAAGAGTGAATTCCTTTCCAGTATGAGCCATGATATCAGAACTCCGATGAACGCTATTGTGGGTATGACAGAGATTGCCATTAAAAACGAGGGAAACAGCAGCAGAGTAGACGATTGCCTGCAGAAAATCAAGCTGTCCAGCAAACATCTGCTGGGACTGATTAATGATGTTCTGGATATGTCCAAGATAGAAAGCGGGAAGATGAACCTTTCCATGGATCAGCTTTCTTTGCGGGAGGCAATGAAGGACATCGTACAGATTATGCAGCCGCAGTTTAAGACGAAAAACCAGCATTTTGACATTTTTATTCAGAAGATTGTTTCTGAAAATGTGATGTGCGATAGTGTGCGTCTGAACCAGATTCTTTTGAATCTGCTGTCAAATGCCCATAAGTTTACACCGGAGGAGGGCATCATCAATGTATATCTGATGCAGGAGGATTCTCCGTTAGGTGAGGAATATGTCAGAAATCAGTTCCGCGTGAAAGATAATGGAATTGGCATGAGTGCGGAATTTATCGATAAGATATTCGACTCCTTTACCAGAGAAAAATCTCTGGTGGTGGAGAAGATTGCAGGCAGCGGTCTTGGGATGGCAATCACCAAACATATCCTTGACGCTATGGGCGGCACCATTGAAATCCAAAGTGAACCGGGAAAAGGCAGCGAATTCTGCATTACCGTTGATTTAAAGAAAGCGGCCGTTGATGAAGGAGATATGGCGCTGGATATTGATGCAGTGCTTGTAGTCGATGACAATGAGAATCTCTGTTTCAGTGCAGTAGCAGTTTTAGAAGAGCTGGGTGCCAGAGCAGAGTATGCCCTCAGCGGTGAAAAAGCCCTTGAGATGATTGAGGCGAGACATAGCGAAGGCAGGGACTATCAGGTAGTTCTTCTCGACTGGAAGATGCCGGGCATGGATGGTGTACATACCATGAGGGAAATCAGCAGAAGAGTAGAGCATAAGATTCCGGTATTCCTGATTTCTGCTTATGATTGGAGTGATATAGAACGTCAGGCTCTGGACGCGGGAATTACCGGCTTTATTGCAAAACCGCTCTTCAAATCCACCCTTTACTATGGTTTGAAACGTTACCTGCAGGGAGAGACGGCAGATGAAGAAAAGGAAGAAAGCTATGACTTCTCAGGAAAGAGAATTCTGCTGACTGAGGACAATGAACTAAATTATGAAATCGCCAATGATATTCTTACAGAAGTGGGATTTGAAGTAGAGTGGGCAGAAAATGGACAGATTTGTGTTGATAAAATGAGTCAGTCGCCGCTTTACTACTATGATGCGATTTTGATGGATATTAGAATGCCGATCATGAACGGATACGAGGCGGCATCTGCTGTACGCGCCCTTAAGCGTGAGGACCATAATCTTCCGATTATCGCTATGTCAGCGGATGCCTTTGCAGAGGATATCCAGCACAGTCTGGACTGCGGTATGAATGCCCATACAGCAAAGCCGATTGACATTGATGAAGTGATGAAACTTTTATCAAAATACTTAAAATAAGCGAGGCAGATATAGCCCCCTCCCTTTGGCAGCCTCTTTGGAGAAGTAAACATGACTTTTCCAAAGAGGCTGTTGTATTATTTTCAAAAAAAAACGCGGGAGTTATGGAATTTTACAAAACATTTGCGTTTTCAAAGTTGATATACTTTAGATAGATTCAGAGAAGAAGTATAGTTTTGGAAAGGAAATAAAAGATGTTTACATTACGAGTACTGAGCAGAGAAGTTACAGAAAAAGTTTTGAAACTCTCCGATGTGATCAGCACGGTGGAGGAAGTGTACAGGCTGAAAGCGATGGGGGAGACTGCGGTATTTCCTCTGGTATTTCACGAGTTTGAACCGGGCGTTGCCGATATGGATATCAAGTCCGGCTGGCTGAAAGGCAGCGATATCTTTGGATTGAAGGTAGTATCCTGGTTTGGCGAAAACGTAAAGAAGAATCTCCCGGCGCTGATTGGTACTGTTTTAGTGATGGATGCAAAGACGGGCGTGCCGCAGGGAATCCTGGACGGCAGTCATATTACCGGAATCAGAACCGGCGCGGCAGGCGCAATCGGCGCAAGGCTGCTGGCAAGAAAGGATTCTAAAACTCTGATGGTGGTAGGTGCAGGTCATGTGGCAACCTTTCAGGTTGCGGCAACACTGACACTGCTTCCAGATATCGAGAAGGTATATGTTTACGACGGACTGAGTCAGGAGAATGCGGAGCGTTTTGCAAAATCCATGCCGGAAGTGCTGGCTGAAAACTTTGCAATGACGGACTGTAAGGCGGTCTTTGAGGCAGTAATCGATTTACCGACTGCAACAGCAGATAGCGATATCATCATTACAGTAACGCCGTCCAGGGAACCGATTATCCGTAAAGAGTGGGTAAAGCCGGGTACTCATTTCAGCTGCATTGGCGCAGACATGAGCGGAAAAGAAGAAATCGAAGCGGAAATTTTTGAAAACGCAAGGGTATTCACTGACGATACACCGCAGTGTATCAACGTAGGTGAAATCGAGATTCCGGTTAAGAAAGGAATTTTGAAAGCAGAAGATATCGCAGGCGAAATTGGAGAGATTCTCACAGGCAAAACCTGCGGCAGAGAAAACGATGAACAGATTACCGTATTTGACGCGACAGGCACTGCGCTTTTAGACTTGCTTACTGCAAAATTGGCGCTTGCAAAGGCAGAAGAACAGGGCCTTGGTGAAACTGTAAACCTGTAATAAAGAATTGGGAGGAAAAACATGGATATCAAAACTTTTAAAGTAGAACGCTGGATGAATGAATATGAAGAACAGGCAGTGTATAACCTGGCAGAAACCTGTGTGGATTCCATTACCATCAAAGAACTTTTGGAACTGGCGGGAGAAGATGCGGACAGCTATATGAGAAAACTGACTGACCTGCGCCTTTCCTACAGTCATATTTTCGGCTCTCCGGAGCTTTTAAATGGGATTGCAAGCCTTTATAAAGATATCAAGCCGGAGCACATTATTCCGACCCATGGCGCAATCGGTGCAAACAATATGGTCATCACTACCCTCATTGGCCGTGACGACAACATGGTATCGGTAATGCCGACTTACCAGCAGCATTATTCCATTCCGGAGTCCATCGGCGCGGATGTTAGAATTTTGCAGCTGACCTTGGAAGATGATTATCTGCCGAATCTGGATGTGCTTCGTTCTCTGGTAGACGAAAACACCAAGATGATTACAATCAACAATCCAAACAATCCGACCGGCTCCTGGATTCCGGTGGAAACCATGGAGGAAATCATCAAAATTGCAAAGAGCGTGGATGCTTATGTGCTCTGCGATGAAGTGTACAGAGGCATTGCGGAAGATGACAGTTATATGCATTCCATTGTAGATCTTTACGACAAGGGAATTTCTGTCGGCAGCATGTCCAAGATATTTTCCATGGCAGGGGTCAGAATGGGCTGGATTGTAACCAAGGACGAAAAAGTGCTCCATCTGTGCCACGAAAGACGCGACTACGACACCATCAGCTGCGGCGTAGTAGATGACGCGTTGTCTTCTCTGGCACTTGCGCACAAAGACGCGATCTTTGCAAGAAACAGAAATATTTTAAATAAAAACAGAGCGATTTTAGACCAGTGGGTCAATGAAACGCCGGAAGTAAAATATCTCAGACCTGTTGCGGGAACCACCGCTTTAGTGTATTATAATAATGACATGCCATCGCAGGAACTGTGTAAAAAGCTGCTCTTTGAAAAGGGCGTTCTTTTCACACCGGGCGAGTGCTTTGAAATGGAAGGATCTGTACGAATTGGTTACGCATACGATTCTAAGACATTGCGGGAAGGGCTGGATAAGTTCGCTGAGTTTTTAAGAGAACTGTAAACAGCAGGTGAAGCGACTTTCAAACTGATTATAAATTTTCAAAAACGATGGGATGGTATGCAGCCTGTCGTTTTTTTGTATTTTTCTAACGAAGGGAGAGAAAGATAAATGGCACTAAAGGTAAAAGATCTGCTGCATTTACAGAGCTTGCAGGGAATCAGACTTCTGTCCGGGGAGAGGGGACTTGATCGGGTGGTTTGTTCTGTGGGCATTATGGATTATGAGTTTGCAGAGGGTGTGGACTATCAGAATGAGGCGCTCTTTGAGAGAGACAGCTTTGTCATTTCATCTCTTCTCTTTGCTCAGTCGGATAGCAGCAGGATTCTTGAGGCGGTCAGGACACTGTACGAAATGGGAACTTCAGCCTTTGCTTTTAAAAGTGTAATCTTTGATACGCTGCCGCAGGAAGTACTGGATTTTTCCAAGGAGAAAGATTATCCGATTTTTATGTTTGGACTGGAGCGGTATTTTGAAAATATTGTTTACGAAATTATGGAAGCGGTGCAGAGAGATGATACGCAGATTCTGGATGAGCAGATGATTAAGCGTATGATAGAAGGGGATATGGCAAGGGATGAAGTCAGCCGCATCTGCAAGAATCTTTCCTTGTTTTTCAAGGAAAGAGCCCAGGCTGTTTATGTACGCCCCAAGGAAAAGGGAGAAAAGCTGCGGACAACACGCATATTCCGCAATTTTTATATGAACAAAGCGCTGAAGAAAAAGAGTCTCTTGTGCCGCTATGACGGCGGTGTTTTCGTCATTCTCACAGCCGCTTCAGAAAATCCCGGCAGCTTTGAGGTAATCCTAAAAGAGCTGCAGGACAATCTGGCATTTGAAGAGAATGTGTATTTTTGCAGAAGCGGAATCCACCCGCCGCACGAGGCGCTGGATCTGTGTCTGCGGGAAGGCTTTTACACCTTTGCTGCCAGCATGGCAGAGGGGAAAGCCTATACGACTTACGAGAACATAGGCGCGTTTCAGTATCTGGCGCCTTTGGCAAATACCCAGGCTATGCGTACCTTTTCAGAAAGTTTTCTGCAGCCGCTTCTGGGCAGGGAAGAATATCTCTTTACCTGCAGGGAATGGGTATTTCAAAAGGGCGATATCAACGCTACCGCCCTTTCTATGAATTGCCACCAAAACACCATTCGCTACAGACTGTCAAAGGTGAAGGAACTGCTGTCGGCTGAAGGAAAGACCGAAGCCGAGTTTTACGGAGAACTGTCAGCAGCCCTTCGGGTTCACCTGCTCCGTGAGAGCGGTGTTCTCTAAGGGCACCGCCCTTGCAGGGAGATGTTTCTGTTATTTGATGGACTTAATTTTCAGATCGCTGATGCTGTCCGCCGCACGGCCGATTTTGTTGGCGAGAGAATTGAGATCTTTGGAAAATTCCCGCAGAATGATGACCTCTTTCAGCGGGAGTTTCTGCTGGTCCTGCTGATCTAAATCTGCGATGATTTCCCAGTAAAGCCGCTTGACCTGATTCTCATTTTTCTTTGCCTTGACCAGATTTTCCCAGAATATGTCACAGCTGTCATTCCATTTTTCCATGGCAGCTGTGATTGCAAGGATGGAACTTGCGATGCAGCGTGCCATTCCCACATGCTTTTCAAATGGTGTGTAATCGAAAAAGACGAGAAAGTCTTTCAAATCCTTGATTTTATCAGTCATATCATCGATGCAGCGGGATACTGCAAAGAGATCGTGACGGTCAAGGGGTGTGATAAAGGAAGTTTCTACATAATCAATGAGACCTCGGCGCACTTTATCTGCTTTCTTTTCACATCGCTCTATGTAATCAGCGGTATTTTCCTTTGGATCAGCCATATAGTTTAAAAGCAAAGAGATGCTTTTGGATGTCAGTTCACACTGCTCAAGGAGCATGGAGTGAAAATCAGGACGTTCATTTTTTTTGAAAAAATTTGGTTTATATTTCATGATGATTCAATTCCTTTCTATCTTAAATCAGAACATTTTTTATTCAAACATTTTAAATCAAAGCCAGCAGCAGAAAGACCAGTCCGCCGGTTACAGCTGAAGCGGGAATGGTAATCAGCCACGCGAGAAGTATTTTTTTCGTAACAGTCCAGTTGACGGATTTTGGCGTATTGCCGCTGCCAACGCCCATGACGGAGGAGGTAATCACCTGTGTCGCGCTGATAGGAAGTCCTGTCAGGTTGGCCAGGGTCATCACCGAGATGGTTGCAATCTGTGACGCAAAGGAGTTTTGGACATCAATTTTACAGATATCCATGCCGATAGTTTTTATCATATTATAGCCGCCGGTCATCGTGCCGACGGCAAGGGCGACACTGCAGCCTGCCATGAGCCAGAAAGGGATTTCGATTCCGGCGCTGTAATACCCGGCAAGACCGATCGCAATCAGACCCATGACCTTCTGAGAATCATTGCTGCCATAGCTGAAGGCCAGAAAAAAACTGCTCAGCTTATGAAGCAGGCGGATGCGCCGGTTCCAGACGATTGTGGCGTTTTTCAGAAGGGCGTTCTGCAGCTTTAAAAATAAATAGCCGAACAGAAATCCCAGAAGCGGAGAAATCAGCATGGCTAAAATGACCTTTACAAAGATGGAATTCCACTGGATATAGCCCATGCCGTAGGCGGCAATGCCGCTGCCGATCATAGAACCTATCATGGAATGAGAGGCGCTTGAAGGCAGCTTAATTACCCATGTTAAAATATTCCATGCCATGCTGCCGACAAAGGAGGCAGCTACAAAGGTATAGCATTTGTCAGGGGTGCCGGCAAGCACCGGCGTAATATCTATGATATTTTCGGAAATCGTATAAGCTACCGCAGTGCCAAGGCAGAGAGCACCTGAGAGATTTGCAAGGCCTGCGATAAAAACAGCTCTTGCAGGCTCAATGAGCCTTGAGGAAATGGTGGTGGCAACTACAGTGCCGCCATCGTGCATTCCATTGATATAAGCGAAAATAAGTCCAATGGCAATCATAAAATAAAACATAAAATTACGCTCCGTTTCAGTATTGTCAACTTCATTATATATGCGGAATATGGGGAAAAAGTTTGGAGAATCCCAGAATTTTATTAAGTTTTTTTAAAGATAAGGCAAAGACGAAAGAGCGTCCTGTTCGCGTGAAAAGAAAACCGAACCTTCTGGAAGCTCTTTCTGCAGTCGTAGTACTTTTGGTTATCTTTTTCTTTGGTTCACTGGCGGATTTGACAAGGGTAAAGGAACAGTACGCAAACAGAATCGAGGTTCTGCTGGGTATTGAGCTGGGCATTCAGCCCCATCTGTGTGAAAAGCTGACCGCCTTTGCTGAAAGGTTTCCTTTTGACTTTATCATCGGTTCGACCCATACCTTTCATAAAATGGATGCAGAGGATAAGCGTCACTATGAAGGCGTGGACATTGAAGCCGCAGTTTCTCAGTATTTTCTGGAGGAACTGGAAAATGTAAAGAACTTCAGAGGTTTTGATGTAGCAGGTCATATGGATTTTGTGCTGAGATATGGTCCCGGTGCGCTGGAACAGTTCACTTATGCCAAATATGGCGACATCCTCGATGAACTTTTGAAGGAACTCATCGCAAGCGGCCGCGGCATTGAGTGCAACACCTCCAAGTTTGTGGCAAAGAATATGACCAATCCTCACCGGGATATCATAAAACGCTACGCGGAACTGGGCGGTGAAATTATCACCTTTGGTTCTGACTCCCATGTATCTGAAAGGCTGGGAGAGGGGTTCAAAGAAGTCGGTGAAATGGTAAAGGCCTGCGGCCTTTACTATTATGCGATATTTAGACAGCATCAGCCGACTTTCTATCAAATATAAATGTTTTCCATGTAAAATTTATAATACAAAAGGCTTCGGACACGATGGTTTGTGTACGAAGCCTTTTGGTATTTTTGCAGGTGGTCTAGTATGCAACTTAGCGGGTAATCAGTTTGCAGATGTCTTCACCCAGTTTAACCGGGTCATCTACAGTCAGTCCGGAAATGAGCACGGCCTGGCTGTAAAGAAGATTTGCGTAAGTCTTTACTAAATCTTTTCCTTCTTCCCCCATAATGTAAGTGTTTTTCAGTGTGTCCATTACCGGGTGGGTTGGATTGATTTCCAGGATTCTTTCCGCCTTTATATTTTGGTCTGTCGGCATTGCGTTGAGTACTTTTTCCATTTCCAGAGAAAGTCCGCCTTTAGTTGTCAGGCATACGGCAGAGTTTTTCAGGCGAGGGGACAGCTTGACTTCGCTGACTTTGTCTCCCAGAGATTCCTTGAGGAAGGTGAGGAGGTCTTTGTTTTCTTCTTCAGCCTTTTTCATCTCTTCCTGCTCTGCTTCGGATTCTTCTGCGGAAAGGTCCTCTGCGGAAACGGATTTGAAAGCCTTTTCTTTATAGTCGCCCATCATCTGCAGTACGAATTCATCGATTTCGTCGGTGAGATAGAGAATTTCATAGCCTTTGTCCTTGATGAATTCTGTCTGCGGCAGCATATCGATTTTTTCGATGGATTCGCCGGCTGCGTAGTAGATGCACTGCTGTTCTTCGCCCATCTTAGCAAGATATTCGTCCAGAGAGACCATTTTCTTTTCCATAGAGGAGTAGAAGAGCACCAGGTCGGAAAGTACGTCCTTGTGCATGCCAAAGTCGTCGTAAATGCCGTATTTCAGCTGTCTGCCGAAGTGCTCGAAGAACTTTTCGTAGCCTTCACGGTCGTTTTTCATAAAGTCAGCCAGCTCTTTTTTGATTTTCTTTTCCAGATTCTTTGCGATATTTCTGAGCTGTCTGTCGTGCTGCAGTGTTTCCCGGGAAATATTCAGGGACAAGTCCTGAGAGTCTACAAGCCCTTTGACAAAGTTGAAGTAGTCAGGCAGCAGTTCTTTGCATTTGTCCATAATCATGACGCCGCTAGAATAAAGCTGCAGACCCTTTTCAAAGTCCTTGGTATAGTAGTCGTAAGGTGTGTGCCCCGGAATAAACAGCAGGGCGGTGTAGCTGGAAACGCCCTCTACGCTGGTTCTGATGACACGGGCAGGGTCCTGATAGTCACTGAATTTACTCTTGTAATATTCGTTATAATCTTCTGGTTTTACATCGTTCTTTGCTCTTTTCCAGATTGGTTCCATGGTGTTTAAGGTCTCCAGCTCCATGTAGCTTTCCATTTCAGGGACTTCGCCTTCTTTGACCTCTGCGTCTTCTTTCGGGCGGCGTTTTCCTACCATCATCTGAATCGGGTAACGGATGTAGTCAGAGTACTTTTTAATCAGATTGCGGATGGTGTACTCTTCCAGGAAAGTGGAGTAGTTTTCACCCTCGGTGTCCTCTTTGATGTGGAGGACAATTTCGCTGCCTGCCGCAGCCTTTTCTGCCGCCTTGATGGTGTAGCCGTCAGCGCCCTCAGAAGTCCAGATATTGGCTTCTTCGCTGCCGAAAGCTTTGGAAGTAACGGTGACTTTGTCAGCTACCATAAAGGCAGAATAAAAGCCTACGCCGAACTGGCCGATGATATCTACAGGACTTGCTTCGCCGTTTTCAGAAGCAGCTGGTTCTTCGGCGTGAGCTTCTTTAAAAGCAAGGCTGCCGCTCTTTGCGATGGTGCCCAGGTTAGCTTCCAGTTCTGCGGCGGTCATGCCGATTCCGTTGTCTGTGATTGTAAGGGTTCTGTTTTCTTTATCTGCGGTAATGTCGATGTGGAAGTCAGAACGCTTGATTCCGGTGCCGCCGGACTGCAGGCTCTGATAGTACAGCTTATCCAGTGCGTCGCTGGCATTGCTGATCAGCTCCCTTAAAAAAATCTCTTTATGGGTATAGATTGAATTGATCATTAAATCCAACAGTTTCTTGGATTCTGCTTTAAATTGTTTCTTTGCCATAATAATCTCTCCTCCATGCTGTTATTTATAAATTCGCTCTGTTAGCACTCGCGTTGAATGAGTGCTAAAACTCATATAATATAATGTACACGTCTTTTCAAAAAAAGTCAATAGATTTTTAGGAAAGAAAAACATGCGGCCTTATGAAAGACCGCATGTTTCGATTACTCCAGCACATGTTCCAGCCCCTGTGCCATGATGGTGGCAACGTGGTCGTCCGCCAGGGAATAGTAGATGGTTTTTCCCTCCCTGCGGAATTTGACAAGGGCGGAATGTTTGAGAATACGGAGCTGATGGGAAATGGCGCTTTGGGTCATGGATAAAACGTCTGCAATATCCTGCACACAAAGTTCCCGCTCAGACAGAGCGTACAAAATCCGTATTCTGGTCGGATCGCCGAAAATTTTAAAGAGTTCTGCTAAGCTGTAAAGGGTTTCATTTTCCATATCAGTTCCTCCGTAGGTTTTGAATTAACGTTTATAAAGTACCCGGATTGAGTTGAGTACGCATAACATAGCGACGCCTGAATCTGCGAAGACAGCAAGCCACATATTGGCAAAGCCCGCAACGCCTAAAAGCATGACGACGGCTTTAATTGCCAGTGCAAAGATGACGTTCTGCTTTGCGATTCTGCCTGTTGAACGGGCGATGGAAACGGCATCAGGAATCGAGGATACGCCGGTCTGCATAAATACTGCGTCAGCGGCTTCAATTGCAGCGTCAGCACCACTTCCCATGGCTGCTCCAACATCAGCGCCGGCAAGGACCGGCGCATCGTTGATTCCGTCTCCGACGAACATCACGCTGCCTTTTTCTTCTCTGACTTTGGAAAGCATCGTAAGCTTATCCTGCGGCAGCAGCTTTGCATAAACCCGGTCAATTCCCACCTGAGCGGCAACAGCCTCTGCACTGTCTTTGGAGTCACCGGTCAGCATCACGGTGTAAAGGCCCATTTCTTTCAGGCGGCTGACAGCACTCTTTGCGTCACCTTTGACAGTATCGGCAATGACTAAATAGCCGGAGAATTTACCGTCGATTGCGACGAAAACTTCTGCGCCGTTTCCGATTTCAGAAAGGCCCGGCATAGCCACTTGATATTGTTCCATCAGCTTTCTGTTTCCGCAGAGGACAAGGCCTGCCTCTGTTTCGGCGGCAATGCCGCAGCCCGCAATTTCCGTCAGCTTGCCCGGGGCCTTGATGGAAAGACCTTTTTCGCGGGCAGCGTTTACGATGCTGACAGCAATGGGGTGGGTGGAGTTCTGTTCACAGCCTGCGCAAAGGGAAAGCAGCGCGTCTTCTGACAGAGGCTGTTCTGCGATGACTTTCTGCAGAACAAAATTTCCTTCGGTGATTGTGCCGGTTTTATCCATGACGACAGCCTGCAGTTTGCCGAGGGCTTCCATGGAAAGACCTCCTTTAAAGAGGATTCCCTGTTTGGAGCCGGCGCCGATTCCGGAGAAAAAGGCCAGCGGCACACTGAGTACCAGAGCACAGGGGCAGCTCATAACCAGGAAGGTTAAGGCTGTGTAAACCCAGTAGTTCCAGTTTCCCGTTGCCAGTGACGGCACGACTGCAAGAAGCAGGGCGGCAATGACAACACATGGGGTATAGATTCTTGAAAATCTGGTGATAAAACGGTCGATTTTTGGTTTTCCCGCGGCAGCGTTTTCCACTGAATCCAAAATCTTGGAAACCATAGATTCTGCCAGTATTTTTTCCACCTGAATCATCAGCTGACCGGAAGTATTGATACAGCCGCTGGTGACGCAGTCGCCAGGCTTTGCGCCGACGGGAACAGGTTCCCCTGTAATAGGGGAGGTGTCAATGCGGCTTTCACCTTCTGTGATGACGCCGTCCAGCGGAATTCTATCTCCCGGGCGTATCAGCAGAATATCGCCGGCAGCAGCTTCTTCTGCCGGAATGACGGTGACGGAGCCATCCCTTACCAGATTGACGACTTCCGGACGCATATCAATGGCATCCATGATTTGACCGCGGCTTTTTTCAACGGCTTTGTGCTCGAAGTATTCGCCGATTCTGTAAAAGAGCATGACGCCTACAGCTTCCAGGTACTCGGAAATGGCAAAAGCGCCGATGGTGGCAACGCTCATCAGGAAGTTTTCATCGAAGATTTGCCCTTTGCTGATATTTCGCAGAGCTTCTAAGATGACTTTACCGCCCAGAATCAAGTAGGATAAAACAGACAGGGCAATCACAACGCGCGGATCTATGTTTGCGTCAGTGTGATGGATGATTGCGCCGCCTGCAAAGAGGAGGGCACCTACTATAATTGCGATGAGTTCCAGCTTGTCTTTTGCAATGGTTTTCTTCTTTTTCTTGCCGGGTGCTTCAATAGATATTTTCTCGTTTTTCTGTGTCGATGGATTTACGACCTCCACCTGAGACTCAATGGATGTGCATATCCTGCGGATTTCAGGCAGCAGTGCGTCGCAGTCCTCAGCGGCGATACGAAGCTGCTTGGTCGCAAAGGTGATGGTTGCGTCTTTTACTGTCGGCAGCTGGTTAATCTTTTCTTCCATCTTAGAAGCGCAGTGAGCGCAGCCAAGATTTTCTAAGATGTAGACTTTTTTGTCTGCCTTGGCAAGAACAGCCGCATCGACCTGGTGATGGTGATGTGCTTGTTCATGGTCGTGGTGATGTGTTTCTTCGTGATGGTGATGTTCGTGGCCACAGCCACAGCCGCAATGTTCATCGTGGTCGTGGTGGTGATGGTGCTCCTCGTCCCCGTCGCCGCCGCTGTCGTCCTCATCATGACAATGGTCATGATCGTGGTGGTCGTGACCGCAGCCACAAGAGCAGCTGTCCTCATGCTCTTCGTGGTGATGTGTTTCTTCGTGATGGTGATGTTCGTGGCCTCCGTCGCAGTGGACGCCTTCGCCATGATGGTCATGATGGTGATGACCGCAGCCACAGTGTTCATCGTGGTGATGAAGCAGGGCCTTCATAGAGTCTTTGTTGTAAATTGTTTTCATTGTAAAACCTCCTCTTTTTTACTTGTTTTTTTGCTCGCTCATATGAACAGTTGCTCATGTGTTTATTTAAACACATATAAGGGCGGTTGTCAAGAGGCATAGCGCAAAAAACAATCTGGAGCAAAGACTAAACTCAACCGACAGTTGGTTGTCACTGGAAGCAGTTTCATGCTAGAATAAAGCAAGGAGGTATAGAGATGGATAACAGGACTTTAGACTATGAAAAGATTGCAGCGTTTATTTCTGAGAGAAGAAAAGCAAAACAGCTGACCCAGAAACAGTTGGCAGAACTGTTGGGAGTAACTGACAGAGCGGTTTCAAAATGGGAAAGGGGAGTTTCCCATAGTTAAAGATACCACACCAAATATGATGAACCCACGCTTATACACTACCAGCTATAATAAACCGCAAGGACAGCAATTTGATACTGCTGTCCTTTCTTTTATAAAATTGCAGTACACAGAAAAAAGCTG
>JALEOD010000063.1 GCA_022767345.1 Emergencia sp.
AGACGAATTGCTTATGGCAAGTTAAGATGAGGAAAACCTCATTTTAACTTGTACTAAATCTTGACATAGGACCAGTCTATATCAAAACTTTGTCTATCTTTACCTTAACATATGGTCAACAGAATATCGATGCAAAATAAATATTCTTTCATTTTTTTATAAATTATCAGTATTCCTTATTCCGAGCCAAATGAATTTTGGCTCGGAACAAGATTTCTATTTCCATAACTGCATAATTTATATTTAGATTCCTTGTGATACCTAATTTAAATGAGATGAAAGAATGCAGCGGTACTTACAATTAAAAGCGGTGTTCCCACAATAAACCAAAAGTAGTCAATATACTTTCCAACCCTACTGCTCCAACTCTTGTTTCTATACCTATAAATCATGCTGCTCAAAAGCATGCACTGCGTTATTACACATAGTAATAGCGTAAAATTTATTCTCTCCATATCGCAATCCTTTTATTTAATACATCTCAATTCTATCTTCTTTCCTTTATATTGTCTGCCTTCAACCCATCTACCACCTTGATGTTTGTAATATGCCCAGATTTCATAACCTACTGTAACCTGTGTATAGTTATACCCCATTACATCTGCAATCGTAGCAAACCCTGATACTATCCAAGATATATTTCCTAAAATAGGTATAAATTTAGAGCCTAATTTCTTTACTACAGCTTCAGTAATTTCTTTTTTGGCTGCATAAGTTAATCCTTTTTCAACACTGCCACCTACGAAAGATGCCAAGCTAATTACACTGTTATCTAAAGTGCATCTCGCTGTCTCATCACTTATCTTATGATTCTGCGGTTTAGTTGATGTCGTCGTTACAGTTACAGGATACGCTGTATTGTCAGTTATATCAGCAACCTGTACCAATGTGTTTCCTTCCACCTCATAGTGCGTATTGATTTTGTTCCCATTCACATCCTCAGCATACGCTGGCTCTATTATAGCAACAATTTCATCTTCTTCATTTAAAATATACACCCATCCTTTCTGGCTCTGTTCTTTCTCTTCTGATCCAGCTTTAGCATTAATTATCTCAGCATAATAATCCTCTGATTTCATCAACTTATACCCAAATGGCAGTTCATGATGAAATGAATAACTTCTAGGCGCTATTTTATCTTTAAGTGTAACATCCGTTTGTATGCTTGTCAAAGGCACACCCTTTTCTTCTCGCTGTAGTGTTTTGAGTTTCAATGCTGCATGTCGTTCTCCTCCATATGTCATCACCCCTTCCTCTTCTGCAACGCCTTGTTTCAAACCAAGTTCTTTCGGCAGGTGTACAGAAATATTCTCACCTTCAAAGGATGAATCCATTACAACAGCGATTTTAGGATTTTCAGGCAAAGTGAAATCAGCCAACATGTCTGGGCTTAAACTTGTTTTTGTCGATGGATTGACATTCTGTTCGCCTGCAAATGCTGGTAAAATTGTTGTTGCCATTAATGCAACACTTAACAAACAGCTTAAAAAAGTTCTTTTCTTCATTTCAGACCTCGTCTTTCTTCTTGACTTATTCTGCTTTATGCCTCATAATGAAGATAGAGTTTTTCTTAATATATGTTTTGTGGGTCCAATCACATCATACTTTTGAAAAGCTCTTTCTTTTTATCTTCATAAAGCTTCAAGTCTTTTAGTTCTACAATTTGTACCCCTGTTTATCCCAATCCACCTATTTCCTTTACATGATGTTCACTCTCCTTTCGCCAGTTTATTTATTTCAAGCAACTACTTAAAATCTGTTTCATTTTTTATGATATCTTTGTCAGATTCCAAGACTGTCTGACCTTAATCTGTTTTGCGGTCTTATTGATTGCCACATAACCGACTGCTGTGTTTAACTTATATTCTGACGGCACCTCTATCCTTCCATCTTTTCCCTTAAATGTATAATTGCAGTGCATATTTACATCGGACGCTCCAACGGTTTTTGCAGTTCTATCAGTAATTACCGGCTTAGATTTACTACAAGACCCAGTTACAACAGACCAACTCACATCCGCAACACCACTGCGTTCCTCTATCCCATCAGCCGATAACGTATAATGATTCTCTAAACTCATACTTGCAGCAACATTGCTGATGGTTACGCTCGCCCTTGCTGTAAAGTAGCGATTTCCGTAATCCTTCCACTGGTCGCTGCTGCCGGATGTTGCCATAGGCGAAATCTGAGGAACCTTTAAGGCTTGCCCCTCTTCTCTGTCGCTGAGTTCCACGGTAAGTGTGCAACCATCGCCTAAATCATAATTTCTAACTGCGTATGCCGCTCCATCAGGAAGCTGTTTCATCACCAAATCTCTTTCCTGCGAATTCAATAGTTCTACTGCTTCATCCATCTTTTCAGTCATAAATGCGTCCATTACGCCGCTTTCTGTTTCTTCAATAACTGCTTTTTCTTCTGACTCTGTCAAATTCTGATTCAAAGCTGCTTTTAACTGCGATACGCTTTGAATTTTAGCTGGCTTACTTTCTGCAAATATACCAGTTACGGTTAAACTCATCGTCAAGGATAAGATTAGTAAAACATTAAATAATTTTCTCTTCATTTTATTTTCTGAACCTTTCTTTATTGTTTATGTTTTCTATCTTCACCTTACCACGGGGTCAACAGATTTTCAATCTAAAAGAAATATTCGGTCAATTTTAGAAATATTTGGTCATAATTTTCCTGTTTCTTCCATTTTTGCGTCTCGCAGTCGTATATTTGTGACTACCATCTGGCTATTCTTGTCATATTCCCACCAGACCCTTCCTCCATTTCTAGCCGCTGCTTCCTGCATATTCTTTGTGCCGAGACCATGTCTTTCCTTATTTTGCTTCGTTGTAAGAATATATCCATCAGAAATTGCAGGCTCCGTGCTTGCCTGATTCCAAATGGTGATAAACAGAAAATCGCCCTGATTGCCCACCTTGCACTCTATCACCTGCTCCCCGTCGCATTTACATGCCGCTTCATAAGCATTGTCCAGTGCATTAGACAGAATGACGCATAAGTCTGTCATAGCAACTGATATTCGCTCTGGAAAAAAACCATTAAAGTGCAGCTTAATCCCAGCCTCTTTACATTTTTTGTAATACTGATTCGCAATAGCGTCACAAATCATATTGCCGGTGCTGATGTAGTATGCTCTTTCTTTTACATCGTAAATTTGGCGAAGATATTCCCCCAGTTCTTCCATCTCACCTTTGTCATATAAACTTGTCAGAGTATCCAGATGCTTATTGAAATCATGTCTGAATTTTTTCGACTCTTCGTTGGCATCCCCCATCAGGCGATACTGCTCTACCTGCTCTTCAATGCAGCGTTCCTTTAAAAGCACCTCCTGTTTCAAACGCTTTTTTTGGAAAAAAATAAATACTACCGCAAACATAAAGCCGATGGTAATAAAAGCAGTTACTGCATCTTTAATTGAATTTGCACCCTGATACACCATTGCATCATCTGTATCTCCTGCACCCAAATGAATCCATTCTAATGGAAAAATATCTAGGACAATAGAAAATAATATATATATATAAGAATTTATACTAATAGCCGCATCATGAATTTTGTCTCTCTTATTATAGAAAAGTCTAATTAACAAACAAAAAAACATAGCTGTAATAACTTGTGCACAAATGGTATACCAGCTAGAATTCGCATAAAATGCACGACTCTTGAAAAGCACTAACATTACACCATCAGCTAAATGAATAATCGGCATCGTCACCGCAAAGTACGCAACCCCTAACCCAAAAAGATTCCAACGGTTCCCCTTCAATAGAATCATCGGCAAGATACAGATACTGTGAGAAAACAGCCATACCACGTTATAAGGCAGCACATCAATGTAGAACAACATCACAACAAAGGTCGCCACAACAATTCCCGCCCCAATAACAACAGAGCTGCGAGTTTTCCGAAACTCGCAGCCTAATATAAATCGAAACAGCAAAAATACATTCAGTAAATCCAAAAGTAAAATGATAGCTGTAGTCATGACAGTCTCCTTTAGATATACTTCTGCACCTTCTCACAGTAAGCTGCATACTTCTCAAAGCATTCCTTTTTTCTGCGCCGGCTGACTGAAAATTCCCTGTCACAGGATTCTCCGCCCGGCTTTTCCAAGATACCCCGCAAAAGAATTCTATCATCTCGAAATGTGCTGATATGCTTGCAGTTAATAATCTGTCCGCTGCTGATACAGATAAATCCCAGCGGTTCAAGCCTTGCTGCAAGTTCTTTCATCCTATGCTTGCCGATATTCTTCACATTGCCGTCTTTCAGATGTACATCCGCATAGCCGGAATCAGCTGTGATCCACAGAATTTCATCTAAACAGCCGCGGCTTCCATCGGGATAAGTAAAATGCTTATTCGCGAAAATCAAATTAACACCTGTATCCAGATAAGCAGATAAATCGGAAAATCGCACCGGCTTGATTAAAAATCCGATGACATTGACGTTAAATGCTCTGGACATATTTTCCGGATAGTTGGTCGCAAAGATAACCAGCGGCCCGTTCCCCCGTCTTGCCAGCTCATTTTTAATCTCAATGCCGTTCACCTCGCCCATCTCTACATCAAGAATCAGAATGTCCGCCTCCAAAGGCTCTGCCAGAATCTCCTTAGGATTCATTGTAGTCTCTATTTCCGCGGCAATTTCCTTTTCCTGAAAATAACGAATGCACAGCGTTTCCAGCTTCTGAATTTCACTAATCTGGTCATCACAAATGATAATCTTCATAGGTAACCTCCAAAGGTATTACATATTACGATATCATTTTACCATAAAAGCAAATATCAGAAAAGTATCTTCTTTTATCTATTATACAATATGGCAAATCCCCCTACAACAAAAAAGAAATATTCGGTCATTTTTTTCAATATCTGGTCAAGATTTAGGATATTTTTACATTTTTAAGTCAAATCGTAACTGTATTCCAGCAATTTCACCGACTTTTTATATAGCAGCACATTTACAACAATCACTGCTAAATCCACAGCAATCCCAATCCAAAAACCGCTTTTTCCAAGCAGCAGCTGCCATTTTGACAGGAAAGTGATGCCGGCTAAGGCTGCTCCAAAAATAATCACAGAAACCAGCATTGCCAAAAGCATCATGGCCTGCTTGCGCTTTCCGGTAACTACATGACCCAGCGCCAGTTCTACAGTCATAGTCAAAAGGCAAAGGATCGCCGCATAAATAAACGGCGTAATCATATCAATGCCGCAGCTGATGCCCACCTGCCACGGCTCCATACCCGCAATCTGCTGTGCGTCCATGCTTCCGCTCAGATACTCTGCCAAATCGACAAAATGGTTAGGAAGCATCAGCCCTACAGCAAGTCCCATACTGATCAGCCACAAAATACTGCACCAGATTAGAAAAGCAATCAACTTTCCCGCTGTTAACGCTCTCGCCGAAAAAGGCAGTGTCATCAGCAGCTCTGCGTCGTCGCCAAAAAGTGTTTTCCCATATAGTTTATAAAGGCCATGGCCCAAAATCAAAACCAGCACAACCATCATCGGCGGCCAAAGAAATATGCCTGTAGCCAGCGCCAGCACCGAACTGCCAATATGACCCGCTAACATTTCCATATGAATCTGCACAGATTTCATCGTCATTTTCCTTGCCCCCTTTCCAGCTGCAGTACACCGAATTTTTCCCCTCGAACAACCACAGCCTTTCCGTCTTTCGCCAGATAAATCTCATCAAAGACAGGTTTCACAATCCATTTGCCCCTCTCATCTGCCACACCGCATTTTTCTCCGTCGCAGATTACTACACGGTCATCTACAAAACCAGCTTTCCATCCGGTAAAAAAATCATTCAATGGAAAAACTTCCTCCGACAAAGTCTTTTCAAAAAGGACACGGCCATCTCTGTCAATACAATAAACTTTCTTTCCGGAAGCATAAATCATCGCTTTCCCCTCGGAAAAATCGGAAGCAAAATCGGCATTCTTTGTTTCAATAACCTGCTTTCCACTCTTGTCAAAATATCCTCTCGGCAAAAGCCCGTTGTCGTTTATATTTCCCTCTATATTGCGTTTTTCCTTAACACCGTAAAATAGACCTTCTGACAGATTGGCAGAAAAGTACGTGCTGTCATTAAAGACCGCACCGCCCATGGCAATATTCATATCTTCATCTAAAAACACGGTTCCTGAAACAAATCCCATATATGTTTCGCTGAAAGAAAAATCTACGATAGCCTTATACCAGCCTTCATACCACTGACTAATCTTAGCGCAAGTATAAGGCAGCTGCTTATACTCTCCGGTCTTCACATCATATAATTTATTAAACGTATTCACATCATCACCGACAGCTACATAACGGTTATCGACGCCTTCTATTCTTCGTCTCGCAGAAGTCTCTATCATCGTATTCCCCTGCAGATCCACCAATCTGTAGCCGCCGTCTTTTCCTTTATGAAGCACTGCGTATGTATCAGACAGTTCCATCAGCACCTCACTCTGCCACAGGTTTTTATTTTTAAATATGACTTCCTTTTTCTCATTGACATATGTGCTTTGCGTGCCTTCTACAATCTCCCAGATTTCTTTTTCCTTTTCTCCCAGGTAGTCATTGAAAATCCCATAATCTGACATTGCCGATGTGTTTCTAAAATCTGCCAGTTCCGACGCTCTAACCGCCGGGTCAGCACCTCCTGTATTTCTAAAATAGTAATCAGCATAATTAACAACGGTCTGATTTTCAGTCAGCGGCACTTCCCACGTAAACTCCCGCAGATAAGCGATTTCTTCCTCCTGCGCCGAAGCTGCACGCCAGCCTGCTGCTCCGCAAATTACCGCAAGAGCCAGCACCCCTGCGCCAAGGCCCGCACATATCCATGTCCACTTTTCCGTTCCTTTCAACTTGCCGTTCATAAGATTTCTGCCTCCTAAAAAATCTGCTTCACAGCTTCTTCTAAATTACTGCCAAACCTTGCCCGCACATCATCACAAGGCTCAAACATTGCAACACTGCCGTCTTTTAAAACGATTACCGAGTCAAATAAACGCTCCACCTCTGAAATCAGATGCGTCGCCACCAAAATCGTTCCTTTTGTGTCAAAGCTTTCCAAAATCACATCCAGCACCTGATCTCTCGCCTTAACGTCCACCCCACCCAGAGGCTCGTCCAGCAAATAAAGACTCGCCTTTCTGCTCATGGCTAAGCTGATTTGCACTTTATCTATCATGCCCTTTGACATTTCCTGAAAAGGGGTCTTACTGTCTATCTCAAAGCTGTCCATCAGCTGCTCAAAATGTGCCTCATCAAAATCCTCAAAATAGTTCCTGTAGATTTCTTTAATTTCTCCTGCTGTACGCTTCAGCGAAAAAGCCGGCCGATCCGGCAGATAGGATACTTTCGCCTTGCTGAAAGCACCGGGCCTCATGCCGTCTATTAAAACTTCTCCCTCATAGCCGGTATAGAGCCCTGCCAAAATTTTCAAAAGCGTAGTCTTGCCGCTGCCGTTAGCGCCCAATAGTCCGATAATCCGCCCTCTGGAAATTTCCAAATTCACATCCCGCAGCGCCGCCACAGTCCCAAAATTCTTTCTAAGCCCGCAAATCCGCACAATAGGCGGTTCTTCAACCAAAGTCAATGTTCTTTCCATCATCATTTCCCCTTATACTGCTGCGCTTTCTTCTGCCTCAGTCCCTCGAAAAAAATCTTCAATCTGCCCTTTAGAAAAGCCCAGTTCCTTCATTTTCTGCAAAAAATCCCCAACAACTTTCTGCGCTGCTTCCTCACGGGCTGTGTCGATCACACTTCTGTCTTCGGTTACAAAACGACCGCTGGTTCGCTCGGAAATCAAAATTCCTTCTCGCTCCAGTTCCGACAGCGCTCTTTGCATCGTATTGGGATTCACCCCAAAGTCTTCCGCAAGTTCCCGCACTGCAGCCACCTTTGCGCCCGGCGCAAGCTCTCCGGAAATAACTGCCGCCCGAATCTTATCCATAATCTGCATATATATCGGTAGATTCTCGTTTAAAATCTTATCCATTGGTCGTTTCTCTTTCTCTTTCGTATCATTGTACTATTTAATTAATACAATAATGCAGTTTACCCCCCTTTGTCAAGGATAAATTTTGAACATATTTCTATGTATGATTTTACCAGTTTTCAACTTTACTAATTTTGGTTTTCAAAATCCCGATTTCGTCCGCAAAAAGAAACCCTTTTCGGCAGTTTTGAAAACCCAACTGAATATTTTTGAAAACTTCCAAAATCTGCCATAAGAAAAATAATAAAATAAGAAAAAAAGAACTCTGCACGAAATTCGCACAGAATCCTTTTTCATTACATTATATTATACTCTTTCAACTTTGATACCGGTCTTATGGCCGTTGAGGTCATAGGTTTCCAGTCCGGCAGCTTCTTCGATGGCAACTGCCAGAGTTTCCTTCTTGATATAATCACAGAAAGTATCCACTGCAGCCTTTACATCGGCGTCGGCTTCCACGAAAATCCTGATGTTATCCATCATTTCAAAGTCTTCTGCCTTACGCATCTGCTGCACCTTGGAAATCAGCTCTCTCGCAAGACCTTCTGCAGCCAGCTCCGGTGTCACAGTCGTGTCTAAAATTGTGAACACGTTGTTTTCCATAGCTACTGCGAAGCCTTCTTTTGCATTAATTCTAACATCTACGAAGTCTTTTTCGATTTCAACTTCTTCGCCGTCTAAGTTCAGCTTCATAGTGCCTTGTTCCAGACGAGCTACCACATCGGCTGCGTTTTCCTTTGCAAGGGCTGCGCCGAAGGCTTTGATATTCTTGCCAAGAACAGGTCCTGCAACCTTGAAGTTCGGTTTCAAGGTGAAGTTCATATACTGGTCGAGCTCTGCCGCAAAGACAACTTTCTTGACGTTGAGTTCTTCCATAATCAGCGGTGTCAGATCCTCAATCACCGCCTGATACTTGCCATCTACCAGAATTTCGGAAAGCGGCTGTCTTACCTTGATTCTTTCCTTTTCTCTGGTGCCTCTGCCCAGTGCAACTAAAGTTCTGACAAGGTCCATTCTTTCTTCAACCTTTTTGTCGATGAGGCTTTCGTCTGCCTTCGGGAAGTATGCCACGTGGACAGTCTCCTCGCCGGTCAGGTTGGTATAAATTTCGTCAGACAGGAACGGCGCAATCGGCGCAATCAGCTTGGCTGTGCCTACCAGCACTTCGTAAGTGGTCGCGTATACACTCTTCTTGTCGTCGGTCATTTCCTCTGCGTAGAATCTTCTTCTCGCACGTCTGATATACCAGTTGGACAAATCTTCCGCAACAAAATCTGTAATCGCTCTTACGGTCTTCATGTGGTCGTAGTGATCCATGTATTCCGTCACATCTTTTACCAGCTGATTGTATTTGGAAAGAATCCATCTGTCCAGTTCAGGTCTCTTGTCGTAATCTACAGTCAGTGCCGCAGCATCCACATCGTCCTGATTGGAATACAGCACGAAGAAGTTATATACGTTCTTCAAAGTGCCGAAGAACTTGCTGACAACGTCGATGAGTCCGTCTTCGTCAAACTTGGTCGGCGTCCAGGCCGGTGATACGGAAAGCAGATACCATCTGGTTGCGTCTGCGCCGTATTTGTCAAAGAGTTCAAACGGAGAAACGGTGTTTCCTCTGGATTTACTCATCTTCTTTCCTTCTTTATCCAGAATCAGGTCATTAACCAGTACATTTCTGTACGGTGCTTTGCCCATGATAAAGGTGGAAATTGCCATCAGGGAGTAGAACCAGCCTCTGGTCTGGTCGATACCCTCGCAGATAAAGTCAGCCGGGAACAGCTTTTCTTCAAAGATTTCTTTGTTTTCAAACGGATAGTGCCACTGTGCAAACGGCATAGCGCCGGAGTCAAACCAGCAGTCCATAACTTCCGGAATTCTGCTCATCGGTTTTCCGCAGTGCGGGCATGTGATGTGAACATCGTCCACATACGGTCTGTGCAGCTCGATGGATTCATCGATCTCTTCGATTGCCTTTTCCACCAGCTCTGCACGGCTTCCGATGCATTCCAGATGACCGCATTCACATCTCCAGATTGGAATCGGTGTACCCCAGTATCTGGAACGGGAAATTGCCCAGTCCTTTACTTCTGCCAGCCAGTTTCCAAAACGCTTTTCGCCGACAAATTCAGGGAACCAGTTTACAGTGTTGTTATTTTCAACAAGCTGTTCTTTCAGCTTGCTCATTTCGATATACCAGCTCGGCTTTGCATAGTAAACAAGCGGTGTGCCGCAACGCCAGCAGTGCGGGTAGTTGTGCTCCAGTTTTTCCTTCGCGAAAATCTTGTTCTCACCTGCCAGGTATTTGATAATATCTACATCAAGACCTTCTTCCATAACAAAGCGTCCCGCCCATGGAGTTTCAGTATAGCAGCCTCTCTCATCAACAGGCTGCAGCATCGGCAGGTTGTATTTGCGTCCGCACTGATAGTCGTCTTCACCAAATGCCGGCGCAGTATGAACAATACCTGTACCATCTTCTACGGAAACGTAATCCATGCAGGTCACGAAGAATGCTTTCTTGCCGCCTTCCGGCTTTACAAAAGGCATCAGCTGCTCGTATTCGATATATTCAAGCGCGCTTCCTTTCATTTCTTCCAAAACTTCATATTTGCCTTCGCCCAGCACTTTGTCTGCCAGCGCTTTTGCAACGTAGAAGATATTGCCCTCATCATCACCCTCGTTCATCTTTGCTTTAATGTAGTCGATGTCAGGACCTACGGTCAAAACGGTGTTGGATGCAAGAGTCCAAGGGGTTGTTGTCCATGCCAGGAAATACTCGTTTTCTGCATCCTTACGTTTAAATTTGCATACCAGTGTATTGACCTTGACTTCTTTATAGCCCTGTGCTACTTCGTGGGAAGCAAGACCGGTTCCGCATCTCGGGCAGTACGGCAGAATCTTGTGACCTTCGTAAATCAGCCCAGCCTTGAAAAATTCTTTCAGAATCCACCAGCCGGATTCGATGTAGTTATTGTCCAAAGTGATATACGGATTGTCTAAATCTACCAGATAACCCATTCTCTCTGTCATCTCTCTCCACATGTCTGTGTAAGTGAAAACAGATTCTTTACACTTCTGGTTAAATTCCTTGATACCATATTTTTCGATGTCCTGTTTGCCGCTCATGCCCAGCTGCTTTTCGACTTCGATTTCTACCGGAAGACCGTGGGTATCCCAGCCGGCTTTTCTGTTGACCTGATATCCCTGCATGGTCTTATAGCGGCAGATGGAATCCTTTAAGGTTCTTGCCATGACGTGGTGAATGCCCGGCTTTCCGTTTGCTGTCGGAGGTCCTTCAAAGAATACGAACTTTTCGCCGTCTTCTCTTGCTGTTACGCACTTATGCAGCAGGTCTTCTTTTTTCCATTTTTCGACCTGTTCGTTCTGTACCTGTGCTACAGGCTTGTCAGATAATTTTTTGAACATGTATCTCTACTTCCTTTCTGTGTTTTCGGGTTCGGGGGTATTTCTTCTATAATAAAAAATCCCCAACCGAAAATATGATTTCCGATTAGGGACGATTCAATTCTAAACCGCGGTACCACCCTAATTGCAAGTCTCGGACGCATATATGATAATGTGCCATCGCGCCTTAAGACCGCCTCTCATTAGTGCGCAGGCTCCGGAGTGATATTCGCTTGCGGCCTCACCGACTGTCTCTCACCATATGACAATCTCTCTGTAAGGGTATTACGCCGGGCTACTGGTTCCTTCAACGCCTGATATTAAGTTTTATTTACGTACCCAAATATTTTAGCATTGTTTTCTGCGCTTTGCAAGCAAAACTTTTGCCGCACAATGCAAGCAAAATGCAAAGCACCAGTATAAACGTATGAAGCTTTTTCTAACAACGTTGACAAATTTCGTTAACCTGCGTATTTTTGTCAACAGACAGTCTGAATTCCACGGTTAATATGTCCTTAAACATTGCCAAAGTTGACAAAAAAACGAGAATCTGTCAATTTTGTCAACGTTTTTGCCCTAAAACGTTGACAGCATTGACACTTTTTTTGATTTTTGTCAGTTTTGTCAAAAACACGGTTGATTTTCATCTGTTTTCGAATAGAAATTGAATAAAACGTTGACAAAATAAAGGAATTACGGATATTTGTCAACGTTCCCTGACGCTTCGTGGGTTTGCCGTGCTGCCGCACACTGCAGCCTACTCTTTCATCACTTTTTCCGTTTTCCTATGCAATCCGAACGCCATATAAAGCGCCGCGCCTACTGCATTCATCCCGCTGAACAGTGCATATACGCCGGTCGCGCCGAATAGATCCATGGCTACACCACCTAAAAAGCTGCACAGAATTGTACCGCCATTAGAGCTGACCGCATAAAAAGCTGCAACTGCCAGGGCTATAAGCCGTACATCTACTGCCTCTGACAGGTATTTTACATATTCCGTCAGCAGAATTCCGTTGACCATGCCCTGCAGGAAGAAAGTCGCCAGAAGAAATGTATCCGATGGTCCAAGGGCATATAAACCGAACCGCACCGCTGACAAAACCATGGCAAAGAAAATGGTTTTCTCTCTGGAAAATCTGCGGCAGAGCTTTGGTGCCAATGCCATAAACGGCGCTTCGCTGCCCACCATCAAAAGAAAAGCCGTGCCTACTCCGGAAACTGTACCGCCGCCTTCCGTGAATAAAAATCCAAAATACGTATTATTTGCCACGTTGCTCCCCATAACAAAAATACCACAGACAATCAGCTGCAGTGCCCGTTTTTCCGAGAGCAGCGCACTGTAACGAACCCTTTCAGAAGGCTTTCTTTTTCCGTGTCCAGACTTTTCCACCGCCGAAGCCTTTACCGTCAAAACGGTCAATGCCGCCAGTGAAAAACAAACCGCGTTCATATAGAAAATCGTTTTTAGGCCTAAAACGCCGCCAATTTTACCCCCGATAAACACTGCCGCAGCATAACCAACGGCACCGCACAGACGAATGGAAGAGAAATTTTCCTGCTCCGACTCCAAGACCAAAGCATCAGACATGCCCATGACCGGTCCCTGAAAGAAATACTGAATTCCATAACTGAAAAGAAACAGGATAAACACCCCTGCAATGGAATTTACCAGCGACATCATGCCTGCCAGAATGCAAATCAGCGCAATGACTTTTCTGCCATCCCTGCTGTTGGCATACCGGTCGCCCCAAAAGGTCGCTGCAAACACCGCAATGGCAGTTGCCAGCGAAGTCACTGTACCAATCTGCGTACCGCTAAAACCGATGCTGCCCATATACTGCCCGATCAGCGGATTCACCACGCCCATCGCGCCGTATCCAAAACCGTAAAACAATCTGAATCTGTTCGTCTGTCGCAAGTCGTTCTCTCCTTTTTACAAAAATTCGTTTCTTCCTAGTATAACAAATCCTTCGCAGGTACACAATAGAAACATCAAATCTTTGGAGGTGCGTTTTGATTATTGTTTGTATTCGAACTTTGATTTTATATCTGATCGTACTGTTTACACTGCGGGTCATGGGAAAGTCGGAACTTTCCAAGATGTCAACCTTTCAAATGGTTGTACTTTTTATGATCGCGGAACTGGCTTCAATTCCTATCGATGAGCCGTCTTCTTCATTAATCAACGGTGCAATGGCAATTTTTACACTGCTTTTTCTGCAGGTGCTCCTTTCCTATATCTCTATTAAAAACGAGAAATTCAAGAATTTTATTAACGGCAGGCCCAGTGTAATTATCGATAAAGGCATGATTAATGTCAAAGAAATGCAAAGGCTCCGTATTACCGTCAACGACCTGCTTGAACAGCTTCGTCTGGGTAACTGCCCTTCTATTTCCGATGTAGAATACGCCGTCATGGAGTCCAACGGAGAACTTTCTATCATTGCGAAAACCGATCAGGAAAAACTGCCGCTGGTGCTCATCAGCGACGGCATACTCTACGAAGAAAATATGTTAAAGACCGATACCGACTACAACACTCTGCTCTGTATGCTGCAGGCAAAAGGAATCAACGATATCAGCGAGGTTTTTGCCGCATTTTACGATGGAAAAAGTATGTTCCATGTCTATCCGATGCCCCAGCATAAACAAAATTTTTCCGGTGAGGTGTACTAAATGAAAGCATTGATTACGTCCATCATTTCTCTGGCAATTCTGGTCGGCTGCTGGGGACTCTTTTATCATTACTCCGACCAGAATCTCCACGATATCATCACTGAATGTGAAGATGCAGTCATGCCGGCAATTGAAAATGAAAATTGGGATACTGCTTTTGAAGCATTTCAAAGCCAGTATGAAAAATGGCATAACTACAGAGATAAAGCTCTGTTTTTTCTGGATACCCAGCAGGTCAACGATGCTGACAGCAACTTTGCCAAAACACTGATGTATATTAAGGCAAAAGACGTGTCTAACAGCAGCGGCGAACTGCTGGCACTGACAGAGCAGCTTCGCTTTCTACACGAAAATGAAGGGCTTTCTCTTCGCAATATCCTTTGATACAAATCAAAGACAGGGCGTTTTCGGCAGTACCATAAGGATTTTCTGCCTGCGCCCTGTCTTTAGTCTTCTATAATTTCATACATATCTGCTGCATCTTCCTTGCGGCAGGATTCTGTCAACTTCAGCACTTTTGCTGTGAGAGAACTGTTCCCGAAAGAAATGTGAATCACATCTCCCTCCTTAACCTCTGCACCGGCTTTTACCACCTTTCCGTTGATGGACACTCGTTCCTGGTCACAGGCGTCTTTTGCCACGGTTCTTCTCTTAATTAAGCGTGAATTCTTTAAAAACTTGTCGATTCTCATGATGTTCCTTTCTAACCCTCGCACTCCCATAAAAAACAAGAAAAAAGGACAACGCAGGGTTGTCCTCTGTAAATGCTCTATTATTTGTTTACTGCGTCTTTCAGAGCCTTACCTGCTTTGAATACAGGAGCCTTGGAAGCAGCGATTTCGATTACTTCTTCCGGTTTTCTAGGATTTCTTCCCTGTCTAGCTTTTCTTTCTCTGGTTTCAAAAGTACCGAATCCAATCAACTGTACCTTGTCGCCCTTTACCATTGCTTCTTCAACACTTGCAAGAAATGCGTTGATTGCAACTTCTGCATCCTTCTTGGTGAAATTTGTTTTTTCTGCTACTGCAGCAACGAGTTCAGCCTTATTCATTATAAAAATCCTCCTTAAAATTATAGATAAGCATTGAACTTATTTTTTCTTTGCCTCTAGCCAAAGCCTGTCCATCTCCTCAAGAGACATTTCTCCCAAATCCCTGCCCCCTGCTTCTGCAATCTTCTCCATACAGTCAAACCGCTTCACAAACTTGGCTGTCGCCTGATTCAGCGCTTCTTCAGGATTGACACGTAAAAATCTGGACGCATTGACCATCGAAAACAGCAAGTCCCCAAACTCTTCAGCAATCTGCGCTTCATCCTCATCTCTGTAAGCCTCCGAAAGTTCTTCGAACTCTTCCTGTATCTTATCAAAGGGACCGCTAGCATCCTGCCAGTCAAACCCAATCTTGGCGGCCTTGCTCTGGACCTTGGAACTTCGAATCAGCGCCGGCAATGCCTTAGGCACCCTGGTAAGCCGGTCGGTATATCTATGTTCCTCGTGCTCTTGGCTCTTCATATTTTCCCATTTTTCAAGGGCTTTGTCAATAGTTTTTGCATTTTCTTCTAAAAAAATGTGCGGATGTCTGCGAATCATTTTGTCGCATTCTTCATTGATGACATCTGTCAGGGTAAAATCCCCTTCATTTTCTGACAAATTGCTGTGAAAAACCACCTGCAGCAGGACATCGCCCAGTTCTTCCCGCAAATTGGCAGTATCCTGCTCCAAAATGGCATCCACTGCCTCATACGCTTCCTCAAGCATACACTTTGTCAAAGTCTCGTGGGTCTGCTCCCTGTCCCAAGGGCACTCTTTACGCAGAACCTTTACAATCTCGACAAGACGAGAAAGCGCCTCTGCCTCATTATCTTTTGCTAAATACAGCGCTTCATACTCTTTTTTCATAATTATTTTACAAACCTTTTCAAAATTTTAATCAGTTTGGTCCCGCCCGGCATGGTTTCAACCTCCGCAAGGGTAATTGCCTTGAACATGAAAATTAAAATGACATAGACAATCACGCCAACCATAATCGCAAAGAGTGTCGCGATACTGTTGCCGAGAAAGCCTGCCGCCAGCTTATGGGCCGCGAAAGCGCACACGCCCATCAGCATAGCCGCAAGGCATGGACGCACATAGGTTAACTCATAATTAAACTTTACCCCTGTGTACTGTTTCACCGACCGGTTGTTTAAAAGCAGCGCGACCACATAGGCAAACATAGTGCCCACAGCGGCCCCCTTAATATTGATGTCGTGAATACCTACCAGAATAAAAGTCAGAATGACTTTTCCCACACAACCAATGGCCAGGTGAATGACCGGCAGCATCTGTTTGCCGATAGACTGCAGCACGCCGACAGAAGTCTGGGTGATTGCCAGAAAGATGACACTGATTGCCATAATCATCAGAGTCGGAACAGCAGCGATAGCGCTGGCCTTCTGGTCTGCATAGAGCAGAATCATAATCGGTTCCGCCAGTGAAAAAATACCGAAGGCACACGGAAAGGCCATAATCATCGTGGTCCGGTATCCCAGCTGAATGTTTTCCTGTACGCCCTGCTTATTGCGCACCTTAAAGGCCGCTGCAATAGCCGGAACGAGACTGACCGCCACCGCCTGGGTAAATACCTGTGGAAACGCAATCAGTGAGTTGCAGAAGCCGCTGAGCAGCCCGTAGAGTGTCTTTGCTTCCTCATAGGACCAGCCTGTAGCCTGTAGCCTTGTCATAATAATACCTGTATCAATCAATGTCATAATCGGCATAATTTCACTGCCGATGATAATCGGAATCGCAATGCCGACGATTTTCCGCAAAATAACGCTGGTCTCTTCGACCTGCTTGTTGTTCAAATCGATTTTTCGATGAATCACTCTGCGGTTCAGCATATAGATGACGACGATGATTCCAAGACCGGCAATTGAGCCTGCTGATGCGCCAAAGGACGCCCCTGCTGCGGCTTCTTTCAGACCTGTATCCAAAAGCTTATAAGCAAGAATCAGTCCCACAATGACGCGAATCAGCTGCTCTGTAATTTCGGATATGGCCGTAGGGTTCATATTCTGCCGCCCCTGAAAATATCCTCGGAAGGCTGAAAACATCGGTACAAAGAGCAGCGCCGGCGAAATGGCTTTTACCGCAAGTGCCGCGTCGGGATTTCCCAGCGCTTTGGTAATCGCTTCGCCGCCGAAAAAGCATGCCGCAAAAGAGACAATTCCAATTCCAAACAGAAGTGATGTGGCAACTTTAAATACTTTATGGGCATTTTTGTACTCGCCTACAGCGATTCGCTCCGATACCATACGTGAAATCGCTACCGGAATTCCCGCCGTAGACAGGACTAAAAGCGCGCCGTAAATGGTGTACGCAAATCCGTAGTAAGACATACCATCAGCGCCAATCCAGTTAGTCAGAGGAATTCTGAATACTGCGCCGAGCAGTTTAATAACTACACCTGCAATACCAAGTACTGCCGCACCTTTGATAAACTTATTTCCCTTATTTGACATAATCTCTTCGCTTTCTTATAGTTGTTTTAAAATCGCCGCAGTGGCAGCTTCGGTTTCAAAGATTGTCTTTTCGATGTCGATGGTGGTGTATTCCCCGTCTTTATACAACACCTTTCCATCTGCCATGGTCATGACAATATCACCGTCACTGGCTGAATATACGATATTATTTAACATGTTATGCACCGGATGCATATTGGCAGTATCTGTGCGCAGCACCAGCAAATCCGCTTTATTGCCTTCTTTAATCGCCCCGCAGTCACACCTGCCCTGTGCCAGCGCACCGTTTATGGTCGCTGCCTCAAGGGCCTGCTGCGGCGTTACCACAGTCGGATTTTCCTCCCTGACTTTCGCTAAAATCGCGAAAGTTTTCATTTCTTCAAAGAAATTCAGGTTGTTGTTGCTGGCCACACTGTCGGTGCCCAGTGCCACAGGAATTTCCCGCTTCAGCATTTCTGTCACATTGCAGATACCGCTGGCAAGTTTTAAATTGCTGACCGGATTGGACGCAACGGTCACGCCCTTCTCCTTCAGAATATCAAAGTCCTCGCCTTCGCACCATACGCAGTGCGCGGCGATTGTCGGCACGTCAAAGATGCCTAAGTGATTGA
The DNA here is from genome assembly GCA_022767345.1 of Emergencia sp. Taxonomy (GTDB): domain Bacteria; phylum Bacillota; class Clostridia; order Peptostreptococcales; family Anaerovoracaceae; genus Senimuribacter. Next base: position 18,216 of record JALEOD010000063.1, read on the forward strand.
AATACTGTGCCGGACTCATACCGCCGCGGCGTTCTTTGCACTGCTCATGTTCTGATTTTGTCTCTGACAGATGCACATGCATCCGCACCCCTGTTTCCTTTGCCAAATCAGCCACTGCTTTTACCGTTTCTTCGTTGCTGGTATACTCCGCATGAATGCTTGCATCTATGATAATTCTTCCGTTTTCCGCGCCGTTAAACTGGCTGATTGCATCTCTGGCTTCTGCCATAGACGGGAGCTTTGCAATATCCATACCCATAGGATTTGCCACTGCCCGGGAAATATTCGCCTTTGCGCCGCTGTCTGCCACAGCTTTCGCCATGTCCGGAATAAAATAGTACATATCCGAAGAAGATACAATTCCGTAGCGCAGAGATTCCGCCATGCAAAGGAGCGTACCCCAATACACCGCACCGCTGTTCAGTCTGTCCTCAAAAGGAAAAATCCTCGTATTGAGCCAATCCATCAGCGCCAGATTTTCCCCGTAGCCTCTCATCAGCGCCATAGGCGAATGGGCATGGGCATTATAAAAACCGGGCATCAGCAGCCGGTTCTTTCCGCTGTAAATCTCTCCGAAATCTTCTTTCGGTTCATCTTTACCTACATAAACAATTTGGTCATTTTTTGTACCGACATACATATCGTGTTCAATCTCAAAATTCTGATTCAAGATTGTAATTTCTTTAAAAAGCATATTCTTTCCTCCATCAGGTTATACCGGTATTGTAACATGATTCCCTTTTTATGCCAATGGTTTTCAAAGGATAAATTATGAAGATTTTATAAATTCTCCGGTATATTTTTCATAGCAAAGCAAAGACTAGAGATACAATATTTGTAATAAAGGAGATTAAGTTACATGAAAGCAACTGGAATTGTAAGACGAATCGATGATCTGGGAAGAGTCGTTGTCCCCAAAGAAATCAGAAGAATACTCAGAATCAGAGAAGGAGATCCTTTAGAAATATATACCGGTGAAAACGGTGAAATTATTCTAAAGAAATATTCCCCCATCGGCGATATGAGCCAGATTGCAGCGGAATTTGCTGAAACAGCTTCCTCTATTTTAGGAGGGACTGTAGCAGTCTCCGACACAGACAGTTTTGTGGCTGCAGCAGGTAAACAGAAGCGTCAGTTCGCAAACGACAAAATCGACGCGCAACTGGATCACATCATTCAGGCCAAGGACAAATTCCAAAGCGGCCGCAAGCTGATCGTCCCTATCATCTCTCAGGGTGATGCCATCGGCTCCATTACCGTCCTTGCACCTGAGGATAAAGAACTGGGCGAAGCAGAGCTCAAAGCTGCCGAAATCGGCGCTGAATTCATCGCAAAGAGATTATATGATTAATCAGAAAGAGTGTGTAGAATGATTGCACACTCTTTTATCATTATTCCTCTTACCTCTCTAATGCCAACTTCATTGATTTTTTCTCAAATTCTTGCGCCAGGCTCTGCCAATCTGCCAACTTCAATCATTTTCTCATCAAATCTTGCACTTCATGACAACTATGATAATTTTTCACAGTGAAATTGCGCCTCCAATGCTGCTTCAGACGGATTCCGCGCAATATCCCGTCAGATTTCCTCAGATGTTGGCACTTTTCCAATGTGCGACGCCATATTTTCAAAAAAAGTGTCTGGAGTTGGCGCAAAACCTCTGCCTATCGATGGAGAATCACGAGGCAGCCAGGCTTGACAACTGCCGCTGCCTTTTGATAGACTAAAATCATCACAGGATTCAGAAGGAGTACTCACACCATGCGCAAACATGCCGTTTTTTTCTATTATGTAATCCCGTCCGTGCTGGCTTTTGCACTGTCAGGCGTTTATGCCATCGTTGACGGTTTTTTTATTGGAAACAGCATTGGAGATGCAGGTCTTGCCGCCATCAACTTTGCATGGCCGGTTACAGCCCTTCTGCAGGCGCTGGGCACCGGTATCGGCATGGGAGGCGCGGTACAGTATTCCCTGCATCTTAGCGAGAACAACCCGAAGAGTTACTTTCACGTAACCACAGTGCTGCTTTTCCTTTCTTCTGTAGCTTCCATGGCGCTCTTTATTTTTGCTTCAAAACCCCTGCTGGTTCTTTTCGGTGCGGAGGGCGAAGTTTTAAAGATGGGCGAAGCTTATCTGAAAGTCATCGTTCTCGGAGCGGCCTTTCAAATCTTTGGTACCGGCTTTGTGCCTATGATTCGTAATCTGGGCGGCTCTCTCTTTGCTATGACCGCCATGATCTGCGGATTTTTAACCAATATATTTTTAGACTGGCTTTTTGTCTGGCATTTGGAGTGGTCCCTTGCCGGCGCCGCTGCTGCCACCATGATCGGGCAGGGCGTCACCATGATACTGGCGCTTGTTTATCTTGTCAAAAACAAAATCGGCTTTGCCATACCCGCTTTGCAGATACTGAAAAAACAGGCTGCCGCCATCCTGCGTGTTGCTCTGTCTCCTTTCGGGCTGACCTTTTCGCCCAATATCATACTGATTCTCATGAACAAATTTGCTATGATTTACGGCGGTGAAAAGGCGGTAGCATGCTACGCCGCCATCTCCTATATCACCATGATTATCCTGCTTTTGCTGCAGGGCGTCGGCGACGGCTGCCAGCCTCTGATCAGCCGCTATTTCGGCGAAAAAAAGCTGGACGAATTAAAAAGCACCAAACAAATGGCTTACGGAACCGCTGTGGTTCTTGCCGCCATCTGCATGGTACTTCTGTTTATGGTTCGTACAAATGCCGCTTCCCTGTTCGGCGCTTCTATTGAGGTTCGTACAGAGGTTGCCGTAACCCTCCCGTATTTTCTTGCCGGCTTTATCCCGCTGGCATTTGTCAAGGTTACCACTTCGGCATTTTACGCTACAGAACAGAATCGCTTCGCCTATATTCTGGTCTACGCAGAACCAGTCTTTTTGCTGGTGCTGCTCCTGGTTCTGCCAAAGTTCTGGGATTTAACCGGCATCTGGATTGCCGCACTTTGCTCTCAGCTTCTAACTGCCGCAGCCGCAGCTTGTTGTATCAGAATCTCCAGGGCTTAAGCCTTCTGCTCTGCAGACTTCGCACTCTTTTGCTCCTGCAGAATCTGCAGAAGCTTAACCGTATCCTTCAGCTTCTCTGCCGGTTTTACGGTAAGTCTGATGTAAGGCGCAACACCGCCGTGAACGAAGGCTTTCATTCCAAAAGCCTGGCTGACATTCATCAGCGCATAGCCGTTCAGCGGATTTTTCTCGCCAAATGCTACAATCACCTTCCCCTGCTGCTCATAAATTCTCTCCACCGCTAAATCTTCCGCCAGACTGCGGATTCTTGAAATGCGAACGAGATTCAAAGTCTCCCTCGGCACATCTCCAAAACGGTCCATCATCTCATCAATGATTTCGTCTTCGTCACTTTCATTTCGCACGGTGGCGATTTTTTTATACATCTGCAGTTTCAGGGTTTCATTTTCAATATACCAGGTCGGAATATTGGCAGTAACCGCAAGTTCAACAGAGATTTCTTCCTGTCTGTCGTTTACGATTTCACCCTGCAGCCCTCTTATCGCATCATCTACCAGCTTGCAGTAAAGCTCATAGCCGATGTTCATCATATGTCCGCTCTGCTCGCTGCCGAGAAGATTTCCCGCGCCGCGAATTTCAAGATCCCGCATAGCAACTTTAAACCCGGCGCCGAACTCTGTAAATTCCTTGATGGCTTTCAGCCTCTTTTCTGCAACCTCCGTCAGCACTTTATCTTTCTGATACATCAAATAAGCGTATGCCATGCGGTTAGAACGTCCGACTCTGCCCCGCAGCTGATAAAGCTGTGACAGACCGTACTTATCGGCATCGATGATAATCATCGTGTTGGCGTTGGAAATGTCGATGCCTGATTCGATAATCGTTGTGGCTACCAGCACATTGTGTTCGCCGTTGATAAAACTGAGCATGACATCTTCCAAAGCGTGTTCATTCATCTGACCGTGTCCCACGCAGACCCGAGCCTCCGGCACCAGGTCCCTGATATGATCCGCCAGCTTGTTAATGCCGCGCACTCTGTTATATACCACAAAGACCTGACCGCCCCGGTCGAGCTCCCTTGTGATAATTTCGCGAATCATGGAATCATCCTGCTCCATCACATAGGTCTGTACCGGATAACGCTCTTCCGGCGGCTCCTCTATCACACTCATATCCTTAATTCCCGTCAGGGACATATTCAGCGTTCTTGGAATCGGTGTCGCGGAAAGGGTCAGCACATCCACATTCTGTTTCATCTGCTTAATCTTTTCTTTATGGGCCACGCCAAAACGCTGCTCTTCGTCGATGACCAGAAGTCCCAGATCTTTAAACCTGACATCCTTTGACAGAAGCCTGTGGGTTCCGATGATAAGGTCAATCTGCCCTTTTTCCAGTTCATCGATAATCTGCGCCTGCTGTGCCTCACTTCGAAAACGTGACAGCATCTCCACCTTCAGCGGAAACTGCTCAAACCGCGACTTCAGCGTATAATAATGCTGATTTGCTAAAATTGTCGTAGGCACCAGAACTGCCGCCTGTTTTCCGTCGGCGATACACTTAAACAGGGCTCTCGCCGCAACCTCTGTCTTTCCAAAGCCCACATCTCCGCAAAGGAGTCTATCCATGGCCTGCGGCCGTTCCATATCCTCTTTAATCTCCTCAATGGAGCGAAGTTGGTCGTCGGTTTCCGTATAAGGAAAGGCCTCTTCAAACTCCTTCTGCCAGACCGTATCCTCGCAGAAGGCATGACCTTTCTGCATCTTTCTCTGGGCGTAAAGCTTTAAAAGCTCCTGCGCCATCTCCGCAATGGCAGCCTTCGCCTTTGCTTTGGTGGCTTTCCACTCGCCGCCGGAAAGTTTGTTGATTTTAGGTGAAGCACCGTCTCCGCCGATGTACTTCTGAATCATATCCATCTGCTCCACAGGCACATAGAGCATATCGTTTCCGGCGTACTTGATTTTCAGATAATCCTTCCGCTCACCCTGCACCGTCAGCTGCTCAAGGCCCAGAAATTTACCGATTCCGTGGTTTTCGTGCACCACAAAATCGCCGCTCTTCATATCGGCAAAGGATTTAATCTGCTCCGATTTGGTCTTTTTCTTTTTGCGCTTTTTTCTCTGCAGGTTCTGGCCGGAAAAGATATCATTTTCACTGATATAGCAGACCTTCTCCTCCGGAAAATCCATGCCGGCGCTGAGTGTCCCCTCTTCAAAAATAATTTTCTCTTCAAGACCTACCCGCTGCGCAAATTCCCGCAGATTATCGATTCGTTCTTTGGAGGAGGCGACAATGATGATTCTGTACTGCTTTCTGGCGTAATTTAAAAGTTCTCCTTCCAGAATCTCCATTCTGCCGCCGAACTCCACCATCTGTCTGCTCTGCACACTATGAACGGCAGAAAAGCGTTCCACGCCTTTAATCGCCTTAGCAAAAGGCGTCAGTACGTAAACACTTTCCTTTTGGTAAATCCGATAAAAGTCTTCCCTGCCAGAAAGCAGTTCCATGTCCTTCGGCACCACCTGCCCCCGCTCCAGAAGAACTTTAAAATCATCTTTAATTTCCGCGCTTCTCGCGTCGAGAAATTCGCAAATTCTGTCCGGATCATCTATGATGACTGTGCCGCCTTCCATATAATCCCAAAGGTACTCCGTCTGCTCATAGAAATAATGGAGATAGTTTTCGAGAAGCTGCAGATTGGACACATTTCTGATATATTCGCAGAGCTCATCTCTGCGCTTTTCAAGGCGTTCTGCCGCCTCTTCAAAGCCTTCGCCCTTTTTCAGAAGCCGCTTTGCCTGGGCCGTATACTCTTTATGCAAAAGGGCGGCTGCCTCCTCAAAAATTGCCCCATCGGTCAGCATATGCTCTGCCGGATAGATTTCCACAAACTGCAGATTTTCTACGGAGCGCTGTGTCTCTATATCAAAACTGCGAATGGAATCCACTTCCGTATCAAAGAGTTCAATTCGATAAGGGAGTTCACCGTCCGGTGTAAAAATGTCGAGAATGCCACCTCTGATGGAGAACTGTCCTCTGGTGTCCACAATCTCCATACGCTCATAACCCAATTTCACAAAAGCAGCCTTTACCTGTTCTAAATTCAGGTCATCACCCAGCGAAATTTTCAGGGAGGATGACTCAAAGTTCCGGTGAGGCGTAATCTTTTTTACGGCAGCAGAAACAGGCGCTATGACAATGCAATTCTTCTTTGTCCTAAGCGCCTTTAAAATCTTGAGTCTTTCTATGAGCTGATCGTGGTTTCTGGCCTCATAGCGCAGAAAAACCTGATCTTCTGCCGGCAGCACCAGAATTTCCTTCTCCGAAAAAAAAGAAAGGTCTGATGCCAGCCTCCCTGCCCGGGCGCTGTTTGCTGTAACAATCAGACTCTGTCCTTCTTCTTTCAGTATATGGGAAATAACCGGTGCACATCTGCTTTCAGAGATTCCTGAAATATTAATGATTCCCTTATTCTTCATCTTTTTCCTTCTTCGGCTTTGCCTTTTTGGTATTAAACCGGTTCATTGCAATATCCACATCTGATTCTAACATGCACTCAATTGCACCGACTGCTTTAGTTACGGTTTCTTCCAATACCGGTACTTCTTCCTTAGAAAATCCACCGATTACAAAATCTACCAAATCACCTTTTTTCTGATTTCCGATTCCGATTCTGATTCTCGGAAACCGGTCTGACTGCAGCTGGTAAACAACAGATTTCATTCCGTTATGGGTGCCTGCGCTTCCAAACTTTCGAATCCTCAGTGTCCCCAGTTCTATGTCGATATCGTCATAAATAACGATGAGATTTTCAGGTTCCAGTTTGTAAAAGTGCATTACCTCGCGAATAGACTCTCCGCTGAGATTCATATAGGTCTGCGGCTTTACCAAAAGAACCTTCTGGCCGGCGATTCTCCCCTCGCCGACCAGCGCCTTAAATTTCAGTTTATCTACTTTTATGTCATGTTTTTCCGCCAGCTGGTCTACGGTAATAAACCCCATATTGTGTCTGGTATTTTCGTATTTTTTTCCGGGATTCCCCAGTCCTGCTATCACATACATAACAAATTATATTCCTTTACATGAAAATTAGTCGAACAATTTGCTTACAGAACCATTGGTGAAAATTCTCGTCATGGCTTCTGCAAAAAGAGGTGCGACGGACAGGAAGGTCATCTTGTCCAGTTTCTTTTCTTCCGGCATCGGAATGGTGTTAAGCAGAACCAGCTCTTCAATGACGGACTGTTCCAGTCTTTCAACAGCAGGTCCCGATAATACCGGATGTGTCGCGCAGGCGTAAACCGCCTTTGCACCCAATTCCTTGATGGCATTTGCCGCATTGGAAATGGTGCCTGCAGTGTCAATCATGTCATCGAGAATAATGCAGTTTTTGCCTTCAATATTGCCGATGATATTCATGATTTCACTCTTGTTCGGCTCCGGTCTTCTCTTATCTACAATAGCAATCGGGCAGTTTAAGTACTGTGCCATATTTCTGGCGCGTGTTACACTGCCGTGGTCCGGTGAAACAACGCAGACATCTTCAAGGGCTTTATCCTTAAAGTATCTTGCCAGAATCGGCATTCCAACCAGATGGTCAACGGGAATATCAAAGTATCCCTGAATCTGATTTGCATGTAAATCCATAGAAACTACTCTGTCAGCACCTGCCGCAACCAGAAGATTTGCCACAAGTTTTGCTGTAATTGGGTCTCTGGCCTTGGCTTTTCTGTCCTGTCTTGCATATCCGTAATACGGAATAACCGCATTGATTCTGCCGGCAGAAGCTCTCTTCATAGCGTCTATCATAATGAGCAGCTCCATCAGATTATCGTTTACCGGGTTGCAGGTTGACTGCACGATGTAAACATCAATACCTCTGACCGATTCCCAAAGATTGACAGAAATCTCACCATCACTGAATTTCGTCACTGTGGCCTTGCCCAGCGGCTTACCCATAATAGATGCGATTTCCTCCGCCAGCTCCGTGTGTGAATTTCCGGAAAACACTTTAAAATCCGAAAAAACGCCGTTTTTCATGTTTCGTACCTCTTTCTTTCTTCGATTGTTTACCAATCATGTTTCTTATTATTTTTTCTTGTATAATCCCTTTTTGGCAGCCCAGCCCGCGATGTTGCGCTGTTTCGCCCTTGCAATAGCCAGCGCGTCCTCCGGAATATCCTCAGTAATCGTGCTTCCCGCGGCAACATACGCGCCGTCTTCCACAGATACCGGTGATACCAGATTGGTGTTGCAGCCGATAAAAGCGCCGTCCCCAACCTTTGAGCGGTGTTTATTTGTTCCGTCATAGTTGACAAAGACTACACCGCATCCTATATTCACATCTCTTCCGACATCCGAATCCCCTATGTAAGTCAGATGAGATGCTTTTGAACCGTCTCCGAGAGACGAATTCTTGACCTCAACAAAATCTCCCACCTTGCAGTTTTCACCGATGATGCTGCCCGGTCTGAGATAGGCAAAAGGTCCCACCTTGGTTTCCCTGCCTACTTTACTCTCTGTAATCACCGAGCTCTGTATCTCTGCGCCATCTGCGATGACAGAATCCTTAATTCTCGTATTCTGCAAAATCGTGCAGCCTTCGCCGATGGAAGTCTGCCCTTCTAAAGTCACACAAGGTCCGATGAGAGTACCGGCGCCGATGGTGACCGTCTCGTCAATATACGCTGTATTGATATCGACAAATTCTACGCCATTTTCCAGATGGCGAATCGCAATCTGCTTGCGCAGGGCTTCTTTTTCTTTATAATCCAAATATGTCATATCTATTGCCTCTTTACTTTTCCATAATTAAATCGCCGACTTTATAAATGTCTCCGGCGCCCATAGTAATGACTAAATCACCTTCTTCTGCGTTTTTCTTTACATAATTTGCAATTTCTTCAAAACTGCTCATATAATAAACCCGCTTCTCCGGATACTCTCTCTTGATTTCTTCGGCGAGCTCACTGGAGGAAATTTTATAAATATCTTTTTCTCTGGCAGCATAAATATCTGCAAGCAACAAAACATCTGCCTCTTCAAAGGAAGCGGCAAATTCATTGAACAGCGCCAGCGTTCTGGTATAAGTGTGCGGCTGAAACAGGCACCACAACTTGTTGTGCGGAATGTTGTGCGCGGCAGAGAGTGTCGCTTTGATTTCTGTCGGATGATGTGCATAATCGTCTACCAGTTTGACGCCATTTTCGGTGGTTCCGACAATATCAAAGCGTCTCTGCGTTCCTTTAAATGCACCCAGCGTTTCGATGATAACTTTCGGTTCCACGCCCAGCTGATGACAACATGCGAAAGCACCCACCGCATTGAGGATGTTATGTTCACCCGGTACTTTCAGCTGTACCCTGCCCAAATTTTCTCCCAGATAGTTTACGCTGAAAACCGGCATACCGTCACTGCCAAAGGATACCTCTGCAATATGATAAGTGCAGTTTTCGTTATAACCATAGGTAATAGCGCTGGGAATGTCCCTGATAATCTTGCTGACAAAAGGGTTTGCGTCATAAGCGATAATTTTCCCGTCTTCCGGTACTGCCTTAGCAAATCGGTCAAAGGAACTGACGATATGGTCGATATCTTTAAAATAATCCAGATGATCCGAGTCAATATTCAAAATAACTTCGATTTTGGGACGAAGCTCCAAAAAACTATCCCTGTATTCACATGCCTCTGTTACAAAGTACTGACCCTGTCCGACTCTTACATTACCGCCAATTTCCGCCAGATTGCCTCCAACCAGAATCGTCGGATCCAGCTTGGCGTTATTTAAAATTAAAGAAACCATAGAAGTGGTTGTAGTCTTTCCGTGGGTTCCGCTGATTGCGATACTTTTTGCAAAATCATCCATCAAAGTCCCTAAAACTTCTGCTCTGCCCGCCAAAGGAATATTCTTTTCTCTGGCTCTGACAATCTCCGGATTTTCTTCCGCAATAGCTGCGGAATACACAATCAGGTCCGCATGTTCTACATTTGATCCTCTATGGCCTATATAAATTTCTGCACCTTTGCGCTTTAAATTCTCGGTTAAATCTGACTCCTTCATATCTGAGCCGGAAACGTGATAGCCTCTTGCCAGCAAAATTTCCGCAATGGCGGAAAGTCCCACGCCCCCGATGCCAATACAGTGTATATTTTTATAATCAGTTAACTGAATCATCCGTTATTCCTCCAAATCCAATCTATATTTACTCTATTCTTATAGTTTGACTCTTGTTTCCAAAATTATGTGAATTATCCTGCGGCTGGCGCCGTGTAGAATTCTCTGGAATCATTATACCGCGACTATTCCGATTTAATATAGAATCGAAAGGAGCGATTCAATGATTCCTTCCTTGCGGCTGGCGCCGTGTAGAATGTTCTGGAATCATTATACCATATTCCAATCAAAAATGTTTATCATTTGTCAAAAAAGTTAAAAGAAAGTTAAAAGAATACTATCATATTTTTTACTCTCCATCTGCGTCTTTTCCTATTCGATAAACAGCTGCAATCTGCCTGACAGGCATACATTTCTGCTTGAATTCTGAACAAAATTTTCCGTTGCAGAACTTTACCCTTTGTTGCCTCAAAAAAAGGAAAGACTTTCAAAGTCAAATCATGAGGTAAGTAAAGATAAGGAATAATTTACAGCAAAAGTATGTTAAGAGAACTCAATAAACTCGAAAATCTCAAGAAAACGCTACCTGCCTATCAACCCCTATCAAGCCTAGGATTATTTTCACATCTTTTTCATGAAAAAACAGGCTATATCACTCCGCAGAAAAGGCCGTTAATCCATCTTTTGCATTTTTTAAGTGATTTCCGCTTTTTTTCTGCAAAGCAAAAAATAATTTCAGGTTGTTCCAGCACCATTCTGGTACTGCAGACTTCATAATCCAAAAACACCTTGCAAAAGTCCTGATTCTATGATAGACTCTAGTACGTTAGTTTATATATCAACTGATTCAATCTTTTTAATCGGTTTGAAAAGAAACTATCTCTCTGGAGAGAACCGTAAGGTCGCCGAAGGTTTAAGCGAACAGGTCTAAGCAGCCTGTCCGTGATATCTCAGGCAAAGAGGACAGAGCCACATAGTTCAATCTACATAGCTTATGTCATCCCTCCAGAGCCGAATTTACTAAATTCGGCTTTTGTTTTGCTTTCATTTAATTTACAAGAAAGAGGAGAGGAAGAAATGAATTTTACAGAATTTCTAAAGGACATCGACGATTTCGTCTGGGGTATTCCCCTTATCGTCCTCATCATGGGTACCGGTATCCTTTTGACATGCCGGGTCAAATTATTACAGGTCAGAAAACTGGGCAAAGCCCTGAGGTTCATGGTCAGCAATGAAGAAGGCGCAGAAGGCGAAGTTACCAGCTTCGGTGCCTTTTGTACCGCTATGGCAGCAACCATCGGTACAGGAAACATCGTAGGCGTTGCTACTGCTGTTGTCGCAGGTGGTCCTGGCGCCCTGTTCTGGATGATTGTAGCCGCATTCCTCGGTATGGCAACCAAGTATTCTGAAGGCGTTCTCGCCATCAAGTACAGAACCATAGACAGCGAAGGTCATGCACTGGGCGGACCGTTCTACTATATCGAAAAAGGTATGGGCACAAGCTGGAAATGGCTCGCTAAGCTGTTCGCAGTGTTCGGCATCGGCGCTGGACTTCTCGGCATCGGTACCATCACACAGGTCAACGGTATCGCGTCGGCAGTAAAAAACTTTGCGGATCCCGACAGCCAACACACCATAGCGCTCTTTGGAAATGAATATTCCATCGCAGTCGTTGCTACCGCTGTCATCGTCGCGGCTGCAACAGCGCTGGTCGTTATCGGCGGCATCAAACGTATTTCCAGTGTAACCACCATCATCGTACCATTTATGGCAGTTACCTATGTCGTGGTATGCGTTGCCATTATCCTTTACAATATAAAAGAATTCCCTGCAGCCATCGTCACCATCGTGCAGTCCGCCTTTGGCGTAAAAGCCGTCGCAGGCGGTGCGCTGGGCGCTATGATGGTCGCCATGCAGAAAGGTGTTGCCAGAGGTATTTTCTCCAACGAGGCCGGTCTTGGAAGCGCTCCGATTGCAGCGGCTGCTGCACAGACGAAGACCAGCGTAAGACAGGGTCTGATTTCCATGACTGGAACCTTCATTGACACTATCGTCATTTGTACCATGACAGGAACGACCTTGATTATTACAGGAGCAACTGAACAGGGACTGGAAGGTGCTGAATGCACCGCTTATGCCTTTGGCAAAGGCTTGCCGTGGAGTCAGAGCGCAGGTGCTTTCATCCTGATGATGTGTCTTTCATTCTTTGCGTTTACAACAATTCTAGGCTGGGACTACTATTCCGAAAGATGTCTGGAATACCTGGCAGGTAAGAAAAAAGCCGTTCTGATGACATACAAATGGCTTTACATCTTCGCCGTCCTCATCGGACCGTTCCTGACGGTAGAAGCCGTATGGACCATCGCCGATATTTTCAACGGTCTGATGGCAATCCCTAACCTGATTGCTCTGGTTTGCCTAAGCGGCGTTGTCGCAAAAGAAACAAAAGAGTTCTTTGAAAAGGAATCTCATATGCGTCTTGATGCATAAATCACTTTTGCAAAACCAAATTCAAACCAAATCATCCTAAAATACCCGAATGAATCAGATATTTTAGTTATTAAATATTGCCACACACTTGAAAATGTTATATAATAGAAGAGCCTCTATTGGCAGCATACGGCAAGAAAGGTGGTCAATTATGAACATAACTGATGTAAGAATCCGTAAGATTAACGATGAGGGAAAAATGAAAGCCGTAGTTTCTATCACATTTGATGACGAATTCGTAGTACATGACATCAAGATTATTGAAGGACAGAACGGACTATTCATTGCCATGCCTAGCAGAAAGATGGGAGAAGGTGACTTCAGAGATATCGCACATCCGCTGCTTTCTGAGACTAGAGCCAAGATTAAAGATGCGATTTTTGCTGAATACGAAAAACTTTTAACGGAAAAAGAATCCGAAGAATGGCCGATATTGAATAACTAGTTGTATTTTATTTAGCTGCTTCGTAAGGAGCAGCTTTTTCCATGCACAGAATCCGGCATGGCGGAAATTTCCGATGAAGCCATGATTCGCAGACTGAAAAGCGGACGAAAACGAATCAAAAAATACGTTGGCAATGACATAAAAATGTTAAGGTGACCTTTTACAAGGTCACCTTTTTCTCACGTATTTAAGCCTCTACCACTCGAATAATGTTAGTATTTCCCGGCACATCCACAGGAAGGCCTGCGGTAATTACAATCTTATCGCCATGGTTTAAAAGTTCGGCACTGACGGCCTTACGCACACAATGTGCGAAAAGCTCCTCTATCTCATATCTGTAGTTTGCCATAATCGGACATACACCCCAAACCAGCGCCAGCTGATGGAAGGTTTTTTCATAAGGCGTTGCACCGATAATTTTAATACTTGGACGGAATTTAGACATTCTCTTTGCTGTATATCCAGTCTTGGTAATGGCCATAATCGCGCCCGCCTTGATATCCTTTGCTAAAGTACAAGCGGCATGTCCCACTGCATTGGTCACATCGTCTGCATCCATCTCATGCCATACCATATCCCTTCCTGGTACCGTAGGCTGATCTGCTTCCGCCTGCTTTGCGATTTTCGCCATTGCCTCTACAGCTTCTACCGGATACTGCCCCGCCGCAGTCTCTCCGGAAAGCATGACCGCCGTAGTGCCGTCAAATACTGCGTTGGCAACGTCTGTAATCTCTGCTCTCGTCGGAAGCGGACTTGTAATCATGGACTCCAGCATTTGGGTTGCCGTGATTACAATTTTGCCCGACTGCACACACCGCCGGATAAAGCGTTTTTGAATCCCTGGCAATTTTTCGTAAGCCACTTCCACACCCATGTCGCCTCTGGCCACCATAATCCCGTCGGCCAGCTGGAGAATCTCCTCAAAATTTTCAATTCCCTGGGTACTCTCAATCTTTGCAATCAGTTTGATTTCCTGTCCTCCGTTTTCGTCCAGTAAAGTTCTGACTGCGCGGACATCACTTGCCGAGCGTACAAAGGATGCCGCAATATAATCCACATCATTGGCAATTCCAAACAGAATATCTGCCCTGTCCTGTTCGCTGAGATACTGCATGTTCAAATTGACATTAGGTAAGTTAATCCCCTTATGATTGCTGACCTTGCCGCCGTGCACCACGGTTCCCTTTACATCGGTATCTGTAATTTCAGTTACTTTGATTACAATTTTCCCATCATTGATGAGCACCAGATTTCCGCAGGACAATTCTCTCGGAAAATCCTGATATGTTACTGCCGCAATCTCCGCTGTTCCCATCACATCCCGCGTAGTCAGCGTAAAATTCTGTCCATCGGCCAGCATCTCTTCCCCGTTCTCAAAATCTCTGAGACGAATTTCCGGTCCCTTGGTATCAAGAAGCACTGCCGCGGGATACCCAAGTTCATCTCTCACACTGCGGAAAGTCTCTATGGTCTTCTTATGTTCTTCGTGGGTCCCATGGGAAAAATTCACTCTGGCTACGTTCATACCGGCCTCAAGCATTTTTTTCAAAGTTTCCCGGTCTCTTGACGCCGGTCCGATGGTACAAACAATCTTCGTCTTTCGCATATGTAATTTACCTTTCTCTCACTTTCTCAATCCTCTAAAAAAACCGTATTTCCGGTCTCATGTAAAAATTTCATAAAATCACCTTTGGACAAGGATAAGGTCGCCGTATTGCGGTTGGGATGAAAATTTACAAGTTCCTTCTCTGGCGCCCTCCCAATTCGTTTGTCCAAAACCACACTGACAAGATGGTCCTGATCGTGAATCAGTCCAAAGGGCGATACACTGCCTGGGGTCAGCTGCAGCAGGGAAAAAAGTTCCTCCGCCGTTGCAAAACGTATCTTGCTCCATCCGGTCAAATGACGAAACTCTTTTTCATGCATTCGTCTTTCTTCTGTCAGGATTACTAAAAAATACCTGCCGTCTTTCTTGTCTTTGACCAACAGGTTCTTTAAATTCAGTCCCGGCATAACAAGTCCGGCTTCCTTTGCTTCTTCTGTTGTAAAAACCGCCGGATGCTCGTGAATCTCATAGTCTGTAATACCAATTTCCTTAAAAACCCGGTATAGTTCCTTTTCGCTATCTGTCATTTCTCATACCTTTCTCTGAAACTCTGCATGACATCTGTGACATTTTACTTTAATCATGCCTTTTCCTTTTGGCGCACGCATTTTCTGCCCACAGCCGGGACACTTAAAATACGCATAATACCGCCATTCGTACCGCCTCTGCCTGAAAGACTTTCCTCTGGTCAGTTTGAACTTCTGCGCCAGATACCAGTTATTTTCCCGCTCCCTTTGATAAAGACTTCTGGAAAAAATCCGATAGTAAGCATAAATAAAAACCGCAAGTCCTGCATAATAAAGCAGATTTCCGAAAGTAAACATAGAAACAATCATGAAAATCATCGCAACGAGCAATAAAAAACGTCCATATTGATCGATGCCTCTGCGTCCCTGCATAAACTGATACATTCTGTAGCGAAAACCGTTCATTCTCGTATCGCCTCCATCCTTCACCTTTTACTATTATATTATCATATTACGCTCTGTTTGTATATTCTTTATTGCAACTCTGTGAAGATGTTGTGATTTTATCTGATTTTGTGGTATGATATATACAGTAAAAAATTCGGGGAGGTCAAAATGGACAAGAAATCCAGAGATTATGAAGTATGTCTCTGCTACCACACCACCCGCGGTGAAGTAGAGGATATCATTAGAGAAAAAAAGATTACCAATTTAAAAGACTTATGCGAAATCGCAAAAGTCGGTGATAAGTGCGGCGGCTGCCGCGAAGATCTGCAAATGATTCTTGATGATGTGCTGGCGGAATAATCCGCCAGCACTTTTTCATACTGCAAAGAGCTGTATGCTTCCCTTTACGCACCCTGCCCGCAAGGACAATTCTGTCCAGTATACGGCGCCAGTTCCAGACGAATGAAATAGCCCTGATTATGCTGACACACAGGACAACTCTGCGGTGCTTCTGTCCCTTCCAAAATATGTCCGCAGTTCAGACACATCCACTTGCAGGACACATCAGATACAAAGAGTTTTCCTGCTTCCATCAAATCTGCCAGATGGCCGATGCGGTCACCATGTATCTTCTCAATCTCAGCTATCTGCTGAAAAGAACTGGCTATCTGCGGAAATCCCTCCTCCATGGCTTTCTGACCGAACGCCGGATATGCGTCCTGCCACTCTTCATATTCGTTATGCTGGGCATACCTGAGCAGCTGCACGACAGAATCCGCGATATCCACGGGATATCCTCCGTCGATATGAATAGTCTCCCCTGCCATATCCTTTAGATGATCGTAAAACACCTTAGCGTGCGCTTTCTCCTGGTCTGCAGTAAAAGTAAATACTGCCTCAACCACGTGCATGCCTGCAGCCTTTGCCTGCGAAGCCGCAAAGGTATACCGGTTTCTAGCCTGACTTTCTCCTGCAAAAGCACGCATCAAATTGTTCTTTGTCTCACTCATGTTAAAATTCACTGCCATTTTACTCCTCCTGTATTTTGATACAGATAGTTTCCTGCAAATGTGCCGCTTTTATTCCATAATTTTAAAATATCTCAAGACTTCCGTTCACAGCCATTACAATCGCTGCAACCAGTGCAATCATCAGCAGAATGCAGATTACTAAATCCGTCGTTGTCTGAAAATAAGTTTTCCCCTGCTTCTTTCTATTGTAAAGATACATCAAGGTGCCCGGTGCATAAAGCATAACCGCCGCTAAAATGTAGTTCACACCACTTGCATAGAGCAGCCATGCCCCATAAACAGAACCGACAATGGCAATCACCCATGCCCCAAAGACGCTGCCGCCCCGTTCCACACCTTCTCCACGAAATACCAGTTTCAGATAATAAAATGCCGAAAAAACGTACGGTACCATAATGGCGCTGGTCGACAGCGCGTAAACCGCCTGATAAGTGCTGGCACTAAAGTAAATGACTACAATAAATCCCTGTACAATCAGTGCCGACGTAATGACAGACCATGTCGGCGCATGAAAACGGTTAACTTTAGCAAGCCCTGCCGGGAAAGAACCCTGTACTGCAGGACCATAGGCACTGTCCACACATAAAATCGTATAAGAAAACATGGCACCGCCTAAAGAGATAATCACTGCAATATTGACAAGCGCCGCACCCCATGGGCCGACAACGGCTTCCAAAAGTCCTGCCATCGGCGGGTTGGACAGCTCTGCTAATTCCTCCTGCGGCATAACTCCCATGCTGAGAACCGAAATCACAAAGTATAGTACAAATAAAGACAAGAAAGAAATTACTGTAGCCGTCCCTGCTACCTTTGTGTTTTTGCCTCGACCCGAAAGTACAACAGCCCCTTCGATACCGATAAAAATCCATACCGTCGTATATACGGTAGATTTTATCTGTTCCATCAGAGAGAGTCCGCCGGCAACACCAGAAAAGTTGTCTAAGAAAATTTCCAGCCTGAATGCTCTTGCAAAAAGAATTGCGGCAATCACTGCAATAATCGGCACTGCCTTTGCAATTACAACAATGGCATTGATGGTTACCGCCTCGTTAACCCCGCGCAGTACCAGAAAAGATAAGCCCCAGATAATAACGGATGCTGTTAAAAGTGAAATAAAATTGCTGCCGCTGCCAAATACCGGAAAGAAATTTCCCAGCGATGCAAAAAGGAGCGTAATAAAAGATAACTGCGCAAGCAGCGCACTCATCCAATAGCCCCATGCTGAATTAAAACCTACATATTCGCCAAAGCCCTCTTTGGCATAGCTGTAAATACCGCTGGTCAGTTCAGGTTTGACCACGCTGAGTTTAAAGAAACACATCGTAAGGCCTAACATCCCCACACCACAGATAGCCCAGCCAATTAAGGTAGCCATCGTATATGCGCCACCGGCCGCAAAGTCGCCGGATAAACTAAACACCCCGCTGGCAAGAGTTGTACCCACTGCAAACAGAGTCAGTTTCCCAACGCCTAGTCCTTCTTTATTTTCCTGATTCACGACTTGTTACTCCTTCCAAAAAAGAAATTGACGAAAAAAGTCCGCTCGCTATAAAGTGCGGAGCGCTTTGGGGGATTTGCCCCGCACATTCTTGCTGATTCGTCTTTTGTTTCGTCAATACCTGATTTTATAGTAAATGATATTCTATTGTCAATACTCCACCTTAGAATCTTAAGGACAGGCAGGAAAGTCCGCCGTCAATCTTTCTAAACTCAGAAGTGTCAACAAGTAAAGTCTTATATCCCATATCCTGAACCGCTTTCAACACTGCAGGATAGCCTTCCGGTACGATGACTGTATCGTTGACCCAAATGCAGTTTGCTGCATAAGCTTCTTCCTCCGGAATCACATACTTGTTGTATTTCTCAAATTCCGGTTTTGTGATAAATTCACCGGATACCAGCATATTATTGTTTTCCAGATAGTTTACACCAGTTTTTAGGTGCAGTACTTCTTCCAGTTTTACTTCAGAACAGGTCATGCCGTATTTCTCCAGAATTTCTGTCAACTGACGGATGCCTTCCTCATTGGTTCTTGCGGATCTGCCAACATAGAAATGGTCTCCCACCATCATTACATCTCCGCCTTCCAGCGTTCCCGGCTCTGTAATATATTCAATCTGATCCTCAGAAAAGAACTTCTTCACTGCATCAATGATTTCAAACTTCTCGCCGTTTCTGGATTCTGCGCCTGGATTTGTAATGATTGCGCACTTTCTTGTAATCAGCGCAGGGTCCTCTACAAAGCAGGAATCCGGATATCTTTCATCCGCCGGAAGGACGGTAACATCCACGTCACACTGCTTCAGCGCTTCAATATAAGAATCATGTTGTTTCAATGCCAGCTCGTAATCAGGAATACCTGGATAGTCTCCGCCAGAAATACCGTCTTTAATTGCACTGCAAGGTCTTCTGACAATAACGTGATTGAACTTTTTCATAGCGATTTCTCCTTTCAAGCTCATAAAATATAGTTCTCTCTTTCTTGTGATATATTATATACTATATTTTTATCGTTTGTCAACCGGATTTTCGACGATTTGTATAAAATATTTTATATATAAAATATTTTATGTATGTTTAAAATTGCTTTGCTGCCATTAGTCTTACCACTTTTTACTGAATTAATACAAATACACATTCTTCAACAAAGGCTTATACAAAAAGACTACCCGTAACACACGATTCGGTATCACACAGTCAGTTTCTTACACTGAGTAATGATTCTATTTTTGAGGATTGAAAAGTCCCGTCATATCTGTCTGCTCCAGTTCCAGCAGCCGTATTTTTGTATCGATACCTCCGGCATATCCAGTCAGGCTTCCATTACTTGCCACTACTCTATGGCACGGTATCACAATAGAAATAGGATTACGGCCTACCGCACCGCCTATGGCCTGCGCAGACATAGAAGGCTTTTCTTCCATCTTTGCAACTCTCTTTGCAATTTCTGCATAAGTCATTGTTTTCCCATAAGGAATTTCCCGTAAAATATTCCATACTTTCTGCTGGAATGGGCTGCCGCAAAGCCTTAATGGAAGTTTACAAAGATCTGATTCTTCACCTGCAAAATAAGCAGAAAGCCCGGCCTTCACCTGCTGAAAAATCTCAAGTTCATCTCTGCGTTGTGCATCCTGCGCCAATCCTTTTGCATAATATTTCTGTTTTTCAATCCATAGCCCTGTCAAATACTCGCCGTCAGAAGAAATCAGCAATTTCCCAACTGGTGAATCAAAATAGGTTTTAAATTGCATATACATACTCCTTTTTTCAAATTTGCCCCAAAGACGTCAAAAGGAGGGTTTCCCCTCCCTATGACTATTTTCTTTTAAGCTTTCTTTCGTCTGGTTCCATATACTGTGCCGCAAAGCCCAAGGACTGCTGCTCCAAGCACTACAAGCCATGTCAGCATATTCGCTGTATCGCCTGTTCTTGGAATCCACCAAGGCAGCTCATCAGTATTCTCCGACTCATTTTCCTTCAGCATATCCTGGATTTCACTTGGATCCTTGATGTTCTTATCCGGTTTGCCGTCTCCGTATCTTTCAAATCTTCTTTATCTTTCGTTACAGTCGGTACTGGTGCATTGATGAATGGGAACTTAGATACGATCTCATCCAGTGTCGGCGGTTTCGGCTGGTCTTCTGGATCAATACCCGGGGTCTCCCAAGCTACCAACTCTGCCTTTGTAGAATTTTCAAAGTAATTAGTTCCCTGTACATATTCTGCGGTCACTACGAAACCTCCGGAATCCAGTTCCAGTACTGCCGGATATTTATCTCTCTCAAAGTCAAAGGTCTTAGCAATACTGCATACATTTCCGGTAACTGTCAATTCATCCGCGCTGCTCTTGCTCAAATCTATCGGTGCGCCGACCTTTACTCCATTGATATAGAACTGTACAAACCCATCCGGTGCTTTGCAGGTAGATGCCGTTCCGTCTTCTGGCTGCACTGTCGCCTTCAGCTGCACTTTCTTAATCCTACCGTAGCTCAACTTATCTGAAGGATCATCCAGAGTCTGTTCAATCGCATAGGTTGCCTTCACTTCCTCGCAAAAAGCCGTAAATTTACAAAAAAACAAATTTCTTTACATCTACAAATTATACTCCCACTGTCTATCGTTGTCAAGATGTTGAAACTCTAAGATTTTTCAAGGATTTTCTAACTAAAATCTATTATTTTTCTGGCTTCAAAAGACAAAGCTGTCACGTGAATGAGCCCGTGTCAGTTTTCTCTATCATTTATTATTTTGTATTGTTACTTTTTCTCAGATCTAATACCACATCCAGCATCAGAATTGCAATCCATATTATTATGCTGGTCGGTCTCTTTTTTACAACAAAAAACGTTGAAATGCAAGTGATTTCAACGTTTTAAGTCCCATCCGGACAATCTATGGTGCGCCATAAGGGCCGCCGCCTTTTCAGCCTCCGTCTTCAAGGCTTTTTTCCTCGACTCCCCTTTCAGTCGTCTCGGACCGCTCGCTGTTCCTGACTCCACCGGATCCACTCTCTTACGCTCACGCCCTCTTAGGGTTCAAGTCCCTCCATTCTACTTGCTCAGTCATAGAAAAAAAACACCCGAAGGTGTCTCTTTTCCTATGGTGCGCGATGAGGGACTTGAACCCCCACGGTCGCCCGCTAGAACCTAAATCTAGTGCGTCTGCCAATTCCGCCAATCGCGCATAAAACTGGAGCGGAAGACGAGATTCGAACTCGCGACCCTCGCCTTGGCAAGGCGATGCTCTACCCCTGAGCCACTTCCGCATAAAGTTCAAATGCCGCTAAGAAAGCGGCACATGTTCTGGTGACTCCACCGGGAATCGAACCCGGGTTACCGCCGTGAAAGGGCGGTGTCTTGACCGCTTGACCATGGAGCCTTAAGCGGGCTTTTTCCAGCCCGTTTTTTTTAACCGGCAACGTCCTACTTTCCCAGGCAGCTTCCCGCCAAGTATCATCAGCGCTTGAGAGCTTAACTTCTGTGTTCGAGATGGGAACAGGTGTATCCTCTCCGCTATTGTCACCGGATTCTCTGCTTGCCTTTTTCAATCC
>JALEOD010000065.1 GCA_022767345.1 Emergencia sp.
CAGCATGATTTCAGGAGACGCGTATTTTTCTGATGGCATTCTTTCATAGGTGTCATACAGTGCAGCCAGATCCATTTCCTCCACAAACTGGCTGATGAGTCTCACTGGATCATTATCCGGTATGCATGCATCAAGTTCCATCAAGTTCCATTGGAATTTTTAGTTGATATTCTTTCGTATTTAATGTATACTCTTTTCGTAAGATATTTTGTTTTAGCATACTAATATTTTACCACAACCCTGTGTGCCTTGTGTGTACAGGGTTACTTTTTTATTCAAAAACAACGAAATGACGGAGTGCCATCGTCTGGTGCATCCGTCATCTTCATTGCATAAAGATAGGGCTGCGCCCTAACGGTTATTTTCCGTTAATGCGACAGCCCCTTACTTTGCCTGTACATCTGTGGACTTCATGCATGCGCTTTCATATATATTGAATCCAGTTCTTTAAATCTGCCCTGCTGCAGCAACTGGCCCAGTTCCTGATTTCCTGCGAAGATAGCATGGTCGACGAGGGCTTTGGGATTTCCGCCGTCTATCATCTCCTGCTCTCCAATATCAATACCGACCTTGCAGTCCGGTCTGTTGCGGAGCACCCCGGCCATACCCTTGCCCTTTGCTTTAACAATTGGTAAACCATGCCAAAAGCGGCTCGCACATTCGTGAAATTCATTGAGGAAAATATCGATGTGCTGATTGCATCCCTTTAGAGCCGGTCCGAAGCTATGTGTCAGGGTCAAACCAGAAGAACGTTGACAAATCTCTTTAATTTCTTTATTTTTGTCAACGTTTCACAGGATTTCTACTCAAATTTATATCAAAATCAGCCCCTTTTTTGACAAAAGTGACAAAAAACAAAAAAAGTGTCAATCCTGTCAACGTTTCTATCGCAAAACGTTGACAGGATTGACAGATTCTCGATTTTTGTCAACTTTGGCAATGTTTAAGTCCATATGAAGCGTTCTGACGCCATCCACTCAACCGAATTGTTGACAAAAACACAAAAACTGCCGGAATTTGTCAACATTGGCTGAAACTCGCGGGGCAGAACCATTATACGACACGTTCCTAGCCAGCTGAAGCTGGGGAACGTCAGCATAAGGAGTTTCCATCAATTTGCTTAGCAAATTGGGCGGGCTCCATTATACGACTATCGCCTTGCCGCTCTTTGCCTCTCTTCTTTCGGCTCTCGCGGGGCTAGCCGTAGAGTGCCACGTGCTAAAGCACTGCACTCCTGACAGGGGACCTACCATCAATTCGCTTGCTCATTGGGTTAGATCTCCCAAGCATAAGGTCTGCCTAGCCACTTGAAGCCCTAGCCCCGATTCATTTCTTGAATCGGTGGCAGGTCTCATGCAAGAAACTCCAAAATCTCTGATTTTGTGAGTTTTACTGCCATTCCGCTCGCGGGGCAGGCTCCATTATACGACTAAATCCTGCCAATCGAGCTGCGCCTATGCTCGCTCTCTTGGGGATTTAAAGCATAAGGAGTTTCCATCAATTCCTTTCAGAAATTGGGACAACTCCATTACAGATACGGAGCTCTCCGATTGAGGGAATTGCCTTCTAAAGATTCCAGCTCATTGAGGGCTTTACCGGTTCCAATGGCAACGCAGGAAGTCGGATCGTCAGCGATTCTTACGTTGATACCTGTACGTGCTTCTATTCTCTTATCAATGCCGTAAAGGAGCGCGCCGCCGCCGGTAATTACGATACCGGAGTTGCTGATATCCGCAGCCAGTTCAGGCGGTGTCTGTTCCAGTACGCTGTGTGCCGCCTCGCAGATTGTGTGAAGGGGTTCTTCCAGCGCTTCCATAATTTCTTCAGAGCTGACCTCCACTGTCTTAGGAAGACCGGTTACCAGGTCTCTTCCTCTGCATTCCATGGTCAGATTTTCTTCTCTCGGAAAGGCTGTACCGATTGTCTTCTTGATTTCTTCACCGGTGCGCTCGCCGATATACAGCTTGTGCACCTTTCTCATATACTTGATGATGGAATCGTCAAACTTGTCCCCCGCAATCTTAACAGAAGTGCTTGCGACAATACCGCCAAGAGAAATTACCGCAATGTCAGTAGTTCCGCCGCCGATATCGATGACCATCACGCCGTCGGGCTGAGAAATATCAATGCCTGCGCCAATGGCAGCCGCAACCGGCTCTTCCATCAGATACACATCCTTGCCGCCTGCCTGGGTAGCCGCCTCTCTGACGGCTCTCTTCTCGACCTCTGTTACGCCGCTCGGCACGCAGACCATGATTTTAGGCTTGAAAAATCTACCGCTGCCGCAGGTCTTTTTAATAAAGTATTTCAGCATTCTTTCGGTGATATCGTAATCGGAGATTACGCCGTCGCGCAGCGGTCTTACCGCGATGATATTTGCAGGCGTTCTGCCCAGCATCTGTCTTGCCTCCTCGCCTACCGCCAAAATATCATCGGTATCCTTGTTGATTGCTACAACAGAAGGCTCGTTGAGCACGATTCCTTTATTTTTTATATATACTAAAACATTGGCTGTCCCTAAGTCAATTCCTACTTCACTTGCCATTTGCATACTCCTTTTCTTTAAAAACTACCTCTCCGCAGTCATGTCTCTATAGCATTTGCAGTCTGTCCGCACAATATGCATCAGTTCAAAACAAAATCCGCAAAGATTCAAAAATGATATATGCAAATATTATATACAATTTTTGATTTTTTTTCAATGCAATTGTACATATTTTCCACCTTAAGAATCATTAAGATTCTTTTACGCCTGTCTTAGGGCATATTTGCTTCTGTATTCCTTAAACATAGCCTTAAATTTCGGATCGTCCATGGTTTTCAGCTTGCCCAGATACTCATGGGTATCAAAAGAGGACTGAGACAGTTCAATCACTGCGACGCCGATGTTGGAACAGTGGGCAGAGACTCTGGCATAGTTGGTCATAATGTCAGAAAGCACAAAACCCTGCTGAATGGTACAGACCCCGCTCTGCAGCCGTGAAATATGATTCTGCTTTACCTCTTCCGCCAAATCTCCGATGACCTCCTCCAGCGGTTCCACCCTGTAAGCCGACTCCATGTCGTTTTCGTCAAAGGCGGTAATCGCAAGTTCTATAATCTCACCAATAGCCGCCGTGGCGGTATCCAGTTCATGTCTGCCGCTGTTGGAAAGAGCTATTTTCTTCTCCTCCATTTCCCTGGCCGCTTCCACAATGTTCACCGCATGATCGCTGATTCGCTCAAAGTCCCCAATGACGTGAAGCATTTTGGAAATAGAACTGCTGTCAGCATCGGACAAATCACAGCCTGAAAGTTTTACAAGATAAGAGCCAAGCCGGTCCTCGTAAATATCCGCTTCTTTTTCCAAAGCGGCGACTCTTTCCGCCTTTTTTTCATCGTATTTAGAAAAAAGTTCCATGGCCTCAAGAATGGATTTTTTAGCTACATGCCCCATCTCCATGGTAATCTGTCCGCACTCCTGCACCGCAATAGACGGCGTATTCAAAAGTCTTTCATCCAGGAACGCAATCTCAGTTTCCGGTTCTTCTTTAATACTGCGTTCTGCAATCCTTACGAGCATCTTCGTAAACGGCAGCAGAAGCAGCGTGGTTGTGATGTTGAAAATACTGTGCACCACCGCAATGCCTGCAGGCCCGATGGCCTCGGTCAGAAACTCCAGTTCCACCAGATAATGCGCTGCCAGGTAAAGTACCAGACAAATAGCGGTTCCTATAATATTAAAGGAAATATGAATGACCGCTACTCTCTTTGCGTTGCGGCTGACACCGATACTGGAAATCAGCGCCGTCACACAGGTTCCGATGTTCTGCCCCATGATAATAGGAATCGCCATGCCATAGGAGATACTCCCTGTCAGGGACAGCGCCTGCAAAATACCTACCGATGCAGAGG
Source organism: Emergencia sp. (assembly GCA_022767345.1). GTDB lineage: Bacteria > Bacillota > Clostridia > Peptostreptococcales > Anaerovoracaceae > Senimuribacter. The sequence continues at coordinate 3,895 of JALEOD010000065.1, forward strand.
AACTCTGAATCACCGCAGTCAAAATGACGCCCGTGAGAATGCCCAGAATCGGATTGGTAAATGCGGTCAGAATAGAAGTAAACTCCGGCATATCCTTGAGGGGACTCACCGCGTCGCTCATAAAGTCCATGCCGTACATCAGAATCGCAAAACCGATTAAGATGCTTCCGATATCCTTCTTCTTGCTGGTCTTTGCGCTCATGGCAAAAATCACGCCGATCAGCGCCAGCACCGGCGAAAAGGATTCCGGTTTTAAAAGACGAATCAGTACGTTGTCGCTTTGTACGCCTACCAGACTGAGAATCCACGCCGTAATGGTAGTGCCGATGTTGGATCCCATAATGACACCTACCGTGGAAGAAAGTTCCATAATACCCGAGTTTACAAGTCCCACCAGCATCACGGTTACCGCAGAAGAACTCTGAATGACAGCAGTAATTCCAATACCGAAAAACAGACTTTTTACCGGATTTGCTGTCATCTTCTTCAAAATGCCCTCCAGCTTACCGCCTGCCAGCTTTTCAAGTCCCGAAGACATCAGACTCATGCCGTAAAGAAACAGCGCCAGTCCGCCGAGCAGCGAAATCAGCGAAAATATATCCATAAATGATGTTTTCCTCTCTTTCTTCTTAATTCTTTATTTAAAACTCAATGGAAACAAATGTACCGACGCCAAGTTGGCTTTCCATTTGAAGCTTCGCCTGATGATAGGCAGCGCCATGCTTGACGATGGACAGTCCCAGACCGGTTCCTCCGATTTCTTTGGAATGGCTCTTGTTCACGCGGTAAAACCGCTCAAATACCCGTTCCTGCTCATCCTCCGCAATACCGATACCGGTGTCCCGCACTGAGACAGCCGGTCTTCCGTTCTTTTCAAAGACAGAAACAGTCACACTGCCTCCCTCTTTGTTGTATTTGATTGCATTATCACAGAGATTATAAATCATCTCCTCGACAATCTGCTCTGTCACCTCCGCGTAAAGGGATTCCCCCGTAAGTTCCAGCTGAATCTTCCGGTCTGCCGCCGCTTTGTCCAGATGAGCCAGTACATTCTCGCAGAGCAGATACAAATCGACATTCTCTTTTTCTTCACTGATTCGTTCTTCATCCAGTTGTGACAGCTTGATGATATCCTCGACCAGGGTAATCAGTCTCTGGCTCTCATCGTAAATTCGTCCGGCAAATCGCGGAACATCTTCCTCCTTCACCATGCCGGCTTTAATAATTTCCGCAAACCCGCTGATAGAAGTCAGCGGCGTCTTCAATTCGTGAGATACGTTAGCAGTGAACTCTTTGCGGAATTCCGCCTCCCTGGTCTTTTCATCGACGTCAGTCTGCAGTCTGTTGATTTTACTGTCAAGGGCCATCCGCTGTTCCGCAATTCTGCGCACCAGGGGATGCACCTCTTCATAAGTCTGCGACACATCGGGATCCTCTAAATTAATCCGGTTTAGCGGCTCTACAATTCTTTTTGAAATCCGCGCTGCCAGCACCGCCGACAACAGTACCGCCAGGAGCAAAACGACCAAAATGGGCTGCAGCATAGACAGAATCAGCGTGAAAATGGTAAACTGCACCTGTGAAGTGCGAAGTACACTGCCGTCAGACAGCCTGACCGCGCAGTACATAGTTTTTTCCGCCAGCGTCTTAGAGTAACGAACCGCTTCGCCATAACCGGTCTCCTCCGCCTCTTTTACTTCGGGGCGGTCACTATGATTTTCCAGTTCCTCCGTCCCCGCGGAAGAATCGTATTTTACCGTTCCATCTTCCGCAATCAGCGTAATCCTGTGATTTTCTTCCAGCATCAGTCCGTCAAGGTAGGATGCGCCGCCGATTTCCACTGCTCTTGCGACGAGATTGCTCTGCATGCGAAGTTCTTTAGCGTACTGTCCGTTATACTGCAGATACAGCGCGCCTAAAATCAAGACCAGACAGGCGATCCAGACCAGAATTGCCACCGAAAAAATCCCTCTGAAAATTCTATTCTTCATCCAGTTTCTCTCCTATTTTATAACCGATCCCCCGTACTGTTTCGATATACTTTCCGCAGATGCCCAGCTTTTGACGCAGCGACCTGATATGCACGTCTACTGTTCTGTTTTCGCCGTCAAAGCCATACCCCCAGATGCCCGACAACAGCTGATCTCTCGTAAACACTCTCCCCTGCTGCTCCATCAAAAGGGTCAGCATTTCAAACTCCTTCAGCGTCAGGACGATTTCCTTTCCTGCCGCCAAAACGGTATGCTTTGGTACAGAAAGATACAAATCACCAATCCGGTATTCTTCCTTCCTGCCTGACTCCGCAGAAGTTCTGCGTAAAAGCGCTCTGACCCGCGCAAGAAGCTCCATCATGCCAAAAGGTTTGGGCATATAATCATCGGCGCCGTAATCAAGGCCTATGACCTTGTCATATTCTGTCCCCTTGGCAGTCAGCATCATGACAGGCGTTCTGGCAGTCTTCACAGATGCGCGCAATCTTTTTAATATAGTCAGCCCGTCCTCTTCGGGCAGCATAATATCCAGCAGAATCAGCCGGGGTATCTCCTTCTCTATGGCTTTCCAAAACAGAGACGGCACAGCAAAGCCTTTCGCCTCATAACCCGCATTATTTAATGTGTACAGTACCAGTTCACGAATACTTTCATCATCTTCGACCAAATAAATCATCGTACATTTCTCCTTTGCTTCAAGTCTACTACAAGTGGTTTTGAAAAGCCAGAAATTTAATGTTAAATCCATGTTAAGTTTTCCCGCAAAATCCCAAAAATACAGATATAACTTTTATCATGGGGTTGACTTTTGTTTCACAGGCGATATACTGAAAGTATCATGATAATATTTGATGTTTTATATAAATTCCATGATTTATTATTATAGAACTTTTATTTTCTTTCAAATGGAGGCATCTATGCAGATCACACATTACGAAATATTCCTCAAAATTCTTGAAGCCGGTACATTGACTGCCGCCGCCGAGAAACTGGGTTACAGTCAGTCAGGGCTGACCCGTCTGCTCAATACTATGGAAACAGAACTGGGCTTTCCCCTTCTTGTCAGAAACCGGCGCGGCGTACGCCTTACCGCCGAGGGACAGCTGATGATTCCTCATATCAAAGCGCTTCTCAATGAACAGCGCCGTTTAGAGCAATGCGCCGCAGAAATCCGCCAGCTGGATTTAGGACTGATTACCATCGGTACTTTTAACAGCGTCTCTGCCCAGTGGCTTCCCGCAATCATTAAGGAATTCACAGGGCTGCACCCGGGTATCAAATTTCGTCTCCTTCACGGCAACAACGACCAAATCGTGGAATGGGTGCAGAAAAATCAGGTAGATATCGGTTTCACCCGCTATGGGACTGCAGGTGACTGCTGCGAGATTTTCCTTTATGAAGATCCCATTGTCGGCGTCTTTGCCGCTGACTCCCCTTATGCAGACCGCAGAGACTTCACCCTTGAAGAGATGATCGCCCTACCCTATATCGCTTTAAACGAAGGGGTTGATGATGAGATCACCGAAGTCCTGGCACAAGGCGATATCTCGCTGCAGCCCGCTTTTATCGAAAGTGACGACCATGCTGTCATTGCCATGGTAGAACAGGGTCTGGGCACCAGCCTGATGTCAAAAATGATGATTCGCGGTTTTGACCGAAATATTACCGCTATTCCATTAAATCCACCTCGCTGCCGTCAAATCGGCATGGCATGCAAAGATAAATCTCTGCTGTCCGCAGCCGCGCTGGACTTTTGGGAACATGTAAAAAACTGGACAGGCCGCCTATAAGTGATTTCCTGTATCTCAGTTAAATATTCCGCAATCTGAATTCCTTTGCATATCACCACGCGCCCTTGCATATATTGGTTCTAACTTGAGTTTAAGGAGCGGTGTTTATTATGAAGGATTACATAGAAGAGAGAGTACTTTCGCTGGCCAATTACATCATTTCGACCAACTCTACCGTCAGAGCCGCCGCAAAAGAATTCAAAGTCAGCAAAAGTACCGTACACAAAGACGTGACAGAAAGGCTGCAGGAAATCAGTCCTTCCCTTGCCGCACAGGTAAAATCCGTACTGGACGTCAACAAAGCCGAACGCCATATACGGGGCGGCCTTGCTACCAGAGAAAAATACAGTCATCAAGATGAATAACATAATCAGATAACCTATTGAATCAAAATGAGGGCCGTCTCAAAACAATGAGACAGCCCCTTTTGCATTGCTGAAATTCATTTATAAAAATCCTGCTTCACCGCTGCTGCAATAAACTCTCTGAACAGCGGATGGGCATTATTGGGTCTTGATTTGAATTCCGGATGGTACTGCACCGCTACAAAGAATTTCTTGTCAGCCAGTTCTACCGCTTCCACCAGTCTGCCGTCAGGAGAAGTTCCGGCAATGGTCAGTCCAGCCGCCTCCATCTCATCACGATAGGCATTGTTAAACTCATATCTGTGGCGATGACGTTCACTGATTTCCAAAGTGCCGTAGGCCTTTTCCATCATAGTCCCTTCTTTGATTCTGCAGGGATAAGCGCCCAGACGCATGGTGCCGCCCTTTGGAATATTGCCCTGCTGGTCTGCCATCAGGTCTATGACATTGTGAGCGCCTCCCTCGCAAAACTCACCGGAGTCCGCATCCCCATAGCCCAGCACATCTTTCGCAAATTCAATCACTGCCGTCTGCATGCCCAGACAGATTCCAAGGTAAGGCACATCGTGCTCTCTGGCATATTTCGCCGCCTGAATTTTTCCGGCAATGCCCCGGTCTCCAAAACCCCCGGGTACTAAAATGCCATCTACATCGCCTAAAACCGATTCAGCGCTTTCCTCTGTCACATCCTCGGCTTCAATCCACTTGATATCAACACAGGCGTCATTTTCATAGCCACCATGGCGCAAAGCCTCCGCCACAGAAAGATAGGCATCATGAAGTTTTACATATTTCCCCACAAGTCCGATGGTGACTGCCTTGCTTCTCTTTTCGATACGTTCAAGCATTTGAATCCAGTCTTGCATTTCACAAGGGCCGGCGTTAATGCCCAGCTCCCTGCAGACAATCCAGCTGAGATTTGACTTTTCCAGCATAAGCGGTGCCTGATACAAAGTGGGCAGCGTCATATTCTCGATAACGCAGTCCTTTTTTACATTGCAAAATAGAGCGATTTTGTCGATGATATCCTGGTCCACCGGCTCATCTACCCGCATTACAATGATATCCGGTGAAATTCCCAGCGCGCGCAGTTCCTTGACTGAATGCTGGGTCGGCTTGGACTTATGCTCACCGGAGCTTTTGATATATGGAACCAAAGTCACATGAATGAAGACACAATTCTCCTTGCCGACTTCCAGCGATACCTGACGAATTGCTTCCAAAAATGGCTGACTTTCAATATCTCCCACTGTACCGCCGATTTCTGTGATAATCACATCGGCTTCTGAACTTTCTCCTACACTGTAAATAAACGATTTAATTTCATTGGTTACATGAGGAATTACCTGCACGGTGCTTCCCAGATAATCCCCGTTTCGCTCTTTATTCAGCACATTCCAGTACACCTTACCTGTCGTCAGATTGCTGAACTTGTTGAGATTCTCATCGATAAAACGCTCGTAATGACCCAGATCCAAATCGGTCTCTGCTCCGTCCTCCGTTACAAAAACTTCCCCATGCTGATACGGACTCATGGTGCCCGGGTCGATATTGATGTACGGGTCCAGCTTCTGTGCCGCAACCTTCAGACCTCTGGCCTTCAAAAGCCTGCCCAGGGATGCTGCTGTAATACCCTTCCCAAGACCTGATACGACGCCTCCTGTAACAAAGATATACTTTTTCATCCAGTGCACTCCTTTCAAAAAACAAAACGCAAAAACTAAAAAAAATAAGGCTTCCGGCTTTTTAGTGAGAAAGATACACAAGATCCCGAAACTCCCTAAAATTCGCCATCTTCTCCTTATTTCTGTTATGTCTTTGCGCAATTTCTAAAATAATATTACTGGAATATTATACGACTTTTTGAAAGGAATGTCCAGAAGTTTTTTGCAAGGATGCATCCCCGTTTAAAAGTGCTTTAAATATCATCTAACCAAATATCCGCCGCAAAATATAATATAAAGTTTTTTCCAAAATCTAGTGAATTCTTTCAAAAAATAATTTATAATGTTCTTAGAATATTTTTGCTAGAAAAACTTACTAATCAGGAGGGACAAACCTATGATATTTTTTAGAAGTGATTACAGTCAGGGCGCGCACCCAAAAATTCTGGACGCGCTGATTGCTACCAATTTAGAGCATACTGACGGATATGCCCTTGATCCCCACAGTGAACATGCTGCACAAATGATTAAAGATTTAATCGGCAGGCAGGACTGTGAAGTGCATATGATGGTAGGCGGCACACCGACCAACGTTATCACTATCGCTGCTGCTTTGAAGCCTTGGGAAGCTGTCGTGGCAACAAGAGCCGCACACATCTACTCTCACGAATGCGGCGCTGTAGAAGCAACGGGACACCGGGTACTGACCGTCGACGGCGTAGACGGCAAACTGACGCCGGAACTGATTGAAAAAGCCTGGATAGAATACGAAGATGACCACACTGTCGTACCGAAAATGGCTTACATTTCTCATACCACCGAAAGCGGTACAGTCTACACAAAAGCTGAACTGGAAGCCCTGCGCAAATGCTGTGATGCCCATGACATGTACCTCGGTCTGGACGGCGCAAGACTGGGTGCCGGTCTTACCTGTGAGGATTCCGACCTGACAATTCAGGATATTGCAAGACTGACTGACGCCTTTTACATCGGCGGTACAAAAAACGGTCTGCTCCTTGGGGAAGCTGTTGTCATTTTCGATGAAAATATCAATGACCACTACCGCTGGATGATTAAACAGAACTGCGGCATGCTGGCAAAAGGCAGACTCATCGGCGTACAATTTGAAGCACTGCTGGAAGGCGGTGAAAACAGTCTCTTCTTCCAGATTGGCGCTCACGAAAACGCCATGGCAAAGAAGCTGCGTGAAGGCATCGCTGCCTGCGGCTATACCTTTGACGGGACTTCTACTACCAATCAGATTTTCCCGATTTTCCCGACAGAAATGGTCAGAGAACTGGAAAAAGAGTTTTTCTTCTATGACTGGGCGGATGCCGGAGAAGGCAAGCGTGTTATCAGACTGGTAACCTCCTGGGGCACAACAGAAGAAGATGTAGACGCATTCCTAAACGCGCTGAAAAAATTCTAAATCTATCGGGAATATTACCTATGCTATAAAAACGGCATGCCAATCAGGAATTCTCCTGCGGCATGCCGTTTTTTACTCTGTCAGTCGTCTTTTTCTATCATATATGCATTTCCATTTTTATCGTAGCGCTGCATTCCGGTTGTCTTATACTTTTTCATGAGCTTATCCATTCTTTCATTGGTGGCAAGCTCTTTCTCCCGTACTTTCTGTTCATACGGCGTCAGCTTTGAAATATCTTTGATATGCTTTCTCACCGGCTTTGGCGTCACCATCAGATAAAGTAACGGCGACACGAGGAAAATGTCCGCTAAAAACCAGCCGACCAGTGCCAGCACCCATTGCAGCGTACTAAAGCTGCCGTATCCAAATCCAAGAACTCCACAAAATCCTGAGATAGTAATAATGAAAGGAATATAAAACCGTTCCAGCTTCTTAATTGCTTTAGATAGTTCCTCATCAAACCACTGGCGTTTTAAGGGCTTTATGATATATTTCGCACCGCGAAACTGCACATTGGCCAGATAAATACAGGTCATGAAGTCATCAAAAGAAACCCTTTCCCTCGGAATCACCGTAGCTGCCATTTCTTCCGGATGATAGTCATAGAAAATCTGCGCCCGAATCAGCGTGGCTTCTCCCATTACGGATATGTCCGCCGGATTCCGGTTCTCATCGTTGATGACAAGCTGCTGACCTGCCGTCACCATGATCGTCTCCTTTCCGATGGTTACTGCAGCAAAACCCTCAGTGCAGTACAGCGCTGTGGTGCAGCATTCATAAAACGGATAGGATTCCCTCTCCAGCGGTTTGCTCTGCTCTTCCGCCGTAATAACATCCAGAAAACCCTCATTGCCTTTTTTGACCATCAGGTTGTAGTCGGTGATTTTGCCGAAACTTTTCGTCGTATAGGCTCCATCGAACCGGTCCTGCTCCAGTGCATGGAGTCTGGCAACCCGCACATCCTGATGCGCAAGTACAACATCCCCTGAAAGCACCATCAGCACCCGGTCATAATCCGGCAATTTTGAAAAGGTTGTTTCTTCCAGATCGCAGGTCGCGCTGGATAAACGCCACACAAAATTTCTTTCCAGATATTTGGATTCCTGTGGAAAAATCGCCAACTGTCTGGTTGTGCCGCCAGTCCACTTTGATGTGATAAAATCTGTTTCTTTGTAAATCTTGTATTCCATACGTTTCTTCCCGGTTCATTAAGATATTATTAATTATACCGCTCCTTTCTTGATTTCACAACCTTTTTATAGTATAATGCTACAGTGATTAAGTATTTTTTTCGATTGGAGATTAGAAATGAAACGATCCGATGGATACAGACTTTCGGGCTGTGACCCATTTTATGAGATTACGCCTTATATCATGCCCAAGCGATATGACGCAGTCAACTATATCGATCTGGAACTGGATTTAGAACCGATTCACAACTATATAAACAAATGCCGTGCCAGCGGAGTTAAAATGGATCACATGAGCGTCATCATTGCCGCTTATCTCAGACTGGTATCCCAGTATCCCAATTTAAACCGTTTCGTCTGCAACAAACGAATTTACGCCAGAAATCATTTCTGTGTATCTTTCACCACACTGAAGAACAACAACACCGAAGAAACGGTAACAAAAATTTATTTTAATTTGGATGACGATATCTTTGAGGTGAACAGAAAGCTGGCAGAGGTCATCGAACTGAACAAAAGCGCCGGGGTGAATAATTCTACCGACATGCTTCTTCGCGGTGTTATGCGAGTACCTTTTCTGGTCGGCGGTGTTGTCGGTTTTCTGAAATGGTGGGACAAGCATTTTTCTCTGCCTTTCAGCATTGTAGACGCCAGTCCGTTTCATACATCGCTCTTTATTACCAATCTGGCATCCATTCGCCTAAAGGCCGTCTATCACCATATTTACGATTTCGGCACAACGGGTATTTTTATTGCCATGGGGCAGCCGGAAAAGCGCCTGTTCAAGGTTGGGGAAGTTGTAGAAGAGCGCAAGATGCTTCCGGTTAAAGTTTCTGCCGATGACAGAGTGGAATCCGGCTATTACTACGCCCGCTGCTTCCGGGAATTCAAACGCTATGCAAGTCATCCGGAACTTTTGGAAGAAAAACCAGAGGTCATTGTTCGCGACCCGAACTTAAATAAAAAATACACAAAATTTATAGTAAAGTAGAGAGTGACAACATGAACAGAAAAGAATTGGCAGTCGATCTGCACCACAAAAAATTTAACTGCGCGCAAGCTGTAGCATGCGCTTTTGCCGATGCACTGGAACATGATCCAGCCACAGTATTTAAATTAGCAGAGGCTTTCGGCGGCGGTATGGGAACCCAGGGCACCTGCGGCGCCGTTTCCGGCATGGCAATGGTCATCGGTATGAAACAATCTGATGGAGCTCTGGATAATCCAGCAACAAAAGCTCAGTCTTACAAACTGATGAAGGAAGCAACCCAGATGTTCATTGAAAAAAACAAATCCGTCATCTGCCGTCAGATTAAAGGCATGGACGGCGGTCCTGTGCTCAGAAGCTGTGATGGCTGTATCGAAGACGCAGCAGCAATTTTAGACGAACTGCTTTTCGATATCAAAGAATAAGCAATTTTTTTGGAGTGAAAAACAGACTGCGTAATTATTTTTCGCAGTCTGTTTTTTTCAGACCTGCATTCCCCGCGAACTCTTCCATAAATATACAGGTTTTAAAATCTGTTTGCGTGGTATCAACATCATCGAAGGTTCTATCAAAATCTATGATTAAGGAGTAAACATGTATGATTCGTAAAATTATTCAAATAGACAGCGAGAAATGCAACGGCTGCGGCGCTTGTGCCGCTGCCTGTCACGAAGGGGCAATCGGGATGATTGACGGAAAAGCCAAACTGCTGCGCGACGACTACTGCGACGGTCTTGGCGACTGTCTTCCTACATGTCCGACAGATGCAATCACCTTTGTGGAGCGTGAAGCTGCAGCCTACGATGAGGAGGCAGTGAAAGCAAACATGATGGCGAAAAAACTGGCAAGTGAACTGCAGAACCTGCAGGCAAGCTGCCAGGGAGATTGCAGCGGCGGCGCCGATGCAGACAGTACCGATACAGATGGCACTTCTGAGAACAGCGCCTCTGCAAACAATACTTTTGCGGGCAGCGACCAGCCTGCGGTTTCAAATCTGGCAAACTGGCCGGTACAGATAAAGCTGGCACCTCTTTCCGCACCATATTTTGACGGGGCAAATCTTCTGATTGCCGCAGACTGCACCGCTTATGCATACGCAAAATTCCACGAGCAGTTTATGACAGGCCGTGTAACGCTAATCGGATGTCCGAAACTTGACGGTGTGGATTACAGCGAGAAGCTCAGTGAAATCCTGCGGCGCAACAACATCGCTTCTGTCTCGGTGCTCCGTATGGAAGTGCCTTGCTGCGGCGGACTTGAAACAGCGGTGTCCCGCGCGATTTCCGCCAGTGGAAAATTTCTCCCATCTCAGGTAGTGACGATTTCAACAGAAGGTGCTATACTATAAAATAACGTTACAGCGAAATTTTAATTAATATGGAGCATTCGCAAGTGAAAAAGATTCTAGTCATCGGCTCAACCGTTGCCGATATCATCATCAATCTGGACTTTCTGCCCACTACGGCACAGGACGTCCATGTTAAATCACAGTCCATGTCTCTGGGCGGCTGCGCTCACAATGTCGCAGACATGATTCGCCATTTCGGCGTGCCCTACACATTGTTCTCTCCGGTAGGTACAGGTCTTTACGGAGATTTCGTGCGCAATCAGCTGGCGGCAAAGGGGCTGGCTTCGCCCATGCCGACACCGGACATGGCAAACGGCTGCTGCTATTGCTTTGTGGAAGAAAGCGGAGAGAGAACTTTTATTGTAGACCACGGCGCGGAGTATTTATTCTACAAGGAATGGTTTGACGCGCTGAACCTTTCCAAACTGCGGTGCGCCTATATCTGCGGATTGGAAATCGAAGACAAGACAGGCAGTACCATCGTAGATTTTCTCGAGGAGAGCGGTCTTCCGGTGTTCTATGCGCCCGGTCCCCGCATCTGCCTCATCGATAACGGACTGATGGAGCGGATTTTCGCGCTGCGTCCGGTGCTCCACTTAAATGAGGATGAAATCTGCCGTTATACCGGCTGCGATACCATTGCGGAAGCCGCTGCCGCCTTATACAAAAAGACGCATAATACGATTATCATTACCAATGGAGCAAATGGCGCGTATTACTATAACGGTACTGAGTGTAGCGGGGACGTTGCCGGCGGTGCAGGCAGTGAAGCCGCAAATGACACCGGTAGCACTGACAATGCCGAGAGCGGTGCTGGACTCGTCCACGTTCCGCCCGTTCCCGTTGCTCAAATTGTCGATACCATTGGAGCCGGTGACGGACACTGCGGCGCAGTAATGGCAGGACTTTCCATGGGTCTTTCCATGTACGATGCCATCGCAAAGGCCAATGCGGCTTCTTCTTTGGTGGTCTCCGTCAAAGGCGGCGTGCTGTCGGACGAAGAGTTCGCGGCAGGCGGGATACTATAAAATTACTGATTTTATTTCTCACGTAAAATGAATGCCCTATTATCAGCGTTTGCAAACACCGATAATAGGGCAAATTTTTATGCTGTATTTTCTCACCTTTACTCTACCTCAAGGAGCTCATGTTCTGCACCTTTTCCTATATATCTCTGGAGTCATAGGCGATAAACTGCGAATATACATATATTCGCGAAAAACCTTAAAAATATGCACAGCAGCACATCAGCACCAGGAGCGTAAGCGAAACCGTTACAAATCAGATGGGTTCGGTTTCGGCAGACTCCATCTGAACTTTGCAGCAAGAAGCCGCAGCACCAGCACTATAACCACACCTGCGATAATCGATACCCCTTGTCCAAAAGGCTCCCACATCACAGAGCAGATTACTGCCCCAATGAGTGACGCGCTGGCATAAAAATGTTTGACAAAGATATATGGAGGGTCCTGCGCCATAATATCACGAAGTACGCCTCCGCCAACGCCGGTCACAGCCCCGACGAAAATCATCAAAAACAGGCTGAAATCTGTAGAAACACTATAGGCGGTCTCAATTCCTACCACCGTAAAAATTCCAAGACCCACAGAGTCCATCCAGAGCATCACTAAATCGTAATAATTCTGCCGTTTGGAAAATAAGCGCTGTACCCATGGCGTACAGACAATCAGCGCCGTTGCGATTGCCACCATGGCATAAACCGGATTTTGAAAAGTTTTCGGCGGTGTAATGCCTAAGATTAAATCGCGAATCACACCACCGCCCACTGCTGTAGTGAGACCTAAAATAGAAATGCCCAAAATATCCATGCCCTTGCGAATCCCGGTCATCGCGCCGGAAACGGAAAAAGCAACAGTTCCAATAATTTCGAGAATAAAAGAAATATATGCAGACACAAAAACCACCTCCAGCATATCTTGCATGAGTAAATGAGATAGAATATTGCACTCTGTCTTTTTACCTGAAAGATTCTTCCGCCCCGCTCCCAAAAGAGCACACTGCGCGGAGTTGCTTCATCGGTGGTTTCTTTTTACACTTTCCAGAGGTCTGTCCGAAACCGGTCCTGTTGCCTGAGAGTTTTGCCCCTTCGGCGGCACGGCACTGCGTTCAAGTCCATGCGCTCTCCCGATTCCATCATCCAGATAAGCAAAGTATAGCATACAGAAAAAAAGCTTGTCAATGAAGATTTAATGTTCTCTTCTCTTTAAAAGTTCCGACTCTAAACGTTTTACACGGAGAAGAAGCCTTTCCCGCTTTCCTCTCTCATTTTTTCCTCCTTATTCCTATCATACAGCTTCCACTCTCATCGCCGGGTTCTCACTATAGCATAAAGAAGTTTCTCTGCAATTTCAAAATTAGATGTTTAACACCACCACCCATAAAAGTTCAACCTAGCTGTGTCATGCAGATTTTGACACTTTGGCAGCCAGGAAACGCCAAAAGTGCCATTTCTTCAAAAACACGAATTTTAAAAATGGCATTTCACCTTCATTTTTCTGCATAAAGTGTCAAAACGGTGATAACCGTCAAGCAATTGCCTCACCAGCCATATGTAAAATCCGAATCCATTTCTGGGTTCGGATTTGCATATTATGGTGGACCCGAAGGGGTTCGAACCCTCGGCCTCTGCGTTGCGAACGCGGCGCTCTCCCAGCTGAGCTACGGGCCCATACTCCGCGGGGCATGCTCTAAAGAATACCCTGCGGTTATTTTTCTGTTTTTTATTGATTGCTTACGCTAATTCGTCCCGAATTTTCCTGAGACTTCTTCCCAGCTTGTTTATCGCATTGATTCTGCGCACAACGGCGTATGCGTTTTCCTCTCTGTAAAGCAGAATACCTGCTAACGCCGTGTTCAAATCACCGCACAGCATATCGACTTCATGTAAGAAATCATCTTTACCCATGGTGACAAGACCCGCAGGTAGTTCCTCAATTTCATAAGTATACTCTATTCCAAATAATTCCAAAACCTTTTCTGACAGTTTCAGCTTTATCTCATTTAGACGCATTTCAAAAAGGACTTCTGTAGAAGCTGCCCGCTCCTTACATTCTTCAATAGCTGCTGTAATCCCTGCAAAGCATGCGTCTAATTCCTTATATTCCATATTCATCGCTTTCCAGTAAAAGTCCAGCTGATTGAGTGTTCTGGAAATCAAATCTTTTAGTTTCTTGGCTGCGGACGCTTCCAAAATCTCACCGGCATTTTTCAGACAATCTCCCGCAATAGCGGTTTTCAGTTCTTCCACACCTGCGCCTGTTTTTGCGCTGACGGGAAACATTGCCACAGATTCCACGCCCATCAGCTGGCAAAGAAGCTTCCGGCAATACTCCACATAGGCCTGCAAATCAGTCTCCCCAACCGTATCAGTTTTGTTCACCGCAAAATAAAACTTCCCTGCAAATTCTTTGGTACTCTGCAGAAAATCAATCTCAATCTGGTTAATCGGACTGTCCACTGACAGCAAAAAAATCACCGCATCACTTTCTTTCATATAGTGATATGCCGTTTCGGTGTTATTTTTATGAAAGGACCCGACGCCAGGCGTATCTACAAAGGTTAGACCATCTTTCAGAAAGTCCGATGGCGTACGCAAAATCACGGAGTCCACGCCTAATCTGTTATCTGCATTTTCCTGTTCACTGATAAATGTTGAAAGCTCATCAAACTCAATGGGTTTTACCACACCGTTGAGAAAATGTACCTCGCAGCCCCTATCGCCATAAACAACACGAGTAACAGCCGATGTAATAGGTACAATGCCGACAGGCAAAATCTCAGCCCCCAAAATCGCATTGGAAAGGCTGCTCTTTCCTCTCTTAAACTGACCGATAATGGATACTGTCATATCTCTTTTTTCTAATTTATCAATTAATGCCCGCACTTCTTTTGCCTGTCCTTTGCAGGCTTCATCTGCCGCAAGCAGTTCATACACCCTCTGACTTTGCTCTAAAATCTTTCCGTTCATTCAAAAATATCTCCTAATAAATTACTGCCTTTTTCAGTATATCACAGGAAATTATACTGCGCAACACAAACCGCTGCATAGAATCCGCCTCCCGCTCATAGATATAAGTAGAACAAGGAGTGTACCTATGACCTTTGGAAAAGTGAAACAGAATATCACAGTGCTGGCCGCATCCAACTTAATCATCGGACTCATTGAGTTCGTCTTCAATATGTATCTCGCCAGAATTCTCGGCGCACAGGGACTGGGACTTCTCAGCCTGGTGGCCCCAATCAATTGTCTCTTCCTGTCATTTATGACAGAGGGCATCGTCGTCACCATGTCTAAAATCTCCGCAAAACACGAGCACTTCAACAACTATGCCGAAATGAATCAGACTGTAAAAATTGCCACCTTTGCCAGCTTTCTATGGTCTGTTTTTCTTGTCGGTATCGTTTTAGTTACCGCAAAGCCTATTGCCTCCGGTTTTCTTGGTGACAGTCAACTTGTCTATCCGATTCTCGCCACCTGCCCCTTAATGATTCTCATGTCCATTTCCAATATTACTAAGGGGCACTTTCTGGGACTTACAAAGATAAGAATCCCCTCTGCAATCAACATCAGCGAAAAAATACTGCGCTTTCCTATTTTATACTTCCTTATACGGTTCTGCCTTAATCGGTTTGATTTTCCTGCAGTAACGCTGGTTTATCTGTGCTATGCCATCGGAGAAATGCAAAGCGTCTTACTGCTGCTGTTATACTATAAAAAAACTAAGCCGAAAGTAAAAACCTCTGTACCAACGAAAAAAGAAATTTCTGGGGTTCTCTTTTCGCTGACAAAAGGTGCTGCGCCGATTTGCCTGACTCAGTGTCTTTTAGAGGGCGTCAATGCGTTTTCTTCTGTCATCGTAAAACTGCGCCTCTGCACCTGCGGATATCCGGTTGCCGAAGCACTGGCACTTTTAGGTCAGTACAAAGGTATGGTCTTTCCGCTGGTCAATTACCCCATGATTCTGGTAGGCGCTGTCTGCTCAATCGTAGTACCCAAAATATCTACTATGGCCGCCGCCGGAAAAGAGAAGTTTGTCGGCAGGCTTATCACGCGGACACTGGGCCTCTCCTTCTTCATCGGCATTCTGACCTGCACTGTATTTTGCGTTTTTGCGGATTCCATGGGACAGTTTTTCTATAAACAGGATAATTTGGGACTGATGATTCGCCTCGCTGGATTGCTGGCGCCCCTTTTATATATGACCGCATCCACAACCAGCCTTTTAATCGGAATCGGCTGTGAGGGACAGTCTTTCCGCAATTCACTGTTTCAGCAATTACTGCTCCTGATATTTCTAATTATCTTCACCGGAATTCCTGCACTGAATATTTACGGCTATCTGATCGCCATCGCCCTTTCCAACGTAATTCTGCTCTTCAAAAACCTCCATGCGCTGCGATTGCATAAAAAAAGAACATGACGCTCCTTAAGGGCTGTTCATGTTCGTTTTTTATTAATTTTCCTCATACATCGAAATAGTTTCTTCAATTCTGCTCTTTACCATCTGTGCGATTTCAGTCGTTTTTTTGCCGGCATATTCCTCGCAGCAGATTGGCTTTAATATATGCACCTGCACTGTAATGTGGCCGGGTATATCTCTGTCAAAGGGCTTATATGCGTCAATCAAAGCAACCGGAACAATAGGGCATTTTGCTTTGACTGCGGCTTTAAAACTGCCGCCCTTAAACTCCAGCAGCTGATTCCCGTTTCTGCTTCTGGTGCCCTCCGCAAAGATAATACAGTTTTCGCCCTGCGTGACCCGCTGGCTCACCTCATTGATTACACGCAGTGACTGCTTTACATCATTTCTGTCCATGGGCAGCGCATTCATGCAGGTAAAAATCTGCTTCACGCCCGGAATTTTCATCAGTTCCTGTTTCATCACAGGACAAATCGGTCTTTGACAGGCTTCAATCATAGCAAAACCATCAAAAATCCCCTGGTGGTTGGGATAAAAAATAGTAGAATTTTTCTCTCTGCCGCAAGATGATTTTAGGTCGGTTGAGGGATTAGAAAACGCCGGAAACCC
>JALEOD010000069.1 GCA_022767345.1 Emergencia sp.
TCATCGCCGGAGAGTATCTGGAAAAGCCGATTCATGAGGAAGTCACATACGGGGATATTCATGAATCAGAGGATAACCTGTGGAACTTCCTGTATTTTACGGGTTATCTGACATCCTGCGGACAGCGATACGATGGCGAGGTTACCTTTGTCAAATTGAGAATACCAAACACTGAGATCCGAACGATTTACAAAGATACTGTGCTGACCTGGTTTGACAAAAAGATAAAGCAAACAGATTTGAGACCGCTGGTAAAGGCAATAGAGTCAGGCGACTGTGAAAAGATGGAAGACATTCTCTGTGATCAGCTGATGGATACGATCAGTTTCTTCGACTACAGCGAAAGCTACTATCATGGATTTCTGGCGGGTCTTTTGAAGGCGGTTGGAGACTATCAGATACTCTCTAACCGAGAGAGCGGAGAAGGAAGAACAGACCTTGTGATGAAGACGAGACGGATACGGAATGGAAAAGCGATTATTCTGGAGTTAAAGGCAGCAAAAGAGTTTAGCAAGATGGAAGAAAAGTGCAGACAGGCGCTGCAGCAGATTGAGGATAGAAAATACGAAGAGGACCTGCGACGGGAAGGGTACAAGGAGATCCTGAAGTACGGCGTTTGCTTTTTCAGGAAAGAATGTATTGTCATGAAAGGTTAATGAAAAAAGGCCGAAATGTTTGCTGTGGCTGTCTATGCAAAGATAGAGAGCGGCTAGTAAAAACATTTGCGAACATTTGCGGTGAAAGCTTTGTAAAAAATAAAAATGTTGACAAAACGGTTGAGAAGAGGGTATACTGATGTAGACAATAGAATTCGTTTTGTGTTCTTTCACTGGCGGATGGAAAAGATGGAGCATTGGGATAGAATGCTGGCAGATATTCCACCGCAGTTGGGAAGCTAAGAGGGAAGCAGGTGAAAGTCCTGCACGGACCCGCCACTGTAATTGAGAAGTTTCGCATCATGGCTCATGCCATCCACTGGGATAGATTCCCGGGAAGGAGATGTGAAATGAAGATTCAAAAGTCAGGAGACCTGCATAGAACATTTCGTCGTTGCCGACGGGTACTTTCGGAAATGTGACGGAAAAATAGAAAATTTTTTGTAACAGTAAATACGGACTGTGGCTTGTTGCTACAGTCTTTTTTATTTTCAAAATTTCCTTTCGGAGAAGAAAGACTGTTGGCTGAATAATCAGGCAATATATGCTTTAGCATTACAGAAAGATGATGGCGCATCTTTTAACAAAGCAATTGCTTGAACGAGAGAAAAAGGAGGTCTTTATGAAAGTAATGAAGAAAAAATGGATTTCAATACTTGTAATTCTTGCAGTATTGTTTTCCACATTAAACATGTCGGTCTATGCCGGAGAAGCAGAGGACAGCGGGACCAGCAACGAAGCTGTTTACCAAAAGGTTAGTCAGCTGATACAGACTACAAACTTTGGAAAAGCCAGTTGTTTTGGAACTACGGCTTGCTTTGGATCAGTTTATTTTCGCGTACTAAAGGATGACCATAAATATTATGATGGGGCAGCCGGTATTGCAGGCTACTTGCAGGACGTATTTGTGAAAGACGAGGAAGGGAAAGTTTCTGTAAATCCTGCTTCAAAATTGCGCGAAATGTCTTATACGGATGCGTTAACGGTAATTAATTTTGCTTCTGCCTTTTCTTCTTATGAGGAATATATTCTGAGAAATGGGCAGACTTTATCCGATTCTCTTCGCCAGCAGAAAGAACTTGCGATAGAGTATTTTAAAACGGTTGATAACAAAGCAGATGGTTATCATACACATACCGCTAGCGGTCCTTTTGTCTATCCGTCAATGGGTGTTGCGGTAACCGTTCTGGGTTCTCTGATGGAGCAGCAGGATACCGAGCGTTTTGAAGCCTTGCTTCAGGATGCATATGAAAATATCGATGCAGGCTTTTATAATTCCGCGATGTACCTGACGCCATTCTATCAGCTTTGCGCTAAGTATCCGTGGTTTGACAGAGAGAGGATTCCAGCAGTTCCTGAGACTTTAACGGATAGTGACGTATTGACACAATACGCTTACGGCGTGGATTTGGCAAAGGATTATCCGGAGCAGTGGAATACATATGTACAGAATGCACTGAGCGATGACGCGTTAAGTGCAGCTGAAGCAAAGGCATTTGCTTATCACTATGCCTACCAGCTTACAGGTGGCGATGTGTGGCTTGGCGTATACGGCAGCAGCAGAAATATTGTAGATTTTCCTTCTTCTATGGTCCATGCGGATTTTGACGAAACTACGGGAACGCTGAATTTATCTGGTTACGGAATTCTAAGTCTGGATACGCCATCATGGAGTGAGTATGCAGACCACATTCAGTCAGTGTATGTAGGCGATGGGATCAGATCTAATCCTGAAAATATGCCGGTGATTGAAGAACAGCCGTCAGGCATAGTATTAAACCAAAATGATGCAGTTAGCAGCTATACGCTGTCTGTAAAAATGAAGACGGATGCTGCCGGAGAAGCAGCTGAGGGTGAAGAGGCTGCAATTGCAGACAGATATGCGTTTACATGGTATACCAATTCTGAAAGCACTACGAGCGGAGGCACAGTTCTGAATGAAGATACACGGCTTGGCGAATCTTCACAAAATACCCATGAGGTTGCTGTAGATACAAGTAAAGCTGGGATTTCATATTATTATTGTCACATTTTGAAAATGGATGGCCAAGGCAGAGTATCATGGACATGGACAGAACCGGTTGCAGTGGAGATAAAGGAAGCACAGCAGCCTGCTGAGCCAACAGACCCATCGGATACAATTAAAGTAAAATTTTCTTTGTACGGTGATGACGAACATGACAGCGACCAGTGCCATACAATGACTGACGGGACATTAAAGCCGTGGGTAAAAGGTAAAACATACACAGTAGCTGCGGGCTCGACAGCATGGGATGTTTTGCAAAAAGCAGCCGTGGAGAATGGTTTTACACTGCACGCAAGAAATTCTCAGTACGGTATTTATGTCGAAGGGGTTTCTTATAATGGTGTTTCACTTTACGAATTTAGCAATGGCAGTAAAAACTCTGGATGGCTTTATCGTATAAACGGTACCCAGCCGCAGGTTACGCTGGAAAACTATTCTCTGCAGAATGGAGATCACCTGGTATTTCATTTTACGGATGACTACGCGAAAGAAGAAATGAACATCAAGATTGATGAAGATTCCAGTGGCGGTATTCATTACCCAACGCTCGACAATCCAGGCGATGACAATACAGACATCGATGAACCTGACACGCCGCTGGATCCGGGAACTGAAGCCGTAAAGAGCATGGTATCTTCCATGAAGCTGACGGCGCGTTCAGCAAGAACCAGCAAGAAAAACGTGAAAGTTACAATTACGACAGATAAAGCGACGACCTCAGCGGTTAAAGAGCTGAAAGAATTGGGCTATACTGTGAAGTATACCTATTTCCGCTCAACAAAGAAGACATCAGGATATAAAGCAAAGCTGACGAAGAGTACTAAGACTTATACGAACACAGTTGGTAAGAGGGGTCAGCGATACTACTACAGAGCGCAGATTAGAGTCTATGACAAAGACGGAAAACTGATTGCGAAGACTATGCTGAAACAGTGCGAATATGCGAACAGAATCTGGAAAAAGTAAATGACAGAAAGCAGCAGGAGGAACGGATGAAATTTCGTTCCTCTTGTATTTTCAGGAGAAGCCGGCGCGTTTGTCGGCTTTATTTTGAGAAAATACTTTGTAAAAATGGTAACCTGATTTGGAAGCGGCGTTTTATACTGTACAAAGTCTGACGTCTGTGCTATACTATATATAAATCATTTGAAACAACTGAATGAAACTATTTCATGTTCTGACAATTGTCAGCTAAGAGGGAAGCAGGTGTGAGTCCTGCGCGGTTGCCGTCGCTGTATAGAAGGAGTGCTGTTAAGAAACCACTAACGTTTACTGAAACGTCGGGAAGGATAACAGTGTGATGATTTCTGAGCCAGAAGACCTGCATGAAGTATATTGGAATGGCTGACGGTTATTGGCCAGGCAAATAAAATATACAGAAAAAACGGGCTGTAACACCTTTGTGTTACAGCTTTTTTGATTCCGCGAAGGATGGTAACGCTGATGGCTGAAAGAGAAACAATTAAATATAAGCAAAACCTGCTGACAGTGCTTTGCAGACAGTCTGACAAAAAATATCAGATGGGAAACAGGGATTCCGCTGTTTGGCAGCATTACGCACTGGGCAGTAAGGACGGAAAAAAACTTTACGAAAGCTTCAGTGACAATGAACTGCTGCAATTTTTGCGCGACACCGCCAGGGAATTGAATCACACGCCGTCACAGAAGGAAGTATTCTGGGTTATGCACGAATATATTAAACACAGATTTGGAAAATGGCCTTATGCGCTGCGGCTGGCGGGTCTTTCTACGGCGGCAGGGAAGGGCGGCGTGTCCATGGAGGCACAGGATGCGGCAGAAGCGCGAAGAAATGCGCTTCTGAAACAGGTGAGAGAGAAAGCAGTTCAGCTTGGAAGATTTCCTCATCCGGTCGATATGCCGCAGGTTTGCAGAGATTTAAAAAAGCACTATAAGCTCTGGTCTGAGGTGCTAAAGGCGGCAGGTGTCACCGCGCAGCTGCTCAATGAGAAGTGCGTATATAAAATAGAGGACCTGGAGCCGGAATATCTAGCGATGCTGGAAGCAGTAAAGTCCCGTGCCTATGAACTGGGCAGAAGTCCTGCTCATGGAGAAGTCGATCCAGCAATGAAGAAAGCCTTGACTGCGCGATGCGGCTCCTGGCGAAATGCGTTGTTTCAGATTGGACTTCTGCCGGTTACAGCGAAGAATCCCTTTCAGAACATTTATATTGATTATAGAAAGGCAGAAAACAGACAAGAACATACGCAGGGTGGTCAAGGCTGCCTTTACAAAGTACTGAACTTGCGCGATGAGGACAGGGCGCTCTTTGAGATGCTGCGCGCTTTGTACCGAAAAAAGGAAAGACCGCCGCTGCCAAGGGAGCTGCCCAAGGATGCCCGCAACAGACTGCACGAAGTCTGCGGCTCATGGGTCAATGCGTTGTATCAGATCGGCATCGGACCGGAGGACTACTATAAAACTCTGAAGGAGGCGAACGCCCGTGGAGAATAAAGGACTAGGAGAGACAGCGGAATTTTGTTCTTATCATCCGCTGGTGAATATTACATATTTCGCGCTGGTAGTAGGCATTACCATGTTTTCCATTTCACCGTATTTTTTGGCGGTGAGCCTGGTATTTTCCTGGAGCTATGCCTTTGTGCTGAAAGGTGTCAAAAGTCTGAAGATGAACCTTGCAGTTACTCTGGCGATGCTCCTTATCATGGTCATCATCAATATGTTTTTTAATAACAACGGGGAAACGGTGCTGATGTATATCAATACCAACCGGATTACAGCAGAATCCATCGCCTATGGCATTGCGTCGGCGGTGATGCTGATTTCTGTCGTCGTGTGGTTTTCCTGCTTCAATGTGATTATTACGGCGGATAAACTGATTTATCTTTTCGGAAAAGTCGCGCCGGTGCTGGGGCTGACATTGTCCATGATTTTCAGGTTCATTCCGCTGCTGAAAAACCGCTTTGCGGAAATCACCCTGGGGCAGAAGTGTATGAAACGCAGCCACGCTGAGGGAAACTTGATCAGGCGTGCCAGACAGCTTTTGAAGGAGGTATCCATTCTAATCGCGTGGTCCCTGGAGGCATCGATTGAAAGCGCCGATTCTATGGAGGCGAGGGGATACGGCCTAAAGGGGCGAACCAGCTTTCATCTCTTTAAATTTTCCGGGAGAGATATCGCCATGCTGATACTGATGGCGGTGACGGCAGCGCCGGTGCTGATTGGCGCTTATCTGGGTCTTACCAATATGTACTTTTATCCGAAGCTGGTATTTCCGAAGCTGGATTTGACGACGGGATTGATTTTGTGCAGCTATGCAGCGCTTGCAGCGGCGCCGATGATTGTCGATATTGTAGGAGAATATAAATGGAAACAATTAGACTTGAACATGTGACTTTTTCCTATCCTCTTGCGGAAGGAAATGCTTTAAATGATGTGAGCTTTACCATACAGCCCAGCGAGTTTATCGTCCTCTGCGGCAAGTCGGGCTGCGGAAAGAGCACGCTTTTGAAACAACTGAAGAAAAATTTGATTCCTTACGGCAATCTGGACGGAAAGGTGCTGTACTGCGGGGAGCCGGTAGCGGAGCTCGAAGACCGACGAAGTGTGACTGAAATCGGGTTTGTGCAGCAGAATCCGGACAATCAGATTGTGACCGACAAGGTCTGGCATGAGCTGGCGTTCGGTCTTGAAAGTCTTGGTATGGACAATGCGTCCATCAAACGCCGGGTTGCGGAGATGGCAAGCTATTTTGATATTCAGGGCTGGTTTCGCAAAAATGTCAGCGAACTGTCCGGTGGACAGAAACAGCTTCTGAATCTTGCATCCATTATGGCAATGCAGCCGAAGCTTTTAATTCTGGATGAGCCGACTTCACAGCTGGACCCCATCGCAGCTTCAGAGTTTTTATCTACTATTTACAAAATCAACAGAGATCTGGGTACGACCATCATCATATCAGAACATCGCCTTGAGGAAATCTTCCCTATGGCAGATAAGGTTATGGTTATGGATCAGGGCAAAGTGATCGCCTTTGATGAGCCGGGACGAATCGGAGAATTCCTTTCCGGAGAGTCGGAGGAAGACAGACATCCGATGTTCTACGGACTGCCTGCTGTGATGCGGATTTTTGCAAGTGTTCTGCCTGACGAAAAGAGTCCGCTGACCATTAGAGAAGGCAGGCTGAAAGCGGCAGAACTTCTCTCGGAAAAGACGCCGGAGACGGTAAAACCGGCAGTACCGCAGACGGGAGCAGAGCCTACCGGCAAGGCGGTGATTACAGTAAAAGATCTCTGGTTTAAATACAGCAGGGACAGCGGCGAGGTGCTGCGGGGCCTGAATCTAACAGTTACGGAAAATCAGTGGTACTGTCTTCTCGGAGGAAACGGCAGCGGAAAGAGCACGACTCTGAAGATGATTGCGGGTATTTTGAAAGCCCAGCGGGGCACGGTTAAGACCGACAGAAATGCGATGTCTATGCTGCCGCAGAATCCGCAGGCTCTTTTCACAGAGATTACAGTAGAAGAAGAACTGCTGGAAGCTCTTCATTATGTGAGAATCTCAGACAGCAGCAGAATAGAGCGGGTAAACGCCATGCTGCAGCTGATGGAAATAGAACATCTTCGCAAGGCCAATCCTTACGATTTGTCCGGCGGAGAGCAACAGAGGCTGGCTCTTGGAAAAATCCTGCTTTTGGAGCCGAAAATCCTGCTTCTGGATGAGCCGACCAAGGGACTTGACCCATTTTTCAAAAGAACGCTGGCAGGCATTTTGCGCAAGCTGGTGGACAGCGGCGTTACCATTTTTATGGTTTCACACGATGTGGAATTCTGCGCCGAGTATGCCGATCAATGCGCCATGTTTTTTGACGGGGATATTGTATCCATCGGGGACCCGAAGATCTTCTTTTCCGGCAACAGTTTTTATACGACCACAGCGAATAAGATTATCCGCCAGTGGAAACCGGACGGCATTACCTGCGAGGAGGTGGCGGCATGGCTAAAAGCTGTGATATGACCCAGGCAGAGGCCGCGCGCCGCAAACGGACGATGGTATCGGCGGCGCTGATTTTTCTGGCAATGCCGCTGACTATCTTTATTGGCATGCAGTTCGGGAAGAGCAAGTTTATGGTCGTCAGCGTAATTCTGCTGATTTATACCATGCTTCCGTTTTTCATGGTCTTTGAGAAACGAAAACCCAAGGCGCGGGAAATCGTGCTGATTGCCATGATGTCTGCTTTGACCGTGGTGCTGCAGCTGTTTTGTCATATTACGCTGCCGCTGCAAATCGGTACGGCGATGATTATCATATCAGGCATTTCACTGGGACCGGAGGCGGGCTTTCTCATCGGCGCGGTGGCAAGGTTTGTCTGCAACTTCTATATGGGGCAGGGACCGTGGAGCCCGTGGCAGATGTTCTGCTGGGGAATCTTGGGATTCCTGGCAGGCCTGGCCTTTAACAAAGTGGATCTGGATGAGCTGAAATCCCGTCACTTCAAGATGATTATGGGACCGATCCTATGCGTGATATTCGGTATTTTAGCAGCATATGTATGCTATCAGATATGGCCCGGAACAGATGGAACTTTTTTCGGATGGAGATTGTATGTCTTTGGATTTTTAGGACTTTTGGCAGGCGTACTGCTGCAGCGGAAGAGGCTGCCGGTAGATGGAGTGACGCTGGCGGTATTTACCTTTGTCACAACCTTTGTCCTGTATGGGGGAATCATGAATATCTGTGCGCTGGTGACTTCGGCGGGCGCGCCGGGCGCGGATCTTTCCATTGAACGGATGAGACTTCTGTATATCTCCGGCGCTCCCTACGATTTCTATCACGCAAGTACCGCGGCGCTGTGCGTATTCCTGTTTGGCAACAGTATTATAAAGAAGCTGGAGCGAATTAAAATCAAGTACGGTATATATAAGTAATTCAGTAATATAGAAGGAGGAGAACATGAAACGAAAACTATTATCACTGCTGGTCACTTTTTGCCTGATTGTGTCATCCATGACAATTCCGGCTTTTGCAGCGGACAGCGATACGCCTTACGATGAGGCGCTGGAGAAAACCAGAGCCTATATCACAAAACAGCTA
Organism: Emergencia sp.; assembly: GCA_022767345.1. Lineage (GTDB taxonomy): Bacteria > Bacillota > Clostridia > Peptostreptococcales > Anaerovoracaceae > Senimuribacter. Next base: position 8,752 of record JALEOD010000069.1, read on the forward strand.
AATGAAAATGGTGCGGTCTACGGTACGGAATGGATGATTCTGGGACTGGCGCGCAGCGGCGCGGATCTTAACGATAAGATTTTCAGCGATTATTACAGCAGCGTGGTGAAAACGGTAAAGGAATGCAAAGGGGTTCTTCATGCAAAGAAGTACACGGAGTATTCCAGAGTGATTTTGGCGCTGAGCGCTATCGGAAAAGATCCGAGAAGTGTCGGCGGCTATAATCTGCTGGAAAAGCTGGCAGATTTTGAGCAGGTCAACTGGCAGGGCATCAACGGAACCATCTGGGCGCTGATCGCGCTGGACAGCAAAAATTACGAGATCCCAAAGGTGAAGGGCGTGAAAGTGCAGACGACCAGAGATAAGCTGATCGAAGAACTTCTCCGTCAGCAGCTCTCAGACGGGGGCTTCGCCCTTTCCGGACAGAAAGCCGATGTAGATATCACAGCTATGGCGCTGCAGGCTCTGGCTCCTTATACCAGCCGCAGTGAGGTGAAGAAAGCTGTGGACAAAGCAGTGCAGTGTCTGTCGGACATGCAGAGAGACAACGGCGCTTACGATTCCTGGGGTACGGAGAATTCTGAAAGCATTGTACAGGTCATTGTGGCGATGTCTGCGCTGGGCATCGATGCAGGCAAAGACAGCCGCTTTGTGAAAAACGGAAAGAGTGCAGTGGGCGGTCTGATGACCTTTTATGACGCGAAAGGCGGATTCAGACATGTGAACAAAGCAGCGGATGGCTATCAGCCGGTAATCAACGGTATGGCAACAGAACAGGGCTTTTACGGACTGGTTGCCTATGATAGATTTGCTGGCAAAAAGAACAGCCTATACGATATGACAGACGGCGCAAAGCCGCTGGCAAAGCCGGCAAAGGTAGCAATTTCTTCACTGAAATCCTCCAAAGCGAAGACCTTTGTCGTAAAGTGGAAGAAGGTAAAGAATGCGGACGGATATCAAGTTGTGTATTCGACCAGCAGCAAATTCACAGGAAGCAAATCTGCGTCGGTTTCTAAATCAGCATTGTCAAAGACTGTGAAAGGTCTGAAAGCAAAGAAGACCTATTATGTGAAGGTCAGGGCTTACAGAAAAGACGCCAAGGGCAATAAGATTTACGGCAGCTACAGTACGCCGAAGAAAGTGAAAGTGAAATAATATGGATAAAGAATTTGAGAAGAAGGTCAGAATGAAGCGAATCCGGGCGGCGGCGGTTGCGGTCATTATTATCGCTATCGCGGTGTATCTGATTTTGGATATGGATGTGGAGAAAGCGGATTACGGCGATTCTCTTAAGGAGCAGATTACAACAGCGCAGGAACTTTATGAAGAACAGAAAGCAAATACTGGAAACGAGCAGGGGCAATACGCGCCGTATACTCTGCTGGCATTTTCACAGCAGATAGAAAAAGCCAAAGCGGTGGCGGAGGATGAAGCCAGCGAATATAACGCAGAAAAAGAAGCCTATGAACAGATGAAGGATGACATAAAAGCCTTTAAAAAAGCTGACAACAGTGATGTCGTATCAGTGGAGGAGGCTGAAAAGCTGGCAAAGGATAAGGAAAACGAAACCTATTCCGTGGATTTTAAGAAGGACAAGGAACTGACCTATGCTATTGCAGGAGCGGACTTGAAAACGCCAGTCGCGATGAATCTGACCGCTTGCGAGCAGGGACCGTATTACGATGAAATTTCCGAAATTCTGGCGGAGCTTTCGTTGCAGGGTCAGGTAGTTTCCTTTTATCAGGACGGAACCTTTGGCGGCAAGGTCAGCGTGACTGCGCCGATGTATCTTGAAAAAGAGAAAAAGGCTTACGCCTATAAGGTGGATTTGGAAAAGGGAACTTTGCAATACGTGTCCGACGCGAAGCAGGACAAAGAAAGTCAGACCGCGACTTTCAGTGTATCCGAGGGTGGAGACTACGTCATTGTGACGAAAAAAATGCACAAAGATAAGAAGAAGGCGCTGGACATCGAGAAGCTGGAGGAAAAGGCGCAGAAGGATGCTGAAAATAAGGGAGAAAAAACAGGAAGCAAGAAGGACGGCAGCAGTGCTTCCTCTAATCAGGGCGGAAGCACTTCCAAGGACAATCCTTCCGATAAGCCGGAAGAAAAGAATATCACCGTTTCCATTGAGATTCGCTGTGATACTCTGGCTCGCGATTTGTCCAAACTGGAAGATCCGGCATTGGAGGCGTATGTGCCATCTGACGGAACCATTTTACCGACTACCAAAGTGACCGTAAAGGAAGGCAGTACGGTCTTTGATGTGCTAAACAAAGTCTGCCGGGATAAGAATATTCAGGTGGAGTCGAGATATACGCCGGCCTACGGCTCTTACTACGTAAAGGGGATTAACTATCTCTACGAGTTTGACGGCGGAAACCTAAGCGGCTGGATGTACAAGGTTAATGGCTGGTTCCCGAACTATGGCTGTTCTTCCTACACCTTAAAAGAAGGAGACTCCATCGTCTGGGCATATACCTGTGACCTTGGGGAAGATGTAGGCTGCAAGCTGCCGGAATAAACCTGTTTATTATATTTAAAATAATATATTTTTAGGAGGAGAAAAGAATGAAAAGAAAGTTAATGTCTTTGCTGCTGGTATTCGCCTTAGTGATTTCGCAGGCAGCGGCGGTGACCAGTCTGTCCTTTGGGGCAGAGAAAACCGCTACGGTTTATGTAACCATCAGTAATTGCGGTGATGTTGCTGTAGCCGAAGACGGCGGCATTATGGCCAATGCTGCTGTAAAGGTTGCGGCGGATGCAACAGTAGCTGATGCAATGAAAGCATTTCATGAGAAATATTGCAAAGATGGATTTGCAATGTCTGAGGGCGATTGGGGTCCCTTTGTATCAAAACTTTGGGGCGTTGAAACCACCAACACTTTATTCTTTGTCAATGATGTGAAATTGGTAGAAACCATTTCCAACGTAAAGATTGAAGACGGTGACAGAATCGTTGCGTCTATTAATGCAGACGGCAATTTCTATTCTGATTATTACAGCTATTTTAATAAAAAGAAAGTAACAGTTACCGCAGGTGAAGATCTTGCTCTGACGCTGAAAGGATATTCCGGCATGACGGGTGATAAGGACTCGGCGACTGCCATCGGGAATGCGCAGCTGGGCGTTGTAACTGATAAAGGTTTTACTGCGCTGGAGGACGTTGTAACCGATGAAAACGGAAATGTTACCATCAAAATGGATCCCGCTCAGTTTGAGGTCGGTAAGACTTATGTGATTTCTGCAAAGGGAACTGTAGCAACCACTGCAACTGACTGGAACACGGAGGGGAATCCGACTGTTGATGTGGATGCGCCGACCATTGCACCTGTCTGCAAGGTTACCGTACAGAGCAAGATTGCCGCAGGCGTAAAAGCCACTGAGATTACCAGCGTAAAAGCTGCTGCTTCTAAGGGTAAGGTTGCGCTGACCTGGAAGAAGAGCGCAGGTTACAAAGTTGACGGCTATCAGGTATATCGTTCTGAAAAGAAATCCAGCGGATTTACGAAGATGTTCACGACCAGGGCAAAATCCTATAAAAACACCAAATCCCTGAAAAAAGGTACTCGTTATTATTACAAAGTCAGAGGCTACAGAACGGTAGACGGAAAGACTGTTTATACAAACTGGTCTGATACTGTTTCTGCAGTGGCAAAATAATCGAAAGTGATGACAATGAAAAGAATATTAAATGTACTTTTGTCTGTGACTATGGCTTTGACGCTGGTCCTCGCAGCACCCGTTTCTGCCCATGGGGCAAGTGTCAGCTGGAAGACTGCCATGAGCAAGACAGAAAGCTATATGACAAAGAAACTGACCAATCCTACTTACGGCGACGAATGGGCCCTGCTTGGACTTGCCAGAAACGGCGCGGCGGTTACAGACGCTGTATATAATAAGTACTGTAAAAATCTGGAGCAGGTTCTGGCAGATAAAAAAGGCGTACTGGACGCCCGCAAGTACAGCGAATACTCCAAGGTAATCCTGACCCTGACGGCCATGGGAAAAGATCCAACCAATATCGGCGGCTACAATCTCTTTGAAAAGGTGGCTGACTTTGAAATGGTAAAGAAGCAGGGCATCAACGGACCTGTCTGGGCGCTGCTGGCGCTGGACTGCGGAAACTATGAGATTCCTGAAGTGGAAGGAATTTCCCAGGTTACCAGCCGGGAGCTTTTGATTGAGATGATTTTATCCCAGGAAAAAGAGGGCGGCGGCTTTGCCCTGACCGGCGATACTGCTGATGTGGATATTACCGCGATGGTATTGACCGCTTTGGCTCCGTATGATACCCGCTCTGATGTAGGCGCAGCCATCGACCGTGCTATTGCCGTACTTTCAGAAAAACAGCTGGCAGACGGTGGTTTTGAGACCCTGAAAACGCCCAACGCGGAGAGCAGCGTGCAGGTGATTGTGGCGCTGACCTCTCTGGGAATCGATCCATCCAAGGACAAGCGTTTTATTAAAAACGGCAAGTCGGTTCTGGACGCGCTGCTGACCTACTATGCTGCCGGCGGCGGATTCCGTCATGTGAACAAGGCTGCTGTCGGATACGAACCGGTTGTCAATGGCCTTGCCACGGCGCAGGGATATTATGGACTGACGGCCTACAGCAGATTTCTGGATGGGAAGAACACCCTCTACGACATGAAAGACGGCAAAACCATCGCAAGACCGGTGGCTACGTCGATTTCTTCGCTGAAGTCTCTGAAAACCAAACAGATGACTGTCAAGTGGAAAAAAGTTTCCGGCGTAAAGGGTTACCAGATTGTCTATGCGGCAAACAGCAAATTTACGTCGAGTAAATCGGTGACGGCCACGGCGTCCAGCGTGCAGAAGACCATCAGAAGTCTGAAAAAGGGAAAAACCTACTATGTAAAAATCCGCGCCTATAAAGATAATGGCGGGGGAGGAAAGCTCTACGGCGCTTACTGTACTGTAAAAAAAGTGAAAGTGAAATAAGAAAGAAAAAGGAAAGAGAATGTCCGAGTGCAATGTCATTAAGTTAAGCTGACATTGTGAAAGAGGCTTCCGACACAATCAAAACGGATATATCATTGAGAAGTGGTATGTCCGTTTTTGTATGTTTTGAAGCATCAAAAGAGCACCTATGCTTACCATCATAGGCGATAA
>JALEOD010000041.1 GCA_022767345.1 Emergencia sp.
GGACGCCGTAGGCGACCTGCCGTAGTGAGATGAGGCAATGGGGGCAGACTTGCCGGTGGAGAAAAATCCATGATTTTTACAACCGCTCGCCCCTTGCCGAAACGAATGAAGGTGATAAAATGAGCAACCAAGTGAACAGACGAAGGATAAAAGGCTTCGAGAAATTTGAGAAACTTCATATAATAAAAAAGACCGGCAAGGGCCACCCTTACCGGAAATTGAATTCATATTTACCGTGGTCTTTGTATTCCAGCGTTAAGATGGTCCTTGCCGGATCATTTAATTTAAATTCTATATACGCTATTTCTTTTTTATAGTCCATAGTAATGATCTGCGTACAGGTTGCTTTGGTGACGTCCATGTAGAAATCATACTCCACAAGAAAATTTTCCATTTCCTCCTGCAGTTTTTCCGCATTACCGTCCAGATACAGATCCAGAATTTCATCTGCTATAACAATTCTCAGTCCCATAACCGTTTTTGCCTTTTCTGTATCTATATCTTCCTCCCCGCCGGCATCCGCATTGATTTCATCAATCATTGCCTGTCTTTTTACCTTGTCGATCTGTTCCTCCTGTTCACCATTGTCTGGCAATGGCTCCTTGACATCACTATTATCCGAAAATAAGAAATACAATCCTATTCCCGCAATAAGGATAATCCCAAGAATAACAGCTATGATACCAATTTTTCGCTGTGTTCTTTCATTGTTCATATCAAAATCAATCTTCATTCGCGGCATCTCTCCTTTCTGAAATCTGTTTCTCTATTTCCGCTATATCCTGCCTTATGGCACGATCTACAGCCTCTTTATATGCACCTTCCGATACCTTTCCATCAGCTACTTCCTGTATCGCGTGATGTATACGGCTGTATAAGTCCATACTGTACAAATGCTCCGGCAAGTACTGTAGCATGACTTTATCTATTTCTCGTATTTTATAGCCTTTGCCTTCCTTGAGCACATATCTGCAGATACTCAGTTTTCCCATAATATTTGTGGTCTCTTCCTGATTCCCTGCGGCATAGATTTTAAGCAAGCGCACTAAGCTATCTGCCGTATGCAGCCTTTGTATCTGCATATCTGGATCCATATTCTCTGCTGAAGCTGACTCCGGAATGTATAAGGACAACTGTCTGCGAATAAGGGTATCTAACACCAGCTTCTGTTTTTTATTCTGAATCTCGCTATATAGGATGCCAAACTCCGGCACATTAAGTACCCAAATACCACACTGGCTTTCCATGCTTTTCCAAATTCGCGACGGCAAATCACGATACTGATATTGCAGCGCCTGTTTCTGCCATGGCGTGCCGGCCAGATTGTCAAGCTGCAGAATCAGGTCTGCCATGCTGCCTATTATGCCATCTCCCATAGCCATTGGCCAGGAAACAATCCCTGCAGCGTAAAAATCAAAAAGGATTTCGGACAGATCTGTCGGGCTAATCTGTCCGTCAAGCGCACAGAATAGTTCCAGATAGCTATACGGCCTATGTACTGTTTTCTTCGATTCAGGACTGCTCACGGCAGATTGTAGATCCTGTTGCTTTTCGATAGCTGCAATCAGCGGAAATATTTCCGGATCATAACGCAGATCTACACCAAGATCCTGTAAACACCTTGTATAAGTCGCAGCCATGTTATTACATGTCCACTGCTGCAATGTAAAGTGCACAGCATCGGTTTCCTGCACATCAAAAGAGTAGACTTGATCTGTATCGAAATCCACCGTCATAAGATCGCATCGATAAACCATTTTCTCTGTAAGCCGCGCTTTTTTTGCAAGCACTTCAAAACGCACAGCGCCACTAGGACTCGGTTCAAAAGCGTTATAATACTGTACGCCAATAACATTTTCAATTTTTTTAAGCGCGATATATGATGGATCCGTAACTATGCTTTTGTCCAAAATCGTTTCTCTGTCAAAATATAGCAGACGCGTTATTGCTTTTTCATCTACTTTTTCATATATGCCGTGCCTTAACTGTAATTGTAGTTTAGTGCTGAGTATCCGTTTCACTTGATGGTGGTCCGTAAGGTACATTTTTATGATTCTTGGCATCACGCACCTCCTTTTAGACCTTGCTCGATATACTCCCATGCTTCCAATACCACTTTCATCACTTCCACGCGGCATTCCGGAAACGTCCAGGCAACAACACCTGTTGCAGCAAGTACAGCAATTCCAATTGTTGCAGCCACTCTAGCTGTTAGACCAAGGGTATGCAAGATATAATGCACTGTGTTATTCGTTACCCTGACTTCAACCTGATGGCTTTCATCTTCAATTCCATATCTTTCTTTCAATTGTTCCTGCTCTTGCCGTTCCTGCACAAGAGCTGCCTTTTTTCCGTACAAACTCATGCTTTCACCTTCTTCCTAAATGTAAACCGCTTTTTCTGCGGCTTGGCTTCCTCTATCTCTTCTGCTACTTTTTCTTCCAGCGGTAGTAGTTTTGCATACATTTCTATGTCACTAAACACAAAAGGATCCGGCGTGTAGCCTGCAAAAACAATGGGGCGATTTCCTCCTGCATCTGTAAGCAGCCGCAAGGCGTCACTTCTATCATCGCTGCTCTCCGGCATAAACGAAAGAATCACACTGCAGGAAACATACGGCGGAAGACCAATAATCCGTTCCAGAGCATCATACTCCTGCACCTTACCTCCGCCCACTAAAATCTTTACGTCGTCCTTAATATATGCTGTCCGGTCAAAGTCCCGGTCAAAAACAGCTCCATAATCATAAACATAATAGTCATAAACTTCTTGCGCTTCTGTCAATGCTTCCTGGCTTTCATACAAATCAACACCGCCATAAATCACTGCGGGACCTTTTCTCTCTTCATACCATGCTGCACACTTCTCCACATAGGATACTGCCCTGACTTTGCCACTTCGGTGGGACAGGTCAAAATACTGTGTCTGGTTCAGTTGGACATAGCAGGCAGTGTAGCCTAAAAGCTGTAGATACTTCACGCACTGAATCGCCTGGGTCGTTGTGCCGATGCGGCTTTGAGTTCCAGCAAAGCCGATGCTTCGAAAGTTATCAATCCTTGCCTGGGTCTCTGCCTGAACCTTTTCCATTTCTTCAACTTCTTTACGTGCATTTACATCATAGTATCCTCCCATATTTTTTTGCAACTGATCTTTCAGATCTGCTGCAGAACCATAAAAAATAAAGTTCTTTATATCTTTAGCAAGCAGTGCCTGTGGCAGCGCTGCACCTGGCAAAAACGACGGCATGTATATAATCGGTTTGGCATTTAATGTCCTGGCTGTTCCGGCGATTTCCGCTGCGATTTCTTCAGCACTGTCAATATAACCGTCAACGTCATAAATCAGAATACTGACAGGATTTTTTCCATATCCTGCATAAGCCAAAATATCATTGGTCGTCCGCTTAATATGGGCGTTTGCATCAATTTGCATATAACTATATTTTCTCTCACGGGCAACTTCTTCGACAAAGTAGCCTGCAACTGGACTTCCTATAAATACGATATTTTCCATGGATGGTTTCACCTCCCTAATATGTAGACTTTAACTTTTCCTGCAACTTAATCTGCTCCTGCAGCTGGCGAATCTCCCGCTTTGCGTTTTCCTGCTCACTCTCCGCTGTAGATACTTCGCTTTGCAAAGAAGATATCATGGCCAGGGTATCTGCCTGTTCGCTTTCAGTCTGATAGGCTTGCTCCTTCTCCAATTCGTTTATTCGTTTCTTTGCATTAGCTACCGTCGTTTGCAATGATTCAATATCCGCAAGATGCTGATCAATTTGAGCATTGTAATCAGATATTCTGATTTCGCAAGCCCTCTTTCTGTAGGCAGCCTCATCCATACCTTCTTTTACCTCCATCTTTCCAATCGCTTCTTTTGAAGTATATAGCCTGATGGTATCAAACGCTACTTCCTCCGGATCGACTTCCTCTGGGAGTTTTATACGCAAGGATATTTCGGACCATCTGCTTGGCACATCTTCGATACAGAGCACTACAAAATCCGGTGCCTGGCAGATTACTTCCACGTTCATCTGACCTTTGTTAATATCAACTGCCTCAAAATCATATGTATCAACACCATCGGCTGATCCGTTTGTAATATCTAGTATGATTTCCTGCTTTGCGGTGTTCTGATCCCATGTCCACGACAGAAGCGTAACTTTACGGTCATTTTTTTCAACTGAACTGCCAATCTTCGTGACCTGAATATCTTCATACGCCGGCGGCATCCAGAAATTCGATGTAAAAAAGAAAAAATATCCACCGATAAACAAAATGAAAATACTCACTAGAAGCCGATTGCCGCTCCTTTTGATCTTTGCATTGCGTTCTTCTACCACTTTGTCATTGATATTTCCCATTATTCAATCTCCATGTCAAAATTCTTGCGTGTCTCTTTCATGGCATTGACGCGCATTTTTTCTTCTCCCAATTTAAAATATCTAACTGGAATATTTGCTTCCCTTGCTGCCATAAGAGTTGCAAACTGTGCATCCAACAGTCTGCCGTCTGGTTGTTTTTCAATCAGGATATAATCAGCTTCTTGCAGATTATCTGTATAAATGATCTGCCACTGTTTGGACATTGCCAGTTTAATTTTTTTCTTCATTTCATCTTTTGCCGATATGTAAACTCTTCCTTCCATTTGTTCACCTCTTATTTTGCGCTTGGCTTTTTTACATAATTTAGCGGATCCTTCGCTTTGCCGTGTATAAAAATGCGAAAGTCCAAGTGATCTCCGGTTGAAATACCTGTGGTTCCCATCTTTCCAATCTTTTGACCCCTGCTTACCTTCTGGCCAGCCTTTACCAGTATGCCATCCGATCTCAAATGCATATAACTGGTTTGGACGCCCCTGCCATGGTCAATTTTAATTGTGTAGCCACCAGCTCCGCCAGAGTTTTGTGCATAAACGACAGTTCCCCCATCTGCTGCATAAATCGGTGCACCGCTATAAGCAGCAATGTCAATTCCTTCGTGGTATGTGCTTGCACCGGCAGTCGGCGCATCTCGATACCCAAAGTATGACGTGATGATACCGTTGGATACGGTAGGCCACACATATTTTCCTGTGGCAGCACCATTTCCTTTCACATATCCTCCGCCATTATCAAATTGGTACAAGTCATACATTGTCATGATCTCAATCAGACGCTGACTGTAATCAACGGCAGTTGCATAGCCTGCCTTATGAATGGCAACCGCCCATTCATCCGCAGTCTTACAATCCTTGGTATATGCCGTATAGTGACCACTCGATAGAAGCTGCCCGTGGTCGTCAATGCTTTCTGCGACATTATGATACTTTCTAAACTTTGCCGTAATCACATAGCTTTCTCCGCCTGATGTCTGCTCACCGGTTTGGTATTCTTTATAGCCGGCAGGTCCAATGCCTTTCATTCCGAACAGATTATGACATTCATAAGCAAGCAGTGACAATCCGCCCGGATAACTGCCGCTGCTCTCTAAAATGATCTGTGCCAGTGTAAGAGATGCCGGCACGTCATATTTTTCTTCGCTGTCCATGGCTCCCATAATCATTTCTTCTGTCAAAATCTCCGGAAGTCCTTCCATACTGATACTGCCTCTTCTGCCACCGCTCTCTGAAGCAACAGAGACAACAATGACAAGAAGCAGAATCAATAGCAAAAAAAGTATACCGCCCGATCCAATACCAAACGGCAAAACCCATCTTTTTTTGGAAATATCCATCATGCACCTCCGGCAAACAGCTGCTCCTCATACTGTTTTGAAAGCCAAACTTTAAAAAAGATATTCCGGTCTCCTGCGATAGATAGAATCGTTTCTCCTTGCTCTAAATATGGGATCTTTTCTCGCTGCCATGGACTGAGCACTCCTCCAAATAGTTTATCTATCAAAGGCAATACACTGGAATCCTGCTTAAAGATAAACTTGTATTGCGTAAGTTCGAAGATAATCTTCAGCTTTTCTATTGCTTCACTTGATGATCCTTCCGGAGCGTAATCACGAATGGACTGTGATGCCAAAGTAACGCCCACAAAATATTTTCTCGCCTCCCTCAAAATCACAATGATAAGGTCAAGTATAAACTCAAACTTCGCATTAATCCACCTGTGGCTCTCGTCAATGATGATAAGAAACCGTACTACGTCCTCAAAAGAC
>JALEOD010000020.1 GCA_022767345.1 Emergencia sp.
ATCGCCTATGATGGTAAGCATAGGTGCTCTTTTGATGCTTCAAAACATACAAAAACGGACATACCACTTCTCAATGATATATCCGTTTTGATTGTGTCGGAAGCCTCTTTCACAATGTCAGCTTAACTTAATGACATTGGCAAGTTTCCTCGCTACTCTTCCATATTGTGAAACATTACGCCAATGAGTTCATATAGTTTTTGGGAATTACGATCGTACTCTTCTTGCGTTACCCCACGAAGTTCGATTAATTTGTTGTGAAGCTCACAAGAATTTGTCTCGATATAACCCGAACTCTTTTCAATATATAGAAAGATTTCTTCATTTTCCGAACAATCGGCATAAAGGCTTCGACTTCTTTCATTTCTGACCACTGTTAAGAAAACCGGCGAAAAGTGTTCCTGATTGTAATAATCCAAACGCTGAAGATTTGCCTCAAACATTTCAACTTGCACAGGATATAGTTTTCTTTCTTCAAGGTCATAATGGTCAGTTAAATAACTTGTTATTTTATTAAAATCATACGGCCTGGGTGTAATCAAGCTTTTTTGCCTTTCAAAGGTTTCAGGATTTTCCGAAACTACTTCATCTAAATATAATCTAGCTGGCCGCCCTTTTCTTCTTTTAAATAACTGCATAGTCTTTAAAATGGTCGTTTTGGATTTATTGACCATACACCAGTAATTTGGTATTGACAAGACAACCAGCCTGGGTTTTCTCCTATGCGATAAACCCCTATATCCTTTGTCCTTATATAAACATTTTTTACATCTAAAGGAACCATAACATTGTCACTTACTGTTCTATATCCACTATAGTAAGAATCCAATTCGACTTTGTAATATGATTGTCCTGATTTAGGGACCAGTTTTAGATAGTTTTTCCCTATAAGATAAGATTTTTCAACAATCAACTCCTTAAATCTGACAGTTTTAACTCTAAAGGTAGCATTATATTTTAAATACAATGTGCAGTTTTCCATCATAGAATTCACCCTTACCATAAATGGAGTAATTGTACAATCAGCCATACCGCCTTCATCTCCTGCTCCGAATGGTTGAATTCCAGGTTCCTGATTCAACTCCTGCATTGCTTCTGGGACACTATTGAAGATTGGAATCTCGATAGATTCATTTTCCGAATAGTCAATATCCTCAGCAAACACATAGCCAATATTTCCAAAGCATAGGATAAAACAAATTGATAAAACAAGGAAAGTTTTTCGGGTAATATACTTCATAGTCGGTCTCCTTTCCTAATCAAGTCAAGAATTGCAAAATAATTTGACTATTTTAAATTTTATCACAGCTAACTTTCGTTGTCAACATTTGATATAAAAGGTATTGCTTGAAGTTCAAAAAAAAGAACACCAATTGGAAAAATTTTATAGTGCTATCTGCAAAGAAATGCGGTATAATAATAGTAGCCTAGAACTCGCGTTAAGGATTCATAATTGAACCTACACTTTCGCATCGGGAATCCGGGTCCAAGGAGCCAATGTCAAGCCTCCTTTCGAGTGGAAGACAAAAGCCCCGGCAGGATACCCACCTATCAACAGATAGGGCGTCAATTATATCCTGACGGAGCTTTCTGGGTTTTTTCTTTTTAAAGACTACAGATTTTCTTTATAAAACGCTGTAATCTCAGCGAACAGCATATCTTTAATCTCCGATTTTTCAAATCCCATCTCATAACCGTGAGGGCTTTCTGCCGATGTAATTTCAATGATTTTCACATCTTCATAAGCGCCGGCGCATTCCAGCGACGCCTCCGGCAGCACCACGTGATCCTCAGTATTATAGATGACCAGAACCGGCGCGGAAAACTTATACCCGGTTTCTGACGGCACGTAATCTTCAACGGAACTGAAAAAAGCCGGTGTCAGTATTACGCCCTGGTGGGTCACACTGCCCTTTTCCCCGGCCTCTTCTTTGCATTTCTCCCAAGCTTTCGTACCGCCCATATAACGCTGAAAGGCGCTGCCGTTTCCCGCAGGCGCAACCAGCACCATAGCCTTATAATCATAGCCGCCTGCATGTTCATTGCCGCATTTCATCGCGGCTCTGCCGCCGAGACTCCTTCCAAAGATACCGATTCTGTCCGGGTCGATATTGTAATGAGCTGCCATATAATCCATGCAGAGCACCTGGTCAGAAACCATGGTATCTACCGTATACTGATTGACCTGTACTGCCCCGGCGTCTGCTCCTTCATAGTGTCCGAAATCCATACGAATGGTCGCAATGCCATTTTCCGCAAGATGCCTTGCTAAATACTTTCCGCCAGCGCTGTTCATAGTGCCGTGAAAGCCGTGGCTCAGGCATATCAGGGGCAGTTTCTCCTCTTCCCAGTTTTCCGGTATCACAATCTGTGCCTTAGTGTAAGTTCCTTCCTCATTTTCCATCATCACATCGAAGGTACATATGCCCCGATTTTTAGCCGAACAGCCCGTCAGATTCCACAAGCAGCCTGCTAAACAAACAGTCAGAAGAAAGATTGTTATCTTTTGTCTGCTCATATTAATCTCGATTAAAATCTTCCTTCATCGCTTTGATTTTATCTTCATCACTGAAAATTTTCGCAATCTGCAGCGCAATAATCTTTGCGCCGTCGCGTAGTGCCTGATGCGCCCGGTCCGTTTTCATAACTTCAGCAAAGCCTCTGGTATGAATCGGCACATTAGGTTCAGTCACCTGCAGGCAAGGATGGAAGCCCGGGCAGACGTAGCTGACATTGCCGATATCGGAAGATCCGAATATTTTCTCACTGTCTCCATTAAGTTCAATGCCAAGCTCCTGATAAATTTCTGCCAGCGCCGCCATCCCCGTCGGGTTTGCTTTCATATTGTCGTAAGTAGCGGCAGTAGGCGTTTTGCACCATGTAGTTTCTGTTGCAATGGCTGCACCCTCTGCGCAGGAATCCACCTGATGAATTAATTTCTGAAGATGTTTTTTGTCCAGCGCCCTGATATAGAATTCAGCCGTTACCGTCTCCGGTACAATATTCGGCGCTTCGCCTCCGTTTCTAATGATTCCGTGGAACTGCGCGTCTGGTTTAGAGTGCTGTCTCAGCATATCTACAGCATGAAACATCAGCTGCGCCGCGTTAAACGCATTTCTGCCCTCCCATGGCGCCGCCGAGGCATGAGCCGCAGTGCCGTGAAATTCATACATATAGGAAGCAAGGCACTGCAGTTTCGGACTCAAAAGATTACCGTTGTAAAGATGAACCATAATCGCCATATCATATCCGTCAAAGGCGCCTCTTTCTGCCATTGTGCATTTTGCGCCGTCAGTTTCCTCAATGGGCGTTCCGATAATGTGAATGTCCGCATTGAGCGCATCCTGCAAATCCTTTGTCGCAAGGGCTGCCAGAACGCTGATAGAACCGCTCAGACAATGTCCGCAGGCGTGACCGATTTCCGGCAGCGCATCATATTCTGTCAGAATCGCAATCTTATACTTGTGATTGTTCGCCCCGTAAATCCCTTTAAAGGCAGTAGGCAGTCCGGAAAAAGGATACTCCGTTTCATATCCGTGGGCCTTTAAAAGTTCTACAATTTTCCGGGATGTCTCATACTCCTCTCCGGAAATTTCGGGATGATCTGCAATATCATCGTTCAAACGCACCAGTTCTGCATGATACGTCTCTATTGCTTTAAAAATACTTTCTCTTAACTCAGTGTACTTCATAATACGCTCCTTTCTCTCAGCTTCCTCTGAACACTGTTAAAATATGTTTGATTGTATACTTTGCATTTTCATAAAATGCAGGCTTTGGCTGTTCCTTCCCTCTATCCTCACTCCAAAACTGCGCATCAAATTTTTCCATAATCTGTTCCTCAGAAAAGCCCTGATCCGCCCAGTAAAGAATGAAATCCCTCTCACCCTTCGCAGAAGCGATATACATGGAAAAATAATCCTTAGCAAAGAAAGCCGGTGTAATACCGTAGTGTGGTGAAATGACCTGTTTCGGCGCGTACTTTGCACATTTTTTGGCTGCCTCTATGGTATCCTGATAGCTTTTTAGAATCGCTGTATGCATGTTATCGGGGTTAATAAATACCCCTGTGCTTTCGGAGGCAAACATCAGGCCCTGAGGTTCCAAAACATAGGTCATGGAGCAGTCGGTATGGCCCTTTGTTTCCAGCACTTGAAAATACACATCACCGCCAAGAGCAATTTTATCCCCCTCGCAGACGACACGGTCAACGCGCAGCGGCACGACCAGCACAGATTCACTGCCTGGCGTAAAGATATCTCTGGCAGCATTTCCAAGGCGAAGCATGGTCTTTTTGGCGCCTTCGCTTTCAAAAACCGATTTTGCCTTGGCTGCGCCGCAGACCATAACATCCGGCCATCTCATTATAATATAAGGAAGTGCGCCGATATGGTCGTAGTGCGAATGAGACGCCAATACATAATCCACCTTGTCTCTGCCCCTTTCTGCGAGGGCTTTCTCAATATTTCCAATGAGTCCTTCATGGCAGTATGCCATACCACAGTCATAAAGCGCAGTCTTCTCAGGCCCAAAAATCAGAAGGCTTTCACCGCCGTGACCTGCTGTCACCCGCACAATATTTTCCGGATAGGAGAATCTGTCATGTCCGGGAAAATCTATAATTTTGTCACTCTTCTTTCCGGGTATCTCCATCACATTCTTCCCCTTTCGTTCTGTGATTTTCTCTGTACACCTTGACGAAGTTGATGCAGATCATCAGGATAATGAGAAATCCTATATAGCCTTCGATGGGATACAGGTACGCAACAATGGTTTTGAAACCGCTGAGTCCGCATCCAAAGCCAATAAAAGCACCGCCAAGGAGAATATATTTTTTTACCGGTGTATCTTTAATTTTAGTCGAAAATCCATAATATGTACTGGTCGCGGCAGAGTAAATCGCAAGAAACAGTACGATGCCAAAGAGAATATTCGCCGCAGGATGGAGCCTTTCCGAGTAGGCCAGCATTGGCAAATCCATATTCTGGGTGAACGCCATATCCTTGCGCAGTGCCGTAATCAGAAGCACCGTCAAAAGCGCCAGCATAAAGCCGCCAACTCCCGCGCCAAGGACACCGCTTTTCTGATTTTTCGCATTGACCGCAGAAGATGCCACAATTGGAATCATGCCCAGCATATTATAAGAGATGAATAAAAATGCTGCTAAAAACCAGTTCGGCGCCATTGCGCTGACCGGAAATCCTTCTGTTGCCCCGCTCTGCTGAATCGTTGAGCAGATCACAGCAATGCAAAGCCCGATGTCAATCACAAAGAGCACCGGCGCAGTGTATTTGAAAATTTTCGATACTCGTTCAAAACTGCCGAGCACAGTGAATATTACCATAATAACGATAATGATACCGCCTACCGCCTGATGCATACCAAACTGCTGCGCAAGGAAAGAGCCGCCGGCTGCCGACATGGATATGATGATGGTATATAAAATTGCCGCCATAAAATACCCCACAGCTCCCGTCAGCTTTGGATTATCTGAAAAAATAATAATGCGTCCCATATCAGCAGTGTCAAGAGAACGGGCAATATATGCCACCATCATGCCAATCCCCATGAACAAAAGTCCTGCAATGGTAATACCGATGTATCCCTTCGCGCCGAATACGCCGAAAAACTGCCAGCCTTCTCTGCCCGATGCAAAGCCGGCACCCATGATGGTGCCTACATAGAGCGCCGCAACATTAAACAGATTTAGTTTCTTTTCCATCACTTTCTAAACTCCTTGTTATTTTTGTTATCTTTGATTTCGCCATAAGTGAAGAATACCAGTCCAATCCAGATAATTGCAAAAGCGCTGAACTGAATGATATCGAAAGGTTCTTTAAACAAGAAAATTCCTAAAACCAGCGAAATGGACGGTGAAATATACTCTGTCAATCCAACTGTAATCAGCGGCAGTTTGCTCGCCGCAAAGGAAAACAGTCCAAGAGGAACTGCCGTTGCAATGCCTGCGAACATCAGCAGGAAAAACTTACCGCCTCCTGCGGTCAGTGCGCCGATGCCTGCGTTTTCATAGTAAAGCATAAATCCTAATGCAACCGGCGCGATAAAAATTGTTTCGTAAAGAAGGGACTGCAGCGGTGAAGCGCCGACACTTTTCTTAATGGCCGCATAGACAGCAAAGGAAAGCCCCAGCCCTACTGCGATAAGCGGCACTTGTCTATAGCCTATAATCATAACCAAAAGTCCGCAAACAGCAAAACACACCGATACTTTTTTCCAGTTATTAATCCGTTCTTTATAAATCACTACACCAAACAAGCAGACTACCAAAGGCTCCAGAAAATATCCCATGCTGGTCTGAATGACCTGTCCCGCATTGACCGCCCAGATATAGATGCTCCAGTTGATGGTAATAATGATTCCGGCCGCGATATAAGTCAGCAGATGCTTCCTGCTCTCGAACATGGGTTTAAACACATTCTTGATTCCATATTGATATGCGCAGGCAATGTAACATACGACTGCCATCAGCACAATTCTATAGAAAATAATTACCCCTGAAGGAATGGGTTTCAGGCTGTTCCAGTAGATAGGAAGAAGTCCCCAGACCACGGCACAGCCGATGGCGCAGGTCAAGCCGATTCGATAATTCTTCTTGTCCATAATTTCTCCTTGAATGCTTTCTATAATCTAACATATTATTTTATCATTGAACTGTTGATATTACAAGGGTTAGTTGACGGCTTCCCTTATCCCGCATTCCACATAAAGCAAAAGTGGGATAAGCCCGAATGGTCTTATCCCACTTCAAATTGCAAATCCTCTGACAGGCATATAAATGATACATGCGAATTACATATTTCCGCAAAAAATCCCCAAAATATGCACAAAGGCGTTCAAGTAAAAAGCACGGCCACCGCACGTCTAAATTCAACAGCATTCAAGCCGCGCAGGCAGCCGCTTTCATTTTAGAACAGTCCTCCGAAAAGGCCTCCGCCTCGGTTGCCATCATTTCCGCAGAACAGAAAGTACAGTACAACCAGTAAAATAAGTATACCCAGACCATTTCCGCTGTCGTTATTACAGCAGTTGTTCTGCGGCGGTACGCAGCAGCATTGCGGCGCCGGCTCACAGCACGGTTCACACGGCTCGCAGCAGCAGTCCTGATTTCTGAAGTCTCCCATAAAAAACCTCCCTTATGTTGATAGAGTATCATATGCGGGAGGCGTGATTTTTGTTACTGGGCGGTTTTACTGGCTCTTCGTAAGGAGCAAACCCCCTGGTTCGTACTTTTCAGCGATGATTCCCGAAAAGGTACTAAAAATTTCGGGTTACTTTCTACTAACTGAAAGATTTCCATCGCTAAAAAGAGAAATCAGGTCACTTTTTTTGTTTTTAACGCTTTTATTTGTATATGACCTTCCAATATTTAGAAATATATTCCTTAATTTCCACACATTGGATGAAATAAATGCAGTACTTTAGTACCTTTTCAGTAAAAATCTGCAATAGGTACTAAAGTTCAATCTCCATCATCTCTGCTGGCATTACTACTTTACTGATTCTCCTCCACAAGGTCCGCGAAAGTCATCATAAACTCTTCAATTTCGTAGTGCAGTGCATTGGTAAAATCATAGAGATATTCTTCCCCATTGAGTTTTTCCAGTCTGGCATTGGCAAGGGCGTCTCTGACCGGAACAAAAGAAGTTTCTCCCGATGAGGCCTGTCTGCATTCCACTTCGCTTTCAGAAGAATACCACAGTCTGAACCGATTAAACTCATCGGCAAGATTCAGCTGCGCATTATCTTCTCCCTTGCGGGCTGCCTCAGAAAGTCCTACCAGAACTCTCTTGATATTTTCCAGCAGGTTATAAAGGTCAATCTGATCCCCCGGCACGTTTTCCAATGTCTCGTAAAAATAGCTTTCGCAAAGTTCCGCAAAAGTCTTCATATCCACGTCGGTAATCAGTTCGTAGACTGCGTCGCTGTCGATAAGACCTTCGTGCTCCACAAAGTCCGCAAAATTCTCAAAGTACTCAAATTCCGCACCGTTTTCGATATCTAAAAGCGCGAATAATTCTTCTTTGTCCATGGTTTTCTCCCTGTTTATCTAAAGTTTAAATGTCTAAATTCTTAAATTGAATATCCAGTTCTTCTTTCTGCCTGCCCAGGATATTCTGAATCATGTTGACGAAGTTTTCCGAAAGGTCGCTGGCATAAAATACATTCTCCCCTTCTTTTTCTTCTGCAAACATATCTTTTTTTTCCAGTTCAATGTGCACCGCGGTGGCGACTTCTTTGGACGAACTGATAATCCGCAGTTCCGGGTAAATACGCTTCAGATTATCACTGATCAGCGGATAGTGGGTACAGCCAAGTACCAGCCTGTTTATCTGATTCTCGCGGATAAAATCATCCAGATAATATTTGATGGTAAGGTCCATAATTTCGTTATCTATAATGCCCTCCTCAATCAGGGGCACAAATGCCGGACATGCCTTTGAATAAAGCTTAAGCCCCGGATGCTTTTCGTTGATTTTTTTCTCGTAAGCGTTGGTCTTGACCGTCACTTTAGTCGCAATGATGCCGATATGGTCGTTCATGTTGCATTTGTTTGCGATTACCTTTGCTGTCGGAGAAATAACGCCGATAACCGGAATATCCGGATACGCCTTTCGCAGATCCTCCACACAGGTTGCGCTGACCGTATTGCAGGCGATGACAATCATCTTTACCCCCTGCTTAATTAAAAAATCTCCAATCTGCATGGTGAACTGCCTGATGGTATCCGGTGATTTGGAGCCGTAAGGCGTTCTTGCTGTATCGCCGAAGAAAATAATACGTTCTTTCGGCAATTGCCTCATAATATGCGGGATACTGGTAAGTCCGCCCAGTCCCGAATCAAAAAAACCGATTGGTCTGTTATCCATCTATACTATTCCTTTCAGTTTTGTGTTATACTATTTCTATTGAGACTTTTATTATACTACACCGGAGGTAGAAATGGGAAACAAAAAATTAAAAAACAGAAATGAAATTGACAAGAAATATAAATGGAACATCGAAGCTATGTACGAAAACACTGCTGCATGGGAAAAGGATATCGAGGAAGTCCTCACGAAAACCGCTGCATTTGCAGAATTTCAGGGACATTTGACTGAAAGCGCAGAAAATCTTTTAGAAGCCTTTTCCGCAAAAGACGCTATCTGGCAAAAATTAGAGCGAGCTTATGTTTATGCCAGAATGAAACTGGACGAGGACAACCGCGTAGCTGCCCAGCAGGCCATGTACGACAAGGTCAACGGTGTTATCGCAAAAGTTTCCGCAGCTATGAGCTTCGTAACGCCTGAACTTTTATCCGCGTCGGAAGAAACGCTGCGCGGCTTTGTAAAAGAGCTGCCTGCCCTTTCACAATACGATTTTGTCATCGAGGATTTGATTCGAGAAAAACAGCACGTCCTTTCCAAAGAGGAAGAAAATATTTTGGCGCAGCTTTCAGAAGTGACCGACGCGCCGGATACGATTTTTACCATGCTCAACAATGCTGACATCAGGTTCGGCACCATTACCGATGAGGACGGTGAAGAGGTGAAGGTCACCCACGGCAACTATATAAGCTTCATGGAAAGTCACGACAGAAACGTTAGAAAAGCTGCATTTACCAATATGTATGAATCTTACAAAGGGCTTATCAACACCATTGCCAGTGCCTACAACTATAACGTAAAAACCGATGTCATCGGCGCAAATATCAGACACTACGACTCTGCCAGAGCAGCGGCTCTTTCCGGTGGGAACATTCCCGAATCGGTTTACGATAATCTAATTTCCGTCGTTCACGAGTACCTGCCGGTTCTGCACCGCTACATCGACCTGAGAAAGAAAGTGCTGGGCGTGGATGAACTGAAAATGTACGATGTTTACGTACCTCTTGTAGAGCTTCCGAAGAAGGAAGTGCCTTTTGCTGAAGCGGTTAACATCATGAAGGAAGGCCTCGCTCCCCTTGGAAAGCCTTACATGGACAAGGTCCTTGCAGGAATCGACGCCGGCTGGATTGACGTTTACGAAAACGAAGGAAAAACCAGCGGCGCTTACAGCTTCGGCTCTTACGACAGCTTCCCTTATATCCTGCTCAACTATTCGGACACCTTGAAGGACGTATTTACTCTGGTGCATGAAATGGGTCACTCCATGCACTCAAGCTATACCAGAGAAACTCAGCCTTTCACTTACGGCAGCCACTCCATCTTTACGGCGGAAGTCGCATCGACGGTCAACGAATCCCTGCTGATGCAGTATCTTTTGAATAAAGAAAATGACCCGACCATGAGAAAGTATCTTCTGAACCTTTATATTGAAGAATTCAGAACGACTCTGTTCCGCCAGACTATGTTCGCGGAATTTGAGCATTTAGCCCATAAATACGTGGAAGACGGCGGCAGCCTGACCGCAGACTGGCTCTGTGAAACCTACGAAAAGCTGAACAAAGACTACTTCGGCCCTGCCCTTTCTGATGACGATTACATCAAGTATGAATGGGCAAGAATTCCACATTTCTACAGAAGCTTTTATGTTTACCAGTATGCGACCGGCTATTCCGCAGCTACCGCTATTGCAGGCAAAATCCTGAAGGAGGGCGACTCTGCCAAGGACGCGTACATCGAGTTCTTAAAAACCGGTGACAGCGACTATCCTGTAGAACTTCTCAAAATCGCCGGAGTCGATATGAGCAGCAAGGAGCCTGTGGTTCTCGCCATGGAAACCTTTAAAGAACTGGTGAAAGAACTGGAAACCCTACTGTAAAATTCCTTGAAAAGCCATTACAGATGTTATAGAATACTTGATATGAATAAGAAAATATACATTTACGCAAACGACAGCGAAACATCAAAAAAAACAGAAAAGCAGTTAAAACAAAAGCTGGATAACTCCGGCTTTGTTTTACTGCCAAAATACAGCGACGAGGCAGATCTTCTGGTCTGTATCGGCGGCGACGGCACCTTCCTTGAAGCCATACATAAATTCGACTTCCCTACCATGCCGATTATCGGTATCAACACCGGTCATCTGGGTTTTTTCCAGGAAATCATGCCGTCCATGCTGGACGATTTTATCTTCTACTACAATCAGGGAAGATATTCCATTCAGCAGCTTTCTACTGTAAAGGTGCGTATTACCACAGATACCGGCACAGCAGAGCATGTAGGGCTCAACGAAGTACTTTTAAAGGGAAACTCCACCTACTCCATTCACCTGAATATTTCCATCGGCGGCAGCTTTATCGAGCGTTTTTCCGGCGATGGTCTGCTCATTGCAACCCCTGCTGGAAGTACGGCATATAACTACTCTCTGGGCGGCAGCATTGTAGATCCCCGTCTGAAGCTTCTGCAGGTTACCCCCATCGCCCCGATGAATACCACGGCTTACCGTTCCTTTACTTCCAGCATTCTGCTGCCCTCGGATTTATCTCTGGGCGTCGTGCCTGACATGGATGAAGAAAAGAACAAGCTGTGCATTGTTTACGACGGCGCTACCGCCGAATACGAAAATATCAAGGAAATCGAAGTTGGTTTTTCTGACATTCACGTCAACCTGATGCGCTTTGAAAACTACGATTTCTGGACGAAAGTAAAGAGTAAATTCCTATGAGTAAATTTCAATACACTATCACAAAAGAAGACGAAGGCATGACCATTAAAACCCTGCTGCGGAGCAAATTCAGCTTCTCCTCCCGCCTTTTGACAAAGCTGAAATTTCAGCACCTTGTCTTTCTCAACGGCGAAGAAGTCGCTGGCTGGATTTCTCCAAAAGAGGGCGACGTCCTTTCCATCAAACTGCCGGAGGAAAAAAGCGATTTTCCGGCAGAGGATATTCCCATCTACCCTGTTTACGAGGACGACGACCTTCTGGTTATCAACAAGCAGCCGGGCATTATCGTGCATCCCACCAAAGGTCATCCCTACCACACCATCGCCAACGGGCTGATGAAATACATGGAGGATACCAACCAGTCCTTTAAAATCCGTTTTGTCAACCGGCTGGACATGGACACCACCGGCCTTTTAATCATCGCAAAAAATTCCCATGCTCAGGACGATGTGGTAAAACAGATGAAAGCCAACGCCACAGAAAAGCGCTACATCGCGCTGGCCAGCGGCATCATTGAAGAAGACAGCTTTACCATCGACCTTCCCATCGGAAGACCAGACCCTGATGATGTGAGACGGAAAGTCATGGAAGAAGGCGGATACCCTTCTGTCACCCATGTCAAGGTTCTCGCCCGCTACGAAGGAAAAACCCTGGGCAGCGGACTTGCCGCCTACCAGGGCTATAAAGACAGTATTATGGAAGATGAAAAAGTCACAGAACCCGCCTTTAAACCGGGGGATTTGATTACCGTCAACGGCGATTTAATTACAGTGGCAGAACTTCCGCCGGGCTTTACCTTAGTGGAGCTGCTTCTCGAAACAGGCAGAACCCATCAGATTCGTGTCCATATGTCCCATCTGGGTCACCCTCTGATTGGCGACCATCTCTACGGCGGATATAATCCGTCTCTATTGGACAGGCAGGCACTTCACGCCTATATGCTCAGATTCCGTCACCCGGTTACAGGGCAGGCTCTTGAAATCAAAGCGCCGTTACCTGCCGACATGGAAAAACTCATCGAAAAAATCAAAGAAGCCTAAGACCTTTTATTCTCAGAAACCTTTTATTCACCGGATAAAAGGTCTTTTCTTTTTTCATTGATTCCGTCCCACAAACCTGAAGCCATTGCCCCAGACATTCAAAATATATTTATGATTTGCAGAATCTCTCTCGATGGCCGCTCTAATTCCTCTGATATGTACATTGAGAGTGTAGTTGCCTGCAAACCTGTTCTCCCATACTTTTTCAAAAAGTTCCGGTTTTGATACCATTCTGCCCTTCCCTTCTATCAGACATGCAAGGAGTTTAAATTCCATTGCTGTTAATTTTACAGGCGAATTTTCCACGAAAACCTCTCGCGCAGCAAAATCAATCCGGAGATAACCGTCATCATAACTGCTTTTTTGCTCTTTTTCATAATGTCTCAATACTGTCTTCACCTTTGCAAGAAGTACGCCCAGCGAATAAGGCTTCTGAATACAGTCATCGCCTTCGATGGAAAGTGCCGCGATTTTATCATCATCGCAGTTTGTTGCAGATATGAACAAAATCGGAATATCCGTCTTTTCGCGCAGTTCTTTGCACAGTGAAAATTCGCTGCTCTCATCGAGATTGATGTCCAAAAGCAGTAAATCAGCCGTATGTGTATTTAAAAAATCCAGACATTCTTCGCTGCTGTACACCGCAGCTGTCTTTACATCAAACAAGTTAAAGTATTCTGCAGTACTGTCTGCCAGTATTTCTTCGTCGTCTGCGATTAAGCAATTGTAATGCATATCCTGCCACCCTTTCCAACATTTCCTGTCCTTATTATACTCCCTTGAAAAAAAATAGCAAGAAGGCACTTGCCTGCGCTTTTATATTGCGCTCTGCAAGTGCCTTGACAGCTACTTTAAAATTTCTGCTACAGTATCTTCCACCAATTGATCGATTTTCTCAAAATCCATATTCCTGATATACATCTTTTCCACAAGGTCGTGGGTCTCTTTGGCTCTTGCCAGTGCGTCCATAGCCTCCTGAATTAAAGAAGCGTACAGCTTTGACAGTTTTCCGATGATACCTGCGTTCTTTTCGGCAAAATAGGTGCTCTGGTAGTCACTGATATCTATCATGGTGATTTCCTTCAGCGTTCCTTCTTCGCCGGTGATTTCCCAAGGCTCTAAATCGTGCCATTTGTTGGTGGTAATAAAAGCAAGCCCCAGCTCCGGCACCAGCAGATGTTCCAGCTTATAGGCAGGATCCATCGGGCAGTAGAAGCTCTCCACATCAAAACCGCGATATACCGCTCCGTCCTGCAGCACATTCATGAAGCTTGCATTGCTGTAGCCCTCCGGTACATTGATCAAATAAATCTTTTTCGACTGCTGCAGCAGAGTTTTCAGATAGGAAATGCTGCCTTCCCAGGTAAGACCGGTTGCGAAAAACTTCTTCACTGCGCCGGATTTAAAAGAAATATCATATTTCTGATACTCCGCGCCGATGATATCCGCTGCCAGCTTGTAAATCTCTGAAACTTCAATCCCCTCATCGTAAATGGTCGCCATACTGTTATAGATATTTTTTGCTGCAGCCAAATAATTATAAGCTATTTTATACCAGCCGGAACACTCTTCGTTATAACGAATGATATCCTCCTTGCAGTCAGCGATTTTTTTGTCGTTCCAGAATTCTCCGAAGTTAATGATGTAATCCACTGCCCCTGGAGTAATCGGGTCGATAACATGGGGGCTGGTGCCATCGATAAAGGCAATTTTTCTATCGGTTAAGACAATGCCGTCTAAAGAATTATCATCTGCAGAACAGTGCAGAAAATCTACACTCTCTCCCGCTTCCGAAAGCCGCTTTCCTACTTTTTTTAAAAATGTGGATTTTCCAGTGCCTGGACCTCCTTTGATGCAGATAATACGGCTGGCTTCCCGCTGTCCCAGAATGTATCCATAGTAAGAGAAAAATCCCTCAGGCGTGTTATTGCCCGGGAAATAGTGACGTATGGTAGACAATGTAATTCCTCCAATCTTTTTTCTTATTCTCTATCATATGAAGGAACCCTTGTCACTTGTTCCAACTGAAAAAGCGCCTTCCGAAGAAAGCGCTCTTTTTCATCATTGTTAGAAGTAATAGTTATCTTCCGGCGCAGGCTCTGATTTTGCAACCAGATGACCGCTGGCTAAATCGTAAAATACCACTCGCGCGACATAAAGATATGTCAGCATAAAGAAAACCGGAATGGAATACACCAAATCAATAATTTCGCCAACTATGCCAGGAATTACCGGTAAGAAAGCACTCGGAAGTGCTGATAAAATTGTCCAGCCGATAAAGGACAGTATCAGGCAGAAAAACTTGCCCTTATTGCCGTTCATCATACGCTTACTATCTTCGATACATTCCATAATACCCTTGTCTGGATTATCTGCAAGGACGTAAAATGCCTGGCTGTAACGAATTGCCGCAATGATACCCGGAACGATGAGAAGCAGCGTCCACAAAGCGATAAAGAAATTCTGGACAATGAAAAGACAAAATGCCTTGGGGAAGCTTTCAAATCCATTAAAAATCCCTGCTGGATTGCTTTCTCTTCTTCTGAAAAATCCAATCATAAAACTGCAAAGTCCCAGTTCAAAGGCACCGGTCAGCACCAGATTATACAGTCTGGCTACGTAAGAAAGACTAATGGACTGTCCAAAGAGCTCGTTATAATACTGATAGGACGCAAAAGGCATTAGATAGCCTAAAAGAACAGGAATTGTCGTTGTCATTACGTAGTACAAAAATACACCGATTGCCACCTGCGGCCAGCAGCCTTTCAGAGAACTGCGCGCAATAGCACGAATTTCAGAGCTAGTTTCTCTTACAATAATATTGTACATATAAAAAACTCCTTATTTTAAACTCGATAAAAATATTATATAATATCCGTAGAATAAATACAATTGAAATCGGAGAATTCCTATGGAAAAAACCTTAATTATTACCTCACACCTCGAACATGCCAATCGTCTGACTCTTGATTTTTCTGAATTTCAGACGATTATTTGTGCCGACGGCGGTCTCCTTGTTGCCCAAAACCTGGATCTTTCGCCCGACTTTCTCATCGGCGATTATGACTCCGCAAAGGTGCCTGCAAGAGATGTCATCAAGCTTCCCATGGAAAAAGATATGACCGACAGCGAAGCCGCCATCGATCTGGCAGTCTCTAAAGGTTATAAGAATATCACCCTTCTTGGCGGGATTGGGGGCCGCTTTGATCATACCATGGGCAACATCGGCATGCTCGCAAAATTTTGCGGAAGCGATACCCATCTTAGTCTTGTCGACGGGCAGAATTATCTTTTTATGATTGCCCCCGGCACTTACACAGTACCTAAAAACACCTACACCTATATGGGTATTATCAGCTATGGAGATGATGCCGAAAATGTCACTCTCCGCGGCGTCAAATATCCTCTGACTAATCACCACCTGACCAACAAAACCACCCTGGGCGTCAGCAATGAAATCACTGGGGATTTTGCGACGATTTCCTTTACAAAAGGCAGACTTCTTGTTATTCTGTCCAAAGACCTTTAAAATAACCATTGACAAAATGAAAAAATCACACTATCCTTATTATATATTAGCTAGGGGAGCTTTTGCTGAGAATGGCTTAGGCATTATGTTGCGCAGAGCCGGACCCTCAACACCTGATGCAGTTAGTACTGCCGTAGGGAAGCATTGATTATCGCATATATGCTAAGTTTAGTTCCCCTCCAATCATTTAGAGATGGAGGTATTTTTTATGTTTGAAAACATGCAGGGATTCTTTGAATCCACCATCGGTCACGTTGTGATCATCGCCGTTATTGTCGTATTTTTTGCTTTCATTCTGATTCCGTCCAAAGAAGAACGTGAAAACAAATCCCAAAAGCCGGACGCAAAGACTCTGACGATTTCAGCCCTTCTTGCTGCCCTTGCCCTGGGCCTTGGACAGCTGAAGCTCTTCGAAATGCCATTTGGCGGAACGGTCACTGTATTTTCTATGCTGCCGCTGGCTCTTTGCGGCTATTTTCTGGGCACCCGCAGAGGCGTCATCTGCGGCTTTGTCGTAGGACTTTTAAATCTGCTGTTCAACCCATATGTCATTCACCCTGTACAGCTTCTGGTCGACTACCCTTTCGCCTTCGGCGCCCTTGGGCTTGCCGGCGTATTTAAGGATAAGAAAAACGGCCTTGCAAAAGGTTACATACTTGGCCTTTTCGTCCGCTACATCTGCGCAGTCCTTTCTGGTATTGTATTCTTCGGAAGCTATGCACCGGAAGGCTTCAACGCAATTACCTGGTCTTTATGGTATAATTTCACCTATCTTGCAGCTGAGGGAATTCTGACCTTGATAATTATTTCACTTTCCCCTGTAAAGAACGCCTTTGAAGGGTTGAAAAAGAGTCTGTAAAATGTTATATTATTAACAAGGACTATTTTTCTATGATTATAAAGGAGAAAAGAAACATGTACGAGAACATCAAATGCGAAATAAAAGAAAACATCGCTTATGTCACCATTAACAGACCGAAAGCAATGAATGCGCTGAACATGGATGTACTGACTGAGCTTTACGACGCTTTCACAAAGATTGAAGCCGACAAAGAAGTTCTGGCAGTGATTCTCACCGGCGAAGGCAAAGCCTTTGTTGCAGGCGCTGATATTGCGCAGATGCACCAGCTGACTGCTCTTGAAGGTCGTCAGATGATGATTATGGGTCACAAGGTTATGAATCTTATCGAAAACATCGAAAAACCAGTTATCGCTGCGGTAAACGGATTTGCTCTTGGCGGCGGCTGCGAGCTTGCTATGGCATGCGACATCAGAATCGCTTCCGAAAAAGCGAAATTCGGTCAGCCGGAAGTTGGCCTTGGCATCATTCCGGGCTTTGGTGGTACACAGAGACTTGCAAGACTGGTCGGCAAAGGCATGGCAAAATACCTGATTATGACCGCTGAAATGATTCCTGCTTCCGAAGCATACAGAATCGGTCTGGTTGAAAAAGTTGCCGCACCGGAAGAACTGATTGCAGAAGCCAAAAAAGTAGCGAAAACCATCGCTTCTAAAGCCCCTATCGCTATCGCCACTGCAAAGACTGCAATCAACAACGGCTACGATATGGATATGAAATCCGCAAGCAAATTTGAAATCGAAACCTTCACTGCTGCTTTCGGTTCCGAAGACAAGACAGAAGGTATGGCTGCTTTCCTCGAAAAGAGAGCGCCGGAGTTTAAGAACAGATAAACGAAATTTCATAGGAAAACAAAACCTGCACCATTTCCTGTTAGAATCGGGACTATGGTGCAGGTTTTTCTTGTCGTAATTACGATATTCTCACCATTTGCTTTAAAAATGGGTCCCATGGTGCGACTGACCTTCTGCGATATATGATTTTACTGGTTATCCTCTGTAATTTTGGAATTAAATAGAATTTACTGGAAATACATCTATTAAGCCAATGTATATATTTTCCATTCTCAGCTCAATTCCAACGAACATCTACTGATGTGCGTTTCTAATCCGCACCATTTGCTTTATAATTCCTGAATTTGGTGCAGAATTTAAGATTTCGTTGTATAAAAGCCGCACCATTCACCCTAAATTCAGGCTAAATGGTGCACCGGGCAGCGATTCTCCCCTTTTGCCGCCGAAGGAGAAAGATCACTGTGCAGATTCCGCTGACTGCAAGAGGCAGATAAAAGCTCATAGTCCTTGAAAGGATCATTGCGCCCGGCAGAAGCCCGCCTGTGAACAGCGTCCGAAACAATACAGAAAATGCCCCTTCACTGACGCCCATTGCGCCGGGCAGTGGCAATGCCGACACCGAACCAAACAAAACTGCCTGCAATAAAATCACATGAAAGGCTGAATAGCCGCTAAGTCCAAGACTTAAATAAATCCAATACGGAATGCTGTACATGGCAATCATCTGCACCGCTGTCGTTGCAATGGTTTTCAGGAAAATGGTTTTGTTTTTCTTTAGATAGACTGCGCTCCTTTGATATTCCAAAAGAGCCGTACGCAGCGATGTTTCCAGCTGCAGACCTTTTTCATTATTGTATTTTTTTATAAACCTCACTAAAAGTGAAACTATTTTGTCCGCAAGATGCTCACAGAAAATACCACAGATTAAAAATATCATAGCGACGGCATTGATTCCCACTCCCAAAAGAAGAAAAATCCGCATATTTCCCATGGTTTCGGTTATTTCGCCCTGCACCGCAAAAAATCCTGCTACAGCCATCGTAACTGTTACAATCTGGTAACTTAGCAGCTCAAAGAGAAGTGCGAGTGTTCCATGAGATAAGTTTACGCCGTCTTTGTACATAAAGTAAAGCTGCAGCGGTTGACCGCCTGACGCCGACGGCGTCACAGAACTTCCAAAAAATCCCACTACAGCATATTTTACGCCGCAGAAAACACTTCTGTCTCTGTCAAAAAGCTGCAGACACCTGCCGATATTGATTCCCTCTCCGAGAAGAAAAATCCCCATAGCGCAGGCTGCTGCAAGCAAATACCTGATATCTGCCTGCGATACTGCCACCATAATCTGCCCCGGTTCCGTATCGCGGAAAATCATATAAAAAGTTAAAAGAAGCAGAAGCAGAAAAAGCCCGCCGTTTTTACATATTGTCGCAAA
Source organism: Emergencia sp. (assembly GCA_022767345.1). Lineage (GTDB taxonomy): Bacteria > Bacillota > Clostridia > Peptostreptococcales > Anaerovoracaceae > Senimuribacter. The sequence goes on from JALEOD010000020.1 coordinate 19,265, forward strand.
TTTTGTTTTCAAGTTTATATTTTTCATCGATTGTCTCAAACCTGTATCCCTCTTCCTGCCAGATGGGAATCGTCTTTCTCAAAGTTTCAATCATCCGCAGCGGTGCGTCGTTTTGCACCTTGCCGTCGCCCCGTCCGTCGTGAAGACACACAATGCTGCCTGGCACGCTGTGTTTCAAAAGACGGTACTGCATTTTTTCCTCATCGGAACTTTCCTTCCAGTCCCCCGCCATCACGTCCCACAAAACCTTCTGCAAATTGCGTTTTTTAATCTCCTGCAGTGTAAACCAGTTGACATGACCCCAAGGCGGTCTGTAGTATTTGACTGAAATCCCTAAATCTTCCATGACTTCAAGGCTCTTTTCAAAGTCCCATTTGGTGTAGGACGGAGACTGAATCATGGCACTTTTATGCTCCGTGGAATGAAGCCCAATGGTATGCCCCTCCTGCTCCATTCGCAACACCAGATCGGAATTTTCCGCCGCAAATTTCCCCACTAAAAAGAACGTCGCCCGTATTTCATACTCTTTCAGCAAATCCAGCAGCTGATCTGTATAGTCGGGGTGCGGTCCGTCATCGAAGGTCAAATACAGCACTTTCTTCGGTATCGCCAGAGTCAGAGCCGCCTCCTCCGCCTCCTGATGCAGCTCGTGCTGAAGCCTGCCCATGCGGGACGGCAGATAGCTGTAACTTGCTGCCGCCGCACAGACAATCGCTGCCCCTTTTAAAAACTTCTTGTTCATGCGATTAACCCCCTGTCAAAACTTTCAGTGATTGCTTTCATATTTTTTCTCATAGTATCCAAAAGCCCTTTATTTTCAATGAGCTTCAGGATATCAGCTGCCTCGTCTGCCGCAGTATCCCAAAGCACTCTGCCGATATTGTGGTCCTCGATGTACTTTGCGTTGCCGAACTCCTGCTCTAAGAATGGTTTGATAATGTAAAGCGGCGTCTTTGCTGCGATTGCCTCAAAAGTCGTAATGCCCCCAGCCTTCGTCACAATTAAATCCGCCCGCTGCATGTACCTGTTTACCTCGTCGGTATAGCCGATTACTTCAACTCCAGGAAATTTCTTTTCAAGGCTTCTTCTCAGCTTTTCGTTTTTTCCGGTAATGACAGTTACCTTAACATCTCTCCTGGCTGAAAGCTTTTGCAGGAAATTCTCGGATGAAGGAATGAGTCCCAGTCCTCCACCCATGATGAGAATTTCTTTGCGGGAAGTATTCTTTTCAGCATATTCCTGATAAAAGCACTGACGCACAGGAATGCCGGTGACTGCAATTTTATCCGCGCTGATACCTTTGGAAAGAAGCGAATTTTTCGTCGTTACATCGCCCACAAAATATTTATCTGTTTCCGGCGCAATCCATTCCTCGTGAGCTGTGATGTCGGTGATATATGTATAAAGAGGAATCCTGCACCTGCGCATTCTCTTGTAAGAAGAAATGTACTGGGAGCATACCGGAAAAGCGACCACAATGGCGTCTGCCTGATACATCTCAATCAGCTTATCGATTTTTCTTGTAAAAGTCAGCTTCAGCGGCACGCCGCTGTTCTTGCCGGCAGCTTTGTTTACCGCATTGTAAATTCCTGCGCAGCGGCTGACCATGAAGTTGAAACCTTTATATATACTTTTACTGATCGCAGGAAACATATAATCAATGAAGTCGATGGTCGTTACTTCTGCATTTGGATTTTCTGCCAGAATTTGTTCTTCGATTGCTTCGGCTGCCTTGATATGGCCCATGCCGAATCGTCCTGTTAAAATTAAAATGTTCATCTCTCGTATACCTCTTTTGATTTAGTGAATCTCTCTTGCATGTCTTTATCATACAACACAAATCTTAACTGGTAATGAAAGGCAGATTAAGATTTATGAATAATTTTATTACAAATTTCTTACGTCTGTGAAAATTTGGGTTTACTATATAAATGAGATGGATTACAATAGATAAGGACAAATTTTTAGAATAAGGCGATTTAAAGTTTATGAATAACAAAAAACAGTATTTAGCAGGTTTAAAAGACGGCACCCCCATCGCGCTGGGTTACTTCGCCGTAGGTTTTACCCTGGGCATCGCGGCAAAAGCCGTAGGTATCAACGCTGCCCAGGCGGGACTCATGTCTTTTTTAATGCACGCATCTGCAGGTGAATTTGCAGTGCTTACAGTGATTGCCGGGCAATCGGGCTATCTTGCCATGATTATCACCCAGCTGGTAATCAATATCAGGTATTTTCTCATGTCCTGCAGCATGTCGCAGAAAATCAATCCAAACACATCATTGCCTAAGAGACTGCTGCTTTCCTACTTTGTTACCGATGAAATCTTCGGCATTTCCGCATCAGTCAAAGGTGAGCTGAATCCTTACTACCCGCTGGGCGCAGCAACAGTCGCATCTCCCGGCTGGGTACTTGGCACCATTCTCGGCGCTCTTGTCGGAAATATCCTTCCGGCTAGCCTTGCAAGCGCTCTGAGCGTAGCCCTTTACGGTATGTTCCTTGCAGTAGTCATTCCGGCTTCCAAAAACGACAAAACCATCGCATTGGTGGTCCTTGCTTCCATGGCGGGCAGCTGCGCATTTACATTCCTGCCGGTTCTTTCTGAGATTTCCTCCGGCACCAGAATTATCATTCTGACCCTTGTTATTGCTTCCGCTGCCGCAATCATCAAACCGATTAAAGTAACTGAGGAGGTGGAAGCATGAGTTTCGGACAGAATACATACATTTATCTTTTGGTGGCGGCTGCAACGATTTACGCAATCCGTGCCCTGCCGCTGACCCTGATTCAAAAGGAAATCACCAATACCTTTATCAGATCTTTCCTTTATTACGTGCCTTACGTCACTTTGGCAGTTATGGCAGTTCCTGCCATTATTACGGCAACCAGCAGTCTGATTTCCGGCCTTGTGGCCTTTGCTGTCGCCGTCATCGTAGCGTGGTTTTCAGGCAATCTCTTCAAAGTTGCACTGGCCTCCTGCGCAGCGGTGTATCTGGTAGAACTTTTCCTGTAAATAAAAAGCCCCGGCATGACTTATACGCCGGGGTTTTCTTTTTCCATCTGGTATGCCAGTCTAGGCGAGCCTACTGCAGAAGATATGATTCCGCAGTAGGCAAAGCCGCATTTTTGAATCAAATGCTGCATGATTTTGTTGTCCTCGTGGGTGTCAATGCGAATATTGTCTATCAGGCTAAATCCGAAATCCACGCACTGCTGCAGCAGCCCTTTCACCGTGCCGTTTCCTGCAATTCTGTGAATGGTGCCATAGGCTTTGTCGTTTAACCACTGGCCGCCGTCAATTCTGCCGTAGGTCGGATCGGCACCTATAATAAAAGCAAATACGCCGCAGATATTATCTTCATTTTCCATGACATAAAGATTGCCCTTTTCCATATCCTTTTCTAAAAGTTCTTTTTCAGGATATCCCCAAATCGCCCATTGGTTCGGATTTCCATTTTCAGCCATGTAATTTCTGGCATAGGCATAGATATCCAAAATCTCTGTAAAATCCGCCTCCGTGGCTTTTCTGATGTTCATAAGCAATCTCCTTATTCTTCCCTCGTCAAACGGGTAAACTGTGCACCGACTAATTCTGCTAAATCTATTGGTGAAAGTTCTAACTGCAATCCCACCTTGCCGCCGCTGACACAAATCCTTTGATGATTCTTTGCACTTTCGTCGATGGCTGTCGGAAAGAGCTTCTTCATGCCTACCGGCGAACAGCCGCCTTTGATATAACCGGTAGTTTTGGTAATATCCTTTGCATGAATCATTTCGATATTCTTTTCTCCAAAATGCTTAGCAGCTTTCTTTAGGTCAAGCTCTAGAGCGACGGGAATGACACAGACATAATTCTGCTTGCTGTGTCCCACAAGAACCAGGGTTTTAAACACTGTATCCGGATCCTGCCCCACCTGCTCTGCTACCGATACGCCGTCTAAAAATCCGTCCGGCGCTTCGTAAGTATGAAGTTCATATGGAATTTTCTTTGCCGCCACCATGCGAACCGCATTGGTCTTTGGCTCTTTCTCTTTCTTTGCCATGTCTGTATCCTTTATCAGTGAAATTCCATATTATTCTATCACAAGAAGGATAAAGTGACAATAGCTTTAGATATATCTTCCAGTATTCATAAAAACTCTGTTTGGTTCTCAAAACTGGAAATAAAATACATTGCACCAAGGGGGGCTGCCAGAAAAGCACAAAAGAAATAGATAAAGAAACAAAAACAGAACAAACATCGCACTGCAGGTTTCCCATGCAGTGCGATGCAGTTTTCATCAATGATACTGATTAGCCCAGTAATCCAGCGCCGAACATCGGTGCGAATACTACGGAAACAATCGTCATCAGTTTGATTAAGATATTGATGGAAGGACCGGAAGTATCTTTGAACGGGTCACCTACAGTGTCGCCTACAACAGCAGCCTTGTGAGGTTCGCTTCCCTTACCGCCGTAATTTCCTTCTTCGATATATTTCTTAGCGTTATCCCATGCACCGCCAGCGTTGGACATCATGATAGCCAGAAGTACACCGGCAGACAGTGCGCCGCCCAGCATACCTGCAAGGGCTTCAGCACCTAAGATAAATCCAACTGCTAAAGGAGCAACGATTGCCATCAGACCAGGCATAACCATTTCTTTCAGAGCAGCACCTGTGGAAATGTCTACACATCTAGCATAGTCAGGCTTGGAAGTTCCTTCCATGATGCCTTTGTCTTCTCTGAACTGTCTTCTAACTTCTTCGATCATCTGGTTTGCCGCTTTACCTACGGAGTTCATAGTCATAGCAGAGAACAGGAACGGCAGCATAGCGCCGATGAACAGACCGATGATTACGATTGGGTTCAGCAGGCTTACAACGTCAATCTGAGCAACTTCTGCATAGGATACGAACAGAGCCAGTGCAGTCAGAGCAGCAGAACCGATTGCAAAACCTTTACCAATTGCAGCAGTAGTGTTACCTACAGCGTCTAATTTATCAGTGATTTCTCTAACTTCGTGTGGAAGTTCGGACATTTCTGCGATACCGCCGGCATTGTCAGATACAGGACCGTAAGCGTCAACTGCTACAGTCATACCTGCTGTGGACAGCATACCTACAGCTGCCAGTGCGATACCGTAAACGCCGGCAAACATATATGCTACGAAAGTAGCTACACAAATCATGAGGATTGGCCACAGAGTGGACATCATACCAACGCCCAGACCGCTGATGATTGTAGTAGCAGCACCTGTCTGAGACTGTTCAGCAATCTTCTTAACTGAACCGTAATCGCCGGAAGTGTAAACTTCTGTAATCTTACCGATTGCAATACCTGCAACCAGACCTGCGATAATTGCGAATGCATAAGTGAAATCACCCAGCATATACTTACTCATAACCAAAGCAGCAACGATTACAATTACACCGCTGACATAAGTACCCATGTTCAGAGCGTTAGCAGGGTTGGAACCCTCGCTGCCTCTTACCATCAGAATACCCAGTACGGAAGCGATGATACCTACTGCAGAAAGCAGCAGCGGGAACAGCGCAGCAGTTGTTTCAGAAAACATTGCAGTTTCCGGTGCGTTAGCAACAGCTACAGAAGCCAGTGTAATAGCGGAAATAATAGAACCTACATAGGATTCAAACAGGTCGGAACCCATACCTGCAACGTCACCTACGTTGTCGCCTACGTTGTCAGCGATAACAGCCGGGTTACGCGGGTCATCTTCAGGGATACCTGCTTCTACCTTACCAACAAGGTCAGCACCTACGTCAGCAGCTTTGGTATAGATACCGCCGCCTACTCTTCCGAACAGTGCCATAGAAGAAGCACCCAGACCGAAACCTGTGATACATTCTGTAACATTTGCAAGATCCAGTACGCAGAACACTACGCCGAGACCTAAAAGTCCAAGACCGGATACGCAAAGACCCATAACAGCGCCGGATCTGAATGCAATCTTCAGCGCTTTCGGCATACCTGCCTCTTTTGCAGCCCATGCAGTTCTTACGTTACCTTTGGTTGCTACGTTCATACCGAAGAAACCTGCCAGTACGGACAGCAGCGCACCGACTAAATACAGTACAGCAGTTGTCCAGCTTTGCAGACCGAATCCGATGAGCAGGAACAGCACAGCGATTACGATTACCATGGTCTTGTATTCTCTCTTCAGGAATGCCATAGCACCTTCTCTGATGTATCCTGCGATTTCCTTCATTCTGTCAGTACCTTCGTCAGATTTGCTAATCCAGGAGGACAAGCAGAAGGCTACCAACAGTCCGACCGCAGCCGCGATTGGTACAATCCAATTCATAATTATAATACCTCCATTTTCTCGCCTGGTTTATAACGTGCTTAAAGAGGCACCGCTATTGCACGCGCCCCTTACGAAATACCAAACGAATATTTAAATTAAATTATTAACTAAACATTGAAACAATAGCAAGTGAAAGCACGATAAATAACACAGCACATACGACTGTAATCTTGCTTAAGATTGCTTCGTATCCTCTGCCCTTTTTCTTACCGAAAAGCTGTTCTGCGCCGCCTGCAATAGAACCGGATAAACCGTCGCTGTTGCCGGACTGCAAAAGAACACTTAAAATCAGAACGATACTTGCGATTGCCAGTAATGCCATAAGAGCGATTTTCATCTTATTCCCTCCTTTAAATTTAACCATTTAACTTTATCACAAGCCCCATGAAAAATCAAGTGTTTTCCTGCTAAAAGTTGACAATCTCCATAAATTTAGACGAATCCAGACTGGCCCCACCAACCAGAGCGCCGTCAATCTCGTCCATATTCATAATTTCCGCCGCGTTTTCGGGCTTCACGCTGCCGCCATACTGGATAATCACCCGGTCACAGGTGTCTTCATCGTAAAGATTTTCGATGGATTTTCTAATCCATGCACACATTTCTCCTGCCTGCTGCGGCGTTGCGGTTCTTCCTGTTCCAATGGCCCAAATCGGCTCATACGCAACGACAACTTTCGCCGCGTCTTCTGCGGAGATTCCTGCAAAGGCCTTTTCTATCTGTGCACCTACAACTTGTTGTTCGCATCCTGCATCTCTCTGTGCCAAATCCTCACCTACGCACAAAATCGGCGTGATTTTACTGTCAGCGAGAATTTTCTTCAGTTTTAAGTTGACGGTTTCATCAGTTTCGCCGAAGTACTGCCTTCGCTCAGAGTGGCCTACAATACAGTAATCCACGCCGATTTCCTTGAGCATGTTCAGCGAAACTTCCCCGGTAAATGCCCCCTCTTCTTCAAAATGAACATTCTGAGCGCCGACGCCGATATTCGTATCTGCAAACATATGTACTAATGTATCAAGCTGAGTAAAAGGCGCGCAGATTACCGCCCGAATGTCGGTATCTTTATAGAGTTTCTTGAACTCCTTCGCAAACTCAAGTGCTTCTGTTTTTGTTTTGTACATTTTCCAGTTTCCAGCTATCAATGGAATTCTCATATTGGTTCCTCTTTCTGTAAAACTCGTGCAGGAGATTGCTCCCCTGCACGTCCTAAAGATTATTTGTCTTCAATCACAGCAATGCCCGGAAGGACTTTTCCTTCGAGGAATTCTAAAGATGCGCCGCCGCCGGTGGAAATGTGGCTCATCTTGTCCGCAAGTCCAAACTGCTCTGCAGCCGCCGCAGAGTCTCCGCCGCCGATGATTGTCACCGCATCGCTTTCTGCCAGCATCTCGGCAATGGCCTTGGTTCCCTTTTCAAAGTTTGACATCTCAAAGACGCCCAAAGGTCCATTCCATACAATGGTCCTGGCATCCTTCAATGCTTTGCCGTAAAGCTCAGCTGTTTTCGGCCCGATATCCAGGCCCATCATGTCAGAAGGAATCGCATCTCTGTCTGTAATTTTTGTCTCTGTTTCATTAGCAAATTCTTTAGCACAGACAACATCCACAGGAAGCAGCAACTCCACACCTGCCGCCTTTGCTTTTTCAATCAGCTTTGCCGCAAGGTCGATATTCGCTTCATCCAAAATAGAAGTTCCGATTTCCAGTCCCATCGCTTTAAAGAACGTATAGGACATGCCGCCGCCGATAATCAGTGTATCGACTTTCTTCAGCAGGTTTTCGATAACGGGAATTTTATCTCCCACCTTTGCGCCGCCCATGATGGCGACGAAAGGCCTTTCAGGATTTTCCAGCGCGTCTCCAAGGAACTTCACTTCCTTTTCGATGAGAAAGCCCGATACAGCCGGAAGATAGTCTGCAATACCTGCTGTAGACGCATGTGCCCTGTGGGCTGTGCCAAAAGCTTCCTGCACAAAAATTTCTCCAAGGTCAGCCAGCTCTTTGGCAAATTCTGCGCCGTTGTCCGTCTCTTCTTTGCGGAAACGAACATTTTCAAGAAGCATAACTTCACCTTCCGCTAAGGACGCAGCCATATCCCGGATGGTATCGCACACCACCTCAGGGCAGCTCTGAAATTTCACTTCGCAGCTAAGCAGTTCTGCCAATCTGTCTGCTACGGGTTTCAGGGTGAATTCCATCTTCGGCTCACCTTTTGGTCTTCCCAGATGGGACATCAGAATCACTTTAGCGCCCTGCTCTCTCAAATAAATGATCGTCGGCAGTGCAGCCTTGATTCTGTTATCATCTGTGATTACGCCATCCTTCTGGGGAACGTTGAAATCACATCTTACAATTACTTTTTTTCCTTTGAGCGCAATGTCTCTAATGGTTTTTTTCATCTTTATCCTCTTTACTTCGCATGATCTACTTCGTACATATGTTTAATCAGCTCTAATGTTTTGCTGGAATAACCATATTCGTTGTCATAGAACGCAATTAATTTGAAGAACTTGTCGTTGAGTTCGATACCTTCTCTTGCATCAAAGATGGAAGTATGCGGATCGCCGACAAAATCTCCGGAAACAACTTCATCATCCACATATTCGATAACGCCGTGGAGATAAGTTTCTGACGCCTTCTTCACAGCTCTGCAAATCGCATCATAAGACGCGGATTTTTTCAGCACTACATTCAGGTCGATTACAGAAACATCAGCAGTCGGCACTCTGTAGGAAATACCTGTCATCTTGCCTGCCAGAGACGGAATCACCAGACCTACTGCTTTTGCAGCGCCTGTAGTGGACGGAATTACATTTCCAAACACACTTCTGCCGGTTCTCCAGTCTTTCATGGAACGGGCATCTACAACTTTCTGTTTTGCTGTTGCAGAGTGGATTGTTGACATCAGTCCCTGCTCAATACCAAAGTTTTCTTCCAGAACCTTACAAAGCGGCGCCAGACAGTTGGTAGTACAGGATGCGTTGGAAACAACCTGCATGTCGCTGGTATATTCGTCTGTATTAACTCCGTAAACAAATGTAGGCGTAGTCTTATCCTTTGCCGGTGCAGAGATGATTACTTTCTTTGCGCCCGCTTTTACATGGTCGAGTGCCTTCTCTGTTGTAGTATAAGCACCTGTTGCTTCTACTATGTATTCTGCGCCGCATCTATCCCAAGGAATGTTTTTGGCTTCTGATTCGCTAAATACAGGAACCTTCTTGCCATCAATGATGATGCCTTCCTCGTATTTATCTAAACTTTTCGGAAAACGCCCAAATGTTGTATCATATTTCAACATATAGATCAGATAATCAATGTCTGCATTACGAACGTTAATACCTGCGATTTCAATTTCAGGCATGTCCATTGCAGCTCTGATTACTACTCTGCCGATTCTTCCGAATCCACTAATACCAACTTTAATTGCCATAATTTACCTCCATAACTCTCTTTATATCAAATTAAAGTATGTCAAATGTATTGGGGCAAGCGCCATTATACGACTAAATTCTGCCAATCGAGCATCGCTTAACAGTCTCGCTCTCTTGGGAATTTAAAGCATAAGGTCTTCCCATCAATTTCTTTCAGAAATTGGGGCAAGCGCCATTATACGACTAAATTCTGCCAATCGAACATCGCTTAACAGTCTCGCTCTCTTGGGAATTTAAAGCATAAGGCCTTCCCATCAATTTCTTTCAGAAATTGGGGCAAGCGCCATTATACGACTAAATTCTGCCAATCGAGCACCGCTTAACAGTCTCGCTCTCTTGGGAATTTAAAGCATAAGGTCTGCTTAGCCAATTGAAACCCTAGCCCGATTCATGAAAGGAATCATTGGCTGGTCTCATGCACAAAATTCCAAAATCTTTGATTTTGTGAATTTCACTGCTGCCTTCGCTCCCGGCACAAACCACTAAAACCTGCGGCGCTTAGAGGAAGAGAGGATATTCATGCCCTCTCTATACTTTGCAACAGTTCTACGGGATATATCAATTCCCTTATCCTTTAAAATCTCGACCATATCCTGATCACTGTAAGGTTTCTGCGGATTTTCTCCCGCGATGATTTCTTTGATGATGGACTTTACGCTGTTGGATGAAACGCCTGTGCCATCTTCTCCAGAAACGCCGCTGGAGAAAAAGTATTTCAGCTCGAAGACCCCGCGAGGACTCTGCATATATTTTCCATTAATGGATCTGCTGACAGTAGACTCATGTACGCCAACATCCTCTGCAATCTGTTTCAGGGTTAGAGTTTTCAGGGATTTCTCTCCGTTATCGAAGAAATCCTGCTGATACTTAACCACCGCGCTGGCCACGTTATATATGGTCTGTTTTCGCTGCTCTATGCTCTTGATCAGCCATACCGCCGCATTGAACCTGTCTGTCAGGTATTTGTTCAGTTCCTCATCCTTCTTCGCTTCTGCTGATAACCGGTTATAGTAGGAACTTACCATCAGCTTCGGCATGCTGGTATCATTGTTCATCACCTGATATTCATCGTTGACCTTTTCCACAATGATATCCGGCACCACATATCTGGTCGCTTCACCGGAAGAAAAAACTCTGCCGGGTTTCGGCTCCATGGTCTTGATTAAGTCAGCAATCTGCTGTACTTCCTGATTTTTAATGCCTATTGTCTTTGCAATATAAGCAATCTTATTCTCTGCTAATTCTTCCAGCATATTTTCAATGATGTACTCAATCTCATCAGTCAGCAAACCTTTCGCGGCAAACTGGATAATCAAACACTCACGTAAATTCCTTGCCGCCACACCGCAGGGGTCAAAGGTCTGGACAAAGTTCAGCACTTCTTCCACGGTATCGATGTCCGCGCCGACTGCCTTAGATATCTCTTCTACAGACATAGTTAAATAGCCATTGTCATCAATGACTTCTATAATATATCGTCCGATTGCCGCCATCTGACCAGTCAGTCTGGAAAACTGCAGCTGACTCATCAAATAGTCGGTTAACGTATCTTCTTCATATACATACTGTTCATAAGTATAATCGTCGTCTTCATCAGGTCTGTACTCCCACTGACGAAAACTCTCTTCTTCGTAGTCCGCTTCTCTGATTTTCTCTCTGATGTCAACTTCCTGTGCGTCGTAGGACTTCTCCGCCTCTAATACGGGATTCTCCAAAAGTTCGTTCTGCACATAATCCGAAAGTTCCTGGTTGTTAAACTGCAAAATCTGGATGGCCTGAATCAGCTCCGGTGTCATGGAGAGCTTCTGTGTCTGTTCAATTGTTAATTCGTAACCAAGTTTCATTTACCCATCTCCTATGCAAATAGTATACCACATTGAGCCAGTTCTTTTCAAGGGAATTACTGTTTTTCTGTGGGGTAACTTTTTCGCATCAAAAATCCTACGCAAGTTCAGGAAAGCCCAACTGACGAAGTGCTTCAAAGAGAATAATGTTCGCTGAGTTGGAAAGATTAAAGGAACGCAGTCTGGTGTCCTCGCTCATAGGAATACGCACCGCCGTGTCCTCGTGCTCTTGGATAAAATTCCGCGGAAGTCCAGCTGTCTCTCTGCCGAACAAAATCATATCTCCATCTTTATACGTTACATCGGTATAAAGATGTCCGCCTTTTGTAGTCGCCAAATACATAGTATGATCCTTGGCATATTTTTCCATAAAATCCTGTAAGCTTTCGTGAACCTCCAGCTTGACATACGGCCAGTAGTCAAGGCCAGCCCTTCTGACCGCTTTATCATCGATAGAAAAGCCTAAGGGTTTAACTAGATGTAAAACCGTGCCTGTGGCAGCACAGCTTCTTGCAATATTTCCGGTATTAGGCGGAATCTCCGGTTCCACCAGTACAATGTGTAATGCCATAAAAAAACCTCCGTCCTTACATCATAAATCTTTTTTACAGAAATATAAAGACAAAATTGCTTTTTTGTTATATAATTTTTAGCAATGGAAATTTTGTACAAGGAGGCTGTTATGAAAACAGTAAAAATCGGAATACTTGGTCTGGGCACCGTAGGTGGCGGCACTTACGAAATCCTGCAGACAAACAAGGCATTGATTGAAAAAAGAATCGACCGCTCCATCGAGGTCGTAAAGGTCTTAGAAAAGAATATGGAACGTGTAAAGGCGCTTGGTCTTGATGAAAGCCAGGCTACACAGAATCCTGACGATATTTTAAAGAATCCTGACATCGACATTGTGGTAGAATCCCTTGGCGGTATCGAGCCGTCCACTACTTTCATGCTGACTGCCATGGAAAATGGCAAAGGCGTTGTTACGCCCAACAAAGCTGCTGTCGCTGCTAACTTTGACAAGCTGCACAAGACTGCAAAGGAAAACGGTGTAGGGTTCAGATTTGAAGCCAGTGTAGGCGGCGGCATCCCTGCCCTGACTGCAATTACGGAAGCCCTTGCAGGCAACGAATTTACAGAAGTCATGGGTATCTTAAACGGTACCACCAACTACATCATGACCAAGATGACTGACCTTGGCCTTGATTACAACGACGTACTCAAAGACGCACAGGCAAAAGGCTTTGCTGAGGCCGACCCTACCGCTGATGTAGAAGGTATCGACGTTGCGAACAAGCTGTCCATCCTCATGGCACTTGCCTTTGACAAATACGTACCGCCGACAGAAATCCCTACAGTAGGTATCAGCAAAATCACTATGGACGATATCAATGCTGCTAAAGAAAAAGGCTGCAAAATCAAGTTAATTGCTCACGCTAAGAAAACCGGCGATACCATCGAATACAGCGTAAAGCCTATGGAAATCGAAAACTCTCATCCCCTTGCCGGCGTATCCAATGAGTTTAACGCAATCTATGTAACAGGCAATGCCGTTGACGAAGTGATGTTCTACGGAAAAGGCGCCGGCGCCCTTCCGACAGGCAGTGCCATCGTAGGTGATATCTTAGCTATTGCAAAAGAACTATAAAGGAGGAATCATTTATGAGCCTATATCAGGATTGGCAAGAACTGATTGACAATCAGACAGAAGAAACATTTGAGTCTTTCTGGAAAGAATATGCGGAAACAGAAACAAAACTGTACGCCCATATCTTAGAAAACCATACAGAACACCTTACCGGCACTGTAGCCGAGTTGGTTGACAAGTTTGAATGCAACAAAACCATCTTTGTTGGATTTCTGGACGGTATCAATTCCAGCTTGAACAAGGAAATGGATTTAGCATCTGTCACTGAAGACACAGCCATCGACCTTGACATTGATTTTGAAAAACTCTTCTTCAACATGCTGAAAGCAGAAGCAGACTACTTGTTTAGTCTGCAGCAGTGGGACGGCGTGCTGACAGAAGAAAAGAGATTAGAAATCGTAAAAGACTTTAAACGCTCCAAAACCGTTCGCGTTGAAAAAAAACCAGGCAGAAACGATCCTTGCCCTTGCGGCAGCGGTAAAAAATATAAAAAATGCTGCGGTAAATAAACCTAACAAAACGGGCGGTCTCATAATAGATGAGACCGCCCTTGTTATTTGCGCTTAATTTGCACCATTTTCCTAAAATTAAGTTCTCATGGTGCACCATATTTTTTTGAAACCTGCAATCCTGCACCATTTGTTTTGAAAATCAATGCAATGGTGCGCGGCATAACGCTGAATTCAGCAAAAATCCAGCTCCGAATCCCAGTAAAAATAATTTCTGGTAATTTAATACATTGGACTGGGTGGGTGTCCTTCCAGAATTTCTCATTTATTCCATAACAGCAATCATTTCCCTATTTAGCCCGCACCATTGGACTGATTTTTTGATAAAATGGTGCAGATTCTTTCCATCGTCTAAAAAAAACTGCACCATTTCCTTAAATATCAAAGAAAATGGTGCAAATCATAAATCATGTTAAATCAAGATTACTTCGCACGGCGAACTGACTGCGCCGGTTTCCGAATTTCTTGCGATGAGGAAGTAGTAGTACTGCTGCCCCGGTTTTCTAAGGGTGTCCATATAAACGGTTTCATTATAAATGGTCGCCTCGAGCCAGTAAGTGCCGTTTAAGGTTCTGCAGCAGTACAAATCGTAGCAATCCGCACCGCTTACCTTTTTCCAGGACAATGTAACAGAGCCGTTCTCATCGTCGTTAAGCACGCCGGCAAAATCTGTCGGAATATTGAGATTTCCCGCTACATAAACCGCTTTGGAATAAGATGAGTTTCCGTCGGTATTGGCGTCGTAGACGGCTTTAACACGATAGCGGCAGGTTTCTTCATAAATGCCTGTTTTGGCTGTATAAGTCAGATTGGTCGTCGTCTTTACCAGCTTTTCTTTGTTCGTTCCGATTTTGCGGTAAACCTTGTAGCGGTCTGCCCTTTCCACCTTGCCCCAGGAAAGGGTCATCTTTCCCTTTGCCGGGTCGTTTTGCAAAGTAACCACAGGTGTCGCCAGCTTTAGGGTATTGGACACAATATTGCTGTATAAGCTCCCGCTGTCTTTGACCGCTTTGATTTTGTAGTATGCCTTTTGTCCCATGGCCACCGAAGCGTCAAGGAAAGTCCTATCTTCCGTCTTTGCGATTCGCTTATAAGTGCCGGTCTTTTCATAGCTGCGATACACATCATATCTGGTGGTATTAGTCGTCTTCAGCCATGTCAGTCGAATTCCGCCTGACACTAAGTCCCGCGCCGAAGAAACAGACGGAGTGGTATAAGTTTTATACTTCGCTGGTTCTTTCACCATAGTCAGGTATTTATACTGGCCGTAATACCAGAAAAAATCGTCAATGGTGCCGCTGTAATAATGGACGGTATTAGCTCTGTCATAGTTATTATCGGCCCAGTAAATGTAATTTTCCGTCACTTTCAAAAGCACCACAGAGTGCCCGGTCCAGCTGTCAAACTGTTTGCTGTTGCAAAAGCGGATGTGCGTACCCGCTTTGACGCCGAGACATTTTCTGAGAAAATTCTTCTGAGTATTTTTCAGTCCCGTAAAAAACTTGGTATTGTTTTGGGCTGCCAGAAGTCCGTTGATAGTCTCCGCAAAGCCCCAGCACTCCCCACTCTTTGGAAAAGTACTCTGATGCTTGTACTTGCTCATGGCATAGTCAATGGTTGATGCGGCTGTCTTGTTGGTGGTGCAGTCTGCGCCTGTGTAATCTGCGGCTGCCTTGACCGCTGCGCCGTGGACAGTTGCAGGCGGCATGGTAAACCAAAAAGCAGTTATCACCAAAGTAAAAACCAAAAGTACCGATATAAATTTCTCTCTTCTTGTCGCATTCATAATTGAAAATTCCTTTAACTGGCATAAAGTATTCTGGGTTTTCTTCTATTATACAAAATCCGACAATTATTTACAATTACAAAAAATGCTTCTTACTTTTGGCAATCCCTAAAATTGCGCGGTGATAAACGCGAAAATTCATAAAGTAATCCTCTATTGCGATATACTCGTTTTCCTCGTGGCAGGTATCTTCCATATCCGGCAGAATCGGTCCCCATGAAACCATTTTCGGCATCGCTTTGGCGTAAGAACCGCCATAGGCTAAGGCAAACTCATTTTTAAGACCTGTTTCTGACTCATAAGCCTCTGCCAATACTTCTAAAAATGGCTCTTCCCTGCTGACATACACGGCCGGAAGAGATAATGCCTCTATCACTGTACCTCCTTCCTCACGGCAAAAATTGGTAATCGCCTCCACTACTTTTTCCTCTGTAAATTCATAGGAAAATCTTACATTTAAGGTCAGCTGCAGGTAATCTTCCCCCGTCTCTATCATCGTCGGTGATATCACATTTTTGTGAATAAACTCACCGTTATAGTACTCGCTTTCACAAGTAAGCTCTATATCGCCGCCATAAATATCCGAGAGCCTCCTTCTTATCATTTTCATAATTCTTAAAAGCCCGTTGTCCGCAAGATCCATGGCTGCAAGTTTCTCTGCCATAATTAAAACTGCATTTTTTCCTTTTTCCGGTCTCGATGAATGAACAGCTTTTCCCTGCACCTTAATTTCACTGCCGTCAGAAAGTACTGCCGTACATTCTCCCGGCACGATATTGACAGCGGTTCCTCCGCAAATACTTTTCAGAAAGAGTCCATCCTGCGCCGATTCTTCCGTCATAGGAAATCTCAGCACCGCATCCACGCCGCCCTTTTCGATATTGCAGACAGGAAATTCCCCGTCCGGCGTAAAACCGTAATCCGGCAGCGGATAGGTTTTGACATAGCTTTCCATGTCAGTCCATTCCACTTCTTCCTGGGTTCCAATAATCATCTGTACCTTTTTCTGAAAAGGACGTTCCTCCTCCATAGCAGCTTTCATGGCGTGAAGACAGGCGATTAAAGGGCCTTTATCATCCAGCGCCCCTCTTCCGTAAATTTTATCATCGATGACTTGTCCCTGAAAAGGGTCACAAATCCATAAATCTCTGTCCCCGCTGCTTACCACATCGATATGGGTCAAAATTCCCAAAGTTTCATCACCTTCACCGATTTCTACGACTCCAACCTGGCCGTCTAAAACCTTTTTGGCGTTCATTCCCATGCTTTCTGCCAGCGAGAGAACATAATCAAGCCCCTCTGCTACAGCTTCTTTATCTTCAGAAACACTTGCAATAGAAAGACAGCCGATTAAATCGTCAATCAGTTTTTCCCGATTCTTCTCTAAATAATTCAAAGTACCCTCCTTATTCCTTCGATTGATTATCCTCATAGGCGCGGTACATTTTTTCCGCCATCGGCCCCAGCCTATAGGTTCTGGTTTCTTCATCTCGCTTCAGATACCCTGCATGCTCCATAGAAGTCAGATTCCGGTAAACTGTCGTCCTGTTCATTTCCGTCAGTGCCGCAAGGGTCTGCACATCATACCGGTATGGCGGCTCCGCAAATAAACTGAGAAGATAAAGGCCTTTTTCAAGGCTTGACATCGCGCTCTGTTTCTTCTTAAACTCATCGAAAGAGCTTGCCATTCTCGCGAGATAATTTGCGTAAATCTTGCTCGCAAGCAGCATGGACTCAATAGACAATCTCTCATTTTCCATATGGGCACAGCTGGGTTCTGTATCGAATACCGGCCCAAAACTGACAAAGTGTTTCATAGATTTCGCATAGGAAGTTCCCAGTGCCGTCTGAAAAGACGATTTCAAACCATAACTCTCGTATACCTCAGCCATCACCTGCAGGAATTCCTCGTCTTCGGAAACCACCATCGGCTTCAAAAAGTCGGATATTTTAAAGGTATAGTGATACTTTTCTGCAAATCGCTCAAAGGCCCGCACTACTTTTTCTTCTGTCACATCAAACCACAGACGCATATTGATGTTCAGCTTTACTCCGCTTTCAGTCAGGCTGATAATGGTCGGCACCACGATAGTCTTGTCCAAATTATCGTTTGCAGCCCATTTGGGATCGTCAATGCCCAGTTTGCTGCCGTTGTAATCCTTTGACAGAAAATCGCTGATAAACCGTATAAAGTTAAACTCCGTTCTGAACCCCTGGGTCACCACCATTTTCTCAATGGCGTTGATTCCCATGCCGGGCGCGGAGCTGTGACATGAAATGCCGTGAAAGACCATCTCATCCTGGTTGCGGATTTTAAACACCGCTTTAGAAGGAATAGTATTGGGGCTGTCCCCCGATTCAATTTTTTCTAAAATGTCTCTGCAGGGCTCATCAAAGCAAAGTTCCACATCGCAGTACCCTTTTTCCTTATTGTAAATGGGAAAATCTCCGTCCGGCGAAAAACCATAGGTCGGTATTTCGAATTCCTCTTTGAAAGTCTCAATATCCACCCATTCCGATTCTTCACTGGTGCCTACGATGAGCCAGATTCTTTTATTAAGAGGAATCCCCAGGTCTTTAATAGCTTTCATGCCGTAAAGACACATCACCGCAGGCCCTTTATCGTCGACCACCCCGCGGCCCCAGATATAGCCTTTGGCAATTTTCCCCTCAAAAGGCGGGTGATTCCACTTCTTGATATCTCCTACGCCGACTACATCTACGTGGGTCAAAATACCGAGGATTTCCTTTCCCTGCCCGATTTCAATGACGCCGATGTTCTCCTTTGAAGAAATTCTGGTCTTCATGCCCATCCGTTCTGCCTTTGCGAGAATCAGCTTCAGGGCGCGTACATTTTCTTCCCGGTTTCCGTTTACACTCTCGATTTTTACCAGCTCAATCATATCTTTTATGATATTGGTGCGATTTTCCATAATATACTGATCAATTTTATTTTTCATCTTACTTTCCCGCAATATGAGATTGCACAGGCTGCGTAGATCTCCGCTGCCTTATAAACCTCTGAAATATCAATAAATTCCTGCACTGAATGTGCGACCTTTATGCTACCCGGTCCGAAAACAACACACTTCGCGCAGGTTTTATCCGCAATGAAACCTGCGTCTGTCCACGCCGGAAAAGGCTCAATTACCACAGCAAGCCCTCTTTCCACTATGGCTGTTTTCATAGACGCCATTAAGGGGTCTGTATCCTCTGTGAAAAAAGGAATATGGGGCAGCGTCTTGTCCTCCGCAAATACATCCTCTATGGTACAGCAAAACCGTTCATCCTCTGCGTGAAGCTTTCTTCCGATGCCTGCGAGTTCATCGTACACCTGAAAAATCGTTTCACTGGGCACCATACGCCGGTCCAGCCTTATCTCGCAGTAATCCGCTACCGTACTCGGCTGATCGCCGCCGCAAATCGTACCGATGTTAATGGTCGGCGCGCCCAGAACAGGATAACTTCTGGACTCCAGAACCGGCGTATAAACTTCATAAACTTCCCGAATAAACCTTGCCGCCATTTCGATGGCATTGATGCCTTCCTTCTGACGACCGCCGTGAACTTTTTTCCCCTTAAAAGTCACCCTGATCCATTCCAGTCCCTTATGTCCGGGAGCCAGCGCCAGCTCCGTCGGCTCGCCCACAATCACACCATCAGCCGCAGGCCCATGTTCAATTAAATATGCCGCGCCTTTTCCGTTTTCTTCCTCATCGGCAACCCCAGTAAAATACACATCACCTTCGAGAATTGTGCCGCTTCTTTTCAGGGCTGCCATGGCAGCCATCATTGCGGCGAGGGGGCCTTTCATGTCGCAGGCGCCTCTGCCAAAGACCTTTCCGTCCTGCACCTTTCCTGCAAAAGCATGTTCCATGTCGTATGCCGGTACCGTGTCCAAATGACCGGATAACATGAGGCTCTTCCCGGTTCCTCTTCCCTTTAAAACAGCAGTAACGTTATAGCGTCCTTCGGCAATTTCTGTTACTTCGCAGGGGATTTTTTCTCTGTCAAAAAAGTCTTTGATGAAAAAGGCAATTTCCCGCTCCTGCTCCTCCATAAAAGAATAGCTGGGAATTTTTATCATATCAGATACCAGACTACCCAAATCCATCTCTGTGATTTCTCTTATGATGTTCTCCATATCAGTACCTGTGACAATATACAAAATGTCCTTTCTCTATTTCTTTATACGGTGGTTCAGCCTCCTTGCAAATTTCCATCGCCTCCGGGCACCTTCCGCAGAATTTACAACCTTTTATGACAGCGGCCGCATTAGGCGTTTCTCCTTCTAAAAGCTTCCGCTTTTCAGTCAGAATTTTCCCCGGTACTGGCATAATGGAAAGAAGCGCCCTGCTGTAAGGATGAAGGGCGTGTTTTACAATCTGCTGCGCCGTTCCCATCTCCATGATTTTTCCAAGATACATGATAGCGATTTTATCAGAAATCAACCAGGCCAGTGACAAATCGTGAGTAATAAACAGGTACGCTACACCGTTTTTATCCCGTTCTTTCATCATGAGCTTGATGATGCCCGTTCTGATACTTGCGTCCAGCATAGAAACCGGCTCGTCAGCCACCACAAATTTAGGCTTCATAATCAGGGAGCTTGCAATAGCTGCCCGCTGGCGCTGCCCGCCGGAAAGCTCATACGGATGTCTGTTCAAATAGTCCTCAGGCGGCGTTAAACCAGCCTCTGTCAGTGCGGTATTGATTGCTTCCTGCCGCTTTTCAGTACTGGAAGCCAGATTATTTACATCAAGGGGTTCGCCTACGATATCTCCGATGTACTGCCTTGGATTCAGCGCCTGATAAGGATCCTGATAAATCATCTGAGCCTTTATGCGAAAATCCTTTAAGTCCTTCTTTTTCGTAATATCTTCGCCCTCAAAAAACACCTCGCCGCCGCTTACAGGCGCCAGCTGCAGGATTGCTTTTCCCGTAGTCGTCTTGCCGGAACCTGACTCACCGACCAGGAAAAGAATCTCTCCCTCGCCGATTTCAAAACTGATATCATCTACTGCTTTAAGAATTTCAGGTTTTCCAAAGATGGACCTGGCCAGCCCCTTTTTCATTTGAAAATGCACCTGTAAATTCTTTACTTCCAATAATGGTTTAGCCATCGATGTCACCGCCTTTCAAATGACATGAAACAAAGTGCTGCTCTCCAATCTGTAAATATGCAGGCTCTTTCTGACTGCAGATCGGCAGTCTTTCCTCACATCGCGGACAAAATCTGCAACCTGCAGGTGGATCGATGAGATTCGGCGGATAGCCTGAAATACCATCAGGTATCTCACGCACAGGGCTGTTAATATTTGGAAAACATGCAAGGAGCTTTCTCGTATATGAATGTGCCGGATGTTCAAAGATATCAGAAACCGTACCCATTTCCATAATTTTGCCGGCATACATAACCGCAATTTTATCACAGGTTTCACTTAAAATCGACAAATCATGGGTGATTAAAATCATTCCCATATTCAGCTCTTTACGCAGGTTTTCAAGCAAATCCAGAATTTGCGCCTGTATCATGACATCAAGGGCGGTGGTCGGTTCATCGCCGATAATAAGCTTCGGATTACATGCAAGGGCCATAGCAATCATCGCTCTCTGTTTCATGCCGCCGGAAAACTCGTGAGGATACTGGCTGACCCGCTCTCTTGGAATGCCCACCAGTTCAAAGAGTTCTTCCGCTCTTTTCATGGCCGCATCCCTTGACATTCTATCGTGGAGTATGCACGCCTCAGCAATCTGCCAGCCGACTTTTTTCACAGGATTAAAGGCGTTCATGGCGCCCTGGAAAATGATAGATACGTCTTCCCAGCGGTGTGCCTTGATTTCCTCCTCGGACATCGCCGCATAGTCGACTCCTTCCAAAAGAATTTCTCCGCCTTCAATTCTGCCCTCCTTCGGAAGCAGCTGACAAATCGACAAAGCTGTCGTCGTTTTTCCGCAGCCGGATTCGCCGACAAGACCAAGACACTGTCCATAATCCAATCAAATGAAACGCCGTCGACTGCCTTGGCCTCTCCCTTTGCTGTATGAAAATAAGTTTTTAAATCTTTTACTTCTAACAGTTTCATTTTCCAGCCTTACCTTTCCTTTAGCTTTGGATTGAGAATTTCGTCAAAAGCGTATCCCATCAGAGTAAATCCAAGAGCAACCAGGATAACACAGATTCCCGGTGTGATAAAATACCACCAGGCTCCCACTGTCATAGCGCCTGTGGAATACGCGTCGTTTAACATCGTTCCCCAGCTTGGATTGGTCGGATCTCCAAGGCCTAAGAATGCCAGAGAAGTTTCCGTTAAAATTGACGAAGATACGATTAAAATTCCTTCTGAGAAAACCAGCGGAAATACGTTAGGCAAAATATGCTTTGCCATGATATATGCGTTTCGTCCTCCGATGGAACGGGTTCGCTCTACATACTGCTGCTCTCTGACAGAAAGGGTCTGCGCGCGAATAACTCTGGCAGTACCGGACCAGCCGGTTAAACCAATGACTAAAATGATATTCCAAATACTGTTTCCTAAAATCGCCGCCAGTACCATACAGAACGGAAGCCAGGGCAGAACCAGAAAGAAATCGGTAATACGCATGAGTATATTATCAATCCAGCCTCCCAAATAGCCCGCGGCAATTCCGATTACCGTTCCAAGAACCATGGAAATCATGGTGGCAGTAATCCCAACGGTTAAGGAGCTTCTTGCGCCGTTTACCAGATAAGCAAGGACATCTCTGCCCTGATTATCTGTCCCTAGGAGATGCGAAAGAGACGGCGTGTTAAAAGCCTCCGCCCGTGAGGCAGCTATTTCAGTCGTCTTAAAGGGCATAAGTACAGGACCAAACACCGCCATCAGCACGAAAAACAGAATAATACAAATGCCGAATCTTGCCATCTTATTTGCCCAGACTTCTTTGAAAAATTCCTTCGTCCGCATCTTCCGGAGGTCGCTTTTCACTTCGGATTTTCTTTTATTGCCAATCATCATGACCTCCTACTCATCTTTTACTCTCGGGTCAATGAGCCCGTACAAAATATCCATTAACACATTGACTAACACTACCGCCACAGTCGAAATAAAGAAGCAGCCCTGCAGCATCGGATAGTCTCTCCTGTTCAGCGCGTCATACATCAGCTGACCCAGCCCCTGCCAGCTAAACAGCGTTTCCAGCTGAATCGCGCCGCCCAAAATCACCGCAATGTTCAGGGCAATAATCGTCGCCATAGGCAGCATTGCGTTAGGAATTGCGTGTTTCATCAGGATATATCTGGTTGAAAAACCTTTTGCCCTTGCGGTGTTGATATAATCCTCTGTCAAAATGTTAATCATGGTACTTCTCATGGTTACCGCATAACAGCCGATCATCAAAAGCCCCATGCAAAGCATTGGAAGAATCATATGCTCCAGATAGTCAAGGGCATAATCCATTCCCTGATAGTTGGTGCCCGGCGTCGTAATCCCACCCGTCGGAAATATCTGTAAGGTTACACTGAACAGAAAAATCAGCACCATGGCAAACCAGAAGGTCGGCATGGAATAAAGGACCAGGGACCCGGAAAGGAGCCCTGTATCCAGTTTTGTCATACGCTTTCTTGCGCAGATTACACCTACTGTAAGTCCGAGAACGATTGCGATGATTTCAGCGCTGAGCAGCAAAATCACCGTATTTGGAATTCTGCCTGCAATAACGGTCAAAACATCTTTACTGCCGTCATAGCTGTAGAAAGCATTTCCCAAATCGCCTGTGCACAAATCTTTAAAATAGTTGACGAATTGAGTCATCAGAGGATCGTTCAGCCCTGATTCTTCAATAATTCTCTGTTTTACCGCCTCAGAGGTGGTCGCCTTTGCAACGATGCTGCTAAGGTCTCCCGGCATAATTCTAAACAGGAAGAAATTAAAAGCGATTACAAAGGCGATGGTAATACAAGCGAAAAACAGCTTCTTTATGATTCTTTTTGCCATCTTTTACCTCTCTGCCTTTCCGTCATTCTTTATTGGTCAGCAGGCGCTACATTGCAATAATTATCATTGAGACCGTTTCCGAAAAATCCCATGGAGTTTGCTTTGAGATTTTTCCACTTTGCAGTATTGACGGCCTGCACTCTCTCGCTCAGACAAAGGAAGGTGTACGGACAGTCTTCATAAAGAATTTCCTGACACTTTTCGATGTATGCAGCTCTCTTTTCAACATCTACCGTTGTCTTTACTAAGGAATAATATTTGTCAAATTCAGGATTCTGATAGGATACGCCGGCATAGCCGCCCTTTTCCCAGTCTTCAAAGAGACAGAGAATAAATCCAGGATCCGCATCGCCGCCCCAGCCGTCAATATACATCTGCCAGTCTTTGCTGCCGTCATAGCATGTATCCCACATGGTGGTCATTTCCAAAGGATTCCACTTGATTTCAATCCCTGCTTTTTCACAGTTA
This sequence comes from Emergencia sp., assembly GCA_022767345.1. Classification (GTDB taxonomy): domain Bacteria; phylum Bacillota; class Clostridia; order Peptostreptococcales; family Anaerovoracaceae; genus Senimuribacter. The sequence continues at coordinate 43,235 of JALEOD010000020.1, forward strand.
TCGATTAAAATATTCACAGTTGCAGACTGCCACGCGCTTCTTTCAGAAGCGGTAATCAGTTCAAAGCTGAGAGGTTTTCCGTCTTTTTCACGGATACCATCGCCGTCGCTGTCCACATAACCTGCCTGATCCAAAAGTTTCTTCGCCTGCTCGATATCGCCGTCTCTCTTCACCTCAGGTTCATAAATGTATCCTTCATTGTTGACAGGTCCATATGCAGGCAGCGCCTGACCGCTGTAACTCATCTCAATGATGCGTTCTTTGTCCGCGCAGTAGTCTAACGCGTGACGAATAGTTTTGTCTGACAGCAATTCGTCCAGCATGTTGTATCCGATAAATTCAAAGTCAAAGGTCTTATAGTTTCCGACTTCAATGTCTTTTTCGTTTTTCAGCGTTTCCAGCTGTTCCTGCTGCAGCAGATAGCAGCCGTCCACTTCACCCAGTTTAATGGCCTGCGCCATTGCATCTCCATTGTCATATTCCGTAAACACTAATACATCCAAATTAGGCACGGTTCCCCAATAGTTCTCATTCTTTACGAAAGCCACGCTGCCGTTTCCGCTTCTTTCAGCGCTGTAAATAAACGGACCGGAACCTACAAGATTATCGCTTTCAAAGGAGAAAATATCCTCTTCTCCCGCCCAAATATGTTCCGGAAGAATCGGAATGGACTGATACAGCATGTCCGCTTTTCCTTCTTCACACTGAAATACGATGGTAAAATCATCAGGACATTCAATGGATTTAAACCCTTCCGCGTGCGTAGAATACATATAGCTGTCAGCCGCATGTTCATAGGTCCATTTTACATCTGCAGAAGTCAGCTGCTCTCCATCGTTAAAGTAAATGTCATCTCTCAAATGGAATGTCCACGTCTTTCCATCATCAGAAACATCCCAGTCTTTCGCAGCTCTCGGCACTGCATTATAGTCTTCGTCATAAGCAATCAGTGCGTCATAGCAAATGTTGAGCCAATCATTTACCATATCGCTCTCCGTTGTGAAGAAATTCAGCGTGTCGTGGCCCTGGGTTGTTGCGATATTAAAAATCACTTCTCCGCCGCCAGCAGATTTCTTTCCGCATGATGTAATGGTAAAAATTAAAGTAACAGCCATTAAAATCGCGATGCCTTTTTTCAAGTGTTTCATAATTACACTCCTTCCTTTTACAATCTTTCTTGTTATGCTTATCTATCTTTTATGCAGAATTTTATCTTCTGCAAATCAAACAACGCCTGATTCCAATACAGTAAATGTTTTTTCATCAGCGCAAAGCCTTGCTTTTACGCCCAGAGGCAGCGTTGCCATATCATCGGTATGCCCAAGAGGCAGACCATAAAGCGCCGGTTTTCCCAGCGGCGCCAGATAATAGTGCAACACATCCTCAAGGCTTGTATCGCAATAATAGCCCGGGTTGTGGATAAAAGGCACGCAGTTATGACATTCGCCGATGAGGAACCCCTTTGCGTCATACAGCTTTCCTGCGTTGCGCAAATGAGAAAGCATATGGTCAAAAATCCAAGGTTCCGTATCCACATCTTCCAAAAGCAGAATTTTCCCCTTACAGTCGATTTCATAAGGCGTGCCCAGGCTTGCGCAGACCAAAGTCATATTGCCCCCGATGACTTCTGCCTCACAGGTGCCGCCTGCAATAGTATTGAGCCATTTCTTCGGGTTCGCTTTTTGGATTTCGCCCAGAGGTCTCGTCTCTGCCACAGCGCTGAAAAACTGATTCTTTGTGTATTCTGTCAAGTCTTCACTGTTAAACCTCGCCATGCCGGGACTGTGAAAGGTTACCAGTTCCGCAAATTTTCCAATGGCAAGGTGCAGCGAAGTAATATCGCTGAAACCGGTAAAAATCTTTGGATTTTTTTTAATTACCTCGTAATTAAGCCGGTTTACAATCTGCGCTGAACCGTAACCGCCCTGCGTCACAAAAACTGCGTCGATTCTATCATCGGCAAACATGGCGTTGATATCGTCCGCTCGCTCTTCTTCTGCTGCCGCAACAAAGCCTTTCAGCCGATTAACATTTTTGCCGATGACTACGTTGTATCCCATCTCCTCCAAGGTTTCCTGCGCCCTTACGATTTCACTTCTATTTTCCGAAGGACTTGCCGGAGAAACCACGCCGATGGTGTCGCCTTTTTTAAGTGCTGCCGGTTTTATCATATCCTCACACCTTTCTCGCTCTGCGTTCATAATGTGAACGCACGTTTCTTATTCTGAATTTTGTGTATTATAACCGTACTTTTTTTCTCTGTCAACAAAATATATCAGATTACCATATTTTGAACCACTTTTTCATAATATGAACAAAGGGGCTGTCGCATTAACGGAAAATAACCGTTAGGGCGCAGCCCTATCTTCATACAATGAAAATGACGGATGCACCAGATGATGGCACTCCGTCATTTGTTCTTTTTGTGAAACACAAATAGGGACAGCTTGACTGTCC
>JALEOD010000026.1 GCA_022767345.1 Emergencia sp.
CCCCCTTTCTATGGGGGATGTGGTGGTTCTCTCCCTTTCCGCCAATAGAGCGAATGGAATCTCTCTGGCTGCCCGCTAAACGCCTCCTTTTTTCACTTTTTTGAAATTTCTTTTTGCGCCGGATAGCAGGCCGCAGGAAATAACAAAATTCGCCCGGCAGGTCAAAGACCCACAGGGCGAAACAAAAAGCAATATGATCTTTTCCTACATGGTATAGTACATACTGATAGCCGCTTGTCCCCGATGGCGGGGACAGACTTTTTTTGACAGGCTAACCCCTGTTAGAATTTGTCGAAGTGGTTTACATTGCATGGCGGCTCCCTCCTAAAGCCGCCATGCTAGATACACGGTGCAGGGGTCGTCGAAGCAAACAGAAACGGCGGCCTTGATTACTCAAAACCGCCGTATCAGCTATGTTGGTTTGCATGGGAAATTATCTGCCTGCCAGCGGTTTTTTTCTTTTCCCCGCTGTGGAGGCAGATGTTTCTTATTGATTTACCACAAGCATAAACTACAAATGTTACACAAATGTCCGAGGTGCCTTTGATTTCGACAGAAAAACAGGCTGAATTGTTACAAAGCTCGGACATTTCAAAAAATTCTTTGGAAAATGGCGAAAAAGGCGGGGCAGCACACGCCGCCCCGCCAATTCCATACGGTTATTCCATTGCCCGCATTTGTTCTGTTAATGAACGCTTTTTCAAATCCCGTATTTCCCATACAGAAAGAATCAACTGTAAAAGAATCAATATTAGTAGATATCCACCTATCTGCATTGTTGGAAATTGATATGAGAGATTTGGCATACCGAATAGAATACCAACAGCTTTGCTCACAGGAATAGCTATGGGAATACCAACTAAAAGAACGATTCCAAATGAAACAAGTACATATAGCAATCCCTCTGTTATGAGAGAACGATATAATTGTTTTAGGCTTAATCCAACAGAGCGTAATGTACTGATTTCCTGTTTACGCGCTTGATGGTTAGAGAGTGTCATATTGATTAGATTGATTATTCCAAACAGCAAAATTAGTAATGACAGCATTTGCAAACTTCCAAACAATAAGTTCATAGAAGATTCCATGTACTCTACAACATCATTATAGCTGCAAATAGAAAGCCCCTTTTCTTTAGAGGTAATTTTCTGCTGAATGGCTGATTCTATTTCATCATTATAAGTTTTATCAGTTATGATCTCCCATGAGTAAGCAAAATTTTCTGTGTTTGGGAATAGTTGTTGTGCAAGTTCTTGTGTAATTATAAGATTCGCTGGATCAATAGCATCTGTACCGTTTTCGGTTCCGACAAAGCTCTTATCAAAGAAACCGGAAACAATACATTCTATTTCCTCTCCACTATTTGTAATCTTTATAGGCGTCCCTTTTGTAACCCCCAGTTCCATATATCCATCTGTCAATAAAACTTCAAACTGATTTTTAGGCATTTGTCCATCTATCAAATGTTGTTCAACAAAGCTAAAATTACCTTCTGTACTTTGATCCGAAATTATATCACACATTCCCTCAGTAACATTTCCATTGATAGAATAATGACACATTCCTACTGAATCTCTAAGTGGTATAATCTTTTGGATTCCTTTAGTATTCAAAAGTTCTTCTCTCAAAGATTCGTTTAGCGAATTATTTGCTTCGTTTTTTCCAACTGATTCTTCAGAAAGATATATACGGAAGCTTCCGCCGTTTACAAAAAACTTTTCACGGACAAATTGCTCTGGCGTATTACTAACTGCTGCGGATGCAGATATAAATAAGAGTAATCCTCCAAATATCAATGAAAGCAATGTACTGGCTGTCTTTTTCTTATCGCGTCCAAGATTTAATAGAGCTAAAGAGTAAGGTGAAATTTTCTTATTATGTTTTCGAGATTGCATCGGAGCATTTCGATAAGCTATATATCGTACTGCCTCAATAGGGGAAGTAGTTGCTGCAATTTTAAGCGGCTTGCGAACAGATAATTTCACCATAAGAGTGCAAATGATGGAAACGCCTATCATTACAAAAGGAATATTGATAGGAGAAAATCCGCTGGAAAATTCATTACTTCCCAAAACAGTTCCGACAATCGCACCCAAAACAATACCCGGAGGGATTCCAAGCCATGATAAATATCTACTTTCATAGTTTATCATTTTCTTTATCTGTAATGCAGTTGTACCTAAAGTGCGTAACTGTCCGAAATTTCTTATTTTTTCATTGATAGAAATTCTGAAAATACTTTGGATTACCGTTATACCTGCAAATAATACCAACACGGACAAACTTACAAAAGTTAGTATATTTTCAAATGACAATCCCATATTCTCTCTAAAAAAGAGAAAACTTAAGCTATAATCAGCACCAATTTCTTTTCCAATAGAAGCAATTCTTTCTTTTAGAATTTCTTTTGATGTTGAATCTGCATCAGCAAAACAAACATAGCTTTGGTATTTTGCAGGATTATAATTAGAGCTATTTTCTACAAACGATTTTGATATATAGCACGAGTAATTGCCCTGTGATTCAGTCGAGCTTTCCGTAATCCCAGAAATCACAAAATCTTGTGATTTTCCATTTATTTGAAAAGAAATTTTATCTCCGATTGCAGTATTAGAAAAATATTTGTTCACCATTTCACGGTCAACTGCAATTTCATTTTCTTTAGATGGCATAGTCCCATCTTTTAGTGTAAATTGATTTCGGGCAATATAGCATGCCGCATCATCCATATATGCCAAATACAATGAATATCCCTCTGGCATTTTTATTTCTCCCAGATTGTAAAGCGACGCTACCATTTCGATTTCTGGTTGATGACGAAGTTTTTCAATTTTATCCTCTGTCAGATTATCATAGCTGGCTTGAAAAGTGGCCATATTATTTTGAGATTCCTGAAAAGCAAAAAATAATGTTCCACACATTGACATCAAAAACGCTGCCAGTGAAATAGCAATTATTATCATAAAATTCCGGCGCTTTTCGCTTTTCAAACTTTCCTTTGCCAGCTTCTTTGTAATGGCGCTGGTATCATTTTCAAAAGGCCATGTCATAGCTTTCCACCTCCTTATTCCACAATCTTTCCATCCTCAATGCGGACAATCCGATCTGCAAGACGGGCTATGTCGTTGTTGTGGGTAATCATCACGACAGTTTGCCGGAACTCCGCACTGGTACGCTTGATAAGTCCCAGCACCTCGGCGCTGGTCTTGCTGTCAAGGTTGCCGGTCGGCTCGTCAGCCAGTACAATAGCCGGTTTGGTAATCAGGGCGCGGGCAATCGCCACACGCTGCTGCTGTCCGCCGGAGAGATTGTTCGGCATATTTTTCAGTTTATCTTCCAGCCCCAGCAGGTGAACGATCTCGTCCAAAAACTTCTGATCCACC
>JALEOD010000027.1 GCA_022767345.1 Emergencia sp.
ACACCTTTTTCAAAAATCGGAAGCATGCCTTCTGTGATCAGTTCGAAGGATTCTTCTACATATCCCGGTACAGAACCTACATCGCCGTAATCAACACCTGAACAGTAATCAAAGATACCTACATCAAGAATCGGGTTGTACGGTTTTGCAACTACTGCAGACATCTCACGGATCGCAGCAGGGCCGAATCTTGTACCAACACGGAAGGTTGCACATGTATCAAAAGGAATACCTACTACTACGAAATCAACATCATCTGTTGTGCGCACGTTTTCCAGTCTCATGAATGTTTTTACATCGGAAAAGCGCGGGGATTTTAAGGAATTTTTTACTTTGTACTTAATCATAAAGTCCTTCTCCTTTTTCTTTCTTAATTTGTTCTTTAACAGATCTGTTTTTGATGGTTAGAATATACACCTTTGTGTAAGACAAAGGTCAATACCTTTTTTCAAAAAAATTTATTTTTTTGTCGCACTCGCGATGATGTATCCCGTGTATGATTTTTTCTTTACGGTATATTTGATTTTATACCATGTTTTTCCGGATTTATCCTTTGTCTTATATAACACAGTAAATGTTTTGTTTTTCGGCACCGTTATTTTTTTACTGTAAGCGGTTCCCGCAGAAGAGCGCAGATTTACTGCTGCTTTCGTTTTCACTGTCAGCTTTGATGCCATTTTCGTGTGCAGTGTCACCGCAGATGTGAAGTCCCCATTGCGATTCATACCGCCGACGGATTTGTATGCCCGGATCTTGTAATAATACTCGGTTCCGGATGATTTCCTTTCATCCTTCCATTTCAAAGTATTTCCCGATGTGATTGTCTTCACTTTGCTGTATTTCCCGTTCTTCGCAGTGCTGCGGTAAATCTGGTATCCGCTGGCACCGTAGACTTTTTTCCATGTCACGGTAATACTTGTCTTTGCTGTCCCGTACTGCTTCACCCCTGTCGGTTTGGAGACCTTTGTCGCCGCCGTCAGCACAGCAGATTCCGCCCCGTAGTAGGGTTGATTGTTTTCTTTGCTAAATGCTTTTACTTTATAATAATAAGCTGCTCCCGCTTTTAATTGCGTATCGGTAAAAGTCAGTGTGTTCTGGCTGTAGATCGTCTTTACCGGACGGTAGCTGCCGGATTTTGAAGTGGAACGATATACCACATAGCCGTCCGCATAAGGTGCTTTTGTCCAGCTAATCTTAATTGCAGAAGAATTGTAACTGCTCATTTTCAGACCGGATACTGTACTGGTGTAGGGATTTGTATAAGAGCCCAGCACATATCCTGTATATGAACCATATTGAACCTTATACCAGTCCTTACCGTTGCTCCCTTTTCCCACAGCGTAAATTTTAAGCTCTTTTCCAGCAGGCATCGTACACAATGTTCTTGAATCTACACCCGCATATAAACGCAATCGTACCGCTTCTGTTGTCTTTCGATTCCAATAGGTTTTTGTTGTATATACAGGGCACATATTTGAGATTCTGCCTGAAACCCGTTCGCCATCCGATATAAAAATCGGCATAACTCTATAATAATATTCTCTACCTGCCTGTAATCCGGAATCCGTATATTCATTTGTGGATAGTTCTTCTATTTCACTATATGTACCATTCCAGATTTCTGATCTGAAAATCTTATAGCTACTTGCACCTTCCACAACATTCCATTTTATTGAAATCTTATCACTCGAAGCATTCTTCTTTACCGGCAAAGTGCTGGCATCTCCATAATAGTTTGCAGTAAAAACAGGCTCATAGTAAAAATTCAGATCCACATCGCTGGAAATCCCATCCACTGTTCCACTCTCTGAACACTGCCAATAGGAATAATTTCCCCCATAAGAAGTACTCTGATTATAATTTGCCAGCCAGACAGCCGCCGAGGAGCTGAGATCTTCCGCATTCATGTTGCTCTCGAACATTGATTTGTTCGCGTAGACGCCGGCCCGATACCCGACAGCCTCGATTTTTCCGATAAATGCATTACAGATTTCTGTCTGCTCCTGCTTACTCAGCTTCGCCGTATACAGACGTCCCTCCCGGTTGCCGTCAAATTCCACGTCAAGGAAAACAGGAAGCTTAAGATCCTCAGGCGAAATCCCGGATTCTCTGAGCTGCATCAGCACATAATCCGCTTCCTCTTCCGCTTCCTTTACACTGATGGCCTGAGAGAAAAAGTAAACTCCACAGGAAAATCCCTGCTGCAAAGCCCCCTTGATATGATCCTCAAAACAGGAATCAGCCTTCAGAGTTCCTGCCTCTCCCCATCCCCGAAAGCCGGCACGCACAATAACAAAAGAAATATTTTCCTCATCCTGTTTTACCAGATTCCAGTCGATATTCCCCTCATAGCTGGACACATCGATTCCCTTCTGAATTTTGTTTTCCTGATTCTTCAGATAAGGGCGCATAGACAGGTTGTGAAAATACATGGTATCATTCCACTGTGTCCCACACTCATTTACGCTCTGCATCGATACGCCGCTGCCCTCATAAAATTCGTCGAGTACCTGCCCGTTCTCACGCCCGGAGAGCGGATCGTCAAAAGAAGTTCCGGCAAATGCGGTTCCCGCTAACGCCAAAATCAGGAATACTCCGAAAAGTATCCCTGACGTATTTTTCCAGTATTTTTTCATCCATTGTTTCATAGAATTACGCCTCCTCCGGCTACGAGGTCTCCGTCATAGAATACGACAGACTGACCCGGTGTGATTGCTCTTTGTGGTTCTTCAAACACAACTCTAACTTTCCCCTCCGGCTCAGGATACACCATGCAGGGAGCCCCTTTGTGGGCATATCGGATTTTGGCATTCAGACGCATTCCGTCTGTGGGATCTCCGACAGACATCCAGTTGATATGATCTGCCAGAAGCTCTGTTTTAAAAATATCTTCATTGTCTCCCAGAACAACCTCGTTCGTCTCCGGACGTATTTCAGAGACAAAAACCGGTTTCCCAAAAGCGATGCCAAGCCCCTTTCGCTGACCGATCGTATAATGGATAATCCCTCTGTGACGACCCAAAACTTCTCCCTGTGGATTGACAAAATTTCCCTCCGGCGGAACCTTTCCCCCGGTCTCACGCTCAATAAACGCAGCGTAATCATGATCCGGAATAAAGCAGATTTCCTGACTGTCGGGCTTATTTGCCACATCAATCCCAATCTTTTCCGCCATCGCCCGCACTTCCTCTTTCGTGTATTCTCCCAGCGGCATCAGCGTATGCGCCAGCTGATCCTGCGTCAGATTACAGAGCGCATAGGTCTGATCTTTCGCTGCG
>JALEOD010000053.1 GCA_022767345.1 Emergencia sp.
GCGGCAAGACAGCCAGTTACATTTTTACGGCAAACGTTTAAATTTTAATGGCATATGGATATGGCTCTGCGATTACTGCAGAGCTGTTTTTGTCTCTATGTCAGACGCGATAAGCGTCAAAAAAATTCAAGAAAAGGAGGAAATCTTGCCAAAGCCTGCGAAAGCCGGTGACGGAAAGCTAAAGGGCCTTACCACCCCCATGGTTGGCAGCCAGCTGTCCGGGCAGGGACATATGCCCGGTAAAAGCGGAGCAATCCGCAGGATGGGGAAACTATGAAAAAATTTAAAAAAGCAGTTAGTATTTTTCTGTGTTTGTTGATTGTGTTGGCGATGATGCCGATGGCAGCATTTGCGGATGGAGAAGCTGCAGGTGATGGCAGTAATGAACCTGTTAAAGTTACACTGACCTATGATGCCAATGCAGGTGAAGATGAGGTAACTGGACTTCCAGCAGTACAAAGCATTGAAGTCGGTGGATTTGTTACTATTGCAAACTATAGGCATATGACACGGGAAGGTTACAACATTCGGGGCTGGAGTACGAATCCGGATGCTACATTTCCTGATACTAGCCTTGCAATTGGTGCCAAGTATACTCTTAACAAAGATACAAAATTTTATGCCATCTGGTCAAAATTACCTGATGAAACAGAGCCTGAAGAACCCGGCCTTCCTGAAGGTGCGAAACTGCAGCAGGTAGTAATCCAACCAACATTTTGGGATACAGCAAATCAGTTGTCTTTATCGAATTGTGACATTAGTTATGACTACAGCTACAGCTATGAAGGACAAACTTATACGGGTACAACGAAGATGCAGATCCAAGAAATGAATGGTTATTCGTTTGAAACCGGAAATCTGGTCCTAGATGTATTAGTGGATGAAAATGGTACAATGGATACAACGGTTATGCTGAAAGCGAAGCAGTATGGAATTGATAAGTATCGATGGGATAAGCAGAAGGCATCTTGTTTGAGTACTGGGTTTTCTGTAGAATCTGATTCCGATTCAATCACAATTCCGGTTAATTCACGTATTGATTATATGCCGTCTATAGCAGGTTTTCCTGATGTCAAAATAGCTAATTATTACACGAAGCTAGCGGAAGATACAACTGTAACCAAACGTGATGTTGATATTATGGTTTCCTTTGTAGACATGGCTCATGATCCGTTCATTCTGAATAAAGTCAGTGCCGACTACACGGTAACATACAGCTACGAGGATGCTGAGGGTAAAAAGGTTACTAACACATTGAAGCGTGAAGATGCCGAAGTTGTAGACATCCATCGCAAGGATATGGGATCAATTGAAAACGGTTTTGGCCATCTTGAAGATGATCCAAATGTTGTTTATCACTTCCTGAAGTGGACAGTCGAGGTTCCAGTAATTGGTAAAGGCATAGATCTGGAAATTTCTCAAGACAATTACCAGATCAATGAGGATCCTTATGTTTGGTGTGATGTCATCGGCCCAACAAGCAAGGGAGAAGGTGGCAGTTATGTTGGAAAACTGTATGTTTCCAAAGATAATAACCCGGTCACTCCATACATCTACAACATCTATGGAAAACAGTACAATGTCACTTATACTGACGGCGTAGAGGGCAGCGAACTTTTCACAGATCAGACTTATCAGGCTGTTGAAGGCTCTAAAACCCCTGCCTTTGTTGGAACACCTAAACGTTTTGGCTACAGATTCGACGGTTGGTCTCCTGCTGTTGCGGAAACAGTGGCTGAAGATGTGACCTATACCGCTCAGTGGACTTATGTCGGCTTCCCTGTGACCTACTATACCGTAACCTACACCGACGGTGTGGACGGTGAAGTCGTGTTTGCGGATCAGACTACTACAGCCGCAATGGGTGAAAGTACCCCAGCCTTTAGCGGCACGCCTTCCCGTGAAGGGTATACGTTTACGGGCTGGTCTCCTGCTGTTGCGGATACTGTAACCGGTGATGCGGTTTATGTCGCCCAGTGGAGTGAAAATGCAAATATCGATGATCCGGACGTTCCATTGGGACCAGGACCGGATGAACCGGTAATCGATGATCCGGACGTTCCATTAGGACCAGGACCGGATGAACCGGTAATCGATGATCCGGACGTACCGCTTGCACCGGCGCCGGCAGAAGATGCAGATTCAAATCAGCCGAAAACGGGCGATGAAGCACCGCTTGCACTGCTGATGGGAATGTTCCTTGTTTCTGCAGGTGCATTGGGTGCGACTGTAATCAGGAGAAAAGAGAAAGCTGAAAAATAAACGTAAAAAAGCTATATAACTTTATAGTCTTGAAATTTTGATGAAAGAGCTGTTTCGACTTGAGGCGGCTCTTTTTCAATTGTCTTTTTATGAAAGCTGCCAGCGGCGTTTTTTTCAAAAAAAGTCGGGCACGACAGGCACAGCAGGAACGAAATCGAAAAAATATTTTGGAATTGTATACAAAAAACTTACATTTTTTTTCAAAAACGTGTTATAATAATAAATGAGAAAGAAATAATGGAAGAAGAAAGGAGATGTGAGCCGAAATGTATAACATTGATGACCTGATTATGTACGGCACGACTGGTGTTTGCAAAGTATCGGATATTCGGAAGTCGGATTTTGCCGGCGGAGATGAGGACAGGCTGTATTATGTACTGGAACCTCTGTACCAGAGCGGTGTGATTTATGCCCCTGTAGATAATCAGAAAGTGTTTATGCGTGCGGTAATCTCCGAAGATGAAGCGAAAGATCTGATTGACAATATTCCGCAGATCCACACGGAAATTTACAGAAACAGCAGTATGCAGCAGCTTACGAAGTATTATCAGTCAGTCATTGACAGCCACAAATGTATTGACCTTCTGAAGCTGACGAAGTCTATACATCAGAAAAAGCTGGATGCACTTGCTCAGAATCGCCATTTAGGGCAGATTGACAAGAAATTTATGAAACGTGCAGAGGACCTTCTTTTCGGAGAATTTGCAGCAGCGCTGGGAATTTCCAGAGATGACGTGCAGGATTATATCCGAGACAGGTTAGAAAAAGATGGTATGTAAGTATAACGCTTAACATATGTTGCTATGCATGTATTGCTTTTCATAAGCGGTCCTACATGTGACAAAAGACCTGGCAGAGGCTGGCAAAAGAGCCGGCGCTGACAGGTCTTTTGTTCTTTTTGTGCATTTTTTTGAATACCGGTGAAATTAGCAGCCAAAGCCCTTGACATCACGGGGAAAAGGCGTATAATATTATTGCATTGTGGTTTAGAAATACTAAACTTCAAGTTTAATTTTTATGACATCAACAAGGGAGAAAAAATCATGGAAATCGGTTCCAAGATTAAGGCCCTGCGCATTGTCAACGGACTGACGCAGGAGGAACTGGCTGACCGGGCGGAGCTTTCTAAGGGCTTCATTTCTCAGCTGGAACGAGATTTAACGTCTCCGTCTATTGCAACCCTGTCTGACATTTTACAGTGTCTGGGCGTTTCTGTTTCGGAGTTTTTCGCAGAGGACAGCGACGAGCAGGTAGTATTTGCGGACGAAGATTATTTTGAAAAAATTGACAGTGAGTTAAGAAATAAAATTGAATGGATTATTCCAAGCGCACAGAAAAACGTTATGGAGCCTATCAGGCTGACCCTTGCGGCCGGCGGACAGACTTATCCCGATAATCCCCATGAGGGAGAGGAATTCGGCTTTGTGCTGAAAGGGGAAATTACCATTCATATTGGAAAGAAAACCCATTTGGCAAAAGCGGGCGAGTCATTTTACTATACGCCGGCCAGAAAACATTATATTTCGTCAAGGACAGGGGCGGAGCTGATTTGGGTGAGCTCGCCGCCGAGTTTTTAAGATGTGAAGAAAGGAAGCATACATGGCATCATCACTGATTGAATTAAGACATATTTATAAATCTTATGAGGATACACAGGTACTGGATGATTTCAATCTGACGGTAAATGAGAATGAGTTTATCACGCTGCTGGGGCCTTCCGGCTGCGGAAAGACTACGACTCTTCGTATCGTGGGCGGTTTTGAAAAGCCGGACGCAGGTCAGGTGTTTTTTGAGGGTAAGGATATTACCAGCGTGCCGCCAAATCAGCGTCACCTCAATACTGTGTTTCAGAAGTATGCACTGTTTCCTCATATGAATGTAGGTCAGAATATCGCCTTTGGACTGAAAATCAGCGGAAAGAGCGAAGACTATATTAAGGATAAGGTAAAGTATGCCTTGAAACTTGTTAATCTGGATGGTTACGAAAAACGAAAAATTGACCAGCTTTCCGGCGGACAGCAGCAGAGAATCGCTATGGCGAGAGCCATCGTCAATGAGCCGAAGGTGCTTTTGCTGGACGAGCCTTTGGGAGCGCTGGATTTAAAGCTGCGTCAGGATATGCAGTACGAGTTGATTCGCCTGAAGAATGAACTGGGGATTACTTTCATTTATGTTACCCACGATCAGGAGGAAGCCCTGACCATGAGCGACAAGGTGGTCGTCATGAACGGCGGCTATATTCAGCAGATGGGAACGCCGGAGGAAATTTATAATGAACCGGAGAACGCATTTGTAGCTGACTTTATCGGGGACAGCAATATCATCGACGGTGTGATGATGGAAGATTTTTATGTAAAAATCTGCGATACAGTATTTCCGTGTATTGACGATGGATTTGGAAGAAATAAACCAGTGGATGTAGTCATCAGACCGGAGGATTTAATCATTGGAAAACCCGGTGCAGGCAGACTGGACGGGGAAGTGACCCACAATGTGTTTATCGGCGTGCATTACGAAATGGAAATTGAAGCCGGCGGCTTTACCTGGCTTGCGCAGAATACCACCAGTTATCCGGTGGGCACGAAGGTCAGTCTGGATGTGATTCCGGAAAATATTCAAATCATGCATAAACCGCAATCCAAGGAAGAGGAGGCGATAGAAATCGATGTCTAAAAAATACTTTGCAGCTCCTTTTTTACTGTGGATTATCTGCGGGACGGTAATTCCTTTGGCGGTCATCGCCTTTTACGGTTTTACCGATAGAAGCGGAAATTTTACTTTCAGCAATATAATAGCAATGCTTGGTGCAGAACATGCGCAGGCCCTTGGGCTGTCACTGCTGCTGTCGCTGATCAGCACTGTGATTTGTTTTATCATCGCTTTTCCTCTGGCTCTGATTCTAAAAGGAAGCAGGATGGGACAAAAAGGATTTATGGTGTTTATCTTCATTCTGCCGATGTGGATGAACTTTCTGCTGCGTACCATGGCGTGGCAGGTAATCTTGGAAAAGGGCGGTTTGATTAACGGTATTCTGAGTTTTCTGCATCTTCCGGAACTGGCAATTATCAATACTCCGGCTGCCATCGTTCTGGGTATGGTTTACGACTTTTTACCTTTCATGGTATTGCCGATTTATAATACTTTGATGAAAATTGATGACCATGTCATCGAAGCGGCATACGATCTTGGAGCGACCAGGACGAAGGTTCTGACAGATATTCTGCTGCCGCTGAGCATTCCCGGCATTGCCAGCGGTGTGACCATGGTCTTCGTGCCGTCACTTACTACCTTTGTCATTTCCAATATGCTGGGCGGTGGAAAAATTCATCTGATTGGAAATATTATTGAGCAGGAATTCACCACCGGTTCCAACTGGAATCTGGGATCTGGACTCTCTCTTGTCATGATGGTATTTATCGTCATCAGCATGGCAGCCTTGTCTAAACTGGATAAGAATGGGGAGGGCACGCTGATATGAAGAAACTGGGAAGAAATATTTACCTGATTCTTGTACTGCTGTTTTTGTACCTGCCGATTCTGATTCTGATGGTATTTTCCTTCAATGGGAGCAAGTCCATGTCCCTTTGGACAGGCTTCTCACTGAAGTGGTATCAGGAAATGCTGTCAAATACCATGATTATGGAAGCAATCTGGAATACCTTTACCATCGCTCTGGCGTCGGCAGCTATTGCAACACTTATTGGAACGGCTGCTTGTATCGGCATTCTCGCTATGCGGAAACGGACGGAGAATGTAATCATGGCGATGAACAATATTCCGCTGCTCAATGCGGATATCGTGACTGGTATTTCCCTGATGATGGCGTTTATTGCCTTTGGTATTTCATTGAGTTGGGGGACGGTTCTGCTGGCCCATATTACATTCAGCATTCCTTATGTCATTCTGTCGGTGATGCCGAAGTTCAAGCAGACTTCGGGAAATACCTACGAAGCGGCTCTCGACCTTGGAGCAACGCCGCTTTATGCTTTTTACAAGGTAGTGCTGCCGGATATCAGACCGGGTATTGTCAGCGGATTTCTGCTGGCTTTCACCATGTCTGTGGACGATTTTGTTATCACTCATTTTACAAGAGGAGCCGGCATTAACACCATTTCTACGCTGATTTACAGCCAGGTAAAGGTAGGAATCAGACCGACCCTCTTTGCATTGTCAACCGTTATCTTTGTGACGGTACTTCTGGTACTTGCAACTTCCAACGTGGCATCGGCAAAAGCAGAGGGAAAGACGAAAAAACGGATTATGGCGGTGCTGACTGTCCTGGTGGTCTGTCTGCTTTCCGGCACTCTCTATCTCAGTGGCGCGGCAGGCGGCGGAGGCGATAAAGAAGTGCATGTATACGCCTTTGGCGATTACATCGATCCGACGCTGATTCAGGAATTTGAGAAAGAAACGGGTATTACAGTGGTGATGGACACCTTTGATACAGCGGAAGAGATGTATCCGGTAATCAAAAATGGTTCTGTCAATTACGATGTAATCTGTGTTTCGGACTATATGATAGAAAAACTTATCGAGGAGGATTTGCTGGCAGAGGTGGATTATTCTGCGATTCCAAATATTTCCAATTTGGAAAAGAAGTATCTGGAACTGGCAGAATCCTTTGATCCGGGAAACAGGTACGCGGTGCCGCATACCTGGGGGACTTTAGGCATACTCTATGATACAGAGAAGATTCCTGAGGGCGCAATCACTTCCTGGAATGATCTCTGGAAAGAGGAATATGCGGGAAGAATTGTCATGCCGGACAGCATGCGCGATACTCTGGGCATTGCACTAAAGGCAAAGGGCTATTCCCTCAATACTGCCAGCGAGGAGGAACTGGCGGAAGCGGCTGCTTACCTGACAGAGCAGAAATCACTGGTTTACAAGTATGCCAATGATTCAGCCCGTGATATGATTCTCGGCGGTTCTGCCGATATCGCAGTCATCTGGAACGGAGAGGTTCTTTACTGCAGAGAAGAAAAGGATAATCTGGCATATGTTCTGCCGAAAGAAGGCAGTGAGTATTTTACTGACTGTTGGGCAATTCCAAAAGTAGCATCCAATGAGGAAAATGCCCAGGCATGGATTAACTTCATGCTGGAAAAAGAAACCGCCATGGTGAACTTTGAATATTTGACTTATTCCATTCCAAATATCAGCGTCATCGACAGTGTCAAAGGGGACAAGGAGAACATGAACATTCTGTTCCCGGAGGAAGAAGTGCTGAAGCAGTGTGAGGCACTGAAGAATCTGGGGGCTGAAGTGGACGATCTTTTTACAAAGTATTGGAAGAAATTTAAGGCGTAGGATTTCCTCCCTGCCTTAAGTGAAAGCCGCCAGTCGGCGCGCAGCAGAAACTGTGACGCCGGCCGGCGGCTTTTGGAGATTTTTGCAGGGGTTTGCATTGGAATTTTGGAAACACATCATTAGTACTTTTAAGTGTTTTGTGAAAAAGGTATCAAATCTTTTAAGTTATGATATCCATTATATGGAAATTAAGAGATTAACCTTCATAATATGGCAGGTTTTTATGAAAACATCCGTTTAGAAAACAAAAAAACGAAGAATTTCATTTCTATTTCGTTTGATTTGCTCAAAACCTTTTAGTTAGTATAAAGTAACTCTTAATTTTTAATACCTTTTTTACAAAAAAATGGAATAGGTACTAAAATTTAATGCTCGCAACATTATTCTAGAAAAAGCAGGATTTGACTTTTTTCTTCAAAAAAAGTACAATAAAATGTCAGGTAATTTTTTGAAAGAGGGCTACGATATGACAAAAGAGTATAAGAAAAAAAGAGGAGACCGCAAGGATGGCAGGTGGCTCAGGGAGCTTGATTCTCTCCACGGAATTATGCCCTACATCTATCCTAACCGGGCGGATAATGAGGCTTACATTTGTGAGCGCATTGACTTAACCAATATAAATGCCTACATGGAAAAGAAAAATGCTGAGAATCCGGAAATGCGCTATAAGCTGTTTCAGATTCTCATTGCAGCCTTTGTCAAAACAGTAACACTGAGACCGAAAATGAACCGCTTTATCAAGGGCGGAAGAATTTTTCAGAGGGATGATTTGACTGCGGCTTTTGTTGTAAAGAAGGAGTTTTCAGACGACGGTGGTGAGGCGCTTGCATACCTTTCTTTCGATGAGGATACGACCATCGATACAGTCAGAGCAAAGGTATACAGCATCATTGACCGCTACAGAGGAAGCAGTGATAAGGCGGCAGAAACGGACAATACAACAGGGGCAATGGACATGCTGATGAAGCTGCCAAGACCGGTGCTGCGCTTTGTGATGTGGCTTTTACATAAACTGGATTATTATGGGAAAGTTCCCGACGCGCTGATTAAAGAGGACCCGAATTTCGCAACGGTTTTCATGACCAATCTGGGGTCCATCGGATTGAAGTCGGGGTATCACCATCTGTCAAACTGGGGCACCAATTCTATCTTTGTAGTGCTGGGTGAGAAAAAGATGGTCAACGGCAGAGAAATTATGGACATCGGCATCACCCTGGATGAGAGAATTGCCGACGGCTATTACTATTCCAAAACCGTGAAACTTTTGAAATATTTATTGCAGCATCCGGAACTTCTGGAAACTGCAGCAAAGGAGGAAGTGGATTATGGCAACTGAGTTAAAGGCACCGTGGATTAAAAACCTGGGCGGCGTGCCGGCGAGCCTGACCTATCGTCAGTGCTCTATGTATGAAATGGTTGAGTCTGTTGCAGAGAAATATCCCGATTATATCGCCTATGATTTTATGGGCAGCAAGACGACATATAAGAATTTTATTAAGGAAATCAATGATTGTGCAAGAGCGCTGAAAGCCATCGGCGTGCAGGAGGGAGAGTCGGTTACAATCTGTATGCCTAATGCGCCGCAGACTATGGTGATGTTCTATGCGGTAAATCTTGTAGGAGCCATCGCCAACATGGTACATCCCCTTTCCAGCGAAAAGGAAATTGAATTTACTATCAGAGAATCGGGAAGCGCAGTCTGCCTGACACTGGATCAGATGTACGGCAAATTTGCAAACATCAGACAGAATGTGCCGCTGCGAAGTCTGATTATCACCAGCGTAAAAGACGTGCTCAGCCCGATTAAAAAGAAGGGCTACTACCTCATGGAAGGTCGTAAAATTAAAGTGCCGAAAGACGCTGTGATTATCTGGTGGGAGAATTTTTTGAAAAACGGTAAGAGCTACAAAGCGCCGTACATGCGGCAGCGGGTAGGAAAAGATCCTGCAGTGATTCTTTACAGCGGCGGCACTACCGGCACCATGAAAGGCATTCTTCTGTCCAATCTGAACTTCAACGCACTGGCAGCACAGATTCTGGCAACCAACAAGATGTTTAAGCCAGGCGATAAAATGCTTGCTGTTATGCCGATGTTTCACGGGTTCGGACTTGGTGTCAGTATTCACTCCATGGTGGCAAACGGCGGCAGATGTATTTTGATTCCGCGTTTCACACCGGAAAGTTACGCCAAGCTGATTAAAAAACATCAGCCAAACTTCATTGCAGGCGTGCCTACGCTGTACGAAGCGCTGCTTCGTCTGCCGACGTTGGATAAGGTGAATCTGGCATGCCTGAAAGGCGTGTTCAGCGGCGGAGATTCTCTGTCGGTGGAATTGAAAAAGCGCTTCGATGCGTTTTTGAAATCCCACGGCGCCCATATCGTTGTCAGAGAAGGTTACGGCACTACAGAGTGCGTTACTGCCAGCTGCCTGACACCGGTACATATGGAGAAAGAAGGAAGCATTGGCCTGCCGTTTCCGGATACCTACTACAAGATTGTTAAAGTGGGAACGACAGAAGAGGTGCCTTACGGAGAGGAAGGTGAAATCTGCCTCTGCGGACCTACAGTGATGATGGAATATATCAATCACCCGGAAGAAACGGCCGATACTCTGAA
Source organism: Emergencia sp. (assembly GCA_022767345.1). Lineage (GTDB taxonomy): Bacteria > Bacillota > Clostridia > Peptostreptococcales > Anaerovoracaceae > Senimuribacter. The sequence goes on from JALEOD010000053.1 coordinate 10,190, forward strand.
GGTCCACGAAGATGGGCATACATGGCTGCATACGGGGGATCTGGGCATGATGGACCAAGACGGTTTTGTATATTTCCGTCAAAGAATCAAGCGCATGATCGTTACCAGTGGGTATAACGTATATCCGTCGCAGATTGAAAATGTGCTGGACGCCCATGACGCAGTGCATATGAGCTGTGTTATCGGCGTGCCTGATCCGCTGAAGATGCAGAAGGTCATCGCCTTTGTCATGTTGAAACCGGGATTTTCTCCCAGCGATGAAACCAGAGCAAGCATCATAAAACACCTGGAGAAAAATGTTGCCAAGTATGCAATGCCAAAGCGCATTGAGTTTCGGGATATGCTGCCGACGACGCTGGTTGGAAAGGTGGCGTACCGGAAGCTGGAAGAAGAGATGGCAGGAAAAGAAAATATTTAATTATGAGTGATATATTTGAAAGACCGGCGCAGGAAAATCGCGCCGGTCTTTAGAGTTTTTGTATTTTACTTATAGATTCTGTTAGCCTGATTGGACCATTGGGTATAATACTGTTTTCCGTCGATGACACGAACACCGCGAACCCTGTAGTAATAGCGAGTACCTTTTGTCAGACTCTTGGTGTTCTTGTAGGTACGTAATGTTCCATTTGCAGTTTTGTAAAAAGGTGTATTACCATATGTATTGGATTTTGTTGATCTGTAGATTTCAAAATAGTCTACTTTGTAGCCGACAGACTTAGTCCAATTAATTCGAATAAACCCTTTGCCGCGTTCAGACTTTGCAGTGATGGTAGTTGCATTTACCCCATTAATCAGTTTTTCATTAGGGTTGGCAGGTGCTTTGTAGGTTCTATTAGCCTGATTGGACCACTTGGTATAGTACTGCTTTCCATCGATGACACGAACGCCGCGAATTCTGTAGTAATAACGAGTTCCATCTACCAAATCTTTGGTATTTTTGTAAGTAGTAGCGGTGCCTGAGCTGGTCGTGTAGAAAGGCGTGCTGCTGTAGTTGTTTGCAGTAGTGCTTCTATAAACCTCATAAAAGTCGATGCTGCATGCGGTGGACTTTTCCCAGTTCAGTTGAATATAGCCATCTTTTAGTGCTGAACTTGCCTTGATGGTAGTATTTTCTACTTCGGCAGAGGCCGCAGTTACTTTGATATTGACCAGTCTGGTCGCTTTCTTATAATTTTTAGTTTCTGCGCAGGTTACAGTAATAACCGCTGTACCTGTGCCCCCCTTTAGTGAAATCTTACCGGTACTGCTGACGGTAGCGATGGAAGTGTCGCTGGACTTATAGGTCAGTTTTCCATCGCTGTTACATTTTGTATTGATGGTAAAATCAGCCCGATCGGTAGTACGGGAATAAGTGGTATATCCGGTGAATTTTGGTGTAGCCTTATTAATTTTAAAGGTTTTTGTTAATGTGCCGTGATAGTTTCTTTTTCCTGTGATTTTTACAGTTGCTGTGCCTGCATTTTTGTTATTGGAATAGGAAACAGAGTAGTCACACGTCTTCAAAGTCGTATTTTTGTATTGAACTTTTACAGTCGGTTTCTTTGCACTTCCTGTATAGGTTACATCAGCGATATCACTGACAGTACCGCCGTCTCCGATGTCGGTAGTTTTGATGGTAAACGGAACCATTTTTACGTTGGAGTAATTGCCAATCCCCTCTACACGGGCATAAGCAGTGCCTGCCAGTACATTTTTGATGTAGTTGACTTTATAGTCGACGCCTTTAGTCAGTTTGGTACCGTTGTAGGTGACAGAAACTGAAGGATTTTTTTTATATTTCGTATACTCATAGGATGTTTTTCCCAAAGATACCTGAGCGTTCTTTATGGATTTTGTGCCGCTTTTGGTTTTTTCAGCATCGTTGTCATAATACCAGAAATTGCAGTCCACGCGGCCACCGATGCCGGTTACGCTTCCGCTGTTAGTGTACTGCCAGTATTCATAAGGTCTTTCGTAACTGTTATCAGAGGAGTACTGCGCCAGCCATACTTTAAACTTATTATCTATCAAATTCATGTTAATCTTGTTGCGGCCAGGACTTCCGTAGGGGGAGGTGATGGAGCGATAAGAGTAAAACATGGATTCATAGTCGGAGTTTTTCTCTATGTAGTTGAGAAAAGCGAGAGAGTTGGTTGCTGCTTTGTCTTTTCTAGTGGAAGAAGACCAGCTGTTGTATGCGCTGGTGAGTCTGCTGCCTGACGGCATCTCAAAGTCATAAGCAACCGGTAAGTCCAATTCTCTGCCATCCAGCACGTTCAGCACATACTTTGCTTCTTTCTGTGCTTCCGTCGGGGAAGTGGCAGTGGAATAGTAATAAACACCTACCATGACGTCATTGGCCCTGGCCTCTTTGTAGTTGTACTCAAACCAAGAGTCGGTGTTTGTTCTGTGTGGTGACGCCAGATAAGAAAAGCCGAGTCGGATGTAAGCAAAGTCGATACCCTGTCTCTTGACTTTTGCCCAGTCAATCTGCTCCTGGTATAGGGAAACATCGATACCATCAATGATTAGAGTGTCTCCAAATTTGGAAGCATGGGAATAGCCGCCTGAATCTACCACAGCATTGCTGGCAAAGGCCATCGTGCAGGTGGCAAAGAGAGCAGCAATGGATAGAACGGCGGTTAATAGTAATCTTTTCGTATTCATTTCATCTCTCCTAAAATTATAATTTTTACTATGCCTTTATATCTTAACAAATTTGTCCGAATTTGTCGACAGCATGAGGAGAATTTTCACACAGACTTCTTGAAAAAAACATGAAAATGGTTTATCATCATTGTATTATGTTGGGATATGTTACCATTGATAAAAATGAATTAAAGGTGCGGGACTATACGCTGTACCAGGGCTATTATTGTGGCATCTGCAAATCTATTGCCAAAAGAATCGGTCAGATTCCAAGGCTTGGGCTCAGTTATGACGCTGTATTTCTTGCACTTGTTTTGGCGGGATTTGAGGAAAGAAAAGATATGCCAAAGATGAAACACTGTATCACTCACCCTATAGAGAAGAAGCCGGTGATTTACGAAAATGCGGCCATCGACTACGGGGCGGATGTTATGGTGATTTTGTCGTATCATAAGTTTTTGGACGACTGGAAAGACGAGAAAAGTGCCGCAGGCTTTGCGGGAAAAACCGTTTTGTACCATGCTTACAGAAAGCTGGAAAGACGTTATGAAGGCTTGTGTGCCGACGTTGAAGCGGCTTTGACCAAATTGTCCTTGCTGGAAGCAGAAAAGTCAGCTTCCATAGACCGGACGGCAGAGGCTTTTTCAGATTTGATGGAGGCGTTGTTTACCGGATTTTGGGAGAGCGGCTTTATGTCCTGTGAGGAGCAAAAACAGGGCAGGGTGCTTGCCCAGTTAGGACGGGCTTTGGGTCGCTGGATTTATATGATAGATGCTTTGGACGATTACGAAAAGGATATGGAAAAAGGAAGTTATAACCCGTTGATTTATCGAAATAATCACCTTGCGGGTATGGAAACTTTGCTGTATCATTGTTTGGGTGAAATAGCCGCAGCATATGATTTGCTGGAATTAAAGAAAAACACGGAGATTGTTGAAAATATTATTTTTATGGGGCTGCGCGCATGCACAGACCGGATTCTCAGGGAAAGGATAAAGACAGATGAATAATCCATATGAAGTATTAGGCGTTTCACAGAACGCTTCAGAAGAAGAAATCAAAACGGCGTATAAGGCGCTGGTGAAAAAATATCACCCGGACAAATACCAGAATAATCCTCTTGCTGATTTGGCAGAGGAGAAGCTGCAGGAGATTAACGAAGCCTATGATATGGTGATGAAAGGAAGAAGCGGCAGCAGTACCGGCCGCTCAACAGGATCCGGTTCATGGGGGACAGCTTCTGGCAGAGGGTACGCTGGTAGTGCAAACAGCGGCAATACAGGTAGAAGTGATTACTATGCCGTGCGTCAGGCCATTGACAGGGGTGATCTTATGAGAGCGGAACAAATGCTGATCCATGCTCCTGCGCGAGATGCCGAGTGGTTTTTCTTAAGCGGCGTTCTTTCCTATCGCAAAGGCTGGCTTGATGATGGAATTAGTAATCTGCGTCAGGCGATTGACATGGATCCGAACAACTTTGAGTATCAGAGGGTTTACCAGCAGATGATTGCGCAGGGAAGTATGTATAGAAACCGCTCCGATGGGGAGGGATATAACCGGAATGATGACTGCTGCACCAGTTGCTGTACCTTTTATTGTCTTACCAGTTGGTGTTCACCTTGCTGGTAAAAATTGGTTTAAAGCGTGCTATTTAGTGAAATTTTACAGGGCATATTTTCCAGTATTCTTAGCCATTTGTAAGGGGAAGAGTCTGAATTGCAGTACTTTGCGCTTCTCGCCAAAAAAGACTGGCAGACAGTATATTTGTGTGCTATGATGAAGTCACCAATTTAGTAAAAGGTGATTGAAATAGGAGGTGAGAAAATGACATTGACCCAATCAGATTTACAGGCGATTGCGTTGCTTCTTGATGAAAGATTGGAAGTGAAACTGGAAGAAAAGCTTGAACAGAAACTGGAAGAAAAGTTAGCGCCGATTCATGAGCGTCTCGACCGGATAGAAGAACGTCTTGATCGGGTGGAAGAACGTCTCGACCGGGTGGAAGAGCGTCTCGACCGGGTGGAAGAACGTCTTGACCGGGTAGAAGAACGTCTCGACCGGGTAGAGGGACGTTTTGACCACATGAATGAGCAGTTTAATCAGATGAAAGAACGTCTCGACAGTCTGGAGGCTAATATCGGTGTTATGGGTGTGCGCCTTGACGGCCTTAATAGCTGCATAGAGGAAGTCGTATTGCCGCAGCTTGTAAAGATTATGTTTAAGCTGGATCATGCAGTAATTCCGCAGGTGAAGAATATCGAAGGATGCTATTTGAGTACTTTTCAGCGGGATAAAGAGGCATCAGATAAAATGTCGGCATTAGATGAGGATGTGCACGTGCTGAAAAAAATTGCATATGAGCACAGCAGACGAATACATATGCTTGAAAAGAAATCCTGATTTACCGAATAAAAAACTAAAAAGCTGGCTTGTCTGGGCAATATTTGAGACAATATAATGCCTAAACAGGTCAGCTTTTTCGATTTGAAAAAATTAAATGATATGTATATAATCTTTCAGTTCTTTTTCCATTTCAACACGGTGGTGTTTCGTGTAAATCCCCGGAATACCGCCGGTGTGGAGCATGATTACGTTTTCGCCCTGGGCAATTACGCCTTTTTTTATCATATCCAAGATGCCGGCAAAAGTTTTTCCTGTATAGCACGGATCTAAGACAACTGCTTCTTTGCGTCCCATATAATAGATGGCTTCGCGCACCTCTTTGACCGGATTGTTGTAAGCGCCGCAGTCGTATTCTGTGATAATATCAAAGTCAGAAGCGGACATATCCTTTTGCAGACCGAAAAGGGTTTTCATACGAGCATAGTAGTCTGTTGCCATGGCATAGATATCTTTCTTCGGCGAGATGCTGATGCCGGTTAGACGGAGAGTCAGATTTTCGTTTTTGATAGCGCTGGCAAGGCCCATATAAGTACCCATGCTGCCTACAGTAGAAATCACGCGGACATCTGCAAGCTGCATTTCTTTTATTTGCGAAGCAAGTTCCAGAGCACAGTCATAGTAGCCGAGGGCGCCGATTTCATTGGAACCGCCTACGGGAATAAAGTAAACCTTTTCGCCTTTTGCTTCCCATTCTTCAGTGATTTTTTTAACCGCATCTGCTTCCAGTTCATCACTGGTACGCACCCCGTCAGCCTGCACCAGATAAACGGGGCAGCCCATGATGCCGTCGAGGAGCAGGTTTGCTGACATTTCACCCGGATAAGGGTCTACGGCCACGATAGCCGCTTTTAGTCCGTATTTTGCAGCAACAGCAGCGGTCAGCCTGCCATGATTCGTCTGGGCACCGCCTACAGTCAGCAGCATGGTTGCACCTTGGTCCAGTGCATCTTTTACCAGATATTCCAGTTTGCGGAGCTTGTTGCCGCCAGTGCCGAAATTGGTCAAATCGTCTCGTTTCAGATAAAGGTTTACGCCTAGTTCCTCTGAGATATTTGAAAGATAAGTAATTGGGGTTGGTGAGTTGAGAAAGTGTAATTTTTCACGTCCTAAAGTCATAAAAGAATCCTCCTGTTCATTTGCTAAGAGTTATTGTATCATACTTTGGGGATAAAAAACAGGGGAACTTTGAGGATAAAAACAGGGGAAAAGGTTTGTATGTTTATGAATTATCTAGTATAATAATGAGAATCGGGCGAAAGAATCAGAAAACGTCGAAGGAGGAGTACAGTATGGCAAGCTTATGGAGCGGCAGGTTTGAAAAGGAAATGGACGAAATCGTAAAAGTGTTCAATGCATCCATCGGATTTGACCAGTGAATGTATTACGAAGCTGTAGACGGCAGCATTGCCCATGTAACAATGCTGGCGGCACAGGGAATTGTTACGGAAGAAGAAAGTAAGCGGATTATCGAGAGACTTCACGATACATACGAGCGCATGGATTTGTGTCCGCTGGGCGGAGGAATTCGTCTGGTGGAACTCACAGGAGTTCAGCTTTATCGATATCGATAACAGCTATTGTACTGGAAGCAGTATTATGACGCAGAAAAAGAATCCCGATATGGCGGAACAGCGCCGTCAGAGGCCAGAAGACAGATTGCAGCGGGAAAGGAATTTCTGGAGAGTTTGAAGTAAGCAAATGATAAAAGAAATGAGAAAAGGACGAGGAATTTGGGAAAACTCGTCCTTTTGCATATTTAAAAAAGTAGTTTTTAAGAGCAGGTTATAAAAGATAAAGTTTTATAATGCGGTCAATATAATCTGCGTTCAGACTGCCGTCAGCCTGGTCAAAGGTGATAATCAGATTATCCCAGGAAAAATCAAAACCACTTCTTTTTTCGAAAGAAAATCAGCAGTCCTACAACCAGTCCCACTGAGAGAAAAACAACAAAAGGATACCCATAAGCCCACTGATATTCCGGCAAGGCAAAGTTCATGCCGTACCAGGCGGCAATGAGAGAAAGGGGCAGGAAAATAGAAGTAACGACAGTGAAAACTTTCATAATATTGTTTTGCTCAATGTCGATTTGAGACTGATAAGCCTCCCGCACTGATTCCAGATAAGTCTGCAGATGAAAGACAAATTCAAGAAGCCGATCGAATTTTTTGTCAATATAAGCAAAGCCGGGATCTACTGCCCGCAGGGCATCGGTGAGAAATTCCATCTGCTCGTAATAACGCTTGACTTTAATCAAATCTTTGCGAACTTTTACGATATCGGAGATGCCGTCTTTACCCGGCGTACTGTCCATGAGCAGCTTATCCTCAAGGGAAATAATCAGATTTTCCAAGGATTCCAACTTGTGAACATCGCTTGCAGTCATTTCCAGAAGAAATTCGTGAAGCTGCAAAATCCCGTCGGAAGGAGTATCTACATTTTGGGCAAACTCGCAAATAGCAGGGCTGTCGCTGGCAACAACCAGATGAGAAGCATCGGCAAAGATAGTGACTTTTTTGCCGTCCATCCAATAAAAGGTCAGAAAATATGTGCGCTCAGAAAGGGCTGTAAAAAAGCTGCGGCTGTCATCAAGGCGACTGACAATATCATCGCCTGCATATTTTTTTAGAGCAGATACGTCCTTTTCATTTAGAATTTTAATCACGTGCTCACCTCATTCAATAGAAAAGATAAGAAAAAAGACGGCAGAACCTGTAATCCGCCGTCTTTTAGTATGCGCAGCATGGGCAAAAATTTGCCTCTTATTTATAAGTTTTTGCTTTTATAAATTCTTTCTACTCTGTGCCCCAAAGTGCCGTAGAGAAACTCAAAGGTATTTTCACAGAACTGTTCCATATCCCATGTGGTAATGTGCTCGTCGCCGTCCTGGCCAATCATGATGACCTTATCGCCGATTTCGCAAGGGATACCGGTTACATCGACAAAGGACTGATCCATGCAGCAGCCGAGGAATCGCGTGCGATGACCGTTTACCAGCACAGGTCCTTGCTTTCGCATCCAGCAGGGATAGAATCCGTCTGCAAAACCCACAGATAAAGTGGCAACTCTCATGGGTTTTTCTGCCATAAATGCCCGACTGTAGCCTACGCTTTCTCCTGCATCAATATGATGAATATTGGTGATATACGTGCCGATTTCTACAGGTTCTGTGAGCCCTAGCGGCTCTCTGCCGTCCTCCATGGCCATATGACCCAGAATAGAAGTGCATGAACGAACATGGGTGCTGTAGTCTATTGCTTCTTTGTACCATGAAGTTGCGGCGGAATTGCAGCAATGCACGTACTGCAGAGAAAAGCCTGCTTCTTTTATTTGGGAAACACCTTCCTGAAATCGTGCAAACTGCTCTAAGGCAAAGGAATCGTAATAATCAGCAGTGGAAGTTGCGAAATGGGTATATGCGCCGACCACTTCGATGCTGTCCAAAGATTTTACCAAATTCAAAAGATTTTCCAAGTCCTTGCCGGGTTTGACTCCTAAACGATTCATGCCGGTGTTGATTTTGATATGGACTTTGATTTTCTTTCCGGCGGCAGCTGCCAGTTCATTAATATGGCGGGCAGTTACTTCCTCAAAGAGGGGAATCTGCAAGTCGTATTCGATTGCGCCGTGGAGAAGATGCTGCGGTATACCGCCGACGATGAGAATATCGCAGGTAAGGCCTGCTTGTCTCAGTTCTACAGCTTCATACATCGCTGAATTTGCAATCAGCTTGGCGCCGCAGCGCTCTGCAAAAAGTTTCGCCATGGGTACAAGTCCGAAGCCGTAGCAGTTGCCTTTGATAACAGGGATGATGTCAGTCTTGGAACCGATGTGTTTTTTTACAATATTGTAGTTGTTTACAACAGTATCCATATCTACTTTAAAGTAGGCGTTATAGTAGTTGTTTTCCATGGGGCAGTCTCCTTATTCGCTCAGGTGAAGATAATTGATGTGGGAAACGGTTATGTTGTCTGCTTTACGGCAGCGCTGCCCCAGAATCCGAACTTTTCCCAGGGCGGCAAGACAGGCGTCCTTGTACGGCATCTTTTCGCCGACCTCAAATTTTTTCCATTCAGCCTTTTCAAAGCCTGTCAGCAGGAAAGAAGTCTTTGGACACAGGTGAATCACGCAGTCTGCCGGTAGCTTTTCGTCCAGGGCTTTCAGGAAAGGCACTGTGAAGTTTTCGGTGATTTGCTTTGCAAATTTTGGACCGAGTATATTCAGACTGCCTGGTGAGTCGGTATAGTAAATGACACGGCAGCCGGCATCATAAGCAGCCAGAGCAAAGCCAATCAGACCTTCTGAAACTTTTGCGAAGAACTGATCCATCACCTCAGGCGCTTTACGCCAGCCCATAAGAATTTTCATCAGATCGCTGACACCGTTGATAATGGTAACAGGTCCGTGCAGTTCCACAGTGGCATTGCCGCCGGCTTCGTTGATTGCCCTGACCGCTTTCAGGGTTTCGCTGATTCTTCCGCAGGAAACGTCCATAGGAGAAAGCAGCGCCAGCTCATCGATTTTGGTCACGATATCGGTGTCCTTGCGAGGGCCGAGAGGGGAATCGTCAAATTTAATCTTTGCGCCCATACTTTCAGCTTCTAACACCGGGTCAAAGGGCAGCACGGGGTTTTCGCCGGCAAGAGCGGCGATGGCATCTGCACTGAAATATGCTTCCGGCAGAGAAAGCCCTTTTGCTGCGGCATCTTCCTTGGATATGCCGCTGTATTCTGCGTACTTGCAGCTGTAATCGATTAGTTTCGACATTTTAGTTACCTCCTTATAAAAAATCCCGGCAAACAAGGATTCCCTTGCCGGCCGGGGTTTTACGAGTCATACCTTTACAGGGATTTTTATACAAATACCATCTGTACGTTTCTGCAGTTGGTCAGATATACGATAGAAGCGTAGTTAATGCCGAAGGACACGATATCACCAGGCTTCAGATCTCTTTCAGCATCTTCAATATCTAAAATTGTGTGGTCTGAAGAAGCGCCGATGACTTCAATGCCTTTATCTTTCGGGAAGATTTCGTCAATGCTGCCGTAATCCACTTTACCGATACCAAGAAGGGCTCTCTTTCTGATACCTCTGTCAACGTATTCAGGAGTATGTCCGAAAGCGTCGATGGAAATTTTGCCGACCGGGTGAGACGGTTTGTCCTTTACTTCGATAACCTCAGCCTTGAGGGTGTAAACATCCTGATGCATCCAGCTCATGTCGTAGCCGTAGAATACGTCAAGGTCTCTTGCCAGAAGAATACCTTCGCCGACTCTGAGAAGGTTAATTCTCTTTGGCATATCGTTATTGATAATTCTAGGCAGACTGGTAGTAGCGCCGCCGGAGATGTATTCCAGCTGTCTGCCGATTTTGGCTTCAATTCTCTCAGCAATAGCAACCAGTTCATCCAATTTGTCTGCAGTTGCTTCGATGGAGCCGTAGCAGCCCAGATTGGTGCCGACACCGCCAAGTTCCAGATTCTTCAGTTCGTTTTCTACCATGACGGCAACATCGACCATTTCGTCCTTGTCCCAGAAGCCTTCGCGAAGGTCTCCAAGGTCAGCCATCAGAATGACTTTGTGTATTTTGTTCTGCTTGGCAGCCTCTTCGTTCAAAGCTTTCAGCACGGAAACTTCACTGTTTAAGCTGACATCGCAAAGTCTTACGACCTCAGGAAGCTCGCTGAGCATTGGAACTCTGAGAAGGAGCATAGGCAGCTTAATTCCGCAGTCGATTGCGTCTTCAATCTGTTCCAGTCTGGAGGAAGCGATTAACTTCGCGCCGCCTTCAGCAAACATTTTGGCACATTCGGGAATACCTGTTGTTCCTTTGATAACGCCAGCGATGTCAATGCCAAAAGGCTTGCATTTTTCAACTACTGCGGCCACATTTTCTTTTAGATACTGTAAGTTGATTTCAACTCTCGGATAAATTTGTTTTACCATGGTGTTCTCCTTTTTTCAATAAACTCGTATCCTCATTTTCTATTCTAATGAGCTTATTTTATCACGGGAAAAGCGCGGAAGTCCATATAGAAAGATTATTTCCTTTGGTATTTTTTTGAGGAAAAAATAAAGATGGGTCAGAAAACATTGAGTTTCCTATTGATTGACAATATGTGATAAATATTGCCAATCCAATCTTATGGACTTGCTGAAGTGATGATAATAAGCTATAATGAAATGGTAATTTTTTTTCTAAAATATCTGAAAAAAGACCCAAAATGATATCCGGAAATCATGTATAATTTTAATAAATAAACAAAGTATGAAAGGCGAAGGAAAAAGAATGAACAAATTTACATTTGACAACATGCCCCAGCTCAGGGTGTTGAGCAATGAGCAGGTTAAAGAAATGCATGAAAAGGCATTATATGTGTTGGAAAATTTAGGAATCATTTTTGCTTATGACGAGGCACTTGATTTACTTGAGGGAGCAGGCTGTGAGGTTGACAGAGCTACGCAGAAGGTTAAGTTCCCGAGAGAAGTAGTTGAGAATGCAATCAAATCTGCGCCGAGCACTTTTGATTTATATGACAGAAACGGAGAATTTTACTGCACATTCGGCGATGGCAAGACCCGTTTTAATCCGGGAAGCAGTGCCGGCAACGTACTGGAAAGCGACGGCGAAACCGTCAGACTGTCCGGTGTAAAGGATCTGAAACTTTTGACGAAGGTTGCACAGAGTCTGCCGCACATCGACTTTGTATCTTCTTCCATCGTTTGTGAGGAGGCACCGGGAGAGCTTGGATCCCAGTATCTGTACTACACAGAAATGCAGAACTCCATCAAACCGATTATCGGCGGTTCCACTGACGCGGAAGGTGTACCTAGAACTTTCAAGTTGTTAAAGGCTGTTTTGGGTTCAGAGGAGGCAGTCAGAACCAAGCCGTACACACTTTTCGATATTTGTGTGACTTCCCCGCTGAAGTGGTCTCATATCGGAGCAAGAAATATTATCGACTGTGTAAGAATGGACATCCCTATCAATCTGATTTCTGCACAGATTGCAGGAGCAACCGGACCGATTACACTGGCCGGATGTATCCTGAACCACACTGTAGAAATTCTGGCAGGTCTGGTACTTGCGCAGGTAACAAAACCGGGCCATCCCGTTTCTTACGGCGGCGCGCCTTGTATCTTTAACATGAAGACCATGTACACGCCGATGGAATCCATGGAATGCAGCATGGTAATGGCAGGCTATGCGCAGATGGGTCACTACTATGGACTTCCGGTACACACTTACGCAGCAATGTCTGACGCAAAGATTGTGGACTATCAGGCTGGCAGCGAAACTGCAAGATCCGGTCTTATGGCTATGATGGCAGGCGTTGATAACGTATCCGGTCCTGGCGGACTCAATGTAATCGCTGAAATGTCCATCGAAAAGCTGGTCATCGACAACGACTACATCGGCACGCTGAAGCATCTGCAGAAGGGAATCCGCTTCGATGACGACACCCTGGCAGCAGATCTGCTTCTCAAAGTCGGCTCCGGCGGAAACTTCATGACTCAGAAGCACACGCTGAAAAATTATAATAAAGAACAGAATTACAGCAACATTACCATGAACTATCAGGAAAGAGCTGCTTGGATCAAAGAAGGCAAGAAATCCATCATGGATAAGGCTAGAGAGTACGTACAGGAAATCGACAAACAGACCATCTGTCCGCTGTCCGATGAACAGAGAAAAGCCCTCGATGCTGCTTTCATTGAAGTTTGTGCTGACGCAGGACTTTCTGAAGAGGTCGCAAAGGACCTGATTAAAAAGTATGATGAAGCTTAAATGCCGGTAGGGTCAGGTGTTTAGACTTTTTCATAAAAGAAATTATACTTTACTTAAATTTTAAGAAAGGAAAAGTACATATTAGAAGCCCCTATCTTCTATGTTGTACAAGGTAAACTTATGGGTAGACGAGTTCCTATGTGGCAAGTTTTACTTTGCGTAGTATTCGCATTAGGTGTAATTTGCTACTCCATTTTTGGTACTGCTGATAACTATGGCGAAGCACATATGCCTCTGGTTTTGGCAGCAGCTTTCGTATCTATCGTAGGCGCCCTCAACGGCTGGAAATGGAGTGTAATGGAAAAAGGTATGATTCAGGGTATCAGCCGCTCCATGCAGGCAAACCTGATTCTGTTAACGGTAGGTATGCTGGTATCTACTTGGAAAGCAGGCGGAATCATTCCTTCCATGATTTACTACGGACTGAACATCATTAACCCGGCAATCTTCCTGGTAACAGCTGCGCTGCTGTGTACCCTGATTTCTCTGGTTATCGGTTCCTCCTACACCACTGCAGGTACTATCGGCGTAGCTATGATCGGTATTTCCATCGGTCTTGGCATCAACCCTGCTCTGACCGCAGGTGCTGTAGTATCCGGTTCTTACTGCGGTGACAAGATGTCCCCGATGTCCGACACCACCAACATGGCGCCTGGCGTATCCGGAGCAAACATCTTCGATCACATCAAACACATGGTATGGACAGTAGTTCCTTCCTATGTGATTGCAATGGTACTCTGGTTCATCTTAGGCAGAGGCGCTGCACCAGATGGTGCTGTACAGATGGAAATGAAAGACATTCTCCAGGACGCAATTCAGAACGAGTTCGTTGTAAGTCCGCTTTTGATGCTGCCGGTTCTGATTCTGCTGGCTGCAGTTATCTTCAAAGTACCTGCACTGCCTGCAATGTTCGGCGCAGTAATCATTGGAGTTGTTTGTATGGGTGCAGTACAGGGAATTGAGTTCAATCAGTTCTTTAGTATCATGCACTATGGTTATGAATCTTCCAGTGCAGATATCGTGCTGACTGAAGACTATTCCGTAGCTGACGTTGTCGGCGGCGGCGGATTCGACGGTATGCTGTGGACCGTATCCATCGTACTTTGCTCTATGTCCTTCGCAGGCGTACTGGAAATCACCGGTATGCTGGGACAGCTGGTAGAAAAGATTATGAAGGTTGCAAAGACCAACGGTCTTCTGATTATGTGCACAATCTTGACTTCCCTGTTCATCAACCTGCTCTGTGCAGACCAGTATCTGGCTATCATTCTGCCGGGCAGAATGTACAAGAATGTTTACGAAGACAGAAAGTTAAAGGCAAAGAACCTGTCCAGATGTCTGGAAGACTCCGGTACACTGACTTCACCGCTGATTCCTTGGAACGTATGCGGCGCAACTATGACAGGCTTCTTAGGACAGCCGACTGCAGCATATGCACCATATGCATTTGTTAACTACATCTGTCCAATCGTATCTATACTCTACGGCTTCACCGGCTTCACCATCGAAAAGATGACCGACGAAGAATACGAAAAGGTTATGGAAGCAAGAAGAGCAGAAGAAGAAGCTATGAAGAGAGAATTAGAAGCTTAATCTTAGCTATTAGAGCTGATATAAATACTTCTTTCAAAAGGAAAGAGGCAGGTTTGATACCTGCCTTCTTCCTTTTTTGCAGTGTTTTAAAAAAAGTACTTTACTACTTTATCAAAGTAGAGTATTATAGTAGTGATACGTTTAAGAAAGGAAATTTACGACATGAAAACTTTTAAGAAAGTACTTATTTTAATGATGGCATTTGTAATGACTTTTGCCATGGCAGCATGCGGCGCAGATGGCGCACAGTCTGATATGGAATATGTAAAAGAAAAAGGCACATTGGTAGTAGGTATTACCGAATACGAACCGATGGATTACAAAGATGAGAACGGCGACTGGATTGGCTTTGACGCAGACATGGCAAAAGCCTTTGCGGAGAGCCTGGGCGTAGAAGTGGAATTCACTGTAATCGACTGGGACAACAAGATTGCCGAGATCAAAGGAAAGAGTATCGACGTGGTTTGGAACGGAATGACACTCATTGACGAAGTAACTTCCGCACTGGGCACTACCAACCCTTACTGCAAAAACGGGCAGGTAGTCGTAGTGAAAAAGGATATCGCAGACAAGATTCAGTCTGAAGACGATTTAAAGGATTTGACCTTTGCGGCAGAGGCCGGTTCTGCAGGTGCGAAGACACTGAAAGGCATGGACTTTGAGGTAACTGAAGTGCAGACACAGGCAGACGCTCTTATGGAAGTATCCGCAGGTACATCCGATGCTTGCGTCATCGACCTGATTATGGCAGGCGCTATGATTGGCGAAGGAACCAGCTACGAAGATCTGACTTACACAGTACAGCTGAACAACGAAGAATACGGCGTTGCATTCCGTCCGGAATCCGACCTTGTGGAAGCGCTGAATCAGTTCTTCAAGGATACATATGAAGACGGCACTATGATGGAAATTGCCAAGAAGTACGGCGTACAGGAATCTATCATCGAACAGAAATAAGCAGAAATAAAGGAAGTTTGTAGTTATTATGATGCAGGAAGTTATGCTGGCGCTGTCCAGTGGATTTTTAGTAACAATTAAATTATTCGTGCTGACACTCCTTGGGTCGCTTCCTCTGGGACTTTTGATTGCCTTTACCTTCATGAGCAGAATCAAGGTAATCAAGGTGCTTTCCAGAACGGTTGTCTGGATTGTCAGAGGGACGCCTCTTTTGCTACAGCTGATTGTAATTTATTACGGTCCGGGGCTGATGTTTGGAAACAACCTCTGGGGCGGCAGCAATGCGGGCAGATTCATTGCGGCGCTGGTTGCTTTCATCTTCAACTATGCCTGCTACTTTTCTGAAATTTACAGAGGCGGCATCGAGAGCATTTCCAAGGGGCAGTACGAGGCGGGTCAGGTGCTGGGACTTACCAAGCATCAGATTTTCTTCAAAATTGTGCTGCTGCAGGTAATCAAGAGAATCATACCGCCGATGGGAAATGAACTGATTAACCTTGTAAAGGATACTTCTCTGGCTCGTGTCATTGCAGTTTACGAACTGATTTGGGCGGGACAGGCATTTATCAAGAGCAGCGGTATTATCTGGCCCTTGCTGATGACTGGTGTATTTTATCTGGTGTTCAGCGGCATTTTGGTGCTGGCATTTAACGCCCTTGAAAAGAAACTCAGCTATTTTGAAAGTTAAGGAGGAAAGGATATGTCGATTTTAGAAGTCAGGAATCTGAAAAAGAGCTTTGGCAAAGTCAACGTACTGAAGGGCATTGACTTTTCTCTGGAAAAGGGAGAGGTGCTGGCGATTATCGGATCTTCCGGAGGAGGAAAGACGACGCTGCTGCGCTGTTTGAATTTCCTCGAGTATGCCGATGAGGGAACGATTTCTGTCGGTGGAAAACTGATTTACGAGGGCGGTGTGACGAACCGTTATAATGAAGCCGAAATCAGAAAGAACCGTCTTCACTTCGGTCTGGTGTTTCAGTCTTTCAATTTATTTCCACAGTACAACGTACTGCGTAATGTAACGTTAGCGCCGGAACTTTTGAAAGTTGACTCCGCGGCGGCAATTCAGGAGCACGCCCTTGCTACCATTGAGCGGGTCGGTTTGACTGACAAGCTGGAAAACTACCCATGCCAGCTTTCTGGAGGGCAGCAGCAGCGTGTGGCAATTGCCCGCGCTCTGGTAATGGATCCCGATATTCTGTGCTTTGATGAACCGACTTCTGCACTGGATCCGGAACTGACCGGCGAGGTGCTGAAAGTAATCAAGGGGCTCAAAGGCAGCGACAGCACCATGATTGTGGTAACCCACGAAATGGAGTTTGCCAGAAGTGTGGCGGATAAAGTCATCTTTATGGCGGACGGTCTTATTGAAGAAATGGGAACGCCGGAGGAAGTCTTTGACAATCCGAAGTCTGCGCGCACCCGCGCATTTTTGCAAAAGTCGCAGGAAAGAATATAACGTAAAGTAAAAAACCGTCGGCCTGTTGCCGGCGGCTTTTTGTAACGGGTGCCTTCGCTTTTGCGCCGTAGCCGCGCGCATGCTGCTTGCGCTCCGTTCCCGCCTCGCGCGCCGTTGTGCATGTTTTCGGAGATTTTGCCCAAATTATGCACAACGGCGTACATATTTTTGGAGAAAATGCCTTAAATATGCACATTTGCGCTGCTGGAACGAAAAAAGCTGCTTAAGGAACAGTGGATTTGCTCCTCGGCAGCTTTGGATGTACATATTTTGAAGATTTTTTTAAGAAATATGCAGGGAGTTGTGCATATTTTGGAGCTTTTTCGCGAATATATGCATATTCGCAGATTCGCCACTGGTGGCAGCAGGCCATGACGGCTATTTTTCTTAAATTTCCTCCACCATGCCGTGGGCAGCACGGTAAGCTTTTGGTGTCATGCCCTTGGCTTTCTTGAATACTTTGGTGAAGTAACTCTGATCATCGAAACCTGTGGACAGTGAGACGTCGATAATGCTTAAATTGGTATTTGCTAAAAGATTGCAGGCATGTTCTATCTTTAAGGTATTAAGATAATCAGTGAACGTCACACCCATTTCCTGCTTGAACAGGGTGGAGAAGTAAGAGGAATTGACATGAAGATTGGTCTCGATGTCTTTCAGAGAAATCTTCTCCTTATAGTTTTTGTTGATGAACTGCAGCGCTTTTGTTACAATCTGAGAACGTCCGTTATAAATGGAAGTCAGCATGTTCTTTGTAATCATTTCGATGAGGGACTCTGATACAGAAAGCAGTTCATTGTAGCTTTCTGTTTCGCTGAGTCTGTTGATAATATCGAGGTCAGTATCGATGACCTGGTTGAGATTGCTGTCACTTTCGCTGGCGATTCTGATGATGATGGCAAAGAGCCAGAGGACTTTTGCTTTGATTCCCTCCATATTGCCCGCTTCCAGAATGGAGAAGGTGCTGAGCAGTTTGGCTACATTTTCTTTTGCGGCGGCAACCTGACCGTTGCTGACGTTGTCGATTAGAACTTTTTCCAGATCGTAAGGGTATTCTACTGTGAGATGCTCCTTTTTATAATGTTGAATATCAATGTTAATTTTGTTCTGTTCACTGTACTGGTTGCGTAATGCGCTGTAATCATCACTGCCGGATACCGACGTGATGATACAATTATAAAACAGCAGCGCAATTTGTGAAATCTGACTGGGATGATATACTTTCATCTTGCCGGCGAACATCTTTGCCATAGCGGCAGCCTGCTCGTCCAGCGCATTAAGGTTGGCGAAATTGGATGCAGTGCTGTTTCGAAGTTCTCCCATGATAACAGGACCGGCAACGAAATAGCCGGCAAATACTTCATCGATAATCAGCGAAATTGCAATATTTGCAAGACCGGCCTTGCAAAGAAAAATATAAGGTTCACCGAGACGAGAAGCGAACTGTCCGGCGGAAGCCAGGTTTTTGCGGCACGGACTATCTTCTTTTTTATAAATACTGAAGATATTACAAATTTTATCTTCGGTTTTGAATTCTTTTATGATTTGATCGTGATTATTAAAATAGGTAACAGGTATGTCTGTAATATCTGAAAAAGCTTCTAAAGAAGAATTTAGATATTCTGACAAAGTTTCTGCATTGGGTGTATCGAGGCTTGGAATTACAAAGTTTTTCATAACAAATACACTTCCTTCTTGCGGTTTATATTATGTAAAAAATGTACAATTTTTTATAAAAATTTTCATTTATATTATAGCACAGGCAAAGGGGAAAAACAATTCCAATTTATATGGGGAGGGCGAAGAAATACAAAAATATTACTTTTTTGAGGGTGACAAAAATAGTACTAAAATTTCTAAAAAGTTCTATATACCGCACTCGTTTAAAACCTGTACAATGAGAGTATAAAAAGCATAGTCTTTATTATTTTAGTTTTTAATTAATAATTTTGGAGGTAACAAAAATGAGCAAAGAAGCAATCATGGAAAAAGCAAAGCAGTCAATCGTAGAGGCTGACGAAGATATCGCTATGGAAGCTCTGGCTGAAGCTGAAGCTGAAGGCGTTGATCTGGTTGAATTACTGAGCGATGGCTATTCTGCTGGTATGAAAGAATTAGGCGACCTGTTCGGAATGGGAGAAATCTTCCTGCCAGAACTGATTTTCGCTACAGAAGTTATGAAAGCTGTATCTGCTGAAATTGAAGGCAAAATGGACATGTCCGAAGTTAAATCCGCTGGTACTTTAGTAATCGGTACTGTTGAAGGCGACGTACACGACATCGGTAAAGGTATCGTAGCATCTCTGGTTAAGACTAACGGCGTAGAAGTTATCGACCTGGGAAGAGAAGTTCCTGCTCAGAACTTTGTTGACGCTGCTATCGAACACAATGCTGAATTCGTAGGAAGCTCCGCTCTGCTGACTACTACTATGACAGTTCAGAAAGATATCGAAGATGCTCTGAAAGAAGCTGGCATCAGAGACAAAGTTAAGACAATGGTAGGCGGCGCTCCTGTAACCAACCGTTGGGCAGAAAAAATCGGCGCTGATGCTTACTGTGAAGATGCTTCCGATACAGTAAACTTCATCATGGACTGGATTGCTAAACTGTAAGAACAAGCAGGATTCGGTTATTATTAATTTGAAGTAAATATTATTGGAGGTAAGTGAGATGGGTAAATTTATCCACGAAACTGATATCACTGGATATAATATCTTATCCAATGAAGATTTAGATGCACTTCACGAAGCAACCCTCCAGCTGATGGAAGACTACGGCCTTCAGATGCATGGAAAAGAAGCACTGGACATCTTAGCCGGCGCTGGCTGTGAAGTAGATTATGAAACTGACAGAGTTAAATTCCCTAGAAACCTGGTTAACGATGCAATCGAAAAATGTCCGGCTGAATTTACTCTTTGCGGTAGAACACCTGACAAAGACACTTTAATCGGTGGCAAGAAGGTTGCATACAAGAACTTCGGTACTGGTGTATTTATCTTTGACCCTTACACAGGTGAATTAAGAGAATCCACTAAGGAAGACTTAGGTAATGTAGCTAGATTTATCGATGCTATTCCTGAAATCGACGTATTCTCTATCGCTGTAACTGCTGGTGATGTAAACCAGAAGGTTAGATCTCTGCACGAAGCAGAAGTTGTATTCAACAACTTAACTAAGAACTTTGCGCATGACTTAGAAGGCGTTAAGAATACTCAGAGATTTATCGACATGGCTGCTGCTATTCAGGGCGGTTATGACAAACTGAGAGAAAGACCAATCGTTGCGATGGGTGCTTGTCCGAACAGTCCGCTGGAAATCAACGAAAACGAAACCAGCATCATCATCCTGTCTGCTAGACACGGCTTGCCAATTGACATTCTGTCCATGGGTCTTTGCGGCGCAACTACACCTGCTACATTAGCTGGTACTCTGGTTTGCACCAATGCAGAAATCCTGGGTGGTATCGTTCTGGCGCAGATCGTAAACCCTGGCAACAAGATTTTATACGGTTCTTCCACTACTATCATGGATATGAAGACTGCACAGTCTCCTGTAGGTGCACCTGAACATGCTATGTGTTCTGCAGCAGTAGGCCAGTTAGGACACTACTACGGCATTCCTACTAATGTAGGCGGTACTTAGGCTGACAGCAAGTGCTTCGACGTTCAGTTAGGACATGAAAAGACCATGACTAACATGCTGCCTGCACTGACAGGAAGCAACGTCATCTATGGTATGGGTATGATGGAAATGGGTATGACCATGAGCTACGAACAGCTGCTGACTGATGCTGAAATCGTAAGAATGACCAGAAGAATTCTTCAGGGTATTCCAGTAAATAAGGATACAATGGCAGTGGATGTAATTAAAGCAGTAGGACCTGCTAACAATTACTTAGCTCATAAGCATACCAGAAAGTACATGAGACAGGAACTGTCCACAACTCAGTACATCGACCGTACACAGAGAGAAACCTGGGAAAAGAAAGGCGCTATGACAATGACCGAAGCTACCAGAGCTAAGGCTATTGACATCTTAGAAAATTACAAGCCTGAACCACTTCCGGAAGATGTGAAGAAGAGGATTCATGACATCGTAGTAGAAGGGGAAGAAGAAGCTGAAGAATTAGCTAAGTTTGAAGCAAAGAAGCACTAATCCCATAACATATAAGCATAACACAGAAAGGAATACTTCGATATGGCAGAAGAAAAGAAATACTTCACCCGTATGGGTGACGGCTCTGTTGTTTATATGACAGAAGCTGAAATCCGTGCGGACATGGAAGAAGGTATTGCAGATGCTGTAAAAAGAGGTAAGATTGACCCAATTACAGAAGAAGAAAAAGAACATCTGTACAATATTATCACTATGCCTGGCAGTATCGTTGGTGTAGAACCTGGAAAACAGATTGTTTTAACCAATGACTCCGGCGGATACAAATTAAACATCAAATCTCAGATTCCTATCGTAAAGGACAACGAAGTTCTGATTTACGAAAGATGTCTGGGTGTTGACTCTGTAGACGTTGGTAACTCCGACTACAACTACAAGACTGCAAAAGGTGTTGCACAGCGTGAGGCTGGCGCTCTGAAGCAGGCGCTGAACATCAGCACTATGCCGTTATTCTACGGCGCTATGACAAACCTTGGTTTCTACACAAAACCTGATGGTCCTGTAGAAAACTGGGCAGAATTACTTCCTGAAGGTCACATCAAGGAAGCTATGGCTGCGCAGGAAGAAGCAATTCCGCATGCAGTAAAAGATATCGTATATGTTGCAAAACAGATGTACGATGTTGGTGCTGACGGTATCAATTTAGATACTTCCGGTGCTGCTGGCGATGCTGACTTCTTAGCAGCTCTGAAAGCATGTGAAGAAATCAAAGCACAGTTCCCTGACATGGGCGTTGAAATCGGTATGGCCGGTGAGTTCGTATTAGGTATGCACGGCAAACTGAAGTACGACGGAAAGAGACTGGCTGGCCTGTATCCACACGATCAGGTAAAACTGGTTGAAAAAGCCGGTGCATCTATCTTCGGTGCTGTAGTAAACACTAACTGTAACAAATCCTTCCCTTGGAACATTGCAAGAGTTGTAACTTTCATCAAAGCTTGCACTTCCGTTGCTAACATTCCGGTACACGCTAACGTTGGTATGGGTGTTTGCGGCGTTCCAATGGTTGAAAATATGCCTTCCGATATGATTTCCAGAGCCGACAAAGCCTTAGTAGAAATAGGCAAAGTCGACGGGTTCTAGGTAGGCGTAGGTGACCCTGTAGGCGCTGAAGCTACACACTCCATTTGTGCTGGTATGGGTGGCGTTCGTACTGCCGGAGATCTGGTATTACGTGTGCAGCTCGCAAAGAAGATGAAAATCGACGAAGCCAAAGCGTATGTAGCTGAAAAGCTGAATGTAACTGTCGAAGAATTACACGACATCGTTACTATGACTGACAAGAGAGTTGAACTGGGAATCGGTTTAACCCACGTTGAGCCTTCCGCAGAAGAAAACAACGGTATGGCTGCTAAATTCAGAATTGCAGAAGTTTTGGATATGCCAATCAACTCTGTTGAAAGATTTAAAGAAAGAGCCGGCATTAAATAATCAACCGTAATTTTAGCGGGGCTGTCTGCAAGGAGTAGGCGGTGCCAATAAAGAAACAGTTGAGGACACGGACGACTCGAATTACGAAAAACACAAAATGGAATAGGTTTGCAAGGAGTAAGCCTATTCCATATTGTTAAAATGAAAATAACTGAATTTTGAGACAATTAAATACTGTAAAGTGTTGCAATATGATTAAGATAGGTTGTAGATAAAGCGCAGACTTAGCCGAAAAAACTACAGCGAAACAAAGGATAATCTTGCGAAAATTCTATAGCAAATTCTGAATTTGTGTGGTAAAATTATAAAGACTGTATATTTGTTATTTTTTTATTTACACGTATGTAAAGGAGGCGCGGATTTGGATAAGCAGGATTTATTCAGAAGAGCGAAAGATGCCATTGTCGATGCTGATGAGGCAAAGGCGTTGCGCATTATCGAGGAGGCAAAGAACGCAGAATTTGACCTCCTGGATTTACTGCTGTCCGGGTTTGGTGCCGGCAATGATGAGATAGGTGCACTCTTTGACAGAGGAACCTTGTCTTTGCCTGAACTAATCTACGCGGCAGAAGTAATGAAAAGTGTTACGAACACAATCTTGAGTTTATTAAACGAAAATGAAAGACCCGCGCCGGAAAAACGTGGCAGAATCTTACTCGCCACTGTTGCAGGGGACGTCCACGATATAGGAAAAGGTATCGTAGCGTCAACCCTTAGAACTGCAGGGTTTGAGGTCATCGATCTGGGTTGTGAGGTTCCGGTTGAAACGATTATAGAGGAAGCAAGACGGTATGACGCTGACATTATCGGAACCAGCGCTTTGTTGACCTCGACCTTAACGGAGCAGAAGAAACTGGAGAAACTTCTTCAGGAAAGCGGTGAAAAGGACAATTTTATCACCATGGTAGGCGGTGCACCATGCACCCCGCGCTGGGCAAAGAAAATAGGAGCTGGCGGCTACAGTGAGGACGCCATTGAAGCAGTAAAAGTAGCGCTGCAGCTCATAAAGGAAAAAGAAGAAAAAGATAACAACTAAAGTAATGTGGAGGAAAAGAAAATGGGCAAAGAACTTATTTTTCAGACGCTGAGACACGAAGAGACCAAGGAACTTCCTTGGGTACCTTTTGCAGGTGTGCACGTTGGTAAACTGAAAGGCTACACTGCAGAAGAGGTTTTAAGAGACGAAGATAAGCTGGTAGAATGCTTAATCGAAGCAAACAAATTATATACACCGGACGGACTTCCTGTAATCTTTGACCTGCAGGTTGAAGCAGAAATTCTGGGCTGCGAGCTGATGTGGGCAGAAAACAATCCGCCTTCAGTTAAGAGCCATCCGCTGGCAGCAGAAAAGACAATCCCTTGCAAATGCAAGATTCCTACAGAAAACGACGGCAGACTTCCTATGATTCTGTCCGCTATGAGAAGAGTAAAAGAAGCAATCGGCGAAGATACAGCTCTGTACGGTCTGATTTGCGGACCTTTCACACTGGCTTCCCACCTGAGAGGTACTGAGATTTTTATGGATATGGTATCTGACCCTCAGTATGTAAAAGACCTGGTAAACTACTGTGCTGAAGTTTCCATTGCAATGTCCAAAATGTATATTGATGCAGGTATGGATGTTATTGCAGTGGTTGACCCGCTGGTATCTCAGGTATCTCCTAAGCACATCGAAAAGATGTTGTCCGAAGGATTTAAGGCAGTATTTGACTATGTAAGATCCAGAGGCGCATTTTCCTCCTTCTTCGTATGCGGTAACGCTACTAAGCAGATTGAAGTAATGTGCAAGATGGGACCTGACGGCGTTTCCGTTGACGAAAACGTTAACCTTGCAGAAGCTAAGAAGACTACTGACCAGTACAACATCGTAATGGGCGGTAACATTCCTCTTACTACTACTATGCTCCACGGTAACCAGGAAGATAACATGAAGGGCGTAATCGACCTGATTGACTCCATCGAAAACCACAAGAATCTGATTATCGCTCCGGGCTGCGACATGCCTTACGATACTCCGATTGAAAATACAATCGCTTGCGCACAGGCAGTTAAGAACCCTGACAGCACAAGAGAAATGATTAAGAACTACGAAACTGTAATTGATGATTCCAACATCGAAATTCCTGATTATGAAAACCTGGATAAGGTTCTCATCGAGTGTTTCCT
This sequence comes from Emergencia sp., assembly GCA_022767345.1. Taxonomy (GTDB): domain Bacteria; phylum Bacillota; class Clostridia; order Peptostreptococcales; family Anaerovoracaceae; genus Senimuribacter. The sequence goes on from JALEOD010000053.1 coordinate 34,785, forward strand.
GCTTGACCCTGAACAGTGCGCGGCTTGTACCTACATGCTGGCTTCTGTAGAAGACAACTGGGACGATTTAAAGGATATGGCAGAATACAGAGTATACAAATACTTTATCAAAGATGACATTGCAAGGACCAGAAAGATGGGTATTGCAAATCTGCCTACTATGTGCATCAATGGTGAGCAGAAATTCATCTCCATCATTCCTTCCAAGGATGAATTGGTTGAAGCTGTAAAAGAAGCACAGGCTAAATTAAAGAAATAAATCACTTTGAATGATTGGGTAAGGTGGTAGGCCGGTGGTCTATCACCTTATTTATTTTCTGAGAGGCAAAGTATGAAAAATCAAAGAATATCCATTGAAGAGGCGAAAGCATTTCCGCTGGCGGAGCAGCGTTTTATCAAGACCTGCGGCTTTAATCTGGAAACGGAGAAGCACCAGCGTATGATGAAGATGGGACTTGCAGTAAGAGAGCAAGGGGTCGATGGCATAAAAATCAACGCTTTGGTATCTTTTTATGGCAAGGAGGCTTTTGACGGTAGCCATGTAAAGGTAGAAGGAACTGAAATTTCCTGCAACTATTTTGAACAGATTCCAAAAGACTGGGTGGAGGGCGTATATTTTTATATGCTGACCGTAGGCGAATGCCTTTTTTCCAGTGAGGAGAACATTATGGATTTCCTTTATGCGGACATTTGGGGCACCAATTACGTGGACGCCGGAATTGAGATTTTGAAAGAGAGACTGCAGGCGGATTTGCGGGAAAAATTTCCTGAAAAAAACCTGTATCTGTCCGATGAGTTTGGACCGGGGTACTTCGGTATGCCGGTGATTGAGTCTAAGAAATTTTTCGACATACTGGATGGAGATTCCATCGGGGTTTGGGTGAAGGAAAGCGGACTGATGATTCCGCAAAAGACTTGCGCTGGACTGTATCTGGTACTGAATCAGCCGGGTGTAAAGGCTGAACCTGAGTGCATGCAGTGCAAAGGCAATGCCGCAGGCTGTCAGTTTTGTGCAATAAGAGCAGGTGCATAAACTTTTTTGAGAGAGAGGTAGCTATGAAAATCACATTTTTACCACAGAACATAACTTGGGAAGCAGAGGCTGGCGAGACGATTTTGCAGGCAGCAGTCAAAGCCGGCGTAAATATAGACGGAAACTGCGCAGGTATGGGAACCTGCGGAAAATGTAAAGTGAAAATTATCGAAGGCGATAAGGAGACGGTAAACGACCATCACCACAAGCTTTCCGAAAATGAAATCGAAGCGGGCTGGAGACTGGCGTGCTGCCACCCGGTGTCCGAGGGCATGGTCATTGAAATGCCAGAGTCTGAGACGACAGCTTCCAGAAAGAAGAAACTGATTCATCTGCCGGAAGGCTTTGAGAAAGTGCCGCAGGTGGAGAAAGTCTGCGTGGAAGTACAGGAATCTGACATTCACGACCAGAGAAGCGACGCGGAGAGAATTGTTGAGGCTTTGGGATACGAAAATCTCAGCTGCACTTTCGGCGTGACGAAGAAAATTCCAGAAGTATTAAAGCAGGGAAATGAGGTTACGGCGACTATCCGTGAAGATGAAATTATCGACTTGGAGGCAGGTGATACCACTTCAGAAAACTACGGTGTTGCTGTGGATATCGGAACGACTACAGCTGTTGTTATGCTTTGGAATGTGCAGACAGGGGAAATGATGGACGTTTCCGCTTCCACAAATCCGCAGGGTGCATATGGTGCCGATGTTATTTCCAGAATTACCTTTGTCATGGAAAAAGAAGGAAATCTGGACGTGATTCACGATGTAATCATCGACTGTATCAACAAAGCAGTGGACAGTTTTGCTGCAGAACATGGCTTCAATCCAGAAAATATCTATCAGTACGTGGTGGTTGGAAATACTACGATGAGCCATATTTTCATCGGTGTAAATCCGGCACAGCTGGCAGTAGCTCCGTTTACACCGGTATTTACAGAAGGACTTTCGGCAAGATGCGAGGAACTTGCTCTGACAGGCCATAGGGACGCAGAGGTGCATGTGGCTGCTAATATCGCAGGACACGTGGGTTCCGACATTACAGCAGGAATTATCACTAACGATTTGATGGCATGCGACAAGGGGCATCTCTTTATCGATATCGGAACCAACGGCGAAATTGTACTGACCGGAAACGGCAGAGCAGTCGCTTGCTCTACAGCGGCAGGTCCCGCTTTTGAGGGAAGTTCTATCAAACAGGGCATGCGTGCTGCAAGAGGCGCGATTGAAAGAGTCGATATTCTGGAAGACCGTGTAGAAATTGCAGTAATCGGCGATGCAGAGCCAATCGGCATTTGCGGTTCAGGTATTATCGACGCTGTGGGCGAACTGATTCGCACAGGTATCGTGGATAAATCAGGAAGGCTTTTAGGCAGAGAAAAGCTGGCAAAGAAAGGTATTTCAGAAAATATCCTGAAACATATAAAAGAGGACGACAAATCCAATGATTTTGTGTTATACTTTAGTAAAGACGGTAAGAGCGATGTAGTCATTACCCAGAAAGACGTCAGAGAAGTGCAGCTCGCAAAGGCGGCTATTTCCGCAGGTATCACCATCATGATGAAAGAAATCGGCGTGACAAAGGCAACCCTTGAAAAAATCAGCATTGCCGGCGCTTTCGGTAACTACATCAGAAATACCAGCGCAATCAATATCGGATTGTTGCCGAAAATCGATGAAGAGAGGATTTATTCCCTGGGCAATTCCGCTGGAATCGGCGCTTCTATGATTTTGCTTTCTGAGAAAAGCAAAGAAGAAGCGGAGCTTGCGGCAAGGAGAATTGAGCATATTGAACTTGCGGCAAGAAGCGATTTCCAGGATCAGTACATGATGGCAATGATGTTTTAAACGCTTTCTGTGCGGGGCGCATCTCGCGAAACATATTGACAGAAAGATTTGGCAAAAAGAATTGACAGAAAGATGAGGCGGAGGAAAACATGTTAGATTTTAGCAGAAACGACTATTCCAAAGAAGAATTACTGCGTATTATGAAGTCGGATAATCCTGAACTTTTGCAGAGTTTATTCAGCCAGGCACGAAAAATCCGCAAGGAGGTGCAGGGTAATAAAATTTTCGCATATGGGTTCGTGTACTTTACGACCTATTGCAGAAATAACTGCAATTTCTGTTATTACAGGAATTCTAACAAAATTGAGAGGTATAGAAAGAACAAAGAGGAGGTTCTTGCCATTTCAAAATCTCTCATTGACTCCGGTGTCAATCTCATTGACCTGACCATGGGAGAGGATCCTCAGTATCACGCGGAGGACTTTGAAACCGTATGTCAGATTATCAAAGAAATTAAACAGAACTATCACACGCCGGTGATGATTTCACCGGGCGTTGTGGAGCATCATATTATCGATAAATTTGCTGAGGCGGGCGCTGACTTTTATGCCCTTTATCAGGAAACTCATAATCGTGAGCTTTATGCCAGAATGCGGGTAGGGCAGGATTATGATGAGCGAATGAACGCCAAGCTCTATGCCAGGGAAAAGGGAATTTATATCGAAGAAGGTTTGCTGGCAGGCATTGGCGAGACCAGCGAGGACATCGTAGATTCTCTTCTGACCATGGGAGAAATCGGGGCAAGACAGGTGCGGGTTATGAGCTTTATTCCGCAGGAAGGAAGTCCGATGGAACATTGTCAGACACCTGACCGAATCGAAGAACTGAAGATTATCGCATTGATGCGGCTGCTCTATCCGAAGGCACTGATTCCGGCGTCTTTGGATGTGGATGGCATCAGAGGGCTCAAGGACAGAATCAATGCGGGTGCTAACCTGATTACTTCGATTATACCGCCGAAGTCTGGATTTATGGGCGTTGCTCACAGCACTATGGATGTGGACGAAGGCGGCAGAACGGTGGAAGAGGCGGCAGCCATTTTAAATGAAATCGGACTTTCCATTGCAACCAAAGATGAATACGAAGCATTTCTCCGGCAGGTGAAGCCATGAAGGTTGCCATTATCGGAGGAAAGCTGCAGGGTACAGAGGCGGTCTATCTAGCCTCTGCCTGTGGCTTTGAGAGTATTTTAATCGATAGCAATCCGCAGGTTCCGGCAGCAGGGCTTGCTGACCGCTTTGTCTGCGGAGATATTACGGCAGAAGATGATGCAGTGATTGCTGCCATGATGGAGGCGGATTTTGTATTGCCTGCCAACGAGAATGATCAGGTACTTGAAGCAGTGTGTCGAATCTGCAAAGAAAGGAAACTGCCCCTGGCTTTTGACAAGGCCGCCTATGAAATTACCAAATCCAAGAAAAAATCGGATAAGCTGTTTTTGGAAAACGGTATTCCGGCGCCGCGGTATTATCCGGACGGAAAAGCGCCGTATATCATGAAGCCTTCGGGAGAAAGCGGTTCGGCGGGGGTGACTTATGCCGAAACCAGAGATGAGGCAGAGACTTTTTTGGCAGCGTGTCCTGATCCGGAAAACTGGATTGTACAGGAGTATCTGGAGGGGCCTTCTTACTCTATAGAAGTCATCGGCGTTCCGGGCAATTATAGAACTTATGCGGTGACGCAGATTCATATGGATGACGTATACGACTGCTGCAAGGTGACTTGCCCGTGTTCGATTACGAAGGCGCAGGAAGAAAAGTTTGCTTTGCTGGGAAAAAGACTGGCGGAACTTGTCAATCTGCACGGTATTATGGATGTGGAAGTCATCGATGACGGCGAGGACTTTAAAGTGCTGGAAATCGACGCCAGAATTCCAAGTCAAACGCCTATTGCTGTGCTGTATGCATCGGGCATGAATGAACTTTCCGACCTTGGAGATATTATCGTAAAAGGGAAATTTGAGACGCCGCAGAAAGATTTTGGAAGATACAGCGTTTATGAGCATTACCTAAGAGAAGATGGAGTTGTGCGTCAGGAAGGCGAGCATATGATGGCAAGCTGCGGACCGCTTGATAAGCGGGCGGATTTTGCAGGCAGCAGGGTAAGTCTTCTGGACAAAGGAGAAAATGGCAATTTTCGCGGCATTTTTGTCAACTGGGCTGATACGAAGGAGGAGCTTGAGGCAAAGCGAGCAGAAATTTTGAGAAATCTAAAAACCTTACCATAAAACTAAAAAATATTGTTAGCAAAACAATATTGGCTATGATACAATACTGGTAGAATGAATTTGAAGAAGTTATAGAGGGTGCTGATTATGGAGAAATTTACCGTAACACAGGCAGAGAGAATCGGAGAACTGAGCGGCAGCAGGGAACTGATTGAAGCTGAGTTTGAGACTAAGGCAGAGAGAGATCAGGCTTTCCGCAAGGCTGAGAAGGAACTGGTTCGCGAGAGTCGTGCCAAGATTAAGACGCTCCTCGATGAGAAGCATATCACTCAGAATATTCTGGTGGGCAGAGGGCTGGAAGACTGGCTCATGGGAGAAGGGTTCACTAAAGTGGTGACACCTACAATTATTACCAAAGATATGCTGGCAAAGATGACCATCGATGAGTTTCATCATTTGTCAGAGCAGGTTTTCTGGCTGGACAAGAAAAGATGTCTGAGACCTATGCTGGCGCCCAATCTCTATGTGGTTATGAGAGAACTTCATCGAATTACAGGCGAGCCTGTTAAGATTTTTGAGCGCGGTTCCTGTTTCCGAAAGGAATCTCAAGGAGCGCAGCACATGAACGAGTTTACCATGCTCAACTGTGTGGAACTTGCCGCTATTCCGGAAGGCGGACAGCTGGAGGAAATGAAGCGGCTTGCAAGATGTGCCATGGAGGCTTTACAGGTTCCCGAAGAAGAATATGAATTTGTCGTGGAGGAATCTACGGTTTACGGGCATACTTTGGACATTGAGATTAACGGCATGGAAGTTGCTTCCGGCTCCTACGGACCGCATTTTCTCGATGCACAGTGGGGCGTGTTCGATACATGGGTGGGAATCGGCTTTGGTATTGAGCGTCTGACCATGGCGCTGAATAAGAGCAGGACCATCAAACGCTACGGCGGCAGCATTGCCTTTATTGATGGACAGCCGCTGAACGTGTAACATATATAGGAGAGTAATCTGATGACAAGACTCAGAACAGAATGGATTACCTACATGCTGGACGGCATGGAGGACTATAACCGGGATTTAGCTGCTAAGACAGGCATGGAGCTTGCTGCCCTTATGGCGGACACTTTCTGTGTCAGCAAGTCCGAATTATCTGCGGCACAAAAAAACATAAAAGTTGCAGTAGTTCCAATCACGCAAGGTGAAGGGATTATCGGAAGCTTCAGTGAGTCTGTGGCTGCTATTGTAAAATCCATGGGATTTTGCGCAGATGTTATGCCCCATACCGATGTTGACGGCATTTATGATGCAACCCTAGGCGGCTATGACGTGCTGTTCTTTGCCGATGATATCCGGTATTTAGCGCTGAATATCCGTTCTGGAAAGGCGTCTGACAATAATTATGCTACAGCTCTGGGCTTTGTCAAGGCGCTGCTTGCTATGATGAAAAGAGCGGGCAAGGACCCTGCCAGGGAGAAGATTCTGCAGATCGGCTACGGAATTGTAGGCAGAGAGTCTGCAGCGATTCTTAAGGCCATGGGCGTTGATTTTGACTTATACGACAAAAATCCTGCTGTAATTTCGGACTTTGACGGAAAGACTGTTTCCTCGAAGGAAGAAATCAAGGATTATCAATATATTTTGGATTTTACCAACGAAGGCGGATGGCTGCACAGAGAGGATCTGTGCGCAGATGTCATTTACGCAAGTCCGGGCGTGCCGTATTCTATGGATGCGGAAGCAGCGGCCTGCTTTGAAATGCAGTCCGTGCACGATAATCTGGAAATCGGCACCGCAATTATGCTCGGAGAAAGTTTGTTCGGTAAATAAAATTAACATGGGGTGCGGATCGTATGGATCACATGGACTCTAAATCCATGCAGCCGGGTGAGACTCCCGGGCACCTCGCCATGAAGCCCTAGCCCGGTTTGCCTTATGGCGAACCGCAGGCAGGTCTCACATCAGGCTTTCCCAAGAGGACGAGCAGGAACTGCGAAGTACGATTGGAAGAAAGCTACGGTGCATAAGGAGGAAAAATCATGATTCAGATTGTACTGCTCAGCGGATTTTTAGGTGCTGGAAAAACGACTTTAATGCAGAGACTGTTAGACACCTATAAAGACAACAAAATTGGTGTGATTATCAATGAATTTGGTGAGATTAATATTGACGCAAAACTTGTGGAAAGAGATGGAATTGATATTGCAGAACTGTCCAATGGTTCTATTTTCTGCGCTTGTATTAAAGACAAATTTGTGGACGGACTGATTGAGATGTCCAAGATGAATATTGATTATCTTTTTATTGAAGCCTCCGGTCTTGCTGATCCGTCCAATATGGGAGACATCGTTGACGGAATCAAGAAGGATACTAATGATAATTACCTGATTAAGGGAAATATCTGTGTGGCTGATTCCTGCAATTTTCTGGAACTGGTGGAAGTGCTGCCGGCTCTGGAAAGACAGGTAAGACACGCCAATGCGGTTATCGTCAATAAGATGGATCTGATTGATGATGAAACCTTTAAAGAAATTGCCGAAAAAATTGCGGAACTCAATGAGACCACCAAGATTTATGCGGCGACTCACTGCAATGTGGATATTAAAGAAATCGTAGATAACTTCACACCGACCCTGGTGAGAAGTGAAGATACCACCAACACCTATGAGAGCAGACCGCAGACCTTTATCGTAAAGGCTGATGAACCTGTTGAAAAAGAAAAACTTATCGCTTTCATCAAGTCTATTTCTGACAGCAGCTACAGAATCAAAGGATTTTGCCAGACTATTGAAGAAGGCACGGTGGAAGTCAGCGGTGTTGTAAACAATCTGATTATTACGCCGTGGAAGAGCGAAGAAAAGACAGAAATTGTCGTAATCTCTTCTGTAGGCATTAAGATGCTCAGTTTAATTACCGAAAGCGCAAAGAATATTCTGGAAGGAAGGTTCTATATTTAATGGCAGAGGCAAAGAAGAGGTACTATCGAAAAAACGTAGAACTCTTTGTTTTACTCAATAAAATGAAACTTTGGCCGGCACGAAGCGGGGTGCTTCATGGAATCAGGGAAATTGATCTGCAGGGGAAATACATCACCATTACGACCCACTGCGGAAAGACGATGCGCCTTTACAATTCCAGAAATTCCAGAGCGGCGAGATGGCTGCGGAACAAGTGGGCGCTGAAACCGTGCAAACAGTGCAAGGTGCCTGAGTGGAAGCTGGAAAAGTATTCTAAGACAATGTTCGATTCCCATTACGGGAGCGATTTAGTGCATAAGCATTAGCGTTTTGGAAGCACATAGGAGCAGCACATAAAGCGTGCGTAAAGAATAGGAGATTTTCATGTATATTGATATGGATTGTCCGTGTCAGGGCAAAAATTTAGATAAGTTACTGCAGCCACTCATTCTCTGCATCCTATTACAGGGCGGCGATATGCACGGGTTTGCAATCCTGAAAGAAATTGGAAAGATTCCTCGGTTTGCTGATAAGGTTCCTGACGCTACGGGGGTGTACCGGTATTTGAAGAAGATGGAAACTTCCGGGCTTTTGACTTCCAAATGGGAACTTGAGGATTTGGACGACGCCGGAAAACCAAAGCGGGTTTTCAGCATTACGCCGGAGGGAAAGGGTTGCCTTGCCAACTGGGCACAGGCGCTTTCCGACTACGAAAATTATATTCATCAGCTGATTGAAATGATACACCAATCGATTTAACAGCCGTATAGCAAAAGTAACAGAGAAACGGAGCGATGCGCTCCGATTTTTCTCTATATAAGAGCAAATAGGAGAAATTTTATGGTATATGTTGCATTGTATCTGGCCTGCATGGTTGTCTGCTATTTTTTAGCCAGTAAGCTGCGCAGCCAGAGAGAGTTCCTTGGCAGGATTGTGAATGTAATAACCTTAGCCAGTGTATTTGTGCTGGTTTTGATGATGGGTATGCGTATGGGCTCTAATGAGGAGATTATTGCCAGCCTGGGCACCATTGGACTGCAGGCTTTTCTTTTCACCATTGTGGTGGTAATCGGCGGCGTACTTTCTGTGACGGCAGCACGGAAACTTCTTGGTATTGATAAGTTTGGCAGACTGAAAGAAAAGACAGCAAAGCAGGTGTCTGCGCAGAATACTGAGCAGGCAGGTAAAGCAGGGGCAGACAGTAAAATGGAAGGGGATCATGAATCTGATGCAGGAGAAAACGGCAGCGCAGCATCATTGATGACATGGCTGATCATCATCGCCGTAATCCTCGGACTTTTGTTCGGCTACTTTTATCTTCGGGTCAATGTGGAAGATATCGACGCTTTTAATGATAAAGTGGGTAGTCTGATGACTTTGGGACTCTGCATCATGATCGGCAGCATCGGATTTGATATGGGGCTTTCCGGTACAGTTCTTGCGCAGGTGAAGCATATCGGATTTCGCGTGCTGATCTTTCCGGCAGCTGTCATTACAGGAACAGCGGTGTCTTCTGTGATGATGAGTTTTTTCCTGCCGCTTTCGGCGAGGGAGTGCATTGCAATCGGCTTCGGTTTTGGCTGGTACACCTTTGCGCCGGTGGCGATTTCCGGTGCGGGACATGTTGTGGCGGGAGCGGTATCCTTTATGCACAACGTATTCAGAGAAACCCTGGGCATTATTCTCCTTCCTGTTTTGGCGAAGAAAATCGGCTATATCGAGGTGTGCAGTCTGCCGGGTGTAGCCGCCGGTGATATGGGACTTTCCTTAGTGGAAAAAGCCCTGCGGCCTGATATCGTAGTATACTCTTTTGCCATCGGCATGTCGGAAAGTATTTTAATTCCGCTGCTGGTTACTTTGGCAATCGGGGCATAAATAAAGGATGAAAATTTAGGAGTAAAAATAGATGAAGGAAAGAAAACGATTTACCGGAAGTGACAGTTATGTTGCTTCCAAAGAACTGATGAACGCGGTCAATGTTGCCATCGCGCTGGAAAAACCCCTTTTAATCAAAGGAGAGCCGGGCACCGGAAAGACCATGCTGGCGGAAGCTATCGCAGAATCTCTCGGCATGAATCTGGTAATCTGGGGAATTAAATCCACCACCAAGGCACAGGAAGGACTTTATGTTTACGATACCGTGCAGCGTCTTTATGACAGCCAGTTTGGGGAAGGAGATGTTTCCGATATCAAACAGTACATCAAACTGGGAAAACTGGGCGAAGCCTTTACGGCAGACGAACAGGTGGTGCTGCTCATCGATGAAATTGATAAGGCGGATTTGGAGTTTCCCAACGACTTGCTTTGGGAGTTGGATAAGATGGAATTCTATATCAACGAAACCAAGGAAACCGTTAGAACCAAACATCGTCCTATCGTTATCATTACTTCCAATGCGGAAAAAGAACTGCCCGATGCGTTTCTGCGCCGTTGCATCTTCCACTATATAGAATTTCCCGATAGTGAAAAGATGGAGGAAATCATTGGCGTACATTTTGGCGATATGAATAAAAAATTGGTGCACGCTGCTATGGAAGCCTTTTATGCGATTCGTGACATGAAGCAGATTCAGAAGAAGCCGAGCACTTCGGAGCTTCTTGACTGGGTGCAGGCCCTTGCCATCAGCGGCGCTTCTGTGGATGAAATCAGAGAACGGATTCCTTACATCGGCGTGCTTTTAAAGAAGAATCAGGATATCGACACAGTTAAAGGATACAGGCATGTTTATTAAGTTCTTCTACTTGCTTCGGGACAAGGGGCTTCATGTATCTTTGGATGAGTGGCTGTGTCTTATTTCGGCTTTGGATAAGGGGCTTGCGATGAATTCTTTGCTGGAATTTTATTATCTGTGCCGCAATGTGCTGATAAAAAATGAGGCAGACTACGACAAATTTGATCTAGCTTTTGCAGAATATTTTCAAGGCGTAGAGACGGTAGAAGAAATTCCCGATGAACTTTGGCAGTGGCTGCATACAGATGAACGGGAACGGGATATTCTGGACAGGCCTGATTGGGCAAAGGAATATGATTTTGACAAGCTGATGGAGATGTTTCGGGAAAGGCTTGCTGAGCAGACAGAGAAGCACGATGGCGGAAATTACTGGATTGGAACCGGCGGCACCTCTGCCATGGGCCATGGCGGCTACAATCCGGCTGGTATACGTGTAGGCGGTTATAGCCGCCATCGGACTGCAGTGCAGGTTGCCGGAAATAGAAACTTTCGCGATTTCAGGCAGGATCAGTCGCTGGATACCAGACAGTTTCAGATGGCATTTCGAAAACTTCGTCAGTTTTCAACCAGGGTGGATACAGAAAAGACGGAACTTGACGTAGAGGGAACCATTGACGCCACTTGTAATAACGCGGGGCTTTTGAAACTGGTTTACGAAAAGCCCCGGAAGAATACCGTAAAGCTGCTTCTTTTGATGGATTCTGACGGTTCCATGGCGCCTTATACAAAACTGTGCAATCAGCTGTTTCAGGCGGTACATCAGTCTACCCATCTGAAGGATTTAAAAATTTATTATTTCCATAATTGCATCTACGATTATCTGTATACGACGCCAAGGTGTCGTCACGGAGAGTGGGTGGAGACCGACTGGGTTTTCGGCAATCTGGACAGTGAATATAAAGTGATTCTGGTAGGCGATGCCGCCATGTCTCCTTATGAACTGATGGCAAGAGGCGGCAACAACGACTGGAGTCTGTATAACGAAGAGCCGGGCATTTTCTGGCTGCAGAAATTTCCAAAGCGGTACAAAAAGTGCATCTGGCTCAATCCTATTAAAGAACAGAGATGGGAACATACCTATGGAAGCAAGACGATTCAAATGATTCGCCAAGTCTTTCCTATGTTTGAGCTGACTTTAGACGGGCTGGATAAAGGGATTCAAAGACTGCTGGTGAGATAAAATGAGAGGGAGTTTTGTATTGAACTTGAAGCGAATTTAAGTTTTGCAGAACTTTACCCTTTATTTTCTCAAAAAAAGGAAATAAACTGGTTTAATATAGCCTAGTATGACGGTTTTCTTTAAAATAGAGTAATTTTAAGGAATGGTGAAAGGTTTCTTTGCTGTTTTCGGGCATTTTACGAAAGATAGGCAATGGATTTTCCTTTTTTCGCAGTTTTTATGATTTTTTTCTGCAACACAAATTTTTATTACACTGAAAAAGGGTATCTGTCTTAACGACAGATACCCTTTTCTTAATCTCTAGTAATATAGACTGCTAAAATAAGTCCGACTGCCGCAAAGGCTGTGGCAAGAAAACCAACGGCGGAAAATCCCTGTGCTTCAGAGGCAAAGAGTCCAAAAACGCCTGAGAAGAGGGAAGAACCGATGCAGCCTGCAATCTGAAAACCTGTACTCATCACGGTGACACCATGAGGATTCTCCTGAGGAGAAAGTTTTCCCAAAGCAAAGGATTGTACTGGGCCGATAATCAGCGCGCTGCCGCAGATGACAGGAATGTACAGAACTGCCAGCAGAATCGAAGATTCTGTATGAACCAGGGAGAGTGCAGCAGTGCAGACACCGATACAGAGAAATCCCAAAGGCAGCAGCACCCGGCCGCCTTTCTTATCGTAAATACGTCCTGCAAGGGGCGCAATAACGCAGGATAACAGAATAGCAGGGAACAGCACCATGGAAGCGTTGAACGGGGACATGCCCATACCGCTCTGCATAAGGAAAGAAGCACAGCGTGAGACAACAAAAAACACACGCGAAGCCTGTACCGTAATCAGATTTACGAGCGATTGCTCTACGTGTGTCGTTTGCCATTTATTCAATTGATAATTAAATTTTAACAGATTTCTAAAACAGGGTCAAGTGTGGAAAAATGTGGAAATCACTTACTGTCCTGACCGATGCTTAGCTGAAATACCGGAATACACCTTTTACTTTACCAAGGACCTTGACATCCTGCACGATAATCGGACTCATGGTATCGTTTTCCGGCTGCAGTCTGATGTGACCGTTTTCTTTATAGAAGGTCTTGACGGTGGCTTCGCTTTCGAAGCCGTCAATCATAGCGACTACGATTTCTCCGTTTCTGGCGGTGTTCTGCTGTTCCACCAGAATTAAGTCTCCGTCCATAATACCTACGTTAATCATACTCTCGCCGCAGACCCTCAGCATGAAGTTGGAACCGCCTGCATACTGGGCAGGAATGGGAAAGGTTTCTTCTATATTCTGCTCTGCCAGAATCGGAGTACCTGCGGCAACTCTGCCGACAACAGGCACGTCGATGATGTCCTCGCGATGGAAATCCTCCGCGTAGGATGGCGCGGTGGAGAAAGGAGTTTCTTGTGTATCTCTCTCCATATCGACTACCATCAGAGCTCTCGGCTTGGATGGATCTTTCTTCAGATAGCCTTGTTTGACAAGGCTTGCAATGTCTTTGTGGGCTGTAGAGGTGGACTTGATATGCAGTGCGCTGCAGATTTCTCTGACCGTAGGAGGGTAGCCCTTGGTTCTAATTTCGTCTTTCATGAAATCTAAAATTTTCTGTTCGCGGTCTTTAAGCTGGTTCATAATACCCTCCGTTCCTTTGGCTGATTAAATTCTTTGTTCGTATTATAACATAAGACGAACAAAAAGTAAACATTTGTTCACAATTATTTAAAAATGATTTTGCAATTATGCTGAATTGGTGATAAAATGAAAAGCGGTTGCTTATGCGGCACTGCTGATGAAAGAAAAACTAATAAGGAAGCATTTATGATTATCGTTACTGTTTGCAAGCTGCTGATGGCTCTTGCGGTCGGCTATTATTTGAATAAGAAGGATATATTTACAAAAGAGGTCAATCAGAAGCTCTGTACGTTTGTCATCGAAATTTGTCTGCCGCTGATTATCCTCACTTCGCTGAGTGAAGCGGACGGCGACATGAGCAAAGGCCTTTTGATAAAGTTTGTTCTGACCGGCGGCGCATTTTACTGCCTGCTGCCGTTTATTGCAAAAGGCATTAATGTACTGACAAGAATTCCCAAGGAGGACAGACCTGTTTACGAACAGTTTTATATCTTTGGAAATACGCTGTACATGGGATATCCTGTGACGGCATCTCTCTATGGCACCGGGTGCATTTTTCATCTGAGTATTTTTCATTTGGGATTTGATATTCTGTACTACACCTACGCCAGATGGCAGATTTGCAAAGGTGCGGGCATCGCAGGCGGAAAACTTTCTCTGCGGGAGCTTTTGAACCCGGGGACAGTGGCTTCGCTGATTGCTCTTGCCATGTTCTTTACCGGCGTAAAAATGCCGGGCGGCGCAGCGGAGGTATGCAACTTTATTGGAGAAATGGCGTCGCCTCTTTCGATGGTGGTCATCGGTGCAAATATCGGTACCTATTCTGTGAAAAGCATTTTCCGCTGCGACAAAAAGCTGTATCTGGTTGCGGCGATTCGCCTTTTGATATTTCCGGTGATTGTTTACGCTGTGATGACTTTACTGGGGTTTGATGGAATATTCCGCGGCTCGGCGGTCATTTCTCTCGGTATGCCTGTTGCGGCGATGGTTTCTATGGGCTGTACGGAGCAGGGCTACAAAGAAGAACTGGCGTCAGCCGGCGTGATTCTGACCACCTTGCTTTCGCTGCCGATGGTGGCGGTGCTTTTGACTGTGATGGGATAAAGGGGATTTATCTTCTCATTTCAGTCCCAGACTGGTCAGCTTATAGTTGAGCGCCTGCTTTGTAATGCCAAGGGCTTTGGCTGCCTCAGTCTTTGTGGGATAAGCCTCCAGAGTCTGCTGCAGAAGCTGCCGTTCGAAATTTGTCAGCTGCTGCTGATAGGATGGAGATTTACCGCTACTGACTTCGGACTCCAAAGTCTCAAGGTTTTGCATATAGGGCGGCAAGTCTTCCGGTGTAATGTAAGAACTCTCGGCGATGGCAAAGGCGCCTTCCAGCATATTTCTCAGCTCGCGAACGTTGCCGGGCCAGCTATGGCTGTGAAAAAGCCGCAGCGCCTCTTCGGAAAGCCCCTGCAGATGCCGGTCAAAGTTTTTATTGAACTGATTTATATAGAATGCCGTCAGATGGTCTATATCCCCCTGGCGGTTTTTTAATAGGGGCAGTTTGAAGGAAATGACGTTGAGTCTGTAAAACAGGTCGCTGCGCAGGTGTCCGGCGTCGATTGCCTCAAAAGGATCTTCGTTGATTGCGGCGATGATGCGCACGTCTACATGGATAGGCTGATGGCCGCCCAAATGCAGAACAGCTTTTTCCTCTATAGCTTTCAGGAGTTTGGCCTGCAGGGCAATATCCAGGGAGTTAATCTCGTCAAGGAACAGGGTGCCCTTGTCGGCAAGCTCAATGAGTCCTTTTCGTGAAATGGCGCCGGTGTAGCTGCCTTTTTCTGTACCAAAGAGCGTGCTCTCAAGGAGATTTTCCGGGATGGCGGAGCAGTTGAGGGAAATGAAAGGCATCGCTGCACGGTTGCTGGAATAGTGCAGAGACTGCGCAACCAGCTCTTTTCCTGTGCCGGTGCTTCCCTCAATGAGTACGGAAGAATCCATGTTGCGCACTTTTAGAATTTTTTTCTTTAATTTTTCCATCGTCGGGTCGACGGTGATGATATCGTCAATGGTATAGTTCTCAGCACCTTTGCTTCTTCTGCTGGAAAAATCCTGAACACTGATGTATTCCTTCGGATATTCCGCACCGATAAATTTCAGGGCAAGGGCAGCGCCGATGAGTTTTTTCTTGTGATACAGCGGGAAGACGCTGCTGTAGCCTTTCACATGGTCTCCTTTATAAGTGACCCCGTTTTCTTCGTAGCCGATAATCGGCTGACCGGTCTTTACAACGCTGTACACTTCG
Source organism: Emergencia sp. (assembly GCA_022767345.1). Taxonomy (GTDB): domain Bacteria; phylum Bacillota; class Clostridia; order Peptostreptococcales; family Anaerovoracaceae; genus Senimuribacter. The sequence goes on from JALEOD010000053.1 coordinate 50,607, forward strand.
CTGTTTGCCTCGTTTGAGGAAGGAAAAATTTCAAATAAATGTTTACCGATGATTTCGTCGGCGGTAAAGCTGTAGGTATCCGGATTGATGATTTCGCAGTACCTGCAGATACAGTCCGTGTCAAATAATGAAAGCTCGTCAAAAAAGTTTCGCATCTGGAAAACAGACTGGGCGATTTCCTCATAAAGCATGTCAGAACCTCCGTTTTATGAAAGAGTAAAAAATTATATTACCATTATAAAGAAAAATGTTACCAATGTAAACCCCAGCACCGCTATTTTATCTGAAAATACGGAAGAATTTAGTTGGCATGAAATTTGCTGTATATAATAGCAACGATATCGTAATCAAGCCAAAGGAGAGATTGATATGGAATGGAAAGATATGCCCAGAAGGACATATTACGAGAAATATGAAAGAGTGAATGTAAAAAATGACGGAGGCTGGTATGAGGTGTACCGTTTGCCAAAGAATGTATATGCCTTTGCAGAGTCTCGCCATTTTCAGGAAGTGAATTTCTTTTTGATTTTGGGAAGTGAAAGAGCGATTCTTTTTGACACGGGCATGGGAATTGTTCCTGTAAAGCCGCTGATTGACGAGCTTTATCAGGGAGAAATTATTGCGGTTAACAGCCATTTTCATTTTGACCACATCGGCAGCAATTATATCTTTGAACCAGTATACTGCTGTACGGACATATTTGTTTCAGGCATTGCAAAGCGTGGGCTTTCCCGTGCAGATGTTGGCGCTCAGATGGACGAAGACATGTTTAAGGGCGGCTACCCACAGGGCTTTACGGCAGATAAGTTTCATGTTCCGCCATACCGCAGTGCAAAAGTAGAGGACGGTCATATCTTTGACCTTGGAAATCGTAAGCTTCGCGTTTTGCATACGCCTGGTCACAGCTACGACTCGCTGATGCTGTATGATGAGGAAAATAAAATTTTATTTACCGGTGATACGTTCTATCTGGGCGCTCTTTATGCTCACTTTGACTGCGAGCAGTTCGGACGCTCTGATATCAGGGAGTACTGTGAAACCATGGAGCGGCTGGCAGCAGCAATTCCGGAAGATGTTTCCCTTTACTGCTCCCACAACGATTTTATCGCGCCGGCGTCTAAACTGGGCGAGACTGCGGAAGTGCTCAGGGCTATCATCGATGAAGAGACTGTGCCTGCGGCAGAAAAGGGTGTCAGCAAGGGCCATCAGTATCTGGAAGAAGAAAACGCATTGTTTGAGAAAGCTGGCAATGGCTTCTCTGTCGTATATGCAGTGAAAAATTAAAGGAGGAATTTCCATGAAAGAGAAAAAGAAAATTAAAATGCCCCATGTGTACGTTTTATTGATTGGAATTGTTTTTATTTGTGCGATATTATCATATATTATTCCGGCGGGCGCATATGACATGATTACCCTGGAAAATGGCAAGGAAATACTGGATCCTAATACTTATCACAGAATTGAACAGACCCCTGTAAGTCTTATGCAGTTTCTGTCTGCCATTCCGAGAGGCATGCAGAACAGCGCTTCTATCATTTTCCTGATTTTCATCGTAGGCGGAAGCTTTAACGTGTTGACGGAAACAGGTGCTGTGGAATCTGGTCTTGGCAAACTGGCAAAGGCAGCATCGAAAAAAGAAATTCTGCTGATTCCAGTTGTCATGATTGCCTTTTCGCTGGGTTCGGCATTTATCGGAATGGCAGAGGAACTGATTCTGTTCGTGCCTATTATGGTAGGCCTTGCCAAGGCGCTGGGCTTTGACTCCATCACAGGTATGGTGATGGTTATGTCCGCAACAAGCGCAGGCTTTGCAGGCGCAATCACAAATCCGTTCACCGTCTGCGTTGCGCAGGATATCGCCGGTGTGCCTCTGTTCTCAGGCTCAAAGTTCAGAATGGTGGTATTTGCTGTTATGGTAGGGATTGCCATCATCTATACCATGCGCTATGCGCTGAAAGTAAAGAAGAATCCGCAGATTTCGTCCATGTATGAACAGGACCGTTTGGAGGCTGACAACAGCGCGATGGATCAGTTAAAGGAATTCGGCATCAAGCAGAAAATGATTTTACTGGTATTTATTGCTTCTCTCGTTTTACTGGTCGTTGGCGTTACCCAGTGGGGCTGGTATCTGGATGAGATTTCCGCTCTTTTCCTCGGCATGGGCATCGTTGTTGCTGCTGTTGAAGGTATGGGTTTTAACAATTACGCAAAAGCGCTGGGTAAAGGTATGGCGGATATCGCTGCAGGCGCACTGGTTGTAGGTTTTGCCAGTGCAGTCATGGTAACCCTTACCGACGGCAATATCATGCACACCATTCTTCACGCTGTGGCAGGGGCAATGGAAGGACTTCCTGCAGCAGTCAGCGCGGCATGTATGTTCCTGTTCCAGACTTGCCTCAACTTCCTGATTCCATCGGGCAGCGGACAAGCGGCAGTTTCCATTCCGATTATGGCGCCTTTGGGAGACATGGTAGGTGTGTCCAGACAGGCAGTGGTCCTCGCATATCAGATGGGAGACGGCCTGTCCAACATCATTATTCCGACCGGCGGCATTATGATGGCAGCATTGTCCCTTGCTAAAATTCCTTATGAAAAATGGGCAAGATGGATTTTACCGGTTTTCCTCTTGCAAGTTTTGGCCGGAGTGATTATTATGGTGGTAGCGTCAGTGATTGGATATTAATCGAAAAGTAAAGGAGAAAGCACGATGTGGTCAAAGGAAACCCATGAGAAATTACTGAATGAAATCGTTTTGTCTTTTGAAGAAGAGATTTATGCGCTGAGTGACTGCATGGCAGAGAATCCGGAACTGGGCTCCGCAGAGTTTGAATCTTCAAAGGGTATCGTCGAACTGCTTCGGAAGTATGACATAGAGGTCGAATATCCCTTTGCGGGCATGGAGACGGCTTTCAGGGCGTCCATCAACCCCGGCGGAAAGAAAAAGGCGGTTTTTCTGGCAGAGTATGACGCGCTGCCGGATATCGGTCATGGATGCGGGCACTGTGCCTCGGGTTCGGCCAGCGTTATGGCGATTTTAGCGGTCAATGCAGTTAAAGACCAGCTGGGCGATGTACAGGTTGATATTATCGGCACGCCGGACGAGGAATGGGGCGGCGGCAAAGTAATCATGCAGAGACAGGGTGTTTTTGATGAGTATGACTTTGCGGCTATGGTGCATATGATGGACGAAAATCTGTCCAATGTTCAGTTTTATGCCCTGGACGGCATGGAGTTTGTCTTTAAGGGAGCGCCGGCTCATGCGGCAGCATGCCCTGAGAAGGGAAGAAATGCCCTCAACGCGGTACGGCTTTTATTTGACAGTACCGACATGATGCGGCAGCATGTCATTAAGGACGCCGTTATTTCCGGCTATATTTCTGACGGAGGCAAGGCCTCCAACATTGTACCTGATTACGGAAGAGCATGCTTTATTACCAGAGCGCCAAGAAGGCAGCAGCTCAATGATATTACAGCTTGGGTCAAAGACTGTGCAAAGGCGGCAGCTATGGCAACCCGCACTGAGGTGGAGATTCTGCCCGATGGGGAGGACTATGATGATTATTTCACCGGCCCTTTCAAAGAGCAGCTTTTGGATGAGTGTTTTGCCAGCCTGGGTCTTTCCGTGTCAAAACCGGAAAATCCGGGAACTGGTTCTTCTGACATAGGCAATGTGGCGACAGCCTGCGTGGCGTTTCATCCGTGCATGGGCATTGGGAAGGGACTGGTGGCACACACTTATGAATTTGCAAAAGTCATGACAACGCCGGCTACTCACACAGCTATTTTAAACAGTGCAAAACTTTTGCTGGAGCTGACTTATCGTCTGTTTACAGATGATGCCCTTTTTGCTAAAATAAAAGAAGAACATTTTGGAGTGTAAGGAATATATCCTGAAAATCGTTGAAAATCCAAAAACTTTCCTTGACATGAGGGCAGAAGTGTGATAATCTATTTCAGTAATGAAGAAGAAGTTATCCGCTTCTCACCTTTCAGACAGTCAGTTTGCTGGGTTAATAATTAGAAACATGCGCTTTTTAGCGTGTTTTGAAGCGGGTACATAAAGTGCCCGCTTTCTTGTTTGTGTAGAAACCACAGGAGGTGCGAACCATTAGTAAGGAGAACAAGATCAACGAAGAAATTCGTGACAAGGAACTGCGTGTCATCGACGAAACCGGTGGGATGCTCGGTATTATGAGCAGAGACGAGGCCCTTGCGCTGGCAGATGAGAAGAAACTTGACCTGGTCAATATTTCACCAAATGCCAAACCGCCGGTATGCAAAATTCTCGATTACGGAAAGTACAGATACGAAATCCAGAAGAGAGAGAAAGAAGCCAAGAAAAAGCAGAAGAGCATGCAGGTAAAAGAAATCAGACTGAGTACCTTTATTGAAGATCACGATGTGCAGGTAAAGGCGAAGACTGCTTGTAAATTCCTTCAGGACGGCGACAAAGTCAAGGTCAGCCTTAGATTCAGAGGCAGAGAGAGAGATTACACTGCAAAGGGACGCGAAGTCATGGAGAAATTCGCAGAATGCTGCAGTGAAGTCAGCACCATTGACAAGAAGCCGACATTTGAAGGCAGAAGCCTTACCATGTTTTTGGCACCGAAAACTGATAAGTAAAACTTTGTATTAACATAGGAGGAGAAAATCATCATGGCAAAGAATAAGATGAAGTCCCACAGAGGCGCATGCAAAAGACTGAAATTAACCGGAACCGGTAAAATCAAGAGACATAAGGCATACAAGAGCCATATTCTTACAAAGAAGACTCCGAAGAGAAAGATGGGTCTGAGAAAGTCCACAATTTTAACTAGCGCTGACACTAAGAGAATGTTAAGAGCAATGGCTAAATAGTTTTAGGAGGTAATGAATCATGGCAAGAGTAAAAAAAGGCGTAAACGCCCATAAGAGACATAAGAAAATTTTAAAGCAGGCAAAGGGTTATTATGGTCAGAAGAGCAAAGTGTTCAGAGCTGCTAACCCTGCTGTAATGAGAGCACTGAGATCTGCTTATATCGGCAGAAAGTTAAAGAAGAGACAGTACAGACAGATGTGGATTGCAAGAATCAACGCTGCTGCAAGAATCAACGGCATGTCCTACAGCAGACTGATGGACGGTCTGAAAAAGAGCGGCATTGAAATCAACAGAAAAATGCTGTCTGAGCTGGCTATCCATGACGCAGCTGCATTTGCACAGCTTTGCGAAACTGCAAAGAAAAACTGCGGCAAATAAATCATAAGTATATTAAAAGTCGTTTTACCATTTAAGGTAAAGCGGCTTTTTTGTATTTGCCGCGGCGCGTCACCAGCAGAGAAGCATTGAGGAAATGTTACGGGGGCTATCAGCAGACTATAACCTTTTTTATACATTTGAAAAAGGAGTTTAAATATGGTATACTGAACGCAGTTATGGTTCCAATCGTATTTTGAGAGAACCCATCGCTATGGATTCCGTAAAATGTCAAAATATCACTGAAGAATCATAAGATGATGAGATTTACTGAGTTATGAAATAGCAGATATATCGAACCCTTTCTACTAAATAATAGGAGGCAAGAGTCTATGACGATTAAAATCCATGTTACAAGAACAGTATTAGTTTTGCTGTGTATTGCTGCAACATGTCTTTTTGCTGTAACTTCCGAGTCTTACGGAGTATCGGCACCGGAAGCGACGGCGACTATCACAGAAAGCGACGGTGTTAATATACGCAGCAGTTATTCCACTTCTTCGTCTATCGTTGGAGCGATTCCATATCAATCTACAGTATATATAGAGAAAGAAAAGTATACAGTTGCAGGAAGCAGCAATAAGACTGATATCTGGTATAAGATTTCCAGCAGTTACGGAGACGGTTATATTCGTTCTGATTTGGCAACGGTCAATTATTCTTACAGGGAGGGAAAGACAACCTCTACGATTAATTATAGAAAAGGACCGGGAACAGATTTTTCCAGTGAAGGAACACTGGAAAAAGGGACACAGGTGAAAGTGGCTTTGGCAGCAGAGACAGCTGCGGGTTCGTCCTGGTATAAAATCTATTATAATAATGCTTACTATTACATATCTGCAAGCTATGTAGATATGGACAGTTTCTCTGAAGGTACTGGGGGAGGTGCACTGACCGATGCGCAGTTTGAGGCAATGCTTGAGGCAGAAGGTTTTCCTGAGAGCTATAAGACGATGCTTCGAAAACTTCATGTGAATCACCCTAATTGGAAATTCCGCGCAAAACACGTTGACTTTACATGGGAAGAGGCGCTGAATAAGCAATGTGCAAATTCCAATGCGAATTTAGTATCAAGAAATTTCTCGGATGGATTTAAATCTGTTCAAAAGGGAGATTATGACTTTGATAAGCATACTTATATCGGAAAAGATGGAGATTCGTGGGTGTCAGCTTCCAAAGAGGGCGTTGCTTACTATATGGATCCTAGAAACTGGCTGACAGAATCCAGTATTTTTATGTTTGAGCCAAATAATTATGATCCTACCTATCAGACAGAATCTCTGGTGAAAAAAATTCTTTCAACTACGGCACTGCCGTCAACTGCGGCAAAGTATTATATCAGTGCCGCAGAACAGACTTATAACGGGAAGAAGTATGTGATCAGTCCTGTTTATCTGGCGACGAAGACAAGACAGGAACTGGGCAGCAGCGATTTTATGATAAACGGTCATAAATTTACATACAGTGGGAAAACCTTCGAAAACTGTTATAATGTGTATAATATTGGGTCGGTAGACAGTCCTGACGGCAGTGCGGCAACCAAAGGACTTGTTTATGCGGCAGGCGGTGTGAATAAGACTGACACTAGTTATTTACGGCCCTGGAATACCCTGGAAAAAGCAGTTAAGGGAGGCGCAATTTATATTGCCAGTACTTTTTTGGAAAGGGATCAGTATACTTCCTACTACGAAAGATACAATATTATGAACGGGCTTTCGGGAATCGGAACTTATCAGTATGCAACGGCAATATTTTCGGCGGCAACACAGGCATCGTTAATTCAGAATAACTATTATGATTTCGGTGTTTTGAATGAATCTTTTACTTTTGAGATTCCCGTCTATAAGAGTATGCCGAGTACAATTGCGGCAAAACCCGGCGCGGCAAGTAATAACTGTTATTTAGACAGCATTACTGTGTCAGCAGGAGATCAAAAGCTGTCATTTACCAAAAGTTTTGACCGGTTTACTTCAAACTACACGGTGAAGACGGCGGTAGGTGCTTCTGTAGATAAATTGACCATCAAGACTACGAAAAATGATAATGATGCAACTGTGACAATCAGTGGGAACAGCCTGAAGGAAGGCGACAATAAAATTACGATTAAGGTGAAATCTCCTTCTGGCAAATATACAAAGAATTACTATGTGACGGTTAGCAAGGACTCGTCTCTTTCTGGGAATCCGAATCAGGATATCATAGACGGTGTAGAGGGGACCTCTCTGACTGCAAGTTCAGAACTGGGAGACGGTTATATCCGTATCAATTGGGAAAAATCTTATGGATATAAGGTGGACTACTTTGAAATTTTCAAAAGTACAAAGTCGGGGAATTATGACAGCAAACCACTTTATACCACGACAGACGGTACCAAACGTACGATGAAGAACACAAGCAATCTAGTAAGTGATACCAGGTATTACTACAGAGTGCGCGGCGTTCGGGTAATCGATGGAACCAAGTATTATACAAAGTGGTCTAATGAAGCCGTCCGCACTTATAAAAATCCGGAAAGCCCAGAGAATCCAAATCAGGATATCATAGACGGTGTAGAAGCAACTGCTCTGGCAGCAAGTTCAGAGCTGGGGGACGGTTATATTCGAATTAATTGGGAAAAATCCTACGGGTATAAGGTGGACTATTTTGAGGTTTTCAAAAGCACAAAGTCGGGCACCTATGACAGCAAACCACTTTACACCACGACAGACGGTACTAAACGTACGATGAAGAACACAAGCAATCTGGTAAATGGCACAAGGTATTACTACAGAGTGCGGGGCGTTCGTGTAATCGATGGAACGAAATATTATACCCAGTGGTCCAATGAAGCCAACCGTATATATAAAAGCCCGGAAAATCCGAATCAGCATATTATCGACGGCGTAGAAGCGACCACCCTGACAGCAAGTTCAGAGCGGGGGGAGGGTTATATCCGGATTAATTGGGAAAAATCCTATGGATATAAAGTTGATTATTTTGAGGTTTTCAAAAGTACAAAGTCGGGCAGCTACGGCAGTAAGCCACTTTACACTACAACGGACGGTACTAAGCGGACACTGAAGAATACAAGTAACCTTGTAAATGGTACAAGATATTATTACAAAGTGCGTGGCGTTCGGGTAATCAACGGAACGAAGTATTATACAAAGTGGTCCAATCAGGCGAATCGAATATACAAGTAAACTATAAAGGCTATGAGAAAATTTAAAGTCTCATAGCCTTTATTAAATGTTGAAATCTCAATGGAAGTCTGTTGTTGTGCCTCTATGCGCTATTTGACTTATTGGGTCAAATATTATATAATGAAATATCAACAATGTCTGAAATATCAAGACTTATAGCATAGATAAATCACGAAGGGGAAACCTATTCAAAACATGAAATGCAAGGAGATTATGTTGAGTAATTTGAAGCCGCTGATTATTGTACTTTCAAGAAATTATTCCACAGGCCTTGGGGTCATCAGATCCCTGGGGGCTGCAGGCTATGATGTGGATTTAATTGCAAGTGTGAAGAAAAAGGGCAGTTCTGTGATTGCCTCTTCCAGTAAGTATGTGAGAAATTCCAAAGAGGTTTTGACTCGCAATATACAAGGAGATGCAGGAAATGAGCTGATTGAAGTACTGATGGAGTATGTCGGAACATATCCGGGAAATATGGTTCTTTTTCCAACGGACGATTTTACTGCATCGGTAGTGGATTCCAATCGAGCGGTACTTGGAGAACATTTTCTGATGCCCCATGTCACTGAGAAATCCAACTTTTCCATAGTGGATTTGATGAACAAGACTTTACAGGGAGAAATGGCGAAAGCAGCAGGACTTCTAACGCCTCTGGAATGGATTGTTTCCCTGAAAGAAGAAATTCAGATTCCCGAAACTGTGGAATATCCCTGCTTTGTGAAACCCATAGAAAGTATTTCGGGGCATAAAACAGAGATGGCGGTTTGTGCAGACCAATCCCAGCTTAAAGAACAGCTCTTTAGAATGAAGAAATTTTACAGTAATAGATCTGTAATGATTCAGGAGTATTTACACATTGACAGGGAATATGATTTATCCGGCATCTGTCTGGATGAGGAAGTGATCATTCCCGGGGTAATTGAGAAAACCGGAATTGCAAGGCATGAACTTGGCGTTACCATGTCCGGCAGAATGTTATCGCCGGAGGTAGTGGGCGATACCTTGCTTTGCGTAAAAACACTTCTGAAACAATTTCATTATGTGGGTATGTTTGATATGGAACTGCATAAATGCGGAGATAAACTTTATTTCAATGAAGTAAATTTCCGCAGCGGAGGACCTAATTTTGCCTATTTCTTAAATGGAGTGAATCTGCCGGATATCCTGGTAAAAGGACTCACAGGAGAGGATTATAGCAGGAAAGCTGCAGAGATTACTTCCTTTGGAAAAACCTTTGTATATGAGAAGGTTGCCTGGGAAGATTACATTTATGGTTATATGACCAGGTCAGAGCTGAGCAGATGTATCGGCAGCGCCGATTTCACATTACTTGTCAATCGAGATGATCCTGCGCCAGGAAAACACTTTGAAAAAAGAATCAGGCTGAGCGCATTAAAGCATCGCTTAAAAGACCATGGCGTTAAAAAGGACAGGCAGAGGACCGGTTTTGCTGGAAACGCGGAAACCAATCCGGAAACCACACCTCGGGCTGTTATCGTCGGAAGGAATTACGGCAACATTCTGACCATGACCAGAGATCTGGCTATGGGCGGATATCAAGTGGATGTGTTGCGCCTGTATAAGAAAAAAACATCAGCGTTTGACATTTTGGGTAGGATGAAACCGGACGCTTACAGCAAATATGTGCACCATTTTCGACAGTGTATTGTCGGAGAGAACGATGGCAGAGTTGCAGAAATGCTGCTGGGGATGGCGGAATTCGGTGACAGACCTGTTCTGGTGCCTGTAGATGATTATTCCGCACAGATTGTAGATGAGTATCTGGATGCACTTGCCGAGGTATATCTGACTCCGGGTATTTCAGGTAAAGCAGGAGAAATCAGTCGTCTGATGGATAAGAATGTGCAGAAAAAGCTGGCAAAGGAATTCTCCCTGCCGGTTTTAGACAGCGTGTTAATAAAGTCTGCGAATGGAAAGTTTACACTGCCCGATGATATTGTATATCCATGTTTTATCAAACCCAATGTCAGTGCTAAGGGAAGAAAATCCAGGATGATGAAGTGCGACAGCAGAGAAATGCTTAGTCGTGTTCTGAAGGATTTAGGAAAAACAGGTGATTTTGAAATCCTGGTCGAAACCTATGCTGATATCAAAGCAGAATATTCTCTTTTAGGAGTCAGCACGCCGGAGGGTGCAATCCTGCCGGGCTGTTTTAAGGCTGTACATGGTGGACACAGGGAAAGAAAAGGGGTTGCCCTTACAGGAGAGACCCTTTACCCATCTAAACTGAAACCACTGATCGAGCAGTGCAGTGCATTTACCGCATCCTTGGAATATACGGGCCTTGTGGATATCGATCTGATAGAAACCAGAGACGGAAGTCTTTATTTCGTAGAGATTAACTTTCGAGCCGGAGCTTCCATGCACGCCTTTACGAGATCGGGCATCAATATGGCAGCCATGTATGCAGACTATATGACGAAGAAAAAGCCTGTAACCTGTTCCTTCTCTATGATAGAAACGGGGAAGCAGTTTATTAGTGAAAAAATTCTGTTAGAGGAATATGTTAGAAGTGATATCAGCAGGAAAAAGGCCAAAAAACTGATCGATAGCGCAGATATACACTTTATCAAAGATGATGCGGATCCGAAACCGTATCGGCATTTTCAGAGATACTACAGACTGGGCATGCTGCTTCGGATACTTTACAGAATGAGAGATTGTCAGAAAACAAATAGCAGGAGGAAAAAACATGTTTAATTTTTTTAGAAAAAAGAAAACCACAGCAGAGAATATAGATATTCCACAGAAATCCCAGGAACAGAAGAACCTGGACAAGCTTAAGAAGAAAGAGGGCTATATTACATCTGTTATGTCAAAAACAGGATGGAGCCGTGAAGAAACTGTGGAAAAGATGGAAGAAGCTAAAAATAAATGGAACATTACTTATTATGATTTTGATAAGAACGGATTTTTCTCTGTTCCGGCAGAGGAACAGGAAGCACAGGCTGCTATAATAGCAGAAAAAAGGGCCTTAAGAAAGAAGCGGAAGGAAGAAAATATTCTGGCGGTTATGAAAAAATCCGGCTGGAGCCGTGAGGAAACTATGGCAAGGATAGAAGAGGCAAAGGAAAGGCTTGGCATCACTTATCGGGATTATAACCATTATGATTTTCATAAAATTCCGCTGAAGGATCAGAAACGTGCATATGAGGATGTTGTGAAGAAGGCGGTCAACAAAAAAAGAAAAGCGCAGAAGAATGAAAAACTGCTGCACAAGGTGATGGAAGAAACTGGTTGGACCGAAAAAGAAGCAAAACAGATTATGAAGGCTTCTAAAGAAAATTGCGGAGCTGAATATAAGGACTATGTTGCTTACCGGTTCTGGGAAGTTGACGAAGAAACACAGAAAACTTATTTCACAAAGGGTGACGCAAACGCCCTCAGAAAAAAATATAATACGAATAAGGAAAAAGTTGCCTGCTTCAGAAATAAAAATGAGTTTAATGAAGTATTCCGTGAATGCCTGGGAAGAGTATGGTCCTACAATCAGGATGTATCCCTGGAGGATTTCAAAGCAACTTTCAAAAATGAGAAAAAGGTTATTTATAAACCTCTGTCAGCAAGCTGCGGATCCGGGGTACAGGTCTTTGACCTTTCCGAAGACAGCATAGAAACAAGCTATGAGCAGATAAAAGAACTTCCTGCAGGGATTGTTGAAGGATATCTGGTGCAGCATCCGGAAATGAGCAAATTTTCCAAACGAGCAGTGAATACACTTCGCGTGGTATCCGTTTTTGCAGAAGATAAGGTGAATATCCTTTATGCGGCTTTCAGAATGGCGGGGGGAGACGCAGTCGTAGACAACTTCCATCACGGAGGTGTTCTGGCTCTGATTGATTTGGAAAGCGGCAAAGTTATGACAGATGCCATTGATCTGTCTGGAAATATCTATCAAACCCATCCTGCTACCGGAGAAAAGATTAAGGGGTTTCAGGTGCCTTACTGGGATGAGGTAAAGGCATTAATCGATAAGGCCGGCAGAATTGTGGATGGCGTCGGTTATGTCGGCTGGGATGTCGCTGTTACAGAAAACGGACCGGTGCTGATAGAAGGCAATACCTCTCCTGCACCGAATGTTCTACAGCTGCCATTCTATCTGCAGGAGCGTAAGGGCATGCATCATGTGGTAGCGCCGTATCTGTAAAAAAGGAGCTTTTTTACAGGAGAAAGAGCAAATTTTATGTTTAATATTTTGAAAAGAAAAAATAAGTTTTTTATGCCTGCAAAAAAAGAGGCAGATGCGCAAAAAGAAGCAGAGAAAAAAGCGATCAGAAAAAGAAAAACCGAAGAAACAATTTCTGCAGTCATGGAAAAGACTGGATGGAGCAGAGAGTATGCCTTGGCACAGATGAAGGATGCCAAAGCAAGATTAGGAATTACCTATAAAAATTATAATCGGTATGATTTTTACAAAATTCCCGTCGAAGAGCAGGAAATGGAATATCAATTTGTTCTTGAAAAGATAGAACGAAGAAAACAGAGAACAATAGAAAACGAGGAACTGATTCGGACGGTCATGGAAAAAACCGGCTGGGAGTACGAATCCGCAAAGGAAAATATGGAAGCTGCAAAAACTTCGTGTGGAGCGGAATATAAGGATTATGTCAATTATAAATTTTGGGAACTGGATGAAGAAACCTGGAAAACCTTCCTTACAAAGGGATGCAGGGATACTCTTCGGAAAAAGTACAATACCAGTCAGGGAAACATACGCTGCTTTATGAATAAGTGCCGCTTTAATGAGATCTTTGGTGAATATCTGGGCAGAGCATGGGTTTATAATAGAGAACTCTCCCTGAAACAGTTTATGGATCAGTTCCAGAATGAAAAAAAGCTTATCTACAAGCCCTTGTCAGCAAGATGCGGAGAAGGAATACAGGTATTTGAGCTGAATGCAGATAATCTGGAAACCGTTTACTCAAAAATTTGGGAGCTGCCTCCAGGGATTGTAGAAGGATATCTTGTGCAGCATCATGAAATGAGCAAGTATTCCAAACGAGCAGTAAATACGATTCGTGTAATATCCATTTTTTCCGGCGGACAAGTTCATATGCTGTATGCTGCCTTTAGAATGGGCGGCGGTGACGCAGTGGTGGACAATTTTCATAACGGAGGAATTTCCGCCCTGATTGATTTAGAGAGCGGCGAGGTATATTCGGACGCAATTGATCTTCAGGGAAATATTTATGAAATCCATCCGGATACAGGTGTAAAAATGAAGGGATTTGTTATTCCATACTGGGATGAAGCAAAGAAGTTGATTGACCATGTAGCGAAGATTGTTGACGGTGTCGGATATGTAGGATGGGATATCGCAATTACCGAGCACGGACCTGTGCTGATAGAGGGAAACACCGCACCGGCAGCAGATCTTTTGCAGATGCAATATTATGTGCGGAACCATAAGGGTGTCCGTTACTTGTTTGAAGATTATTTATAATAATTTCTTAGGAGGAAGAGGAAATCCAATGAAAGAAAAAAAACCATTAGTTGTAGTACTTTCAAGAAATTATTCTACTGGCCTTAGCGTAATCAGATCCCTTGGAGCTTCAGGATATACGGTAGATTTAATTGCCAGTGCATATAAAGAAAATGCTTCGGCGCTCATTGCAAAAAGTAAATATGTCCATGAGGCCGTTGAAGTATTGACGAAGAAAGTGAAAGATGAGGAAGACACAGAGCTGGTGAGTGCCCTTCTCAGTTATTCTGGCAGATATCAGCAAAAACCAGTTTTGTTTCCGACAGATGACTATACTGCGTCAGTTATGGATCTGCATAGAGATGCCCTTTCGGATATCTTTGTTATGCCAGGCATTGCAGGCGGCGGTCAGGGAAGTCTGAAGCATTACATGGACAAAAGCGTACAGGGTGAGCTTGCCAGAAAGGTGGGCATTCTAACCCCGAAGGAATGGGTAATCTCCTTAAGAGATGAGAAGATAACAATTCCAGAACACATGGTGTATCCTTGCTACTGCAAGCCTTTAGAAAGCAGCCTGGGATACAAACAGGAGATGGCAAAATGCGATAGTGAAGAGGAACTTGGCGCGCATTTACAGAAGCTGAGAGAAAACTTTTCCAATCGTTCTATTCTGGTGCAGGAATTCCTTGAAATTGATGAAGAAATTGACATGGAAGGCGTGTGCTTAGATCAGGAAATTGTGCTGCCGGGTATTATCTGGAAAAGACTAATCGGGAAGCACGATGTAGGGGTTCCGCTGGCAGGAAAAACCTTTCCGGTAGAAAAACTGGGAGACTTCAAAGAAAAAATCCTGGCGTTTTTGCGTGAATTCCACTATTTTGGCATGTTCGATCTGGGATTCAATATTGTCGGTGACAAAATCTACTTTAATGAGAATAATCTGCGAAGCGGCGGTACCAATTATATTTATTATAAGAGCGGTGTAAATCTTCCAGAAATCTTTGTCAAGGAAATTCTGGGTGAAAAACATACGGAAGAGGAAACTGTAATCCCTGCATTCGGAAAGACCTATATCTATGAGAAAGTTGCCTGGGAAGATTATCTTCACGGTCATATGACGAAAGAAACTCTGGATCGTGAACTGGCAGCAGCAGAAATTAAGATTATCTGCGGAAATGAAGATGAAGTTCCGGAACAGATATTCTTGGAAGATGTTACTGCGCGTGCGCACAAAATGGAACGAAGGGAAGCGCATTTCAGAGAAGTGCTCAGAGAAACCGGCTGGGAGAGAGACTATGCTCGGGCGCAAATAAAAGACGCAAAAGACAGACTGGGTATTACCCTTGCTGACTATGAAAAGCATCATTTCTGGAAATATGATGCTGCAGAGCAGGCAGAAACATATGCAAAAATCCTTCGCCGCAGAGAGCGAAATAAGGAACAGAAAGAAGCCTGCATTGTTTCTGCGATGGAAACTGCTGACTGGGAACGGGAATATGCAGAGAAACAGATTAAGGAT
This sequence comes from Emergencia sp., assembly GCA_022767345.1. Taxonomy (GTDB): domain Bacteria; phylum Bacillota; class Clostridia; order Peptostreptococcales; family Anaerovoracaceae; genus Senimuribacter. The sequence continues at coordinate 65,984 of JALEOD010000053.1, forward strand.
GCAAGAAACAGGCTGGGTATCAGCTATAATCGATATAAGGAATACCAGTTTTGCCTGATTCCTGTAGAAGAACAGGCAGAGAAATACAGAGAAATTCTGAAGACTCTTGAAAGAGAAAAAGTACAAAAAGAATACCAGGGCGAAAAACCTCTGGTGGTTGTTCTTTCCAGGAATTATTCCACAGGTCTTGCAGTAATTCGTTCTCTGGGTGCAGCGGGATATACCGTGGATTTAGTTGCCAATGCCCATAAACCAGGTCTTTCCGACATTGCCTGCTGCAGTAAGTATGTGCGCAGGTCTATCGAAGTGGTGTCCAAAAAAGTAAAAGATGGAGAAGACACAGAGCTATTAGAAGCACTGTTTCAGTATGCGAGCGAAAAAGTAAGACCGGTGCTGTTCCCGGCAGACGACTATACTGCTTCTGTGATGGACATGAACAGAGATAAACTGAAAGATATCTTTGTGATGCCTTCCATCGTAGGTGGAAAAGCAGGCACTATGGTGGAGCATATGAACAAAACCGTTCAGGGAAACCTTGCCAGAAAAGCAGGACTGCTTACACCGATGGAATGGATTATTTCCCTGGAAAATGATATTGTGATTCCAGAGGATATGGTTTATCCATGTTTTGTAAAGCCGATCGAAAGCATTACCGGTTATAAAAGAGAAATGAAACTCTGTAATGATAAGCAGGAACTGAGAAGTCATCTTAGCAAGCTGCAGCGTAAATTCTCCAATCGCTCGATTTTAGTACAGGAGTTTCTCAATATTGAAAATGAAATTGATTTGTCCGGCGTTTGTTTAGATCAGCAGATTATTATTCCGGCGATTATCAAGAAAACCAATGTGGCACAGTATGAAAAAGGCGTTACTCTGGCGGGAAAAGTAGTTCCTTTTGCAGAGCTTGGAGAGATTCAGACGCAGATTATCGAGATGATGAAGTCCTATCACTATATCGGTATGTTCGATTTGGAGTTCAATGTTGTCGGGGATAAGATTTACTTTAATGAAGTAAATCTGCGGAGTGGAGGTCCTAATTACTCCTATTTCATGAGCGGCGTAAATCTTCCGGCACTGTTTGTAAAGGAGGCTACCGGACAGGAACATACACCGGAAGAGGAAAAGGTAGAAGCTTATGGCAAGAGCTTTATTTATGAAAAAGTAGCCTGGGATGATTATATTCACGGATTTATGACGAAGAGGGAACTCAATACCTGCATTGCAGAGGCAGATATTCCACTGCTCTATTCTAATGAGGACCCTGCGCCGGGACAGCTCTTTATCAGGAAAATTACAAAGACTGCACGCAAAAAAAAGATTAAACAGAAACTGAAAAAGATTAGACGCTCTCTGGGACAAATAAAACGGGGACTGGCAGTACAGCTTCGACCTCTGAAACAGATTCTCTTAAGATTCCCACAGACAAAAAAAGCAAATAGGCGAAATTCGAATTCAGAAAAACCTCGTGTGATTGTTGCAGGCCGTAACTACTGCTCCAATCTGTGTATGGCAAGATCTTTGGGTGAAGCAGGGTATGAAGTAGAGGTACTGCGAATTTTCCAGGTGAGACCGAAGCTGAGAAATCTGATGAAAATGCTCAAACCGGATGCTTACAGTAAATATATTAAGGCATATCATGTGTGCGTATCCAGAAGAAAGAGTATTAATATCGTAAACATGCTGAAGGATTTGGCAGATCCTGCCCGCAAGATGCTTTTGATACCGGCTGACGATTTGGTGGCTTCTATTGCAGATGAATATCTGGAAGAGCTGAGTCAGTTCTATTTTCTTCCGAATGCGGATAATAAAGAGGGAGAAATCAATCGGCTCATGAGCAAAGGGGTACAGAAGGAACTGGCCCTTGCAGCAGGATTACCGGTATTAAACAGCTGCGTGATCAGAACCGTAGGAGGGAAATTCTATGTGCCGGAAACAGTGCATTACCCTTGTTTTATAAAACCAAATGTGAGCAGAAACAGTTCCAAGAGCAGAATGCGTGTATGCTACAGCGAAAGAGAACTCATCGATACCTTGAAAGAGTTTTCTGCGAAAAAGGATATCGAAATGCTGGTAGAAGATTTTGTGGATATTAAGAAAGAATACTCCATTCTTGGAATCAGTACCAAGTCTGGTGCTAATGGTCCTGGTTTCTTTGGTGCTGAAGAGGGCGGTCAGAATGAGCACAGAGGCGTTGCCGTTACTGGAAGAATCCTTCCATGTGAAACCATGCAGCCTTTGATTGACAAACTTATCGATTTTGTAGGTACTCTGAAATTTGACGGTTTATACGATATTGACTTAATCGAAACCACCGACGGAAAGGTCTACTTCGTTGAAGTAAATATGCGTTTTGGTGCGTCCGGTTATGCGGTTACAAGATGCGGCGTCAACCTTCCTGGAATGTTTGCCGACTACATGATCTTTGGTAAGCCAGTAGATATGAACAGTAAGGTTGAAAAGACCGGTGTTACCTTTGTCAGCGAGAAGGTTTTAATTGAAGAGTATACGATGGGAAGACTCTCTAAATCAAAACTGAAAGAATGTATGAACCAGGCGGATATCTGCTTCATAAAGAATCCAGAAGATGCAGGTGCGTACAAACACTTTAAGAAATTTTATCCAATCGCTTCAGTCATGAGAGCTCTGTATAAAATGAGAGACCAGCGTGCTGCAGCAAATAAAAATAATTAGGGAAAGCAGGGAGTAATGGATGTCTAAATTTCTCATATATGGGGCAACAGCGGTGCTGTGTTTTATCAATTTGTTTTTCAAACCTTTTAGGCTGAAAGACAAGGTTGCTATTATCAGCCGTCAGTCAGATGCGCCCACGCTGGATATAAGGCTTCTGACAGACTGCCTGCGTCAGCAGAACATAGAAACTGTTGTACTTACAAAAACACTGAAAAAATCTGCAGCTGGAGCAGTCAGCTATGGTCTGGAGTTGATGAAACAGATGTATCATCTTGCATCATCTAAAGTGGTTATTCTTGATGGGTACTGTATCCTGGTGTCAGTACTGCCTAAAAAGAAGGGACAGAAAGTAGTTCAGATGTGGCACGCCCTTGGTGCGATTAAGAAGTTTGGCTGGCAGAATGTGGACAATCCGTATGGTCACAGTAAAGCTGTTGCAGAAGCTATGAAGATGCACCGAAATTACGATTACATTCTTGCACCCGGAAGAATTACAGGAAAATATTTTGCAGAGGCTTTCAGAACACCGGAAGAAAATCTGGTTTATTACGGTCTTCCGAGAATTGACTTTATCAGAACAAAAGATACAGTGGCAAGAGAGAGGCTGGAAGCAGATTATCCTGCAGTCAGGGAAAAACAAAGTGTCCTTTATGTGCCGACTTTCCGTAAAAATGCGGAGCTGGAGTTGGAAAAACTGATTTCCAGGTTCGATTTTGACACCTTCAATTTGGTTTTGAAAAAGCATTTTCTGGATCGGGGAGATTACAGCTGGGCAAAGGAAAGAGGTGTCATTGTGGATCAGAAGTACTCGTCTATGGAGTGGCTCAGGGTTTGCGATAAAGTGATCACTGACTATTCGGCGATTGCTTTTGAAGCTGCGATTCTTGACCATGATTTATATATTTATCAGCCGGATTTTGAAAAATATGATACAAATGTAGGTCTTAATGTCCATCTTAGCAGCGAAGCCATCGGCGAGTATGTATGTACATCGGAGGAACAGCTGGTTTCTAAACTGGGACAGCCTTATGACCGGCAGGCAGCTGCTGCTTTTCGAGAAAAATATATTGAAATTGATTTGAACAATTGTACAGAAAAACTGTGCGGGTTCATCAAAACCTTGCTGTCTGAATAGGAGGTTCTTTTGAAAATTATATCTATACTGAAGAACATCGCAAAAAAATCAACACCCCTGCGCATTCTGATGCGAAGCACCCTTTACGGCACAAGAAAGGTTGTTTACCGCAGCAGGGGGCTGTTTGCAAAACCTGATGAAAAAACTATCGTTTTCGGTGCATATAACGGTAAAAGTTATGCATGCAGTCCGAAAGCAGTATATGAATATATGCTTTCAGACCCTAGGTTTTCCGATTATCAGTTTATTTGGCTTTTTGATCATCCCGAGAAGTACAAATATCTGGAGAAAAACCGTCATACCGGAGTGGTAAAAAACCAGAGTGCAGAGTGTGAGAAATATCTTCATGAGGCGAAATACTGGATTTTTAATTTCAGAGCTCTAGATCACTGGGTACCGGGGAAGGGACAGGTCTATGTGCAGTGCTGGCATGGTACGCCTCTGAAGCGCTTAGGCTATGATATTACAGTTTCCGACAATGCCATGAATTCTGTGAGAGAAATCAGAGATAAATACCGTACTGATACGGCAAGACTTGACTATCTTCTGTCACCTTGCAGATTTGTGACAGAAAAATTCAGCTCAGCCTGGAACTTAAAGGCTTTTGGGAAAGAGAAGGCCATTTTAGAAATCGGATATCCGAGAAATGACTTTTTGAACACCTTTACTGAAGAAGATGTCAAGGTAGTAAAGGAAAGGCTGGGACTTTCGGGCATCGATAAAAAAATTATTCTCTATGCACCGACCTGGAGAGATAATCAGCATGATGCCCAGGCTGGATATGTATATGAAAATCCTGTGGATTTTGATTTTTTGAAAAAACAACTTGGAGATGCGTATATCATTTTATTTAGAGCTCATTATCTGGTTGCTGATAATTTTGATTTCCGGGCATATGAAGGCTTTATCTATGATGTCTCTGCATATGATGATATCAACGAGCTGTACATAGCGGCGGACCTTCTGATTACAGACTATTCCAGCGTTTTCTTCGATTACGCAATACTAGAGAGACCGATGCTGTTTTATATGTACGACATGGAAGAGTACAGAGACGAAATGAGAGGCTTTTATCTGGATACTGCAGACCTTCCGGGAGAGATTGTAAAGACAGAAGAAGAACTTGTTGCTGCAATTGATGCCATAGATTTTCAGAAGGCTGCTTCTCAGGTCAAGGAATTTAACCAAGAATATAATCTTTTAAACGACGGAAAAGCGTCTGCCCGTCTGGCAGATATAATCCTGAAGAATGCGGAAGTTTAAGTAAGGAGAAAGTATGAAAAGAGTAATTACTTACGGAACATTTGATTTATTGCACTACGGTCATATTAACCTGCTTCGCAGGGCAAAGGAATATGGAGATTATCTGATTGTGGCCCTTTCTACCGATGAATTCAACTGGAATGAAAAACAAAAAAAATGCTACTTTAATTACGAGCGCAGAAAACAGCTGCTGGAAGCAATCCGCTATGTAGATCTCGTCATTCCGGAAACAAGCTGGGAACAGAAACGGACGGATATCCACGAATACCATGTAGATACTTTTGTTATTGGAGATGACTGGAAAGGAAGATTTGACTTCCTGAAGGAAGAAGGGGCAGAGGTTGTATATCTGGAAAGAACGCCGGATATATCCACAACCAGCATCAAACAGGATATTAAAGGTTAAAAAGGTATTGCAGAGAGTTGAACCACAGGACATAGAGCAGCGGCTGATGAAGGTCGCTGTTTTAGTATCCGTTTTGTATGCGTTTGTATAAATCAGGTTCCATTGCAAAACAAACTTTTCGGCAAAATTGCACCAAAATTGTATCTGATACAAAATGGTAGATGTATCATAAAAAATGTGATACAATGATGACGATGAATACGTATAGAAAGCAGGTTGAACAAAATGCCTAAACAAAGAAATTATATGGTCAATTCTCCTCATTTATATAGTGTGTTTTTTGCGCCCCGAGGCAACAGACGTATGCTGGAACTGGGGATGCAGATTGCGCAGCAGTATTTAGATCCGGAAGATAAGCTCATTGGAATCATCGGTGAAGCAGGCGCCGGAAAAAGCATGCTGATTAAGGGGATGTTTCCGGGACTGGATCTTTGCAATGATGACAGCGGCGTCAATGTAAGACCGCTTCCGATTTTAGATGTAGATGAAGACGAAGGCTTTTATGCGCCTCATACTTATCATATGGATGTGCGCTTTGAGTCGGCGTTTACCCAAATGCACGAACTGGCGGAAGCAACGGAAAAAGCCATCAAGAAAGGACGCAGGGTTATCATCGAGCACTTTGAACTGTTGTTTCCTTTCCTGAAAACTAATGCGCAGCTTTTAATCGGCGTGGGGGAGCAGATTATCATCACTAGACCAAACTTATTCGGACCGCTGCCTCAGGACATTGCGGAGACGGTACACAAGTCCGTTCGCTATCGTAAGATGGCGCACACTGCAGAAGACCTTGTGGAGCACTGTATGCCGCAGGAACTTTTCCAAAAGTGTTATCATGGAGATATTAAGCGGGGCTTTTCTCTGGGCTTTAAAGAAAAACCGGATATTGATATTGACGCGCTGAAAAATGCCGTCAATGAATATATCGCCCAGGACCTTTCCGTCAGCTTTTTCGATGAGGATCACGTGAAAATCGGCGAGTTGGTGCACCCTTGCACAGGTCCTAGAATCCACGTCCGTTCTACAGGTGAAATTGAAAACTTCCGACTGCTGAAAGAAATTTTCTATGATTCCATGCAGGAGATGTATCTGATTATCGGTCTTGTCGGTGAGCGCTGGGATGTGGAAACGGGTGATTTGAACAGAATTAAGCTGCATATTTAAGGAAGGAGTGAACGGCATGAGAGAAATTAAAGCTGAGCAAATTACGCAGACGGTCAGAGACCTTTGTATCGAGGCAAACTGCCATCTGCCGGAAGATATCAAAGGTGCTATTGCAGGGTGTAAAGCCTGTGAGCCTTTTGCTATTGCAAAGAATATTTTAGATAAAATTGAGGAGAACTATCAAATTGCAGATATGGACAACGTGCCAATCTGTCAGGATACAGGTCTTGCCTGTGTGTTTCTTGAAATCGGTCAGGATGTACACATCGACGGCAATTTGAAAGACGCTGTTGACGAGGGAGTTCGCAGAGGCTATACCGAAGGTTTTCTGCGCAAATCCTGCGTTAAAGATCCAATCGACCGAGTTAATACAGGTGACAATACGCCGGCAGTGATTTACTACGATATCGTGCCGGGGGATACTCTGCGCATTACCGTTGCGCCAAAGGGCTTCGGCAGCGAAAATATGAGCCAGATTAAGATGCTGAAGCCGTCTGACGGTCTTGACGGAGTCAAAGAATTTATTTTAAAGGTAGTGGAGGATGCAGGTCCAAATCCATGTCCGCCTATTGTAGTCGGTGTCGGCATCGGCGGAACCTTTGACAAAGCGGCATTTCTTGCGAAGAAAGCCCTTATGCGTCCGGCAGATGAAAGAAATGCCAACCCGTTTTACGAAGAGCTTGAAAAGGAAATGCTGGAGAAAATCAATGCTCTGGGCATTGGACCGCAGGGCTTTGGCGGAAAAACCACAGCGCTTGCTGTCAACATTGAAACTCTGCCGACACACATTGCAGGGCTTCCGTGCGCAGTCAACATCAACTGCCATGTAACCAGACATAAGAGCACAGTTTTATAGAAGGAAAGGCGGAGAGATGGAAAAGAAAATTACGATGCCACTGACGGCAGAAAAGACAAAAGACCTGCATGCAGGTGACAACGTGCTGATCAGCGGCACTATTTATACAGGAAGAGACGCTGCTCACAAACGGCTTTGTGAGCTTTTGGCAGAAGGAAAGGAACTTCCCATCGACGTGAAGGACAGTATGATTTATTATGTAGGTCCTGCGCCGGCAAAACCGGGTCAGGTTATCGGCTCTGCCGGACCGACCACCAGTTACCGTATGGATGCTTACGCGCCGGCACTTTTGGATTTAGGGCTGAAAGGCATGATTGGCAAAGGAAAACGTTCGCCGGAAGTTATCGAAGCCATGAAGAGAAACGGCGCGGTATACTTTGGCGCCATCGGCGGTGCAGGGGCTCTTCTTGCGAAATGTATCAAGAAGGCGGAGGTCGTCTGCTATGAGGATTTGGGCGCGGAGGCTGTGCGCCGTCTGGAAGTGGAAAACCTTCCGGCTGTTGTGATTATTGACAGCGAGGGAAACAATCTGTACGAAGAGGGCCGGAAGAACTATCTGAGCATGGAGAAATAGATATGTTTGTGGATTTTAAACTGGATACTGCTTATGAGGGGCCTATCTATAAGCAGATTGCAGAGCGAATATCTGAGGCGATTAAAGACGGGAAGCTGTCAGCAGGCTTTAAGCTGCCGACCGTAAGAGAACTGTCCGGCGAAATCGGCGTAGCCTGCGGCACAATCAAACACGCTTATGAATATCTGGAAGAGCAGGGTTTTGTCGAAATGGTACAGGGCAGCGGTTCCTTTGTCATCGACCAGAATGAGGACTTTGCGAGCCGAAAGGAAAAGGCGATGCTCGCCATCAATCAGCTGTTTTCGCGGCTGGAAAGCCTCGGTTTTACGCCGAGGGAGATGGAGATTTATCTCAATCTGAAACTGCGGGGACTGGAAGAAAAGTACGATGTGGTAAAGGTAGCGCTGGTGGACTGCAATCCTGAGACGCTGCAGATGATAGAGAGGCAGCTCTCGCAGATAGGCTATGCGGAGACAGCAGCCTTTGACCTTGCACGAATCGACGAAGCTGCAGAGCATTTAAACGAAGAATATGACTTGGTTTTAACCACTTCTACTCATTTTACAGAGGTAGAGCAGTATATCAACAGCAACAAGGTGCTTGCCATGGTTGCCATGACCCCGTCTGTGGGCACGATTGTCAGACTGGCGAAGATTGGAGATACACAGAAAGTAGGGATCTTCTGTGCCAGTGATGCTTTTGCCGGCGTGGTGCGGAGCAACTGTCAGGGCATGGGTTCTTGGAGTGAGCAGATGGCAACCCAGCTTGCAGGGATATTTGAAAGAGAGGAACAGTTTTTTGCTGAGAATGATGTGGTTATCGTGCCGGAGGGTTATGAAACCTTTGTCACGCCGGAAGAAAAGGCTCGGCTGCAGCGGTTCAGCGATAAGGGAGGACAGCTGGTTTCCTACAGTTATAAAGTGGACAAAGGTTCGTTCCTCCATGTAGTAGAACAGATTAAGCGGGTTATGAACAAGAAACGGAGCATGTGAGGCGCAGTTAAGACTGCTGACTTCAAAAGAGAAAGATAACAGAAATAAATCGAGTAGGAGGTAGGCGAAACAATCGCCCACCTCCTACTCGATTGGTTTGTATCAATGTGTGATTTTGAGTAAAGGACAGCAGTACTCATTAATTGGAATGATTGCTGTATTTTAGATAATATGCGTATGCGTCTGTCTCAGTCAGGTCAAATCGCTTCTGCAGTCTGGCAAGAATCTGATTTTTTGATTTTCCGTCTTCCAGATTGTCTTGGATCAGGGCAGCGATTCCTTGCTCAATTCCTTTTCGTATGCCGACGGCTTCTCTTTTTTCAAGTTCGGTTACACGGTCGTGCTCTGCGATTCTTTCGTGCCACAAAAGCACTTCTAAAACTTCGTCATCTGTGACGTTTTTATATACTTGATTGGACATATGAATTGCCTCCTCGCCTGTTTCCAAAAGCTTTGCCACATAGTCTTCACGTTCACTATCACCAGCGAATTTCAGGTAAGCGCAGAACTGCTCCAGCGGGGTCATCAGGGAAGGGTCTTTCTCCTGAAGCTTCCCAAGTTCTAAAAAATGAATTTCCAGCTTATCTGTCAGGATATGACCGCAGGTTTCTTCTGCCATCGTGAATTTGGTATGGAAATTCGGGATGTCATGAAACTGTGTGCCATTGATAAAGGAGATGACTATGCTTTTTTTCATTTTATCATAGTTTTCGCCGGAAGCCAATGAAGAATTTACCATGCGGCAGCCGTACATCAGCGTGCGGTCTGTAAAACTATCTTCTGCCTTATTTTGCATTTCAATATTAAACTGTTCATGATGGAGTGTTTTTGCGCGGATGTCCATGATGGTACTCTTGTCGCTGGGCTTGAAGCCCTTATGGACACTGTTGATTACAGTGACTTCTGTAATAGGATCCTCCTTTCGGTCTAAAACCAGATTGAGCATGGAGATCAGCGCTTGTCTGGATGCGTCTGTGTCAGAGGCATAAACTAAATAAAACACCAGATCGCTTGTCAGGCGCAGTGGTGTTTGGGTATTGTGTATTGACATATTGATTCACTTCCTGTATGTATATAAATTTACAAAAATAAAAAAAGAAGAAAAAGGTATTCAAGTTAAAATTTGCCTTTTTCTCCTTACCTGGAAAACGGCATCAAGGACTGCAGCGGCTGTTTGGTGCCTCATCGAAAGGATAATTACGACTTTATAATGATACGATTGGCAAAATTCCATAAGACACTGCAAAGCAAAGAATTGGAAGGATAGAAAAATTTTTGACCGATGACTGCAATCCGGTGCTATAATAGAACTTACATATGCACGTTGAAATCTGGGAGGAAAGAGACATGTGGATTCTAATGGCATTCGGTTCAGCCTTATTTGCCGGAATTACTTCAATTTTAGCCAAGTGCGGGATTCAGAAGACTGATTCAACTGTTGCGACAGCCATACGCACGATCATTGTACTGATTTTTTCATGGGTGATGGTCTTTGTGACAGGATCCCAATCTCAAATTGGTTTCATCAGCGGAAAAACCTGGCTGTTCCTGGTTTTGTCGGGAATGGCAACGGGCGCGTCGTGGCTCTGCTATTTCAGGGCTTTGCAGACAGGCGATATTAACAAGGTGGTTCCCACTGACAAATCCAGCGTGGTGCTGACAATTCTCCTTGCTTTTATCTTTCTGCACGAGGAGATGAATTTGATAAAGGCAGCGGGTGTTGTATGCATTGCCGCAGGGACATTTATGATGATTGAAAAAAAGGATATACCGGCAAAGCAGAATGGAACCGGAAATCAATGGTTCCTTTACGCTGCGGGGTCTGCGGTCTTTGCCAGTTTGACTTCCATTCTCGGCAAGGTTGGAATTACCGGCGTGGAGTCCAACCTGGGAACTGCCATCCGCACGGGTGTTGTACTGGTCATGGCGTGGCTCATGGTATATGTGACGGGAAAACAGCATACGGTAAAAGATATTTCGCGGAAAGAATTGTGTTTTATCGCTCTGTCGGGTCTTGCAACGGGCGCATCCTGGCTTTGTTATTACAGGTCGCTGCAGGAGGGTCCTGCCAGCGTGATTGTTCCCATTGATAAACTCAGCATTCTTGTGACGATTTTCTTTTCTTATCTTGTATTTGGCGAGCGTTTATCCGGGAAATCCTGTGCGGGTCTTGCCGCTATTGTCGCAGGCACCCTGGTTCTGCTGATACCGTAAGAAAGTAACCGTACAAACGCGTATTTTGAGATGTCTGAAAAACAGTCCGGATACGCGTTTTATTCTGCGGATTTTTTGGACTTTGCGGCAAGAGAATAATTGAGGTCTTCTCAAAATCGGTCAACGGATTTATAATAAAGAAAATTGTACCTTTCAATGGAGGAAAACCTGTGAACGAAAAGTTTTTTTCTCTGCCAAAAGAAAAGCAGGAAGCAATCATCAGTGCCGGCTATAAGGTCTTTTCGCAGAATTCCTATCAAACAAGTCCAATGCGTGAAATTGCGGAGGCTGCGGGAATCAGCAAATCGCTGCTGTTTCACTATTTTCACAACAAGAAGGAGCTGTATCTGTTTTTGTGGGACACCTGCGCAGAGAGAACTATCGCGTATTTGACCGAGTATGAGTGTTACAGTCAGCAGGGATTTTTTGAAAGTATTGAGCGAGGCATGCAGGCAAAGATGGAAATCATCAACAAATATCCGGATATGGCGAATTTTACTATTAGAGCATTTTATGAGAAGGATCCGGAAATCTGTGCCGCGGTTTCAGAGAGTTATCACAGGTATTTTAATCTGAAGGCGGATTGGACCCGTGTCAATTTTGATCCGGCGCAGTTTGTGCCGGGACTTGATATTGAGATGATGTACCGGGAAATGTACTGGGCATCAGAAGGGTATCTCTGGGAGATGGTGCAGCGAGGGGCGTTGGATGCCGCGGAAATGGAAAGGGACTTTACCAGACTGATTGAGTTCTGGAAAAGTATTTATCTTCGGAAGGAGTGACAGCATGGATGCAATCAGACTGGAAAATCTAACCAAATATTACGGAAAAAAGCGGGGAATCGACGGGATTACGTTAACCGTTCCCCAGGGGGAGTTTTTCGGCTTTATCGGTCCCAACGGCGCGGGAAAATCTACCACGATTCGTGTTTTGCTGGGGCTTATTGAGAAGACCGCTGGAAACGCAAGGGTATGCGGCCTTGAAGCCGGAAAGGAAACAAAATCTATTCTTGCGAAAGTCGGCTATCTGCCTTCTGAGGCCATATTTTACCATGGTATGCGGGTGAAGGATATTTTGAAATTGTCTTCTGATTTACGGAAAAAGGACTGCGGCAAAACAGCGGCGGAGCTCTGTGAAAGACTGCAGCTTTCTGTCAGCAGGAGGGTTGAGGAGCTTTCCTTTGGAAACCGAAAAAAGGTTGCTATCGTCTGCGCTCTGCAGCATCACCCCGATGTGCTGATTTTGGATGAGCCGACAAGCGGTCTTGATCCTCTGATGCAGAGAGAATTTTTCGAGATTTTGAAGGAGCGAAATAAAGCTGGGGCTACGGTATTTCTGTCCAGCCATATTTTGTCAGAAATTCAGAGAAACTGTACCAGGGCCGCGCTGATACGGGAAGGGCGCATCATTGCCTGCGACAGTGTGGAGGCCCTTGCGCGTACCAGCATCAGACGGGTTACTATGTGCGGCAGTGCATCTCTTGCCGGCCTTGATGGAATTCGGGACAAAAAGAATGTTGGAGAGCAGACCAGCTTTCTCTATAGCGGGAATATGAATCTATTGCTGAAAAAGCTGGCGGAGGGGCAGATTTCTGATTTGACCATTTCTGAACCGGATCTGGAGGAAATCGTCCTGCATTATTATGAAAAGGACGGTGAGAGACTATGACACTGACAAGACATGAGCTCAGGCAGGGGAAAATTTCTTTTTTGATCTGGACGGCAGCCATTGGATTTCTTCTGGCAGTCTGCATTTTTCTCTTTCCGGAGATGAAAGGGCAGATGGAGCGGGTCAGCGATTTGTTTGGATCAATGGGTTCCTTTTCAGACGCCTTTGGAATGAATCGGCTGAATTTCGGCACTCTTACCGGTTTCTACGCTGTTGAATGCGGCAATGTGCTGGGACTTGGCGGTGCCTTTTACGCCAGTCTCTGTGCAGCGGGAATATTGAGCAAGGAGATGAAAGACGGCACGGCGGAATTTTTACTGGCGCATCCTGTCAGCCGCAGTGCTATTGTGACTGAAAAACTGCTGGCAGTTTTTCTGCAGGTGACTGCAATGAATCTACTGGTCTATGTCCTTGCCATAGGCTCTATTTCCGCAATCGGTGAGGAAATTCCATGGAAGACCATCAATCTCCTGCACTTTGCTTACTATTTGATGCAGCTGGAACTTGCCGGCATCTGTTTGGGGATTTCCGCTTTTATGCGCAAAGGCAGCATAGGAGCGGGTCTGGGCATCGCCGTCATGATGTACTTTCTGAATCTCATTGCAAATATCACAGATTCAGCTGCGTTTTTGAAATATGTGACGCCCTTTGGTTATTGTGACGGCGCTGATATTGCTGCATCAGGCAGTCTGGATACAGCCTATGTGGCTGTCGGCACAGGTTTGGGAATTTGCGGCATCTGCGCCGCTTACCTGCAGTTTACGAGAAAGGATATCTGATGAGATAAGTGAAATACGCCGTCAGATGAACAGAGAGAGAATATCTTCTCTGTTTTTTATTGGGCAAAAGCAGGAAATTGTCTAGTTTCAATTTACAAAAAAGGTAGTATAATACGTTGTAAAATAAAAAAGAATTGTGTTCTCACAGGGAATGAACAATTGGAGGTAAAAGATTTATGGTAAAGAATGTAAAACATATCATGGAGCGAAAAGCCTTCGAAAAGGTTTTAGAATCGATTATCAGTAAGAGTCAGGAAAAGGATTTGTCAGAAGTTATGCTTCCTATGATCGACATGATGGAAAAGATTTTGGGGGACTCCTGGGAGCAGTCTTCTTATGAACTTTTGAGAACGCTGGCAAAAGATCCGGACAACAAGTGGACCCATTATACGCAGAACATACTGCGTAATGTGGATCCCCATATTTTAAAGACTTTTGCTCTCAACGCAGGGTATGAATCCGGATTCAGAGGGTACAAGACTTCGTTAAAAATGTCTGAGAAGTATCAGTGCAATATTCCGTGGATTATTTTGATGGATCCGACGACGGCCTGCAACATGCACTGCACCGGCTGCTGGGCCGCAGAATACGGAGATAAAATGAATCTGTCTTTTGAAGATATGGATAGAATTATAACAGAAGGCAAAGAATTGGGGATTCACGCTTATCTGTTTACCGGCGGAGAACCGCTCATTAAGAAAAAAGAAATCATTCGCCTTTGCGAAAAACATAATGACTGCGCATTCCACGCCTTCACCAATGGGACGCTCATCGATGAGGAATTCTGCGATGACCTTCTTCGGGTAGGCAATTTCTTCGTATCGGTCAGCATTGAGGGCTTTGAGGAAAGCAATGACGGCAGACGGGGTGCAGGTCACTTCCAAAAGGCGCTGGCGGCGATGGATTTAATGCACGAGAAGAGAATTCCTTTCGGCGTGTCGATTTGCTATACCAGCAAGAATTATCTGACTGTAACCAGCGATGATTTTCTGGATATGCTCATCGATAAAGGATGCGTATTCGCATGGTATTTCCACTATATGCCGGTAGGCGTCAATGCCAGCACAGAACTCCTGCTGACACCGCAGCAGCGGGTTTATATGCACGATAAGATTCGAGAAATCAGAGGCCTTGAGGGCGGCAAGGAACTCTTTGCCATCGACTTCCAAAACGATGGGGAGTTTGTGCACGGCTGTATTGCGGCGGGAGAGAGATACTGTCATATCAATGCCAACGGTGATGTGGAGCCTTGCGTATTCATACACTATTCCGGTGCAAATATTAAAGAAAAGCCGCTTCTGGACTGTCTGCGGCAGCCTTTATTCCTCGCTTACCGCGATGGGCAGCCCTTTAACGATAATCATCTGAGGCCTTGCCCGATGCTGGAAAATCCGGAAATTCTGCAGGAGATGATAAAGAAAACCGGTGCAAAATCTACAGATCTGGAAGCGCCGGAATCCTGCGAACATCTTTGCGGAAAATGTACGGAATACGCAAAGAACTGGGCGCCTGTTGCCGACAAACTCTGGGAGAAGGATAGGAAACAGGAATAGGAAACAGGAAAAAACACAGGGAAGCATTGAGCGGGCAATGCTTCCTTTTTGCATACCCTAGCTGAAATTTTGTCGACTAAAAATCATTAACTGGTAGTCGACTTTTTAGTATAATAAAAACAAAGGGAGGTGTGCTTATGGCCAGCAGACAGGCGGCCGCTTTGGAAACAAAGAGGAAACTTTTGGAGGCAGGCAGCAAAATCATAGCCGAGAAGAGACTTTCGCACACGACCATTGACGAAATTACAGCCTTGGCGGGGGTGGGAAAGGGCACCTTTTATACCTATTTTAAGAAGAAAGAGGATATCGTCTTTGCAATGGGCTATGGCGCCTTCACGGAAGTTTTGAAGGAAGCCTTTGCCCTGAAAGGGACTTTTATAGAAAAACTTACTTATTATACGGTGCATTTTTCCGCGTGTATCGAGTAAAGCAGTGTGAAGCTTTCTCAGGAATGAATCAGAACGGTAGTCGACATTCCTGCAGGCGCGTACCGAAGAGTTTTGCGGAACCTATTTAACGAGCATATTTAATGCATATATTTAAATCGTATAGGCCATAGAAAACAAGGAGGAAGATGCCATTCGCCAGGCACTGGTGGAACGATATCCGAGGGAGAGTTTTCAGCTGGCTATCAAGAATGCGGCATGGATTAACTGCAAGACCAAAGAAGAAGCCTATGAACAGTTTGAGGTTTCTCTGCAACAGACCGGTGCGGGATATTTCGATTTTTATCTGCCGCATAATCTGGGAGAGGCCAGAAGTAAATATTTTGATGACTTTGACATGTGGAATTTTGTACAGGAAAAGAAAAAAGAGGGTCTGATTAAGCACATTGGATTTTCTTTCCATTCCACCCCGGAAGAACTGGATGCACTGCTTTCTGCCCACCCGGAAATGGAGTTTGTACAGCTGCAGATCAATTATGCGGACTGGGAAAATCCAGCGGTACAGTCAAAAGCCTGCTATGAGGTAGCGAAAAGGCACGGCAAACCGGTCATCGTTATGGAACCTTTCAAGGGCGGTATGCTGGCAACACCGCCGGAATCTGTCGTTGAAATTTTTAAAAATGCAGATGCAGACGCGTCAGTTGCTTTCTGGGCGGTTCGTTTTGCGGCAGATCTGGACAATGTGATGGTAGTGCTTTCCGGTATGAGCAGCGTGGAACAGATGGAGGATAACCTGTCCTACATGAAGGATTTTACGGGACTTTCAAAAGCGCAGAAGGAAACCCTCGATAAGGACAGACAGGAGCTTGCGAGAATCCCGCTGATTCCTTGCACAACCTGCAACTATTGCGCGAAGGTATGTCCTGCGCAGATTGGAATCTCCGGTTCCTTTACTGCTATGAACTATCTGACTCTGTACGGGAACAAAGCCATGGCGCAGCATCAGGAAAACTGGATGGTCGCAGGTCACGGACTGAAACGCGCAAATGAGTGCATCGGCTGCGGCAAGTGCGAAGAAGCGTGTCCGCAGCATATCGCAATCAGAGAAGAATTGAAAAAAGTGGCGGAAGAGCTGCTGTAACAGAGATTAGAACAGACCCTCAAGCCGGGCCTTTTTTTTCGTGTAAATTTTTACAAATTGCACATTGAATAACAAGTGCCAAAAAAAAACAATTTGCCTGTGGACAAATGAGATATAACAATGTACTATAAAGATGTAATACATTTATCGATTTTGAATTTCGAGGTGAATCATGGAAGAAAACAAGAAGAAGTTAGTCATCGGCGTGATTGGCGCTGATGTTCACGCAGTAGGAATCCAGATTTTGAACCACGCTTTTGAAGAGGCGGGCTTCGATGTAACCAATCTGGGTGTCATGGTATCGCAGGAGGAATACATTGCGGCGGCTGTAGAAACGGATGCAGACGCGATTATGGTATCCTCTCTGTACGGTCATGGAGAGCTTGACTGCCGCGGTCTTAGAGAAAAGTGCAGCGAGGCAGGCCTTTCCGATATACTGCTATATGTGGGCGGCAACATCGTTGTCGGCAAGCAGCCTTTTGATGAAGTAGAGGCAAGATTTAAGAAAATGGGTTTCAATCGGGTATTTGGACCGGGTACAGCGCCGGAGGAAACCATTCGGTGTCTGAGAGAGGATTTAAACCTGTAAGGAATCGGTGAAATCATGGAACAAGTATTATTGATAGATTTCGGCAGTATTTACACCAAGGTAACTGCTGTAGATATCACCGAAGAGAGGCTTCTGGGCACAGCGGCAAGTTACACCACTGTGGAAACCGATATCAATGAAGGACTGGCAAAGGCGCTGGCACTTTTGGAGGAAAAAATCGGCAAGACGGACTTCAACGCAAGATATGCCTGCTCCAGCGCAGCCGGCGGTCTTAAAATGATTAGCTGCGGACTGGTGCCGGAACTGACTGCGGAAGCTGCAAAGATGGCTTCCCTTGGAGCAGGGGCAAAGGTCATGAAGGTTTATTCCTATCAGCTGACCGAAGAAGACGCGGAGGAAATCGAGCAGTTGAAACCGGATATCTTCCTTTTGACCGGCGGCACAGACGGCGGCAATAAGGATACAATCCTGGAAAATGCCCGCATGCTTGCAGGGATTTCCGCAGAGTTTCCAATCGTTGTCGCGGGCAATCGCAATGCAGCAGGTGCCTGCCGGAAGATTTTGGAAGAAGCCGGAAAACAGGTAATCGTAACAGAAAACGTTATGCCGCGCTTTGGGCAGCTGAATATTGAGCCGGCACAGCACTGCATTCGGGAAATCTTTCTTGCGCGAATCATCAAGGCAAAGGGGCTTTCTGAGGCCAGCCAGTTGATTTCAGGCATTATGATGCCGACTCCGGCGGCGGTGCTTTCCGCCATGGAGCTTCTGGCAAAGGGTACAGAAAACGAACCCGGTCTAGGCGATTTGGTTGCAGTAGATGTGGGCGGCGCTACGACAGACGTTTACTCGATGAGTCTGGGCGAACCCAGCGGTGTCAATACAGTCATCAAGGGATTGCCTGAACCTTATGCAAAGCGAACGGTGGAAGGGGATATCGGCATGCGTTACAGCGCGGCGGGTATCGTAGAAGCCGCGGGAATCGAGGCGGTTTCCAGACTTTCGGGTCTGTCCTCTGAACGGGCGCAGCAGCTGCTTTCCCTGATTACTGACAAAACTGACACTCTGCCGGAAACTGACGAATTGGAAGCGCTGGATTTTGCGCTGGCGTCACTGGCGGTCAAGGTGGGCATGACTCGGCACGCCGGCCGTGTGGAAAAGGTTTACACACCTGTTGGTGAAACATGGCTGCAGGAGGGAAAAGACCTGACCAATGTGGAAAAAGCAGTGATTACAGGCGGATCGCTCATTCACGCAAAGAACGTAGCGAAAATCGCGAGAGGCCTTCTCTATGATCTTGCTGAAAGCGCGTCGCTGAAACCGAAGCAGGCGGAAATCCTGCTGGACAAAGAATATATTTTATCGGCCATGGGCCTTCTCGCCAAACATGCGCCGGACACAGCACTAAGAATCATGAAAAAGGAGTTGATATCCTATGGAATTGAAAAATAAAAAACTGACAAACGACGAATTCTACGGAATTCAGAAGGAAATTTTGACCCAGTGGCCGACCGGCGCAGATGTGGATTTTGAGAAGGCGGTAGAATTTCATCAAAGCCTGCCGGAAAGCAAGAATTTCGGCAAGAAACTGGTAAAAGCGAAGAAAGACGGAAAGACTTTAGTACAGCCGAGAGCCGGTGTTGCGCTGGTGCAGGAGCACATCGACCTTTTGACCTATCTGCAGGACAAGGGCGGCGCGGATCTGCTTCCGACAACCGTTGACAGCTATACCAGACAGAACAGATATAAAGAAGCAGAAGTCGGTATTCAGGAATCCGTCAGAGAAAGCAAATCCATGCTCAACGGTCTGCCAATCGTCAACCACGGCGTAGACGCCTGCCGTTCCATCATCAGCGAGCTGAACACACCGGTACAGGTACGTCACGGCACACCTGACGCAAGACTTTTGACAGAAATCTCCTATGCCGGAGGCTTTACAAGCTATGAAGGCGGCGGCATTTCCTACAATATTCCTTATGCTAAAAATGTAAGCCTGGAAAAAACCATCAGAGACTGGCAGTACTGCGACAGACTGACCGGTATCTATGAAGAAGCCGGCGTCAGCATTAACAGAGAACCTTACGGACCGCTGACCGGTACATTGGTTCCGCCTTGCATTTCCCACTCTGTAGCAATCATCGAGAGTTTGCTTGCTGCAGAACAGGGCGTAAAAAACGTAACTGTCGGCTACGGCCAGTGCGGAAATCTGGTGCAGGACGTTGCGGCAATCCGTTCCCTTGGCAATCTGACCGAAGAGTATTTAAAGAGATATGGCTACAGCGATGTAGAAGTAACTACCGTATTACATCAGTGGATGGGCGGCTTCCCGCAGGATGAAGCACAGGCATTCTCTGTAATTTCCTGGGGCAGCGCAATCGCGGCACTTTCCAAGGCAACTAAGGTTATCGTAAAAACGCCGCACGAAGCAATCGGTGTTCCGACTAAGGAAGCAAACGCCCAGGGACTGCGCTGCACCAAGCAGATGATCAACATGCTCTGCGACCAGCAGCTTTCCAACACCAGCCATGTTGTCAATGAAATGATGATTATTTCCGCAGAAACTCGCTGCATTGTAGATAAAGTGTTTGAACTGGGCGAAGGCGATTTGGCAGTGGGTGCTGTCAGAGCATTCCAGGCAGGCGTTTTGGATATTCCATTTGCGCCGAGCAAACTCAACGCAGGAAAAATGCTGCCGGCAAGGGACAACGACGGCGCAATCCGTATCTTAAATGCTGCTAACGTGCCGCTTTCCAAAGAGCTGATCGATTTCAACAAAGAAAAGATTGAAGAGCGTGCACAGGCAGAAAAGAGAGACGCTTCTTTCCAGATGGTAATCGACGACGTTTACTCCATCAGTAAAGGAAAACTGGTCGGCAGACCTTGGAAATAAATGTGCGATGATGCGGTGCGCAGTGGAGCGTTGGTATTATGCCGCGGCGTGCGAGGCTTGCGCTTCTTTGCCGCTTCGGGCGCTTGACTGCTGAAAACTACGCGACCTGCGGATTGTCCTGCACCTCCCGCTGCGCGGGCTGCACATTGCCCTGCACCTCCCGCTGCGCGGGCTGCACATTGCCCTATATTTTGCTGCGGACGCCGAACATTGACAAAGTTGACAAAAAAACGGAAATTTGTCCAATCTGTCAACGTTTGCCGATAAAAACGTTGACAAAATTGACACTTTTTAAGAATTTTGTCCAATTTGTCAAATTTGGCTCTAAAATCGAGGCATTTTTCCCGGGAAATTTGCGGATTTGTTGACAAAAACGGATTTTTTTCGGAATTTGTCAACGTGGTTCAGTGGGAGCTTCGCGGGAGAGCAGATGAGATGAGCGGCAGCGAGACAGAGAGCCAGTGAAAAAGGCGCGAAAGAACTTTGGAACTAAGAATTGAATTGAGAAAATAGAATACTGAAAATAGATATCAATAGTACAGAAGGTGATCATATATGAAAATTAAAAAAATTATTTGTTCAGGTGGAAGAACCGGTTTCTTCTTTGACGATCAGAGAGCGATTAAAAAAGGTGCAAAATCTGACGGTTCTGCATATATCGGACAGCCGGTGACAGACGGATTTAAGGCTGTAAGACAGGCAGGCGAATCCATTTCTGTAATGGTAGTTTTGGAAGACGGCCAGGTTGCTTACGGCGACTGCGCAGCGGTACAGTACAGCGGCGCAGGCGGAAGAGACCCGCTGTTCCTCGCAGAAGATTTTATTCCTGTTATCATGGAACATGTAGCACCGGTGCTGGAGGGTAAGGAACTGAATTCTTTCAAAGAGCTGGCAGCAGAAGTGGAAGCTGTGGAAGTGGACGGCAAGCGTTTGCACACTGCAATTCGCTACGGCGTAACGCAGGCAGTGCTGGACGCAGTGGCAAAAGCAAAGAAGCAGCTGATGTGCGAAGTTATCGCTGACGAATACGGATTAAAACCGGAATATCGCCAGATTCCAATCTTTACACAGTCCGGCGACAACCGTTACGATAATTCCGACAAGATGATTATGAAAGGCGCTGACGTTCTGCCTCACGCTTTGATTAACAATGTAGATACAAAACTGGGAAAAGACGGCAGTATTTTACTGGAATATGTAAAATGGCTGAGAGACAGAATCATTGCCCTGCGTCACGATGAAGATTACCTGCCGGTTCTGCACATCGACGTTTACGGCACCATCGGTATGGCATTCGGTGTCAACAACTATGAAGGTATGGCAGACTATATCGCTACTTTGGCAGAAGCTGCAAAACCGTTCAAGCTGCGTATCGAAGGTCCGATGGACGCAGAAGAAAGAGAAGCGCAGATGAAAGCACTGGCAGCGCTGACTGCTGAAGTTGACCGCCGCGGTATCGAAGTAGAACTGGTAGCGGACGAATGGTGCAACACCTTAGAAGATATCAAGTATTTCGCCGACAATAAAGCAGGTCATATGGTGCAGATTAAGACACCGGACCTTGGCGGAATCAACAATATCGTAGAAGCAGTGCTTTACTGCAAAGAAAAGGGAATCGGCGCTTATCAGGGCGGTACCTGCAACGAAACAGACCGCTCCGCGCAGGTTTGTGTCAACCTGGCTATGGCAACCCAGCCTGACCAGATTCTGGCAAAACCGGGCATGGGCGTAGATGAAGGTTACATGATTGTGTATAACGAAATGCAGAGAATTCTCGCGCAGCTGGCCGCAAAAAATGCATAATGAAGTAAAAGGCAAACAGCTGACGGCAGAAATAATCGGAGAACTGGCGGTGCGTGCCCTTAGAATTGAAGCGGCGGTGACGCCAAAGCCGGGACTTGTAGACAGAGAAAACAGCGGAGCCCATGATGATATGGACTATCCGCTGTTTCTGGCAAGCAGCGCAGCGCTGCTGCCTTGCTTCATAGCCTGCGCAAAGGCCGGCATCGACGGATACAAAAAAAATCCGGCGCAGCTGGTTCCCATCCTGCGCCGGATTGGCAGATGCGGAGAAACCGCCATGTATGCGGCGACAAAGGGAGTAAATACCCACAAGGGCGCGATTTTCTCTATGGGAATTTTGTGCTGCGCCCTCGGTATGCTTGTAGCTAGAGCGGCGAAAGGCAAGGCCGCTGTTGTGCGAAATACGGCCGCCTATCTGACGGAAGCTGAATTACAGGCGCTGTGCGCGGCGCTTTCCGCCGCCCTGCTGCGGCAGGAAACTGCCGCAGCAACCCACGGGCTGTACGCCCGTGGCCACGCCGCCTGCGGCGGCGTGCGGGAGGAGGCTGCCTCCGGCTTTGCTACTGCATTTCAGGTAGGCCTGCCTGTTTTAAGAGACGCCCTCTGTGAGGGCGCTATGCAGGAAACCGCACTGGTAAAAACTCTGCTGGCGCTGATTGCAAGAACGGAAGACAGCAATACTGCCTACAGAGGCGGCGCTGGCGGTCTCGCCTTTATGCAGAAGACCGCAGAGGAGATTTTGCGCAGGGCAGATTGGAAGAGTGAGGAAGGTTTAGACATGGTGAGAGAGTTTGACCGCGCGTGTATCAGGAGGCATCTGAGCCCCGGAGGCAGTGCGGATTTACTGGCATTCAGCGCCATGTTACTTATGATTTTTGATGAGGTATCGCTATGATTAAAACAAATGCGTGCGCCGGAACCTTAGAGTCCAGCGACATTTATGTGGAAATTGCACCGCTGCCTGCTGGCAGCGGCATTGAACTTTCAGTGACATCTGTAGTTTACGAGCAGTTTGGCGCTGAAATCGAAGCAGTCATCAGACAGACCCTGGAAAAACTGGGTGAAACCGATGTAAAGGTTACCGCCAGCGACAGAGGGGCTGTGGACTGCACCATTGCAGCAAGAGTGGAAACGGCAGTATGCCGCGGGAAAGGAGAGCAGTAAATGAGAAGAAGTATGCTATTTTTTCCGGGAAACAGTGCGAATATGCTGCTCAATGCAGATTTTCTCGGCTCAGATAGCGTGATTTTAGACCTTGAGGACGCAGTTGCTCAGACCGAAAAGGATTCCGCCAGAATTCTGGTGCGAAACGCAATCAGTTCCCTCGATTTTACAAAGGAAGTCATTGTTAGAATCAATCCCATCGACAGCCCGTACTGGGAAAAAGACCTTGCAGCCATCGTGCCTGTAAAGCCAGACATGATTATGCCTACCAAGGTCAGCGGTGCAGATGATGTGAAGACCATTTCAGACGCTATCGCAAAGGTGGAAGCAGAAAACGGCATTGAAGTTGGCACCATCAAGCTGATTCCGCTTATCGAAACTGCCTTGGGTGTGGAAAAATCCTTTGAAATCGCGACGGCAGACCCGCGGGTTTCTGCGATTTTCCTCGGCGGCGAGGATTTGACCGCAGACCTGCAGTGCAAGAGAACCAAGGAAGGTACAGAAATCCTCTATGCCCGCTCCCGTATGGTCATGGCGGCCCGTGCTGCAGGCATCGACGTTTACGATACACCGTGGACCGACGTGGAAGACTACGAAGGCCTCATCGCCGATGCAAAATTTGCAAAGAGCCTGGGCTTTTCCGGAAAATCCTCCATTTCACCGCGCCACGTGCGCTTTATCAATGAAATTTTCAGCCCGACAGAGGAAGAAATCCGCTACGCTCGTGATGTCTTTGACGCTATCGAAAAGGGTAAAGCCGAGGGCAAAGGAGTGGTATCTCTTCGCGGCAAGATGATTGACGCGCCGATTGTGGCAAGGGCAAGACAGGTTCTTGCGGCGGCTGAAGCGATGAAGGGAGGTCCTGTAAAATGAAGACAAAATTAGTAAAAGATATTAAAGAGGCAGTGAAGCTGTCAGGACTTTCTGATGGAATGACCATTTCTTTCCATCATCACCTGCGCAACGGCGATATGGTGGCAGTGATGGTTCTTGACGTGATCAGCGAACTGGGCATCAAAGACTTGAATGTCAATATCAGTTCCATCTTCGATACCCATGCGCCTTTTATTGAATACATCAGAGACGGCGTGATTACCGGCATTGAAACCGACTATATGGGCGGTGTTGTAGGCCGGGCTGTCAGCGAAGGCATTTTGGATAAACCGGTGATTTTCAGAACTCACGGCGGAAGACCTGCAGACATTATCAGCGGCGCTTCCCCAATCGACGTTGCTTTTATTGCGGCGCCGACTTCTGATCCGATGGGCAACTGCAGCGGAAAATACGGAAAATCTGCCTGCGGCTCTTTAGGCTATGCCTTTGCGGATGCCATGTACGCAAAGACTTCTGTGGTCATTACAGATAATCTGGTGGACTATCCGCTGACGGATTTTTCCATTGCGGAAAACTATATCGATTACGTGGTTTGTGTGGACAAAATCGGCGAGCCGTCAGGCATCGTCTCCGGCACGACCAAGATTACAAAAGACCCGGTGGGTCTTGTCATTGCTGATTATGCGGCCAGAGCCATTGAAGCCAGTGGACTTTTGGTCGATGGTTTTTCTTTCCAGACCGGCGCAGGCGGTGCCTCCCTTGCGGCTGCCAAATATCTGCAGGACATCATGCTTGCCCGCGGTATTAAAGGCAGTTACGGTCTTGGAGGAATTACCAGCTATATGGTAGATATGATGAAGAGCGGCTGTTTCAAAGCACTTCTGGACGTACAGTGCTTTGATCTCGGCGCGGTGGAATCCATCAGAACCAATCCAAATCACAGAGAGGTTACGGCGGCTCACTATGCAAGCCCTGCGGAGGCAAGCAGCGCAGTGGACAGCTTAGATGTAGTTATTTTGGGCGCAACTGAAATCGACACCAATTTTAATGTCAATGTTCACACTGATTCCAACGGCTATATCATGGGCGGCAGCGGCGGTCACAGCGATACAGCAGCCGGCGCAAAGATGTCCATGATTGTTGCGCCGCTGTCCCGTGCCCGTCTTCCAATCGTGGTCGATGAGGTGCTCTGCAAATCCACACCGGGCTCCACTGTCGATGTACTGGTAACCCAGCGCGGTATTGCGGTAAATCCGCTTCGTCCGGAGCTTTCTGAAAAATTTGCGGCGGCAGGACTTCCTGTTGTGGATATCTTAAAGCTTCGCGATGCGGCAGAAAAACTCAACGGCAAAGCAAAGAAACCGACACTCGGTGACAAGGAAGTGGCAAAAGTCCTGTATCGGGACGGCTCACTTCTCGATACCATTTACAACGTGCCGGTGAAATAGAAGCGCTGCGTATGGGAGGTTGTGCAAAGCCTTTCAGAAAGTGTCTGTCTGCACAACTTTTCCTGCATGGACAGGGCGTCAATTGACTAAAGTTGTGCAAACTTAACTGAAAACAATGTGATTTGCACAACTTTTCTAGTTTTTTCTGAGAGTTATTGACTTACGGTTGTGCAGAATACCTCTGGATGGAATGATGTGCACAACCTTACGGGCGTTGCATTGTACAAAGTTGTGCAAAGCTTTTAGCAAAGTGATTATCTGCACAACTTTTCCTGCGCTGACAGAGCAGAAATGGCTCAAAGTTGTGCAAACTCGGCCGATAACTATGCAATCTGCACAACCCTGGGGCTGACAGCCAATAACCCTACCGCTGGCAGACGATAAACCTACCGCTGACAGCCAATAAGTGTCTGCATTTGAATTTATGAAAATAGATTGGAACGAGAGCGATGTTTTATACAGAGGAAATCAAACTGAATCAAGCGGCGGATCTGCTTTCCCTTTGCGGACTGACGATGCCCCGGGCGGTAGATTATACTGCCGGGGTCTTTCTGCGCAGTGATGGGGCTGACCGGCTGGTGGCCTGCGGCAGTCTTAAAGGCGACATGATTCAGGGCATTGCGGTGGACCCGAAATTTCAGGGAGAGGATCTGACTGCCAAGGTGATGACCCATCTGGCACAGAAAGCTTCTGAAAAGGGCATTCACAGTTTATACCTTTTTACAAAGCCGGAAAAGGCTGTCCAGTTTGTGGGGCTGGGATTTCGGCTGGCGGCCTCGGCGAGACCTTATGCGGCCCTTTTAGAGTGGGGCAGTGCAGGGATTTCCCAGTATGTGGAAAAGCTGCGGGAATGTAAGAAAATGGTATTTGCGGCCGAGAGCGCAGCGGAGTGCACAGCCAAGAGCGAAGCGCACAATGCAGCGGAGTGCACAGCCAATTCCCCGCGTCCAATCGGCGCTCTGGTGATGAACTGCAATCCTTTTACAAGAGGACACCGCTATCTCATAGAAAAAGCAGCCGCAGCCTGCAGTCACGTATTTCTGCTGGTGGTAGAGGAAGATGTTTCTGAGTTTTCCTTTGGAGACCGTTTTACCATGGTAAAGGCGGGCACTGCGGATTTGAAGAATGTCACGGTGCTACCTGGCGGTCGCTATGCGGTATCCAGTTTGACTTTTCCAAGCTATTTTACCAAGGAAGAAAACCTGGCTCACGCCCATGCAGCCATAGATGCGGAACTCTTTGCCCAGATCATTGCTCCGGTACTTTCAGTCTCTGTGCGGTTTGTGGGAACGGAGCCTTACTCACAGGTGACAGAAATTTACAACGAAACTCTGAAAAAAAGACTTCCGAAAGCTGGAATTACTGTGGAGGAAATCCCTCGACTAACAGCAGGGGGCGAGCCGGTCAGCGCCAGCAGAGTCAGAGAAATTCTCCATGCAGAGGGCGCAGACAGTGAGAAACTTGCCGAGCTTTTACCGGAGACTACATTGAACTATTTAAGAAAAATTAGTCAGTCGTAATTTAGTAAATCGTACTTGACTAAAATGTAAATGACCGTATACTGTCATAATTTGATAGCATGCGGTCATTTTGTTACTTATTTTTCACCTGCTCCCTGTAATCTTTCAGATTCTTTTCAAGAAGCGCTGGGGTATCCAGCCCATAAGGACAGCGGTCTTTGCACTGGTTGCAGTGGAGACATTCTGTGATTTTTTCCATATCCCTTTGATGAGCCTCGTCCATGTAGATATCGGTTGGCGCTCTGCGAATCATCAGGGACATGCGGGCGCAGTCGTTGATTTTGATTCCGGCAGGGCAAGGCATGCAGTAGCCGCAGCCGCGGCAGAATTCACCGGCAAGTTCTTTGCGCTCACCTGCAATAAATGCCTCCATAGCGGCGTCCATCCGCGGCGGATTCTTTTCGCAGTCCAGGAACTGCTGCAGCTCTTTTTGCCTCTGCACACCCCAGATGGGCAGTACGTTGTCGTACTGGGCGCAGAAAGCGTAAGAAGCGTCGGCGCGGGTAATCAGTCCGCCGCCCATGGCTTTCATCGCGATAAATCCCATGTCCGCTTCTTTACATTTTTCTACCAGCTGAATTTCGTCGGCATTGGCAAGGTAGCTGAAAGGAAACTGCAGAGTTTCGTAGAGCCCGGACTCGATGGCTTCATGTGCCACAGCAAGTCTGTGATTGGTGATGCCGATGTGGCGTACCTTTCCCTGAGATTTCGCCTCTAGCATCGCCTCGTAAAGACCGGTGCCGTCGCCCGGTTTTGGACAGAAAGCGGGATTATGGAACTGATATAAATCCAGATAATCGGTCTGCAGATTAGTAAGGGTAGTTTCAAGCTGGGACCAAAATTCCTCAGTGCTGCTGCACATGGTTTTGCTGGCGATGAAGACTTTTTCTCGCAGTCCTCTTTCACTTAGGGATTTCCCCAGTTTGGATTCGCTGTCCGTATAAAATCTGGCGGTATCAAAGAATGTGATACCCGCCTCGTAGGCTTTCATAATCAATGCGTCAGCTTCTTCGTATGAAATCCGCTGAATGGGCAGTGCGCCGAAGCCGTTCTTATTTGTAATGATTTCCGTTTTTCCAAGTCTTACTTGTGTCATAAAATATCACCTCTAAGGTTCATTATACCATCAATTGGCGGTTTTGTTTATACTTTCTTTCAGAGGATGGGCATCGTTTCAGCTGCCGTTTCAGCGCAGCGTCTTAACCTAAAACCAACATTTTTAAAAAAAGTGTATAAGAGGAGGGGGCGATTCTTAACCGAGAAATAGAAAACATCAAAAAAATGTATAAGGGATTTATCTCAGGCTGGCTCTGAAGTTAGTACGCCTTACATTTTCTGCAAAATATCACATAAATTTATCCAAACCTTACGCAAAATGCAATATTTCAGCAGAAAATCAAGAATAAAGGCTTATGCAGTACAACCACCGATGATGTGTGTTAAAAAATCTTATACATTTTTTACAGAAAATCGAGATTTGGGTTAAAGATATACCACGGCTCCGCCTTTTAAGAGAATATCAGCGAAGTGCTCCCGCGTTCCCCTTTGCTTGCAAAGAAAAAGGAAGAATGGTAAAATAGAATCAAAAAAAAGGGGAAGAAAATATGCACAAAGTACTCATTGTAGAAGATGATATGGTGATTGCAAAATCTATCGCCCATCACATAGAAACCTGGGACTGCAGTGCTCACTGCGTAGAGAATTTTAAAAATGTCATGGAGGAGTTCGCTGCCTTTGAACCGGATCTGGTGCTTCTTGATATCGGACTGCCGTTTTTTAACGGCTACTACTGGTGTACACAGATCAGGGCCGTTTCCAAGGTGCCTATCATTTTTATCTCTTCCGCATCAGATAATATGAATATTGTCATGGCCATGAACATGGGCGGCGATGATTTTATCGCCAAGCCTTTTGACCTTGCGGTGCTCACTGCGAAAGTTCAGGCCCTTCTGCGCAGAACTTATGATTTCGGCGTACAGAGCCCGGTTTTAACCCATATGGGCGCAGTGCTGAATATGGGAGATGCCAGCCTGACCTATGAAGGCGAAAAAATAGACCTGACGAAAAATGAGTTTCGTATTTTGCAGAGTCTGCTGGAGCGAAAGGGCAATGTGATCAGCAGAGATGAGCTGATGGAGCGGCTTTGGGAAACAGACAGTTTTGTGGACGAAAACACCCTGACTGTCAATGTGGCGAGACTTCGCAGAAAGCTGGAAGCCAGCGGACTTACCGATTTTATTAAGACAAAGAAAGGCATGGGATATCTGGTTGAATAATATGATAGGAGAATTTATTCGGAGCAAACTAAAATCAGCGCTGCTGTTTTCAGTATACTTAGGCGTATTCTGTCTGGTGGCATTTCTCTTCGGTATGCCCTTTGACGCATTGATTTATGCCATTGCTCTCTGCCTGTTTTTCGCTGCAGTATTTATGATTTACAGTTACGCGATGTTTCGGCAGAGGCTGGCGGTTTTGCAGGATATTAAAGCGAAAATTCAGTTTGGACCGGAGGAATTGCCTCAGCCCGCAAACGCCATTGAGGAGGAGTATCAGGAGATTATCAAATCCCTTTACAGAACCACTTCGGCTGCGGTGTCCGCCAAGGATAAAGCCATGAGCGACATGATTGAGTACTACACACTGTGGGCACATCAGATTAAAACGCCAATTGCCGCCATAGATTTGCTGCTGCAGAGCGAGCCCGCTGGAGTGTACAAAGATCAGTTTTCTATGGAACTGTTTAAGGTGGAACAGTATGTGGAGATGGTGCTGCAGTATCTGCGTCTGGGGGCAGATAGCACCGATTTTCGATTTGAACAGCAGGATTTGGATAAAATAATCAGGGAAGTGGTAAAAAAGCATGCTACCATTTTTATTAAGAAAAAGATTTCGCTGGATTATCAGGGTGTGGATGCAAAGACTATTTCCGACGAAAAGTGGCTTTCCTTTGTGCTGGAGCAGGTGCTTTCCAATGCACTGAAGTATACGCCTTCGGGAAAAATTTCCATCTATATGGACGAGGTTTTGCCCTGCACGCTGGTGGTTGAGGATACGGGAATCGGCATTCAGGAAGAGGACCTGCCGAGGGTCTTTGACAAAGGCTATACGGGCTATAATGGGAGGAAGGACAAGAAGTCCACAGGCATCGGTCTTTATCTTTGCAGCATGATTATGAACAAGCTGGGGCATACGCTCACCATAGAGTCCCAGGAGGGAAAAGGCACCAAAGTGAAGCTGGGTCTAGGGACTTACAAAACTGTAAGATTTGAATAGAAGATTGTAAGGGAATGTATAGGACTTGCGTTCCCTTTTTTGGTATTATAGAGCCATGTTTACAGAAAGGGGTTCAAAAATGACCATTTTAGAAGTTAAAAATTTAAAGAAAATCTATACGACTCGTTTTGGCGGAAATCAGGTGCAGGCGCTTTCCAATGTGTCCTTTTCCGTTGAAGAGGGCGAGTATGTAGCCATTATGGGAGAATCCGGCTCCGGAAAAACGACTCTGCTCAATATTCTGGCGGCGCTGGATAAACCGACCAGCGGCGAGGTGCTTTTAAACGGCAGAAATATCGTGACGATTTCTGAAAAGGAAATTTCGGCGTTCCGCAGAGACAATCTGGGCTTTGTGTTTCAGGATTTTAATTTGCTGGACACTTTTTCGCTGCAGGATAATATCTTTCTGCCTTTAGTGCTGGCAAAAAAGAATTACAAAGAAATGGCGAAAAAGCTGGCGCCTATTGCGGAGCATCTGGCTATTAAAGACATTCTGAAAAAATATCCTTACGAGGTATCAGGGGGACAGAAGCAGAGAGCGGCTGTCGCCAGAGCTCTGATTACAAATCCGCAGCTGATACTGGCTGATGAGCCGACAGGTGCGCTGGACTCCGCAGCCTCTGACAGTCTGCTGAAACTCTTTGGAGAAATCAACAGAGCCGGACAGACTATTTTGATGGTAACTCACAGCACCAAAGCGGCAAGTCACGCCGGCAGAGTGCTTTTTATCAAGGACGGAGAGGTTTTCCATCAAATTTACAGAGCCAACATGAGCGAAGATGAGATGTTCGCTAAAATTTCGGACACATTGACAGTCCTGCAGTCAGGTGGTGGCAGACGTGGCTAAGAATTTTTCATGGAAGCTGGCGCTGACCAATATCAGGAATAACCGGAAGTTTTATCTGCCGTACTTCCTGGCTTCGGCGGGCATCATCGCGATGTTTTATATCATCTGCTATCTTGCCATGAATGAAGGCATTGAGAAGATGTCAAATTCTCTCAGTGTGATTATGGTCCTTGGCGCCGGAGTAATGGCAATCTTTGCCTTCATTTTCCTGTTTTATACCAACAGCTTTCTCATGAAACGGAGAAAAAAGGAAATCGGTCTCTACAATATTCTGGGCATGGAGAAGCGGCATATCGGAAGAGTTTTAATCATCGAAGGGGCGGTGATTTCCATCTCTTCTTTTATCATAGGTCTGCTCAGCGGAATTCTGTTCAGTAAGCTGGTATATCTGTTCCTCACCTGGGTATTCGGCGCGGAGCCACCTTTCGGCATCGATATTTCTACAGGGGCTATCTGCTACAGCGCAGTGCTCTTCGGCGTGCTGTTTGTACTGACGACGCTGACCAATCAGCTGAGCATCCGCCTTGCGAAGCCCATTGAGCTTCTTCACGGAGGGAATGTAGGAGAAAAGGAACCGAAGGCAAAGGGAATACTGGCACTGCTTGGATTTCTCTGCATCGGCGCGGGCTACTATATCGCCCTTACCACGGATAATCCTCTGGATGCGCTGCTCATGTTCTTTGTGGCGGTTATTCTTGTTGTCATCGGCACTTACTGTCTTTTCACATCGGGGAGCATTGTAATCTTAAAGGCACTGCGGAAAAACAAAAAGTTTTACTATAAGCCGGGCAACTTTACCGCCGTTTCAGGACTCATTTACCGAATGAAACAAAACGCCGTAGGTCTTGCCAATATCTGTATTTTATCGACTATGGTGCTGGTTATGGTATCGGGAACGGTGAGTCTGTTCTTCGGGATGAACGATACCATTGAGAAAATCGCGCCGGGAGACATTAATATTCAGCAGCAGAGCATGGAAATTAACGATGACGATAAAATCTTTGAAGAGGCAGCTAAAAAGCGTGCGGCAAGTATGGGGATTGAAATAAAAGAAATCCATGCTTACAGATATCTCCCATTTGTCGCAATGAAAGGAGACGACGGATTTACCTTTAAGAGGCCGACAACAGATGATCTCAGTCAGGTGGCATCTTTCTGCGTGATGACAGAGGATTCTTACACGAGGCTGACGGGAAAGAAGCTGGGACTTTCCGGACAAAATGCGGCAATTTGTTCCGAAGGAACAGAGATTGAAGGTACTTGCAAGCTGGGGAATTTGGAACTTCAGGTGCAGGAGAGCCTTTCGGATTTTGTGAGCATAGCCGAAATGGATACGGGCTTGATGGACGTACACTATATAATAGTAGCAGATGATGAAATTCTGGGGAAACTTTATAAGGCGTATCAGGCAGTTTATGAAGACTCCGATGTGTACATCTATTACGCGGCCAACATCGATACAGACGCCGATGAGCAGGCGAAAGAAAACTATGCTCAGGCCCTTCGCGATGATCTGCCCGGTATGGGACTGCATTTTGAAATGCTGCAGGTAAGTACAAGAGAAGAACGAACAGGGGATTTCAGCGGTATGGTCAGCGGATTCCTGTTTCTGGGTATTTTCCTGGGCGTGGTATTTACCTTCGCGGCGGCGCTCATCATCTACTATAAACAGATTTCTGAAGGCTACTATGACAAAGAGAAATTTGAGATTATGCAGAAAGTGGGCATGAGTAAGAAGGAAGTAAAAGCGACCATTCGCAGACAGGTGCTCATGGTGTTCTTTGTGCCGCTGGTTATGGCAGGACTTCACATTGCGGCGGCCTTTAAGATGATTACCAGACTGCTTTTAGTGTTCAGTATGACCAATGTGGGACTTTTCGCAGTCTGCACGGTGGTAACATTCCTGATTTTCGCAGGCATTTACGCTCTGGTGTACATGGTGACCGCAAGAGAATACTATAAGATTGTAGGATAAACGGCATTAAAAAGGGACTGGCCATATGTTCATATGATGATAGTCCCTTTTTACTGTCTCTTTTTTGTTGACAAAACTTATTTGATTCTGCGAACGCCGATCATGGCTTCTATATTGGTTCCTGCCTCTACTTCTGTATAGAAGCAGTAGGTCTCTTCGGCATCTGCGTCCTCCGGCACAGGTGCGGGCAGTTTTGCCATATAGATAGAGATTTCTCCGCCGAGGGGAGCCTCTTTCTGATAGCGCAGATTTATCGAGGTGACTTCCTTTTCCTGAATTTCCGGAATCAGACCCCAGAGCATGTCGGGATAGTAGGTATTGTTCATATGCAGATTGATGTCCACCTCGCTGTAAGTCACTTGTCTTACAGCAACCTTTTGAAAGGGAAGATCCTTTGGCAGACGGAATCTGTCCTTCAGACGCATTTGGTGAGGTTCCTCCATCTCATAGTTGCTGAGATCCACCTCGGAGGCTTTGCAGAGCTTTCCGGTCTTATGGTTTACAACGGCCCAGACGCTGTAGCCCTTTGCTGCGACTTCATCGCCGCAGAGTATGACAAAACACCGGATAAAGGTTGCTCCCTTTTCCGGGCAGCGCCAGGTCTGCACCGTGATTTCATCATATTTTTCTGTCTGCTTGTAGATTTCAATGGAAATTCGCGTCAGAATGAAGGCCTTATCCTCTGTGAACAGTTCGTAATAGGTCGGTTTGCGGTCGCGCATCTGATGATCTGCGGTTTCAATCATATAACGCTGCACCAGGGAGGGGCGCATATGATTATTGATATCTACGTCGTGACTGGTAATTGCATAGCTGTCTGTATATCTCATTTCCACCCTTCTTTCTTTTCAGTCTGAAAGGTATTATAGCACAAATATAAATTTTTTTGTAGATACAAATATTGTGTGCATCCGCATTAGGTCTGCCCTATGTAAAATTTATGAAAAAATACTTGATTCAATATACCATTCCGGGGTATACTATACGTATCAAAAAGAATTTATGGAGGTGCATTATGAGTGAAAAATCATGCCCGGCATGTACAGAGCGGGTGAAGCATAGAGAAGACGTGGAAACAAAGAATCTAATTAATAGATTGGCACGAATCGAAGGGCAGATTCGAGGCATCAGAAAGATGGTAGAAGAGGAGAGATACTGTATTGACATTATCAATCAGGTGGCGGCTGTCAGCGCGGCAATCAATTCTTTTAATAAAGTTCTGCTTTCTGCACATATTAAATCCTGTGTGGTGGAGGATATTGAAAAGGGAAGCAGCCAGATGGTGGATGAACTTTGCGATACCCTGCACAAACTGATGAGGTAATAGGAATGAAAGAGAAATTTAGAGTAACGGGAATGACCTGCTCAGCATGTTCGTCAAGAGTGGAGAAGACTGTGACTAAACTGGAAGGAACCAGCGAGGTCAGCGTCAATCTGCTGACGGGCACGATGCAGGTTGAATATGATGAAAGCCAGCTGGATACACAGGGTATCATTACGGCAGTAGAAAAGGCGGGATACGGTGCCTTTGCCGACGATGGAGGGAATCATGCAGGAGAGGGCGCTGGAGCCGGCGGCTCGCAAGGTGCCGGCAGCGGCAGCGCATCCAAGGCAGCGCTGGATGAAACAAAACAGATGAAACGCAGGCTGATTTGGTCGGTGGCACTGCTGATTCCGATGATGTGTTTTTCCATGGGGCCGATGCTGACTGGAAATCACATGGATATGGAGCATCCTCTGACCAATATACTGGCGCAGGTGGTGTTTCTGATTCCAATTGTATTTCTCAACAGGAAATATTTTGTGAAAGGATTTCCGAGCCTGTTTCGAGGAAGTCCCAACATGGACAGCCTTATCGCTATGGGCGCATCAGCGGCGATTCTTTACGGAACCTTTGCGATTTTCCGCATTGTCCATGGCTTTGAAACGGGAGATTTAGCGCTGGTACATCACTACGCCGGCGACATCTATTTTGAGTCTGCGGCAATGATTCTGACGCTGATTACAGTGGGAAAATATATGGAAACCCGCTCCAAGGGCAAGACCAGTCAGGCCATCGAAAAATTGATCAATCTGGCGCCGAAGACCGCTACTGTCGAGCGTGACGGCAAGGAAATCAAGGTGGAAACGTCGATGCTGGTAAAGGGCGATATTCTGGTTGTAAAACCGGGCGAAAGCATCGCCGCTGACGGTGAAATTATCAGCGGAACGACCAGTATTGATGAATCGGCGATTACAGGGGAGAGCATTCCTTCCGAAAAACAGCCGGGCGACAGAGCGGTTTCGGCGACAATCAACAAGACCGGCTTCATCAAGGTGCGCTGTGATAAGGTGGGAGAAGATACTACGATCAACCAGATTATCCGCCTGGTGGAAGAGGCCAGCGCAAGCAAAGCGCCTATTGCGAGAATGGCGGACAAAATTGCCGGCGTATTTGTGCCGACGGTAATCGCCATTGCAGTAATTGCAGCCATTGTATGGCTCATTGCAGGATATGGCTTTGAGTTCGCGCTGTCCATCGGCATCTCGATTCTTGTTATTTCCTGCCCGTGTGCGCTGGGACTTGCGACGCCGGTTGCCATTATGGTAGGAACGGGCAAGGGCGCCGAAAACGGTATTCTGATTAAATCCGGTCAGGCGCTTGAAACAGCTCATAGTATCGACACTGTTGTTATGGATAAGACCGGCACCATCACCGAGGGAAAGCCGAGAGTTACGGATGTCCTGTCCTTTGGAATCAGTGAGGAAAAACTCATAGAAATTGCGGCGGCACTGGAAGCGGGAAGCGAACATCCCCTGGCGGAAGCTGTGATGGAATATGCCAAAGAAAAGCAGGTACAGCCGGATGCGGCTGAGGCTTTTGAAGCGGTATTCGGAAGAGGCGTAAAGGCGAAAATCGGTGAAAAGACGTATTTTGCGGGAAATGCCGCTCTCATGGAGGAATCCGGGATTTCTGCGGCGGACGCTTCTGAAAAGCTGGGAACTCTGGCTGACCAGGGAAAAACACCGCTGATCTTTGCGGAGGAAGACCATGTCATCGGCATCATTGCCGTGGCCGATGTAGAAAAAGAAAGCAGCAAGGCGGCAATCGATGCCTTTGCGGAAATGAACATCGATGTGGTGATGCTGACAGGCGACAACAAGCGAACTGCGGAAGCGCTGAGGAAGCGGATGCAGATTCCAAAGGTCATCGCGGAGGTTCTGCCAAGCGACAAGGAAAAGCACATTGCAAGTCTGCAGGCAGAGGGGCACAAGGTAGCGATGATCGGCGACGGCATCAATGACGCGCCGGCTCTTGCCAAGGCGGATATCGGTATCGCCATCGGCGCGGGAACAGATGTTGCCATCGAAAGTGCAGATGCGGTGCTGATGAGAAACGATCTTTTGGATGCGGTGACCGCCGTAAAACTTTCCAAAGCCGTGATTCGAAATATCAAGGAAAATCTGTTCTGGGCATTTTTCTATAATGTAATTGGAATTCCTGTGGCGGCAGGAATCTGGTATCCGATGTT
This sequence comes from Emergencia sp., assembly GCA_022767345.1. GTDB lineage: Bacteria > Bacillota > Clostridia > Peptostreptococcales > Anaerovoracaceae > Senimuribacter. The sequence goes on from JALEOD010000053.1 coordinate 102,619, forward strand.
CGGTCTGAAGCTGTCGCCGATGATTGGCGCTGCGGCCATGAGCCTGTCCAGTGTATGCGTGGTACTCAATGCGCTGCGTCTTAGAAATTTTAAAGTAAAACGATTATCCGCGCCGGCTGCCTCAAGCACAGGCAGCACAGGTGCTGAAGAAATAGGGAGGAAAGAAACAATGAGATATGAACTGATGATTAAAGGTATGATGTGTCAGCACTGCCAGAAACATATGGCTGACGCCCTCAACGCCATGGAGGGCGTTACCGCAGAGGTAAATCTGGAATCCGGCATTGCCAGCGTAGAAAGCGAAAAGGAAATTTCCATGGACGCTTTTGAAGCTGTAGTAAAGGAAGCCGGCTACGAGCTGGTAAGATAAGCTCCAAAATGAAAAAGCAGCCTTTTGCGAAGAGGCTGCTTTTTTCATTTTTTTTCAGCGGCAACGTAATTTTGCAGTGCGCATTCTACGAGTTTGTTCAGAGATATTTGTTTTGCCAAGGCGCAGACCACCGCTTCTTTGTGAAGCTCAGGAGATACTCTGACGTTGAAACTGCCTTTATAAGTGACTTCGGGAATGGTCTTCTGCTGCAGACAGAATTCCATATATTCGTCTACTGCATTGTGAAAATCGTCAATTAATTCTTGGGCGGTATTTCCTTCATAGGAAATCAGGGTACGCAGTCCCAAAACTTTTCCAAAAAACATTTTATCCTCTTCTGAAAACTCGACGCTTCCGATATAATTTCTGTATTCCATGGTATTTTTCATAATAGACCCTCCTGCTCTAATAGTTCCAGCAGCTGTTTGATTTGGTATTGGGGAATTTCCTTTCGGGGATGCGGCTTGTGAAGTAAAATAGGGGGATGTGTCTTGCTCATAAAGATGACGCGGGAACCGCTGGTTCTCCCTTTATCAGAACGCACATAGTCCAGCAGATTCAGCAAGGTTTCCACTTCAGCAAAAGTGAAATCCTTTGGCTTGGACTTTAGTCTTTTTATGAGTTTTTCCTTTTTGCCCAAATTGAATTCCTCCTTTTTTAAAAGTATAGCATAGAAACAAATCTTTAGCAACTATTTTTAGTCGCAGTCGATGAGGATTAAGGGTAAAATAATCATATCAACCCCATGAAAGCAAAGAAAAGTTGACAAATATCCGGGATTTCCTTTATTTTGTCAACATTTTATTCAATTTCTGCTCTAAAGTAATATGAAAATCAATTGATTTTTTCACAAAGGTGACAAAAAATAAAAAAGTGTTAATTCTGTCAACATTTCTGAATTAAAACGTTGACAAAATTGACGGATTCTCGATTTTTGTCACTTTTAGCAATATTTAAGGTCATATTAACCCGGTCATTTAGACTATCCGTTGACAAAAATACACAAATTAACGAAATTTGTCAACGTTGATAGAAGAAAGAAATCTTCACGTGCCTTCATGCATTTTCATTGCTAATTGTTTTTTGCTGTGTTAGAATGAAAACATATTGTGGACAAGGGGGATAAGAAATTTGGAATGGAATAAGAAGAATATCAAAATCACGATACTGATTGCTTTTGCGTGCATTTTGTTTTATTTAGGTGTGAAAAATATTGGGCTGGTCCTTGAATCCCTTGGAAGCATTCTTGATGTCACGTTTCCGTTTATACTGGGGGCCTGCATCGCTTTTGTGCTCAATGTACCCATGACGAAAATCGAGCATAAGCTGTTTCGCGGCGAGGGCGGCAGGAAGAAGGGAAGCAGAGTCATCTCTTTTCTGGTGACTTTGGCGCTGGTAATCGGTATTATTGTAATCGCGATGTATATCATTATTCCGCAGCTGGCGGAAACTATGATGAACATTGCCGAGCAGATGCCGGTGGCATTTAATGCGGTGCAGCACTGGATTTCTGCTAACATGGGATATTTTCGCATTGTACAGAACGTTTCTGAGCAGCTGGCCGTTGACTGGAGCGAAATTGTGCAGAAGGTTTCTGTGCTGATTCAGGATGCGGCAACGACGATGATTAACAGCGGCATCAGTACTGTGAGCAATATCATCGGTGCGTTGGTCAGCTTTTTCATCGGTTTTGTCTTTGCCGTATATATTCTCATGGCAAAGGAAAAGCTGGCGGGACAGGGCAAGCAGATTCTCTACGCCCTTCTGAAAGAACAGACGGCGGACAAGGTGCTTTATGTACTGGGATTATCCAGCAGGACTTTCTCAAAATTTATTTCCGGACAGTGTCTGGAAGCGTGCATTTTGGGGCTGATGTTCTTTATCACGATGACTATTTTCGGAATGCCTTATGCCATGCTGATTTCCGTGCTGATTGCATTTACTGCGCTGATTCCTATGGTGGGCGCTTTTATCGGCTGCGTCATCGGTATACTTCTGATTCTCATGGTAAGTCCGCTGAAAGCTTTGATTTTCCTGATTATGTTCCTGGTGCTGCAGCAAATTGAAGGAAACCTGATTTATCCTCACGTGGTGGGCGGTTCCATCGGTCTTCCTTCTATCTGGGTACTGGTGGCCATTACCGTGGGCGGCAACCTGATGGGGGTTGCCGGCATGATTATTTTTATTCCGATTTGTTCCGTACTGTACGCTTTGTTCAGGCTTTATGTGAAGAACAGGCTGGCAGAGCGCAGTGTGCCGCCGGAAAAATGGGAAGAAAAAGCAGAGTTCAGTGAGGACGTCATGCTGATGAAGAAAAGCGGCAGCGATAATTAAACCTGCTGTACCAGAACCAGACGTTTCTTCCATGCGCGAAAGACGCAAAAGGAAGAGATGATAATGAGAAACAAAAGGTTCAGAAGAAAGGCTGCTGGATTTACCGATTTTGACCAGGTGCTGATGTAAAAATACCTGAAAATTCCCCAGCACAGGACAGCGCTCCCCGCAGCGGCAGGGTACATGCGAAGGAAATTTTTCTGTCCGTAGAAAGCGCAAAACAGCAGGGGCATCAATACGAAAAAGCCGGAAATGGAGAAGGCAAGGAGAAAGTTTCCAAGGACAAAGAGCAAAGTACTGCTTTGTCCGGCTCCGGCGAAGAGAATGGAAAGCTCTGCTGCAAGGGAGAGGAAAATGGCAGCGCTGAAGGGTCCTTTTCTGTCGTACCTGTTTCCCAGAACAAGGCAGCCGGATAAAAAGCCGAAGGCAGCGCACTGCTTTCCCAAGGCAAGAATCTTTTCGTCCAGTGAAAGAAACATGCCGTACTGATAAAAAATATCTCCAAAAGCGCAGAAAATTGTCATGGTGATCAGAAATACAGTCATCATAAAAGAAGATGGATTTTTAACAAAGGCAGACTGCTCTTTTGCGGAAGCTGCCTTTTTTCGTTCCGTAAAAAAAAGAAATATCGCGCAGATGAAAGGGATACTGAGGGTCAAAAGTCTGCCGCTGCCCAGAAAAAGCAGCAGGATGAACAGACTTGTAACGAGACCTTTTCGAAAAGTGCGAAGTCTCCCCAGCAGAAATGGGACGGAAAAAAGAGCGATGAAAAGCGGATAATCAGTCATAAAGCCTCCTGTCAAATCATAGAATCGTTATTTCTATTGTCCGAAGAGAAAGAAAAATGATACCCGGTTTTTTCTGGAAGTTTATGATATACTGTTTTTGAAAATATGAGGTGGAATGATGCACTATACTTATATGGCGCGCTGCGGTGACGGAAGTCTTTACACGGGCTATACCACAGACCTTAAGCGCAGAGAAAAAGCGCATAACAGCGGAAAAGGCGCTAAATATACGAGAAGCAGACTTCCTGTCGCAATAGTATATTATGAGGAGTTTGACACAAAAGAGGAAGCGATGCGAAGAGAAGCGGCCATCAAGAAGCTTTCCAAAGAGAAGAAGGAACTATTAGTGGCACAATTCGATAAATTGTGATAAAATAGACATGAATTTGGATAGAATTCAGTTAGAATTTAGAAAATTATGAGGCAATATGATGAAAAAGATACTGGCAAAAGCACTGGTCCTTTGTATGACCCTGATGTTGATTGTTCCATCAGTTGTGTTGGCAGATACAACCGCAGAGGGCAGCGATACGATTTCTATCGTGTTTTCTCACGATATGCACTCCCATCTTGAGAAGTTCGCGAAAATCAAGACGGTAATCGACGAGAAAAAGAAAGAAAATGCGCAGACCTTCGTCTTTGATGCGGGTGATTTTTCCATGGGTACACCATTTCAGACCATATACAAACAGGAAGCAAGTGAACTTCGCATGATGGGCGCGGTAGGCTATGATGTAACAACCCTTGGAAACCATGAGTTTGATTATCGCTCCAAAGGTCTTGCAAAGATGCTGCGCACTGCGAAAGCATCTAAGGACAAAGTACCGGCACTGGTCGTCTCCAATATAGACTGGGAGCAGACCCTTGGCGACGAGGCGCTGCGTTCTGACGGAGAGAATCTGAAGAACGCCATGGAGGAATACGGTGTCAATCAGGAATATCAAATTTTTATTCGCGGCGGCGTTAAAGTCGCGGTCTTTGGAATTTTCGGCAAGGAGTCAGCAAGCTATGCGCCGGAAAGCGGCACTTACTTTAAGGATCCTGTGGAAACTGCAGCGGCCATTGTGGAGCAGATTAAAAGTAAAGAAGATGTAGACTTGATTGTGTGTATTTCTCACAGCGGTACTTCCTCAAATCCGGAAAGCTCTGAAGATGAAATTCTGGCGGAGTCCGTGGACGGCATCGATTTGATTATCAGCGGACACAGCCATACGTCGCTGCCGCAGCCGATTATAAAAGGAGATACAGTCATCGCTTCCTGCGGTCAGTACAACGATAATCTGGGGACGCTGACTTTTGTGAAAGACGGCGATGGCTACAGACTGGGCGATTACAAGCTGACGCCTCTTAACAGCACAGTCAAAGATAACCGGAAAACTGCAGCGACAGTAAATAAGTTCAAGAAGCTGGCTGATCGGAAGTATTTCAATCTTTACGGCTACAGCTGGGATCAGACACTGGTCAGCAATCAGGTAGATTTTACGGATATTGATGCCTTCGGGCAGGAACAGGGAGAGGATACTCTTGGCAATCTCATCGCCGACTCCTATGTGTACGGCGTGCGCAAAGCAGAGGGCGAGAATTATGTGCCGGTGGATGTGACGGTGGCGCCGTCCGGGGTAATCAGAGGCTCCTTCGCAAGAGGAAAGGTTACCGCAGCCGACGCTTTTAATGCGCTGTCTCTGGGGACGGGAAAGGACGGCATTGCAGGCTATCCGCTGGTCAGTGTATATCTGACAGGTGAGGAACTGAAACTGGCAGCGGAAATCGATATTTCTGTCTCAGAGATAATGAGTCCTGCAAGGCTTTATTTCAGCGGCCTGACCTACACGTATAACCCTAACAGACTGATTTTGAACAGAGCTTTTGATGTGAAAGTGCTGGACGAAGAAGGAAGTGCAGCAGAGCCTCAGTCCGATAAGCTGTACCGGGTGGTTGCTGACCTTTACTCGGCACAGATGCTGGGTACGGTAAATTCCATGTCCTACGGACTTTTATCCGTTGTACCTAAGGATAAAGACGGAGAAACCATTACCGATTTTGAAGACCATATCATCTACGACAAAAATGGCAGCGAACTGAAAGAGTGGTATGCTCTGGCAAGCTATCTGGATTCCATGGATTCTCAGGATATCACTGAAAAATATGGGGCGCCGGAGGGCAGAAAGGTGCTGGAAGACAGCAAGACTTTGAAGGACATTTTCAAGAAACCTAACAAGTTTTTCAGAATGATGGCTGCCGCCGCGATTTTAGTAATCGCCATACTCGCACTGATCATTGTGCTGATCGTGAAACTGATTAAGCGTCTTCGCTATGGGAAGAATCCAATCAGAAAGAAAGATATGATGTTTAGCAGAAGATAAAATAGATATAAAAGAGCGTGCCGGAGAAATCCCTGGCACACTCTTTTGTTTTCGTTTCTCCTCGTTGTGTGTGATAAGTTCACTGCAGAATGCTATGGGATAAAATATTCCGGTCACAGTCTTCCAGTACTTCCTGATTGGAAGCCAGCACGTAAAAGAAGATTGACGTGTTCCATTCTTGAAAGTATCTGCCGTACAATCTGCCAATCATATGCACCGGCGCAAAGTCTGCATCCGGCTGTATATCCGGCAAAGGATATCCCGGCGGGCCATACTGCAGATAGGATCTGCGGAAATCTTCTTTCCGGTGCTGCATTCCGTTGACCGTCAGTCTTGCATCTGCCCGTGTCCAGCCGTCGATACCCAGATAAGTTACCTTTGTCTGGATTTTTGCTATTTCCCATTCAAAGACCAGAGCATCTGTTTTGATGCCGAAATCCCGCAAAACCAGTTTCTGAAAGTCAAACTGGGGCACCTGCGCAGCAGCTTCAGGATCCAGGCTTCCGTCAGGCAGGAAGCCATAAGGCACGGCTACATCTTCTCCGCGGCAAACCAGATAAGCGCCGTAGAACCCGTTATAATACGGTGACGCTGTATCATAGACCATGCTGCAGCCTTTCCAAAGATCAAAAGCAGGAAAGTTGTACAGGATGGTCAGCTTCAGATCTGGTTCTCCCGTAAATCGCCGGAATCCCTCATCAGCATTGAAAGTCATCACAAAGGGATACCAATTTTTCTCTTTTGCGGCACTGCCGCCGGGAATATAAAGATCAATTCCCTTTTCTTCCATGATGCTGCCTTGCTCATGAATTCCGCTGTAGATCTTCATAACCGCCAGACTTACCGGATAGTTTGAAAGCGGCAACCGGATAAATACAGCTAAGGCCGCGAGGTATACAATTGCTGTCAGCAGTTTTTTCTTCATGATATTTATTATATCCCGATTTCTCTGTATCATAAAGGGGATTTTGGCGGAAACTGTACGGCAGCGTTTTCCTTTTTACATGGAAAATCTATGATTTTGAAAACCCTTTGCTGAAAAACTGAAAACTGGAAAGAATATACATAGATTGCAGCGACAAAAGTACCATCATAAAAGTATCGATGCAAAATGTTGGCGCGAAAATGCCTAAACAAAACCGCCGGCGCGAAAACGCCGATATAAAACCTGACAGCACAAATCCGCCAGCGCGAAAGCGCTGGCGGATTGTTTTCATATTAGCAGATTAGAAACTGCAGCCATTGCGTCCGTTGAACTGACAAGTGATGGAAGTGGTACGGTTTTCTCTGGCAGAAGTGCCGCAGCCGCAGCCGCAGTCATTGTCATGTCTGCAGCCACAGTCGTCATCGTCGTCTTCTCTTACGCGGCTTCCGTCATTGCAGCATCTGTTTCTCAAAGAGAACGCATTGCTGTCATCATCAGCCCGGCCGCACTGCCCGATATTCTGTCTGCATTTTTCGATATCGTCACAAGGTACAGGAAGCGCTTCTGCATCCAGTCTGAATAAAGACTGTCTTGTAACCTGCACGCTTGCGACAGGCTCTGTCACCAGGCATCCGGTAACGGACAGGTGGCAGTTTCCGTTTGTCTGGCAGGCAGTAATGATAGGATTCAGAAGGGTGCCCTTTGCAGAGAAGGAGAAATTGATAATCGGAGCGATTCCGCCGGTTGTGCAAGGCAGGCACAGCTGGGACGTAGCGAAAGTTGACTGTCCCGGAATATTGAAGCAAACGTTGTTTCTTGTGGTGAAAACTAATTTGAACTTCTTGCAGCATCCACTGCTGAAAACGCTGCCTCGCAGAATGATGGAAAGCTTCGCGTGGAAACCGCCTACGCCTGAAATCAGCAGATATTCTTTAGTAGATTTGTTGTTTTCCATGCAGGAGCAGTCGCCGATTCGGCTCATCAGATCATTGGTTGCCGCCATGTATCTTTCGTTGAAGACTTCCAGCATATCAACAGGAATGCCGTCGACAGTGACATTGCACGGTTCGATGGAAGACGGGCAGGCCAGGTCGAAATCGCTGATAATCACTTCGGTGCTGTCTACGACAAAGTTTAAATCAGAGCAGTCCAGATCCGCAGAGCAGCCGCAAGAGCAGCCACAGTTACGGCCGCAGCCGCAGTTATTGCAGCCGCAAGAGCAGTCACAATCGCAGTCGCAGGATTCTTCCTGCGGATCGAAGAGGAACAGCTGCTGTTCGAAATTTTCAGGTGTTGTGCAGACCTGTGTCATCAGCGGACAGGATTTTATCTCAAGATCGGTGAAAACCTTGTTCAGGTATACCAGAGATTCATTGTTCATAATTCATTACCTCACTTTATAATTTAAACGACTTCGGAAAAGATTTGCCGAAGGCATAGCTAGTCGCTATGTAGGTGTAGTATATCCTATGCAAAAGGCGACATTTAGGTGCAAAGAAAACAGGTAGTACAAGATATAGTTGCGCTGTTTTTTTTGTGCAGGCAGAAAAAGCAAAAAATCAAAAAAATGGGGAAGAAATTCAAAAAAGTGGGGAAGAAATCTTGAAAAGTGGTGGGAAGTGGTGTAAAATGGTGTACATAAAATCGTAGTAGTGTATCGTATTTGTGCTGAGATGGAGGAACATCCATGTTCATGGGGACATTTAACAATTCAATAGATGCCAAGAACAGAATGATTGTTCCTTCCAAACACAGAGATCAGCTTGGAGGCCGGTGCGTGCTGACTAAAGGCATGGACAAGTGTCTCTACATCTATTCAATGGGTGAATGGGAAAAGCAGATGGATAAGATTGAGGCGTTGCCTGAATCAGATCCAAAGGTTAGAGCATTTATCCGTCATTTCTGTGCAAATGCGGTTGACTGTGAATTTGATAAACAGGGGAGAATCGTGATTCCGGCGGAACTGAAAGAATACGCAGGCATTGATAAAGAGCTGGTGACAATGGGCGCCATGCGAAAGATTGAGGTCTGGAGTAAAGAAATCTGGGACGCACCGGATAACGAAAACAAAATGGATTCTGAAGAATTTGCGGAATCCTTGGCACAGTATAGATTTTAGGGGATAAGATGGAGTTTAAACACACTTCAGTTCTGTTGGAAGAATGTATTGAAAATTTGAATATCAAGCCTGATGGCGTTTACGTGGACGGCACCCTTGGCGGCGGCGGACATGCTTCCGAAATTTGCCGCAGATTGTCAGAAGACGGACTCTTAATCGGAATTGACCGTGACAGAGACGCGCTGGCAGCTTCAAAGCTCAGACTCTCCGGCTATCCATGTAAAAAACTCTTTGTGCAAACCAACTACTCAGACATCAGGCAGGTATTACAGGAATTTGGGATTGATAACATTGATGGCGCATTGTTAGATTTAGGGGTATCATCCTTCCAACTGGACAATTCCCAAAGGGGATTTTCCTACATGCATGACGCGCCGCTGGATATGCGGATGAGTCAGGATGACGGATTTACAGCTTATGATGTTGTAAACACCTATGATCAGAAAGAATTGACACGGATTATTTCCGGATATGGTGAAGAAAAGTGGGCCTCCCGTATTGCGAGCTTTATCGTAAACGGCAGAAAAGATAGCCCCATTGAAACCACGGGGCAGCTTACCGACCTGATTAAAAGCGCAATTCCGGCGAAAGCCAGAAGAGATGGTCCGCACCCTGCAAAGAGAACCTTTCAGGCAATCCGTATCGAAGTCAATGATGAACTGGGGCAGTTGAAAGATGCTATTTCGGAGTTTTGCGATGTTCTTGCGCCAAGTGGAAGACTGTGTGTGATTTCTTTTCACTCGCTGGAAGACAGAATTGTCAAGGAAATTATTTCTCAGCGCGCAAATCCGTGCACTTGTCCGCCGGAGTTTCCGGTCTGTGTGTGCGGAAAGAAAGCTGACATTGCAAAGATTACCAGAAAACCAATTCTTCCGGGAAAGGAAGAACTAGAGATGAATCCGAGGTCCAGAAGTGCAAAACTTCGGGTCTGCGAAAAAATTTAATGGGGAAAGCTGATGAAGAATCAAGATAAAAAGAGAGTATTAACTGGTGCGGTGATGATTGGACTGATCTGTATCGTAATTGTGGTAGTGACAGCCTACTGCGCCGAACTGAAAGTGGAGAACAATAGTCTGATTTCAGCCAATGAAGCGATTCAGGGAGAAATTGATACACTGAATATCAAAATCAAAAGCGCAAACAATGTTGAGCATATAGAAAAAGTTGCCAAGGGAAAGCTGGGCATGGTATATCCGACAGATGGAGAGTGCGTTTATGTGACAGAAGATGACAAACCATCCGAAAATTTTGCCATGGCGATCAAAGAACAGGCATATAACTAACGGGGAAACCGTATACTATTTTGGGAATAATTTCATAGAATGCAGCCGGACAATTGAATAAATCTGAAAGTCTGGCTCTTTTGTTATTATGTAGGAAATATCGATTTTTCGATGTTTCCGGAATATCAAGAAAGCCTACATCTGAATAGAATCGGCGTCGCCGGCTTTCTTATCGATAAAGGAAATATCGATTTTTCGATGTTTCCGGAATATCAGGAAAGGAAATATCAGTGGGAGTAAAGAGAAAATATGGCAAAGGTGAGCGGGAAAAATAAAAAAAGAGTGATAATTACTTTCGGCATAATCAGCGTGCTGATTTTGCTTCTGGCTTTTCGTCTGGCGTGGATTCAGGTGGTAAAGGCAGAGGAATACAGTGATATGGCAATCGATCAGCAGACCAGTGATATTCCCATCGAAGCAAAGAGGGGCTCCATTCTTGACCGAAACGGGGAAAAATTGGCAACCAGTGCGGCGTGCTATACTGTTTGGGCAAGGCCTTCCGATGTGAAAAAGGTTTATACCGCTGACAATGAGATTAAGGAAATCAGCGGCGAGCTTGCCATGGTTTTAGACATGGATGCCGCAGAGGTTTTAGAGAAAATCACGAAGAAACAGGCACTGATAAAAATTGCCAAGTACCTGGATAAGGAGACGGCAGATAAAGTCAGAGAATTGGATATCTACGGTATTGAGCTGGCAGAGAACGCAAAACGTTACTATCCTTTGGGGGATTTTGCATCCCAGCTTCTGGGCAGTGTCAACGATGACAATGAAGGACGCAGCGGCGTAGAATTCCAGTATGACGAATATCTCAGCGGTATAGCGGGAAGATGGATTAAAAATACTGATCTCAACGGAAATACGCTGGCTTACGGAGAAGAGAAATATTATCAGGCAGAAGATGGGCTCAACGTGGTTCTTACCATAGACGAGGTGCTGCAGCATTACGCGGAAAATGCTGTGGCAAACGGCATGAAGGAAACCAACGCCAGCAGAATTATGTGCCTTGTCATGGATCCTGCAACTGGCGACGTCCTTGCCATGGCGACCAATCCGGGCTTTGACCCCAACGAGCCGCTGACCCCTGTGAAAAAAAGCGAACAGAAAAAATTTGATAATATGACGACAGAAGAGCAGGGTACTTACCTGAATCAGATGTGGAGAAATCCTATCATCAGTGATACTTATGAACCGGGCTCCACGTTTAAACTGGTTACAACATCAGCAGCACTGGAGGAGGGCGTTACAACAATTTCCACCAAGTATCACTGTAATGTAGGCTATACGGTGCCGGGCACCAGGGTTACACTCCACTGCTGGAGTACGGTGCCTCACGGCGAGGAAACGTTGAAGCAGGCTGTGGGAAATTCCTGCAACCCGGTGCAGATTCAGCTGGCTATGAAGATGGGTGAAGATAAGTACTACGATTATCTGGAAATGTTTGGAATTACCAGCGTTTCTCTGACCCATATCGATTTGCCGGGTGAGGCTACGGCACAGGTGCAGCCGAAGGATTTAATCGGCCCTGTAGAACTTGCCACCATGTCTTACGGCCAGGGCGTCGCGGTAACGCCGATGCAGCTGGTAACGGCGGTTTGCGCCATCGGAAATGACGGCGTGCTGATGCAGCCGAGAGTGGTGAAAGAACTGACCGATTCAGACGGCGATACAGTAAAAACCTTTGAGACAAAAGAAGTCCGCAAGGTCATCTCCTCCAAAACGGCAGATGAAATGAAAGAAATCATGGAATATGTCGTAGCGGAAGGCGGCGGCGGCAAGGCTAAGGTTGCAGGTTACCGCATCGGCGGAAAGACCGGTACAGCAGATAAACCGTCAGCTACAGGCGGATATTCAGAGGATACCTATTCTTCCTTTATCGGTATGGCGCCGATGGATGATCCGAAGTTTGTCATTCTGGTTGTTGTAGACAGTCCGAAAGGAATTCAGTTTGGAAGCACCACGGCAGCGCCGATTGCCAAGGAGTTTATGGAAAATGCCCTTCCTTACTTGGGAATCAATCCGAAGTATACAAAGGAAGAAGAAAAAGCACTCAAATCAGAGTATGTATATGTACCAAATGTAAAAGGAAAAAGTTACAGTGATGCCATCGGTATTTTAGGAAAATATGGTCTGGAATACCAGGCAACGCCAAAGCAATCGGATGATGAAGATTTTATTGTTGTAGAGCAGTATCCGAAAGCAGGCAAGAAGATAAAGAAAGGCGGAAAGGTATACTTATACAGAGAATAGACTGAAAGCATAGAATCGGGGAGATTTGAACTGAAACTTTTGAAACTGCTGCAAAGTGCAGAATACGAGTGTGTGCAGGGTTCCTTAGACCTTGCAGTGACAGGAATTTTCTACCATTGTGATAAGGTCATAGACGGCAGCGTGTTTGTTTGCATCGAGGGTGCAGAAGAGGACGGCCACAGCTATGCAGAGGAAGCAGTCAGACGAGGCGCGGGGGCGATTGTATGCCAGAAGGCGCTCAGTCTGCCGGAAGGTATTACGGTAATCAGAACCGAAGACAGCAGAAAGATTATGGCGGAAATGTCGGCGGCCTTTTACGGGCATCCCGCCCGCAAACTTCGCATGATTGGAGTTACCGGCACAAAAGGAAAAACCACGACGGCTTTTATGATACAGCAAATTCTTTTAAAAGCCGGGCAGAAATGCGGTCTCATTGGAACGGTGCACATCGATACAGGAAAAGAAATCATCGAAAGCGATCGTACGACACCGGAATCTGTGGAACTGCAGGGGTATTTGAGAAGAATGGCGGACTGCGGATGTACAGCATGCGTCATGGAGGTTTCCTCCCAGGCGCTGAAACTCGCCAGAGTTCACGGACTGCATTTTGACTATGCTGTGTTTACCAACCTGTCAGAGGATCATATTGGGCGGGGTGAGCATAAAGATTTTGCGGAGTATGCAGCCTGCAAGGCGCAGTTGTTTTGTGCCTGCGAAGAAGCGGTGGTAAATGAAGATGATCCTTATGGGGATATTATGCTGAAAGGCAGCAGCTGCAAAGTGATTACTTACGGCATGGAAAAGGGCCGCGATCTGCAGGCGAAAAACTTGGATTATGTCAAAATTCCGGGAAAGTTAGGAGTGGAATTTCAGATTGCAGGGGATTATAATATAAATTTAGTTGTAGGATTACCCGGGAAATTTTCCTGTTACAACGCCATGGCAGCGACGGCGGTCTGCAGTCGGATGGGCGCGGATAAGGAAAGTATTCGCACGGCGCTGCGAGAAATTTCAGTGCCGGGCAGACAGGAGATGTTTTCGGCAGGACCGGACAAAGTTGTCATGGTAGATTACGCCCATAACGGCGTAGCGCTTGAAAATCTGCTGAGAGCTCTGCGGGATTATAAACCGAAAGGTCTGACCGTGGTCTTCGGCTGCGGCGGTCAGCGGGATAAAAACAGAAGAACGGATATGGCGAAAGCAGCGGCTTCTTATGCCGATTTTTCAATCATCACTTCTGATAATCCGAGAAAAGAGGAGCCGGAGGCTATTATCAGCGACATCACGAAGGTACTTGAGGATGAAACATGCAGTTTTACTGTGATAGGCGACAGGAGAGAGGCAATTCACCACGCGGTTAAGCACCTGGAAACAGGTGAAATTGTGGTCATCGCAGGAAAAGGACACGAAAATTACCAGATCATTGGAGAAGATAAAATACATTTTGACGACCGGAAAGAAGTTCTGGCGGCAATAGAAAAGGTGAAATATGAATACGATAACTTTAGGAGAAATTGAACAGGCGACGGGCGGAACGCTTGTTTCAGGACAGCGCAGCGAGAAGATTTCTGCAGTCTGCACGGATTCTCGAACGGCAAAGCAGGGAGCGTTGTTTGTGCCTATCGTGGGAGAGGTTCACGATGCACATAAGTTTTTACCACAGGTAAAAGAAAAAGGCTGCACTGCAGTGCTCACGGCAAAAGAGGATGCAGTGCCCGAGGGACTCAGCGCGATTCTGGTTTCCGATACCACAAAGGCGCTGCAGAAATTGTCTGCCTGGTATCTTGCGGGGCTGGGGTTGAAAACAGTTGCGGTCACCGGCAGTGTGGGAAAAACCAGTACCCGGGATATGGTGCACGCGATTTTAAAAGAAAAGTATCGCACAGGTGCAACAGTAGGCAATTTTAATAATGACATCGGTGTGCCCCTTACCATTTTTTCCTTTGACGATACTATGGAAGCTGCTGTGCTGGAAATCGGCATGGATCATTTCGGGGAAATTCACAGGCTTGTGAATATCATCAGACCGGATATAGGAATTATCACCAACGTGGGAATCTCCCACATCGAAAATCTGGGCAGCAGAGAAGGAATTCTCTCTGCTAAGATGGAGATTACCGACTACTTTGGAAAAGACAATACGCTGGTGATGAACGGTTCCTGCGATATGCTGCAGAAAGCAAAGTTTGACGGCACATATCAGGTGATGAAAGTCTCCTTAGAAGAAGATCAAGGGGATTTTATCGTGAAGGATATTGAAGATTTGGGAACGGAAGGGGTTTCCTTTACGCTGGAAGCAGAGGGAAGAGATTATCCGATTTCTCTTCCTGTGCCCGGCGCCCATAATGCGCTCAATGCCGGTCTTGCCATTGCGGCCTGCAGGAAACTGGATGTTTCTATAGAAGAGGCGGCACGAGGTCTTGCCTCTATGGAACTGACAGGCAAGAGGCTTTCGCTGCGGGAGGCAGGCGGAATCAAAGTGATTGACGACACCTATAACGCAGCGCCCGATTCCATGAAATCGGCATTAAACACCCTTGCAAATACCAAGGGTCAACGAAAAATTGCTATTTTGGGCGGTATGAATGAGCTGGGAGCAGATTCCGCGTCCTACCATAGGGAAATAGGCGCTTACGCGGCAGAAAAGAACATCGATATTCTCATTGCGGTAGGACAGAAGGCAGATGATATCGCTCTGGGTGCGGAAAAGGCAAACACCGGTACAAAAGTACTTTTTTACGATACAAAGAATCGCTTCTACAAAGAGGCTATGGAACTTTTTAAAGCGGGAGATACCATCCTTGTAAAGGGTTCCAGAGCTATGGGTATGGAGCAGATTGTGGATAAAATTTTGAAGGAACAGGAGTAATACACATGCAGATTTTTCAACTTGTATTTTTAGCAGCTTTAGGAATGATTGCGGGCACAATTTTGACCTCGCTGGAAATTCCTATCCTTAAACATAAACAGTTTCAGCAGTTTATCAGAGAGGAGGGGCCGCAGTCCCATCTGTCCAAGGAAGGAACTCCTACTATGGGCGGCATTGCCATCTTTGGAGCGCTGGTTTTGATGACCTTCATTGGCGGCTACGTTTCTACAGATACTTTCGTTATGCTGGGTGTGACACTGCTCTTTGGGTTAATCGGATTCTTTGACGACTATATCAAAGTTGCAAAGAAACATAATCTGGGTCTTCGTGCTTGGCAGAAGCTGGTACTGCAGATTTTCTTCGCGGGAGCGCTGGCATTCTACATGGCAAATTATTCCGGTTACGGAACTGAGGTATGGATTCCGTTTATCGACAAGTATATTGATTTTGGCGGACTTTACATTCCTTTTGTTATATTTGTCGTTGTTGCCATGGCAAATGCGGTGAATCTGACTGATGGACTGGACGGCTTGTCCTCCGGTGTTACAGCTCTTGTTGGGTTTTTCTTTGCCATCGTCGGCATGGAATTTGGTCATAACAGCGCGGCGGTTTTCTGTGTGGCGCTGACCGGTGCATGTCTGGGATTTCTGGTATTTAACAGATATCCCGCAAAGCTCTTTATGGGAGATACAGGTTCTATGGCCCTTGGCGGCGCACTGGCCTCTGCCGCTATCATCATGAAAGTGGAATTTCTTTTGCCGATTGCAGGACTGATTTACGTTTTGGAAGCGCTGTCTGTCATCATTCAGGTAGGATATTTCAAACTGACCGGCGGTAAACGCTTTTTCAAGATGGCACCGCTGCATCATCACTTTGAAATGTGCGGCATGAAAGAAAAATACGTAGTTGCCATGTTCTGGTTTATTGCGCTGATTTGCTGCGGCATCGCGTATCTTGTCGCAAATATCTAACCTGCGCATATTTGGCAGCGTATATCTGATTTGGAAAATGGAAAGATTAAGCAGGAAACAAAAATGTTAGATTAAGAGGTAAGACTATGAGCGGAAATTTAAACAACATGCAAAATAAAAAAGTTTTAATCGTAGGTCTCGGAAAATCAGGAATTGCAGCAGCACAGGCAATGCTTCGCCTTTCCGCGGAGGTTTCCATTCAGGATTCCAAAAAAGAAGAAAATATAGATGGCCAGCTTCTTGCATTTCTCAGGGGCAAAGGGGTAACCTGCTACTTTGACAGGGTGCCGGCTGATATGGGGCAGTTCGATATGCTGATTTTAAGCCCCGGCGTCAGCCCTGAACTTGCTTTTATCAGGGAAGCGAAAGCGGCCGGTGTGGAAATCATAGGGGAACTCGAAATCGCTTATCGGATTGGACACGGTCGTTATGCGGCGATTACCGGAACCAATGGAAAAACCACCACAACAACTTTGGTCGGCGAAATTTTCAAGGCGGCAAAGAGAAAGACTTATGTCGTAGGAAATATCGGTGTCGCAGTGATTTCAGCGTCTATGGACGCGGAGGAAGACGCATGGCTTGTAACGGAGACCAGCAGTTTCCAGCTGGAAACCACCAGATATTTCAAGCCGGCTGTATCGGCGATTCTGAATCTGACGCCGGATCATCTGAACCGTCACCATACCATGGAGGCTTATGGCGCTGCTAAGGCGAAAATCTTTGCAAATCAAAGAGAAGACGGCTATCTGGTAATCAATTACGATGATAAGGCCTGCTATGCTCTTGCAAAGGACTGCAAGGCGAATATCGTGCCTTTCAGCAGAAAAGAAGAACTGCCTTTCGGCGCGTTTGTCAAAGACGGGCAGATTGTCATGAAAACAAAAAATGGAGATATAATAGAAATATGCGCGGCAGATGAGCTTTTAATCATCGGCAGTCACAATTTGGAAAATGCTTTGGCGGCGGCAGCAATCTGCTACTTTGCCGGCATTGAGCCCAAGGTCATCGGAGATACCATCAGGAATTTCGGCGGTGTTTCTCACAGACTGGAGTACTGCGGCGAGGTGGACGATGTAAAATACTACAATGACTCCAAGGGAACCAACGTGGACGCGGCAGTAACCGCAATTCGTGCCATCGGAAAGAATATTCTGCTCATTGCAGGCGGCGATGCCAAGGGACAGGATTTTACGGAACTGGTAAGGGAGTTTGACGGCAGCGTAAAACAGTTGATTCTCCTTGGCAGGGACGCCCATATGATAAAGGAAGCGGCAGAAAAAGTTGGATTTACAAATTTTGTAAGCTGCAGGAATATGGACGAATGTGTGCGTATGGCGGCGCAGATGGCAGAGCCGGGTGATACAGTACTGCTTTCCCCTGCCTGCGCAAGTTGGGATATGTATGATAATTTTGAACAAAGAGGAGACCACTTTAAACAGTGCGTCAGCGGGTTAGACAGATAATGAAATTAAACTTATGGAGCAGGAAAAATTTAAGAGCCAGTGATTTTGTGATTATTGCCATGGTGACAATTTTAGTCATCTTTGGGGTAGTTATGGTTTTCAGTGCCAGTTATTACAAATCCATCAACGAGGAAGGCAGCCCTTACTACTATCTGATCAGACAGGGCATCTTTGCTTTGTCCGGATTTGTGATTATGGCGGTCTGCTCCTATTTGGATTACCATATATTCAGGCGGCTTTCCATACTGATTCTTGCGGTCAGCTTTATATTGCTGCTTCTGGTACTGACCCCCCTTGGGATAGAGGAGGGCGGTGCAACCCGTGCCCTTTATATCGGCTTTACCATCATGCCGGGTGAAATTGCAAAGGTTGCAGTTATCGTCTTTACAGCCTCCTTTCTGGCAAGTGACCCGAAGCTGATTCTATCCTTCAGCAAAGGCATTTTACCGCTGGTGATTTTAATGGGCGTTTTCGGCGGACTGATTGTCAAACAGCCGAACCTTTCCACAGCCATTACGGTCTGCGGCATTATTGCGGGCATCATGTTTCTTGCAGGGCTGCAGTGGCGATACGTCATCGGCGCAATCGGCCTTGGAAGTGCGGCGGTAGTAGGTCTGATTGCCATCGGCGACGACATCGGCATGAAACACTGGAAGAAGAGAATCGTCGCCTTTACTGACCCTTTTGCAGACGCTCTCGGCGACGGCTTTCAGGTGGTGCAGTCTCTGCTGGCCCTTGGTTCAGGCGGATTGTTTGGTCTGGGTCTTGGCAAGAGTATTCAAAAGAATCTGTACCTGCCGGAACCGCAGAACGACTTTATCATCGCCATCATCGGCGAAGAACTGGGACTCATAGGACTTCTGATTTTACTGGCTGTTTATGCGGTCCTGATCTGGAGATGCTTCCATGTATGTCTCAATGCGCCGGACCGCTTCGGTATGCTCCTTGCGGGTGGAATCACCATCATGATTGGCCTGCAGGTTGTTTTAAATATTGCAGTCGTTACTTCATCTATGCCGGCGACAGGTATCGCCCTGCCGTTTATCAGTTATGGCGGTAACGCCCTCTGGATTTTCATGGGGTGTTCGGGAATCCTGCTGAACATTTCCAGACAGAGCGGCGGAAAGGAAAATTGAGGAGAGAAACATGAGAGTGATTGTAACAGGCGGCGGCTCCGGCGGACATATTTATCCCGCCATTGCCATCGCAGATAAAATAAAGGAAAAAGAACCGGATTCGGAAATTCTCTATATCGGAAACGACATCGGTCTGGAAAAGGATATCGTGCCGGGTACAGGCTATCCGATGGAACTGGTATCAGCAAAGTGGCTTGACAGACGAAATATTTTTAAAATCTTTGATACAGGATTTTCCACCATGCGGGGCATCGGGCAGGCCCTTCGGATTATGAAGAAGTTTAAGCCTGACGCAGTGGTGGGCACCGGCGGCTTTGTCTGCGTACCGGTCATGTATGCCGCCCATAAGTATGGCGCAAAGTGCTACCTTCACGAGCAGAACGCTTACCCGGGGGTAGCTAATAAAACGCTGGAGAAATTTGCGGATAAAATTTTCCTGGGCTTTCCGGAGGCAAGTCATTATTTTCATCAGCCGGAAAAACACGTCAATGTGGGAAATCCGGTGCGCCAGCGGTTTTACGATGTAGACCAAAAGGCAGCAAGAGAGAAACTCGATATCGGCAGTAATGACTTTGTGATTTTTTCCTTTGGCGGGAGTCAGGGCGCTGAGAAAATTAATGAAGTCGCCTTTGACCTGATGGAAGCAGTCAACGGACACAAAGGTGTGACCTTTGTCTTTGGAACAGGCAGTCAGTATTACGAAGAGATTCTGAAAAAAGCGGAAGAAAAGAACATTGAGATACAGCCTAATATCAGGGTGAAGTCCTATATCAATGATATGGAAACTTATCTGGGCGCGTCAGACCTTATCATCAGCCGTGCAGGCGCGCTGTCTGTAGCGGAAACGACAGTCTGCGGAAAAGCTTCGATTCTGATTCCGTCACCGAACGTAACGGGAAATCACCAGTTCTTTAATGCAAAATCCGTGGCGGACAAGGGCGGCGCAGTTCTCATCGAAGAAAAAAATCTTACCTCGGAGCTGCTTCTTTCTGAAGTGATGCGCCTTAGAAATAACCTTGCGACGCTTACAGAGATGAGCAGAGCCAGCAAAGCCTGCGCACCCCTTGATGCAACTGAACTGATTTATGCGGAGATGAAAAAGGATGAGCGAGTATAAGGATATAGAGTTTAAAGAGGTTGAGCGGAAAAAGAAGGTCAGGAAGAAGAAAAACTATCTGCTGCGTTTCGGTATCTTCATTGGAGTCATTGCGGCGGCGGCGCTGTTTCTGTCTTCAAGTTTTTTCGATGTGAAGACTATCGAGGTAGACGGAAACGGATATTACGATGCAGAGGAAGTGAGAAACCTGGCTGTGGCAACCACAGGCAACAATATTTTCTGGGGTGGGGATGCCCGCGCAATTGAGGACAACCTTCTGAAAGATCCTTATTTTGAGGAAGTAAGTGTAAGACGAAAGCTGCCGTCGACACTGGTGATTGAGGTAAAAGAACGGACGCAGATTGCAGCCATTATCTATGGCGAGCAGTATGTAGTCATCGATAAAGATGGACTGGTCCTTAGAAAAAGCAAGGTTGACCCTAAAATTACGCTGTTGACGGGGCTTACCATCAGTAAACTCTCTCTGGGAGAAAAAGTGGAAGCGGAGGAGGCGTCAGCGCTGAAAACTACGCTGACTATGCTTCACGCAATGCAGAATGGAGATGTCTATTTTAAGCGTATTGATGTATCCAGCATCGTGCTGCGGGCTTACATATACGATACACTCGTGGTAAAGGGCACTGCGAAACAAATTTTAAACGGGCTGGAAAGCGGAGATTTACAGAAAGTGATTAACAATTTATTGAAAAGTGACACCACGAGAGGCACGATTCATCTGGGAGAGCATAATTATATGCCGTTTTCACCAGAATTTGAGTAAAAAAATGGTGCAAAGAAATAAATTGTGTGATAAAATAAAATATATTATGGGATGCAAGGAGGCAATTTAGCATGTTGCAATTTGAGACAGGTCAGGATAATGCAGCAGTCATCAAGGTCATCGGGGTCGGTGGCGGCGGCTGTAACGCAGTCAATAGAATGATGGAGGCTGATTTGAAGGGCGTGCAGTTTATCGCAGTAAATACCGATAGACAGGCGCTGAATAGATGTAAGGCGGAAACCAAGATTCAGATTGGTGAGAAGCTGACAAGAGGTTTGGGCGCAGGCGGAAATCCGGAGGTTGGACAGAGATCCGCAGAAGAAACCTTGGACGAGATTACAAACCTTTTAGAAGGTTCCGATATGGTCTTTATTACCGCCGGTATGGGCGGCGGCACCGGCACAGGGGCAGCGCCGATTATTGCAAAGGCCTCCAAAGATCTTGGAATCCTCACCGTAGGCGTTGTAACCAAACCGTTTTCCTTTGAAGGAAAGAAGAGAAAAGACCAGGCCGAACTGGGACTGGGCTTTTTAAAGAAATATGTAGATTCACTGGTCGTTGTACCAAACGATAAATTATTGCAAAACTGCGAGAGAAACACCTCCATGCTGCAGGCCTTTACCATGGCAGACGACATCTTAAGACAGGGTGTGCAGGGTATCTCCGACTTGATTTCAGATTTTGCGTTGATCAACGTAGACTTCGCCGATGTCAAGAGCGTCATGACCGACAGAGGCATTGCGCACATGGGCGTGGGCAGAGGAAGCGGCGAGAACAGAGCCAAGGATGCAGTTACATCTGCTATCGAAAGCCCGCTGCTTGAGACCACTATTGCAGGTGCCAGAGCCATTCTGCTTTATGTATCCGGCGGATATGACCTGGGTATGCTCGAAGTCAACGAAATTGCAAGTCTGGTAGAAGAACAGGCAGATAGAGAAGCAATTCTGATCTTTGGTGCGGCTGTCAGCGAAGATATGAATGACGAGGTTGCAATCACTGTTATTGCAACAGGCTTTGGAGAGGGTCTTGATGAGGCTCCCGTAAACTATAGCAATTTCCAGAAGAAATCACCCCAGAAGGTCGTGACAACCGAAAACGGATTAACAGGAAGAAGCGTAACCCTTGGTGAAATCTTTGAAGAGACCAAAGACGAGGATCAGAGCAATTCCAGATTCGATTTGCCTGACTTCTTAAGTGGGCAGAAATAAGACACAAGCGCTATGTTTAAAAGCCGGCATTTTTTGACCGGCTTTTTCGTGTAATTACTATGATAAAAGAAATCAGCTCAAAGGACAACAGAATATTTAAGGAATGCCAGAAGCTGTCCCAGAAGAAATACAGGGACAGAGAGGGGCTTTACCTCATCGAGGGAGAAAACCTTTTGGCGGAAGCGCCTTTTGCACAGGTTCATTACATAGTGTGCAGGAAAGGGCAGGAAAACCTGATTCCGTCGGCGCTGAAGACGCAGCAGATTTACGTCATGGAGGAAAAACTCTTTGACAAAGTAGCACAGACTGAAACCAGCCAGGGCATTATGGCCGCCATTAAAAAGCAGACCTATAGCCTGGAAGAACTAGAATGCCTATGCGGTACAGGCGCCAATCTGGTGGTTTTAGATAGATTGCAGGACCCCGGCAACATCGGCACCATTTTACGGACTGCCGAGGGAGCAGGGTATGCCGCCGCTGTAATTGTCAAGGGCACCGGCGATGTCTATTCGCCGAAGACCATTCGCAGTGCGGCAGGTTCCGTCTTTAGAATCCCTATTATTCATGTCGAGGATAATAGGGAGCTTAGAAAGCTGGCGGACAGTTTGGGCAAGCGCCTTGCTGTTACCTGCTTTGATACCGACAATTATTATTTTGATGTCGACCTGTCCAGGGATACCGCCCTTGTCATCGGAAACGAAGGTAACGGCGTATCACCGGAACTGATAGAGATGGCGGACATCAAAGTGAAGATTCCGATGAAGGGCAGATTGGAATCTCTCAATGCTTCTGTAGCGGCGGGCATTTTAATGTACGAGGCTGCAAGACGGCAATAAATTTAGTATATAAGGGCAAAGAAATATTTTAAGTGAGGTTTAATAACATGCAAGAGAAACTGAAGCAATTGCTGGAAGAAGCAAAAGCGCAGCTTGAGGCTGCCACTTCTTTGGCAGATACGGAAGACGTAAGAGTAAAGATTCTCGGTAAAAAGGGAGAACTGACAGGAATTCTGAAATCCATGGGCAAACTTCCGCCGGAAGAAAAGAAAGCCCTGGGCATGGCTGCAAACAAGGTGAAAGCGGAATTTGAACAGCTGCTTTCTGAAAAGGCTGCCGAGGTAAAGGAAAAGGCAAGAGAAGCCAAGTTTAAGGCAGAAAAAATTGACGTAACAGAGCCGGGCAGAGAAGTCGTATTCGGTGTGAAACACCCGATTACACAGGTCATTGACGAAGTTGTCGAAATCTTTAAGGGCATGGGCTACTCCGTTTATGAAGGACCGGACGTAGATACAGTTTACAACACATTTGACGCGCTTAACTCTCCGGAAAACCATCCGGCAAGAGATATGACAGATACATTTTATGTAAGTGAAGATACGGTATTAAGACCTCATACCTCTTCGGCAGAAATCAGAGCCGAGCACGATCTGGCGCTGCCGTATAAAGTTTTGATTCCGGGCAGATGTTACAGAGTGGACACCCCGGACGCTACCCATTCCCCGACTTTCCATCAGATTGAAATGATGGTTATCGGTGAGGACATTAATATGGGCGACCTGAAGGGTTCTCTCGACCACATGGCGAAGCAGCTCTTTGGTCCGGAGACAAGAACCAAGTTCCGTCCGAGTCACTTCCCGTTCACCGAGCCGAGTGCGGAAATGGATGTTTCCTGTTTCAAATGCGGCGGCAAGGGCTGTCCTGTCTGCAAAGGCAGCGGCTGGATTGAAATTCTGGGTTGCGGCATGACCCATCCGCACGTACATCAGGCTGGCGGTATCGACACCGACAA
The DNA here is from genome assembly GCA_022767345.1 of Emergencia sp. GTDB lineage: Bacteria > Bacillota > Clostridia > Peptostreptococcales > Anaerovoracaceae > Senimuribacter. The sequence continues at coordinate 126,363 of JALEOD010000053.1, forward strand.
GTATACCGGTTTTGCGGTAGGTATGGGTGTAGAGAGAATCGCAATGCTGAAGTACGGAATCGATGACATTCGTTACCTCTATGAAAACGACATGAGATTCATCGAGCAGTTCAAGTAAATAGTGGAGGTTAGAAGAAAATGCTAGTATCATTAAATTGGTTAAAAGATTATACAGACGTCAATGTGCCAATTGAGGAATTCTGCAACCGCATGATTATGTCCGGTTCCGACATGGAAACCTGTGAAGAACTGGGAACAGGAATCGAAGGCGTTGTTGTAGGCAGAATTGACAAAATTGAACAGCATCCTGACGCAGATAAACTGGTAGTTTGCCAGGTGAATATAGGAGACGAAGAGCCGCTGCAGATTGTAACCGGCGCGACCAACATTTACGAAGGCGGTTATTGCCCTATTGCAAAGCATAACAGCCGTATTCCGGGTCCTCTCCACGGACAGCCGAAAGTGGAAGGCGGCGTAAAGATTACAAAAGGTAAGCTGAGAGGCGTTGTATCAAACGGTATGATGTGCGGACCGCAGGAACTGGGCATCGAAGATAAGATTGCGCCATATATTTCCAAAGACGGTATCTGGATGCTGCCGGGCAATTGGGATGAACATCTTGGCGAAGATTTTGTAGAGGCGTTGGGACTTCACGATTATGCCGTGGACTTCTGCATTACGCCTAACCGTCCGGACTGCCTGTGCATGCTGGGCATGGCAAAAGAAGCCGCAGCAGTATTTGAGGAAAGAATGACTTATCCGGAAACTAACTGCGAAAAGACTGACGAAAACGCGTCTGACTATATTTCTGTTGAAGTCAGAAATGAAAACTGTCTGCGCTATACTGCAAGAGTCATCAAAGATGTAAAAATCGAACAGTCTCCGTGGTGGCTGCAGAAAAGACTGATGGCAGCCGGCATGAGACCGATTAACAATATGGTAGATATCACCAATTTTGTCATGATGGAATACGGCCAGCCGCTCCACGCATTCGACATCAGAAGCGTTGCAGGCTCCAAAATCATCGTTGATGTGGCAAAGGACGGCGATAAATTCACCACACTGGACGGACAGGAAAGAGATATCTATTCCGACACACTGATGATTAACGATGCCGAAAAACCAATCGGTATCGCAGGCATCATGGGTGGTCTCAACTCCGAAATCGTGGATGATACCAACACAGTACTGGTAGAGTCCGCATGCTTCCACAAGAATTCCATTCACCGCTCCATGAAGAAGCTGGAAATGAGAACAGAAGCATCTGCAAGATACGAAAGAGGACTGGATCCGAACCTTGCTGAAGCCGCTGCTGACAGAGTCTGCAAGCTGGTTGAAATGCTGGGCTGCGGTAAAGTTTTAAACGGCAGTGTGGACGTATATCACAATCCTGAAACTGCGCCTACCATCAAGTGCAGAGTCAGCAAAGTCAATAAAGTGCTGGGCACTGAAATTCCAAGAGAAGAGATGGAAGGCTATTTGAGAAGACTTGACATGCAGGTAGAAGGTGAAGGTGATGTTATGCTGATAACACCGCCGACTGTTCGTCAGGATATGAAGGAAGAAATCGACTGTGTTGAAGAAATTGCAAGACTGTACGGCTTTGATAATCTGCCGCTGACACTGCCGAAGGCTGACACCGTTGGAACCGTTTCCAAGAGCTGGGGACTGCGGGATATGACCAGAAACCTGCTCTGCGGTATGGGGCTCAACGAAATTCAGACTTATTCCTTCTCCAACAACAGGATTTTAGATAACATCGGTATTGATGAAGATTCCTGGGAAAGAAATCTGGTTGAAATCATCAATCCGATGGGAGAAGAAACTGCTGCCATGAGAACCATTCTGACACCGGGCATGTTGGAAGTTTTAGGCAGAAACTATGCGAGAAATATAGAAAGAGTGGGGGCTTATGAACTTGCTTTGACCTTCATGAACAATCTGATGGATCCAAAGGCTCTTCCGATTGAATCTTATAACTTATCTCTCGGTCTTTACGGCAAAGACGAAGATTTTTTCACTTTGAAAGGAATCATCGTAACCATGCTGGAAAGACTGGGCATTAAAGAATTGGATTTTGTAGCTGAATCGGACTACAAGGTATATCACCCGGGCAGATGCGCCCGCATCGTCACCAAGGATGCAAACGGTCAGGACGTTGAACTTGGTATCATGGGTGAGGTACATCCGGACGTAAGCGAAAAATATGGAATTGGAACACGTGCTTATATCAGTGAACTGTTCTTCGATGTGATTGTAGAACTTTCCAACAGAGAAATTCTGTATCATCAGCCGCCGAAGTATCCGTCAACTTCCAGAGATATCGCAATGATTGTTGATGAGGATCTGCAGGTGCGCGACATCGAGAAAGTGATTCAGGAATCAGGCACTGAGCTTCTGAAAGACGTAAAACTCTTTGACGTTTACAGGGGCCAGCAGGTAGACGAGGGCAAGAAGAGCGTAGCTTTCAGCCTGACCTACAGACACGACGAAAAGACCTTAACCGACGAAGAAGTAGACGGCGTACACAACAAAGTTGTAGAAGCCTTAAAAGACACATTCAAAGCGGTTATCAGGGAGTCCTAACCCGGTGAATCAAGCCGGCAGTTTCTGACGGCGAAGATGAGACGCAGGTAGGACCCCCGTCAGGAGTGCAGCGCTTTAGCGCGTGGCACTCTACGGCGAGAGTCCGCAGCCCGGCGGGAGAGCCGGCGTCCTAACTGATTTTAGCAATATACAAACGTACAGAAAAGGTGAACATATGGATAGCAAAGTAACTGTAAAAATTTACGGACAGGAATACACCATCGCAGGAGATAAATCTGAAGAAGAAATTATGAGAATTGCCGAATATGTGGACAATAAAATGCACCTCATCAGCAGAGCCTGCGGAGATGCAATGCAGGGCAATATCAGTATCCTTTCTGCCATAAATATTGCAGAGGAGTACTTTGAGGCGCTGCACGAAGTGGAACTGCTTCGCACTGCCAAACAGCAGATGGAAAACGATTCTAAATATTATCTGAAGATGTGGGAGGACGCAAAGAAAAACTTCGCCCAGTATAAGGATAATATGACAGAAATGAAAAACCAGAAGCAGGAAAGCGACGAGCGCTTTAAAGAACTGCAATCCAAATGCACGGAGTTCGAGAATTCCTTTTTCGATTTACAGATGGAGAACATTCAGCTCAAGAGTGAACTTGAAAAACTGAAGAATCATCGATAGAGGATATATTATGAACAAAAAAGCACTGGAAGTGTTAGAATATCACAAGATAATTGAGCTTCTGAAAGGGGAGGCAGGTTCAGAGATGACACGGGAAATCATTTCTGAACTTTCTCCCTATACCGATGTACGGGTCATTTCAGAAGAGCTAAGGTCAACCACGGAAGCGGTTGACCTTATTGTGCGTAAAGGAGCGCTACCTACAGGCGGTATCTACGATATCGGCGGAAGCGTTGAATTTTCAAGAAAAGGCGGCACACTCACCATGAAACAGCTTTTGCAGATTCTTTTCAATCTGCGCATTGCTGAGCGGGTTATCTCCTTTACTAAGGGAAGCGATGTGCCTCCCATGCCGTTGATTACGTCCATGACAGAACTTCTCGTCGCAATGCCGAGACTTTCAGAGCGGATTGACCGCTGCATTCTGTCAGAGGACGAGATGAGCGATCATGCTTCGCCTGACCTTCGGGATATCAGACGCAGCATAGCAAGACAAAACGATGCAATTAAAAACAAATTAAACCATATTTTGAATGCAGCAGATAACAGAACCTACCTGCAGGACGCGCTGGTTACCATGCGTGACGGCAGATACGTGATTCCTGTCAAACAGGAACACCGGGGCAGATTTCCGGGCATTATTCACGATCAGTCCAAGGCAGGAGCGACGCTTTTTATCGAGCCTCAGGTCATCGTCAATTTAAACAATGAATTGAGAGAGCTGGAGCTCGCCGAAGAAGCGGAGATCGCGAAGATTCTCAAAGAGCTGTCTGAAGCTGTGGCAGAACATTACCACGACATTAAAAACAATCAGAAGCTGCTTCTGCAGCTGGACTTTATTATGGCAAAGGGAAAGCTTTCCCGCAAAATGGAGGGGGAAGAGCCGATTATCAATGCCGAGGGCGTGCTGGATATCAGATCTGGCAGACATCCGTTGATTGACAGCAAAAAAGTCGTACCGATTAACGTTTCCGTAGGGGAAAACTACAGAACACTGGTAGTGACAGGACCTAACACCGGCGGCAAAACCGTCACCTTAAAGACTATCGGACTTCTTTCCATGATGGCACAAAGCGGTCTGCACATTCCGGCCAGCAGTCAGAGCAGAATTCCGATTTTTACGGAAATTTTTGCGGATATCGGCGACGAGCAGAGTATTGAGCAGAGCCTTTCTACCTTTTCTTCTCATATGAAGAACATCGTAAAGATTGTGGGCAAGGCCGATGAGAATTCGCTGGTACTGGTAGACGAGCTGGGTGCGGGCACTGATCCGACAGAGGGAGCGGCTCTTGCAATCGCCATTTTGGAAACTCTCTACAGTCAGGGCGCGGTCACCGTTGCTACGACCCATTACAACGAAATCAAGAAATACGCCCTTTCCACTGAAGGGGTGGAAAATGCTTCTATGGAGTTTGATGTGGAAACCTTAAGTCCGACCTACAGGCTTTCCATCGGTATTCCGGGAAAATCCAATGCCTTTGAAATTTCAAAGAAACTGGGGCTTTCAGGAAAACTCATTGACAGAGCCTCTCAGCTCATTGAGCGGGGAGATATCGAGTTTGAAGACGTCATCGGCGCCATCGAAGCGGATAAGAAAAAGGCAGAAGCCGAGCGGGACGAAGCCATTGCGATTCATATCCAGATGAAGAAGCAGCAGGAGGAAGCCCAGGCGAAGCTTGATGAAATTAACAGAAAGAAAGAGAAAATCATCGCAGACGCCAGAGAAGAAGCAAGAGAGATGCTGCGCGACGCCAGAGAAACGGCAAACGAAGTGCAGAAAGAGCTGAAAGAACTTGCCAAGCTGGAAAGCATGGGCGAGCGCAACAAGCGCTACGACAAGAACAGAAAACGTTTGCGGGAAAAAGAAGAAAAATACGCAGAGCGAATTGTTGCCAGGGTCAACAGCAATCCGGTCAGCGCCTCAGAAATTCAAGTGGGCGACAGGGTCAAGGTGGTATCTCTGGATCAGAACGGCGAGGTTTTATCTCTGCCTGATGAAAAAGGCGATCTGCTGGTAAAAATCGGTATCATGAAGGCAAATCTCAATGTGGACGATTTAATGCTGATTAACGACGGCACAAAGAAGAAAAAGAAGCCGAAAGCCTCCGGCTATGGAAGCCTTTATAAGAGGAAGGCCCAGAATATTTCCATTACCATCAATGTACAGGGAAAATATCTGGACGACGCCATCATGGAGGTGGATAAATATCTGGACGATGCTTATGTGGCGGGGCTTTCCGAAGTCACTGTTATTCACGGCAGAGGCGAGGGAATTTTGCAGAAAGGTCTGCGGGATATGATGAAGCGTCACAAACACGTTTCCAGTTTTCGAAAGGGAAATTACAACGAAGGCGGCGAGGGCGTAACCATCGTCAAGTTAAAAACGGAGTAAAGATATGTATATAGTCAGCGGATGTCTTCTGGGTCACAATTGCAAATATAACGGCGGCAACAATCGAAACGAGGATGTCATTGACTTCTGCAGGGGACACAGCTATTGCGTTGTCTGCCCGGAAACAGAGGGCGGGCTGCCTATGCCGAGACCGCCTGCAGAGTATGCAGACGGGCGGGTGATTGACAAAGAAGGCAGAGATGTTACGAAGGCTTTTGAGCGGGGAGCGGAAATCTCCCTTGAAAGAGCCATAAGAGAAGCCGAAAAGCTCGGCGAACCAATAGATGGAGCAATCCTGAAGGCCAATAGTCCTTCCTGCGGAAGCGGACAGATTTATGACGGCACCTTTACAGGAACGTTGACAGCAGGCTACGGCTGCTTTGCAGGAAAGCTTCGGGACAGAGGTATTACAGTTATTTCAGAAAAGGAGATTATCAATGGTAAATTTTAAAGAAGAAATTGCAAAGGCCATCGCGAAGCATGTAGAGGGTCTGGAAGTTGCAGAAATTATGGACATGGTCGAGGTGCCGCAGGATACCAAAATGGGCGACTATGCTTTCCCTTGTTTTAAACTGGCGAAGGTACTCAGAAAAGCGCCGCCTCTCATCGCAAAGGGAATCGCTGAGGGAATCGGCGAAGAACCTGTCTTTGAAAAGGTTGAGCAGGTCAACGCTTATGTAAATATGTTCATTTCCAAAGAGGAATTTGTAAAAGACGTGCTGGATGAAGTTCTGACAACCGGCGAGGACTTCGGTAAGTCAGACGTAGGAGGAGGCAAGAAGGTCATCGTGGAATACTCTTCTCCGAACATTGCAAAGCCGTTCCACATCGGTCATATCAGAAGTACCGTAATCGGTAACTCCATCTACAAGATTTATGATGCGCTGGGCTACGATGTAGTCAGAATCAACCATCTGGGTGACTACGGAACCCAGTTCGGTAAGATGATTTGCGCCTACAGACACTGGGGCAATAAGGAAGACGTTGTTAAAGAGCCGATTAAGACGCTGCTCAGTTACTACACCAAGTTCCACGTAGAAGTAGAAGAACATCCGGAACTGGACGACGAAGCAAGAGAAATCTTCACAAAACTGGAGCACGGCGAAAAGGAAGAAACCGAGCTGTGGCAGTGGTTCAGAGATGAATCGCTCAAAGAATTCAACAGAGTATACGACATGCTGGGTATCACCTTTGACTCCTATGCCGGCGAAAGCTTTTACTCCGACAAAATGCCCCGCTTTGTCAATGAGCTGAAAGAAAAGAATCTTATGGAAGAATCTCAGGGTGCGCAGATTGTAAATCTGGAGGAATACGGCCTCGGCGTTGCGCTGATTACAAAGTCCGACGGTTCCACCCTGTATATCACCAGAGATATTGCAGCGGCTAACTACAGAAAAGAAACCTATGATTTTTATAAGAATATTTACGTTGTTGCTTCTCAGCAGAATCTGCACTTTGCACAGTGGAAGAAAATTTTACAGCTGATGGGCTATGAATGGGAGAAAGACTGTATTCACGTTCCGTTCGGCCTTGTCAGCCTGGAAGAGGGCACTATGTCCACAAGACACGGCAGAGTGGTTTTCCTGGAAGACGTGCTGAACAAAGCCGTTGAAAAGACCAGAGAAATCATTGCAGAGAAGAACCCGGACGCTTCCGAAGAAGAAATCGACGAAATCGCAAAGACTGTCGGTATCGGCGCTGTTATCTTCCAGGAGCTTTCCAACAACAGAATCAAGGACTATGTCTTCAAATGGGATAAGGTGCTTAACTTTGACGGCGAGACCGGCCCTTACGTACAGTACACCCACGCAAGATGTGCTTCTGTACTTCGCAAAGCCGGCGATGAAATTACCGCAAAGGCTGCAGCCCTTGAAAACATCGACTGCAAATACCTGTGCAGCGAAAGCGCATACGACCTTGCTAAAATGTTATACAAATTCCCTGCTGTTGTTGCAGACGCAGGCGAAAAATATGAACCGTCTATCGTTACAAGACATATCGTAGATATTGCCCAGGGCTTTAACCGTTTCTATCACGATGAGCACATCCTCACCGACAACGAAGCAGAGAAGACTGCAAAGGTTGCACTGGTACTGGCTGCTAAAAACGCAATCAGAAACGGACTTGCCCTTCTCGGCATGAAAGCGCCTGAGCGCATGTAATTTGGAAAGACGGAAAGGAAATAAGAAAGACTATGAGATATGAAGGGGATATTTACAGACCGCCAAGTGAAGCCTACAGCCTTTTGATTCAGGTAACCATCGGCTGTTCCCATAACAAATGCACCTTCTGCAGTATGTTCAAGGACAAAATGTTCCGTGTGCGGGAAGTTTCAGAAGTGATGGAGGATCTGGAAACGGCGAGAAAGACCTATCGCAAGGTGGAGCGAGTGTTCCTCTGCGATGGCGACGCCCTTTGTTTATCCACAGATAAACTGCTGGTGATTCTGGACAGAATCAGGGAACTGTTTCCGGAGTGCAAAAGAGTCAGCGTATACGGTTCTGCCAAGGATGTTCTTCGCAAAACGCCGCAGGAGCTTGCGACTTTGCGGGAGCACGGCATGGGCATGATTTATCTGGGAGCAGAATCGGGCAGCCAGAAGGTCCTTGATATGATCTGCAAAGGCGTCAGCAGAGAGGAAATGATTGAAGCTGTCAGAAAGATTGAGAATGCGGGAATTCCTACTTCAGTGACCTTTATTTCAGGTCTTGCGGGAAAGGAAAACTGGGAGGAACACGCTATCGAAACCGGGAAGATGATTACCGAGATGAACGCTTCCTATGTGAGCCTTTTGACCTTGATGCTGGATAGCCGTGCGCCTATTGTAGGCCAGATTAACAGAGGGGAGCTGACTCTGCTTTCCGCGGAGGAAGTGGTGGCAGAGGCTTACCTGCTCTTAAAGCACGCAAATCCGACAAAGCCTTGCGTATTCAGAAGCAATCACGCTTCCAACTACGTATCCCTGCGCGGAAATCTTCCGGCTGACAAACCGAGACTGATGGAGCAGCTGGAGCGGGCTATGGCGGATACCGGTCTTCTCAAAGATGAAAGATTCAGGATGTTATAATGAAAATTTTATTGACAACGCTGAATTCCAAATATGTCCATTCCAATCTGGCGCTGAAATATCTCTACAGCGTGGCGGTGGGTTCCGGCCTTGACATAACCCTGCGGGAGTTTACCATCAACAACGAGATGGGCTATATCTACGGCGAAATCCTGCGGGGCGGTTACGATTTGGTGTGCTTTTCCACCTATATCTGGAATGTGGAACAGATCTGCCGCCTGGGAAAAACGCTGAAACAGGCCAATCCGTCCATGAAAATTATGCTGGGTGGCCCGGAAGTCAGCTATGAAGCGGCAGAGTTTATGGAGGAGAATCCTTGGGCTGATTATATTCTCAGAGGCGAGGGAGAACTGGGATTTTTCCGGTTTTGTAAGGAGCTGGTTCTTGGCGGCAGGATTCTTTCCGGCCTGAATCCGGAAAAGGTCTGCGGTCTTTCCTACCGCAGGGATAGGGAGATTTTGGAAACCGCCGACGGCGCAGCCCTTTCCATGGAAAACCTGCCTTTTCCTTATCAGCTTTTGGAGCCGGAAGCGGACAAAGTCGTCTACTACGAATCGGCGAGGGGCTGTCCTTACCGGTGCAGCTATTGCCTGTCGTCTTTGGAAAAAAACATTAGAGCGCTGCCGCTTGAGCGGACCTTTGCGGAACTGGACTACTTCCTTTCTAAAAAGGTAAAGCAGGTCAAGTTCATCGACCGCACCTTTAACTGGGACAGAAATCGGGCGAGAGAGATATGGGCGCATTTGATGGAACATGACAACGGCACGACTAATTTTCACTTTGAAATCTGTGCGGAGCTTTTGGGCGAGGAAGATTTTGAACTTTTGGGACGTGCCAGAGATGGGCTGTTTCAGTTTGAAATCGGCATTCAGACTGCAAACGAGCGGACGCTGGAGGCAATCAACCGAAACAGCAATATACCGGAGCTGCTCTCCAATGTGGAGCAGCTGATTGGTCTTGGAAACAGCCATATTCATGTAGATTTGATTGCGGGACTGCCTTATGAGGGCTACAATTCCTTTGGTCATTCTTTCAATGGGGTCTACGCTTTGGGTGCGGACAACCTGCAGCTGGGATTTTTGAAGCTTTTAAAGGGAACGAAGGCACGCAGGCAGGCGGAAGAGTACGGCTATGTGTACCGAAGTGAAGCGCCTTATGAGGTTATTTCCAACGACTTTATTTCCGCAGGGGAGCTGGTGCGGCTGAAGATGATTGAGCATGTGCTGGATTTATATGCCAACAAAGGCGGATTTACCCAGAGTCTGCGGTATCTCTGCGAGGCATCTTCTGCGACGGCATTTCGGTTTTATGAGAAGCTGTCCGCCTTTTTCTACGAGGAGGGCTATCAGCACAGATCCCATAAAAAAGAGGATTTGTACCGGATTTTGTACCGCTTTGCCCTTAGCCTTGAGGAGGATTTTCCGGGCATTTCCGAAAAGACAAAGGTTTTGCTTTCGGCGGATTTAGAGGCAACCATGAATTTTGACGCAGTAAAGAAATTTCATAAAAAAGGATGGGAAATTCAATGACTTTTGAACATAAAGAACCGCAGGTGCTGCAGGACCGAATCGGGGAATATCTGCTGCCTCACGCAGACCAGTTTATCTTCGACGAGCTGTCGGACAGCTACCTTGCAAAAGCCGGCATTGCGGATATTTTGACCGGCGTTCCGGTACCAATCCGCAAAACAGCCATGACCGGTCTTTCAACCCTGGTAATCGCGCAGAATATGGCTTTTATCATTGGCTGTGATATCAACTTTAAATACAGAGACAATTATGTGGCATATATTACCAGAACTTTTACCAAAGAGTTTGTAAAGCCTTTGATTAACGAGGGCGTGGAATCTGCGGCAAAGAATGATTTTGACTATGCCTGCATCTGTTTCCGCGGCGCTTTGTTAATCGACCCTGAGTCTGCCGACGCTCTGTACTGCTACGGCAGAGCCTGCAAGGATTCCTATGAAATCGGCGAGGGAGAGGAGTACGTCGGTCGCTACAAAGCGGAATCTTTGGAAGCCTTTGAAAAGCTGACCCTGATGAAGCCGGATTTTGACATGGGATTTTATTTCCTCGGCTACGGCTATCTGAACATGGGTCTTTACGTAAAGGCAAAGCTGACCTTCGATACCTTTATGGAGCTTTCCGAAAATGCAGAGCAGAAGGAAGAAGTGTCCGGCTGGCTTGAAAAACTGGCTGAGCCTGTGAAAATAGAAGAAGGCTATAACCACGTGCTGGCAGGTCGCTTCGCAGAGGGAATCGCTGTCTTGGCCGGATATAAAGAGGATGAGCGCTTCAATACCTGGTGGCCGCTGTGGTATTATCTGGGCGTTGCCTACGAGGCTTCAGAGGAGCTTGAAGAGGCAGAAAAGTGCTACCTCCGTGTGCTGCAACTTTCCCCAAGCAACGTAGAAGCAATGGAAAGTCTGGCCGCTTATTACAAAGCCTGCGGCGAGATGGAAAAAGCAGAAAAATATACCAGGAAAATTGAAGTCGTAAAGCATAACGCGCAGCTTGATCAAGCAGAGAAAAATACCAGCCTGTCCTAGTGACAGGCTGTTTTGCTGCTTGAGGCTCACAAAAACACCGGATTTCAGGTAAATTTTGCTGATTTTTTCCGGGAAAAGTTGACAAAATCAGAGGAACACCCAGAATCTGTCACTTATTTTTTCTATATTGTCGTTACGAAACTTGACAAAACTCTCTTCTTTAATTATAATTTATGTTATATAACGATAATTATAAAACGGCGGAGAGGTGAAAAATATGCCACCAAAGGTGAAAATTACGAAAGAGATGATTATAGATGCAGCATTTGAGATAGCACGAAGTGAGGGAGCAGAAAATATCAATGCACGAGCTGTATCAAAAAAATTAGGCTGTTCCACTCAACCTGTTATGTATCATTTCAAAACAATAGAGGAATTGAAAAAAACTGTATATGTTAAGGCAGATGAGTATCATTCCGAATATATAACTAATATTCAGAGTGAAAATCCGATGAAAGATATTGGACTAAATTATATACGCTTTGCTGAAACAGAAAAAAATTTGTTTCGGTTTCTATTTCAAACAAATGAGTTTATAGGAAAAAATATTTCTGAGTTGATAAATTCTGAAGAATTACAGCCTATTATAGCTATACTGAGTAAAGAAGTAGAGGTCAATACAGAACAGGCGAAAACCATTTTCCGTTCATTATTCCTGATTGCACAC
>JALEOD010000055.1 GCA_022767345.1 Emergencia sp.
TTCGCTGTCCGCCACTCCAAAGTGGTAGGTCAAGCTCAGTATCTTATCGTATTTCTCGCAAAGCACTGCTCTTCTCTCTGCAAGTTCTTTTTCTTTCAAATCATTTCTCTCTTTCTAATCTTCGTTTATTACAGCGTACTGTTTTTTAGTGTATCTCTTTTTTTCTATTTTGAAAAGGAACTCTCAGGGTATATTTTTATAACTCATACAGGAATTTTGATTTTTTTCACACAAAAAAACCAGAAAACAGATTTTCCTGTTCTGGTTCCTTGCTCATCTCACCTATTTCTTTCCGCACATCTCTTCGATGTATATCGCAGCTTCGTCTTTGCTCAAATCATAATGCCGCTTTAGCTTCTCTATAATCTGCGCCTCTGTTTTCCCCTCCTCCAAATTATCTGCAATCAAAATCCGAATCGCCTTTCGTGTTACTTCCAGCGTTACCTCTTCGGTCACTTCTCTGGTCACTCTTTCCGTCGTCTCCGCAGTTGCCTTTTCAGCAGCAATCTCCGCCGCTTCCTCTGCTCTGATTTCTATGAATTCCTCCATGGTGATGCTCTGCCATGCCATCTTCTCCACCTCCGCACTATGGGTTCTTAAAAAATCCGCCAAGATGTTTTCTTTGAGGCAGCGCTCTATGGCAGTGTCTACTGCTTCTTTTCTGTCCTTTCCTGCTGCAAGGCCTTCTTTTACATACCGGACGAGTATACCATACTCTCTCAGCTTTGCACTTCTCTGCAGCACAGGATTCTTTCTCGCTTCCTCTTCTTCCCCCTCATTGTACACCACTTTAATCACTTTTACTACCAATTCTATCGAATTTTCCTTCGGCTCTCCCACAAAGCTGGACGATAATCTAAGCTCGTCCACGTTCCACGGCTCGCTGCCTGTGTAGATAACGAAGAACTGCGGTGTCGGAATTTTCACCTGCCCCTGTCTGAAAAGCGTTTTGCTGTCCATTAATGTAATGATGTTATTGGAAACGTACCTGAGCATGCGAAGGGGAATATTAGCAGATATGGTGCTCTGCTGTTCTCCAAACACCAGATATGCTACTGCGATTTCATAGCTCAGGTCATTTTTAATGCCATGATAAATTACGTCATCCAAGGTCATAAAGCGTACTTCAGTATCTGGACCGTAGTCGGTTCCCTCCAGTGCATTAAAAAGTTCGATGGCATTTTCTTTTTCGGAAAACAGCATGCGAAAGATGCTGTCCTGATAAGTTCTCTTCGGCTTAGCTGTTGATAGCAGTTTATTTTCTGTCATTTACTTCCTCCTCTCCATATATTTGTAATTATTTTACTTGAATCCTAGTATATACCATTTCACACTCAAGCGCAACAGTTATTAACTAAAAAGTAATAATTTGGAAATTATCACTTTTAATTCTCCATCCGAACAATTTTTCTCTAATCAAACGATTTAATTCTCCAAGCAAACAAAAGAGACAGCTTTTACACTGTCTCCTCGATTACTTTATTTTGGGGATTATGTTCCACCCCAGCATTTTATTTCAAATACTTATCAAACCAATCTCTCATCTCTTCCAGCCTGCGCACCCTGTGCTTCGGCTTTCCCGTTCTGCTCATACCGTGATGCTCGCCCTTAAAACCGACCACTCTGGACGGCACTCCAAAATAGGTCAAAGCAGCGTGCATCTGCAGCGCATTATCGACTGTGCATCTGTAGTCGTCCATGCCGTGAATCCAAAGAGTAGGCGCCTTAATCTTCGGCGCATATTTCAACGGGGAAGCATCCCACAAAGATTCCAGATTGCCCCACGGCGTCGTCTCATAGGTATCCAGCGCAAAGGATACACCGATATCAGACATGCCGAAGTCACTGATATTGTTGGCGGAGCTTCTGTCGGAAATTGCCGCCTTAAACAAATCCGTATGACCGATAATCCAGTTGGTCATAATGCCGCCGTAAGAACCACCGGTCACGCCCAGGCGAGTTTCGTCTACCCAGGACAGCGTCTTTGCCGCATGGCGGGCAAAGCCTACCAAATCCTCATAGTCAATGGTGCCATACCGCATACGAATATCGCCAAAATCACCGCCGCGGCCTTCCGAACCGGTCGGATTACAGTAGATTACACCGTAGCCCAACGCTGCAAAATACTGCATATCTAAATTGAATACTTCTCCGTAAGCGACCTGCGGACCGCCGTGAATAAACAGCACTGTCGGATATTTTTTCCCCTCTTCAAAATCCACAGGTTTCAAATACCAGCCCTGCAGTTCTACGCCTTCGCTGTTGACATAAGGCAGATATTCCACTGACGCATATTGGTATTCTTCCTCCAAATGGGTATTTTCAGAGGACAGACAACGCTCCGCGCCGCCGCAGGTTTTGCCGGAAAGTTCCTGCACATAAAGCTCTGTGCCGGAAAGACCGCGCATTGCAATCATGTAAACAAGACCGTCCATCACTTCATAATCGATGACCTTGCCCTTTTCCTGTGTCACCGCAACCGGTAGCTTCGCATCGTCTGCCCAGTAAAACAGCCGGGAAGACTCCCTGTCCAAAGCGATAAAGTAAGTTCCTCCATCTACTCTGGTCAGCTTGTTCAGATAGCCGCTTCTGTAAGTGACATCGCAGACCACGCTGTCATAAATATGGTAATCGCCCAGCGAATTTTTCCGCATATAGCTTCCATCATGCAAATTCAGCAAATCAATATATTCATCCTGATATTCGCCGTGCAGCTTTCTGTCATTTCTGCAGACAAAAACCTCTTCATCCGAGATAGGCTTAACATAGGTGTACACATAGGTGTCGGTCTCGTCCAGTGCCGTCACGACCTTTTCCCCGACGTCATAGCGATACAGCCTGCCGGTGGTATTCTGCACACCGCCTGATGCCATACCGTAGTAAACCACATACTGGTCGCACCATCCTCTCATGCCGGTCACCGACAGAAAATCCGGGGAAATCTGCGTCAGCTCACCCTTTTCCCACAAAAATACTCTGCCTCTGGCGCCGTCACAGTAGCCCGTGCCGTTGTACCAGAACGGCACTTCCTCTGCGATGAAGTAATCCGATTCTTCCTCTTTTATCTCAGAAAAACGCTGTAAATCGCCGCCGGCTTTTTTCATATACCCCTCTTCATGAAGAGAATCGTCGCACAGCAATACATATCTGTCTTCATCAATTTTATAAAAATCGGAAACATTTTTATAGACTTTCAAAAGCTGCACCTGCTGCCCCGTCACAGGGTTCAAACGATAAAAACAGGTCACAGGCACGCCTTTATCAGAAAGGGCAATATCCTCCTCATCCAAAAGTGCTGTAAAAATGATTTCCTCACCGTCCCAGCGATATAGGTCAAAATGCACATCGTCCAGCACCTTACGGGATTCTTCGGTCTCTGTGTCCAAAAGCCACAGGTCAGTCTCGTAGCCACCTCCGCAAACCTTCGATTTAGTATATAAAAGTTTCCTATCGTTTCTTTCAAAACCGCACAAATTTGTAAACTCCGCAAAAAAATCCGCGCCAATTTTCTTTTTCGTCATCAGAAGCTCTCCTTTCGCCTCCTATCCTATTAACAAACCGCCAACCGCATTGACAGCAAAAGCTACAATCCATGCCACCAGACATTGGAGCACCACGATGGCAAAGGCCCATTTTCCGCCAAGTTCCTTTCTGACCGCTCCGATTGCCGCAACGCACGGCGTATACAGAAGGGTAAAGACCAGAAATACGATGGCGGAAAGCGGTGTAAATATGGTAGTAAGCGCATCGATTCCGTTTCCGAGAAGCACCGTCATAGTGCTG
>JALEOD010000004.1 GCA_022767345.1 Emergencia sp.
AAATTGCCGAATTTTGAACTTACCTATCTGCCGGAAGGTTACAGCCTTTCATCGGAAGACTACGAGAAATCAGTAAATTCAAAGATGTATGTGTCCGATGAAAACAAGTATATTTATATGACAGTGCGGCCCAGCAGTACATATGCCGCAAGTGTGGACAATGAAACTATGCAGGGAGAAACGACAAGGGTAAGTATCTATCAGGCACAGGTCTATTACGATGGTAATATGAGTTACATTGTATGGCAGGTCGGCGATTATACCCTGGATGTTATTGTCACGGTATCAAAATATGAAATCAGAAAAGTTGCAGAAAGTGTAACCCTTTTAGAAGAATGATGCCCGGATAAATGAAAACCATCACCGGCGACTTATTATTATTCTAAAGTGGTGAGAAAAATTTTTTGAAAATTTTAAAATTGTTGTCCCAAAATTCCTTTTTAATTAGTTATATATATAGGAACTAATTAAGGAGGAGTTTTTTTATGAAAAAGAAATGTGTTTTTTTATTGTCTATGGTGGTAATGCTGATTTTTTCCACAACGTTTGTATGGGCTGGAAACGATGATCTTCAGACAGATAAACCATCAGATGAATTAGAAATGGCGTACACCTATCCATCTTTAGTAAACCCTGTTTTTAGTATTACATCGGGAACTGCAAATTGTGGAGTGGATTTTCATTTAAAATCGGATAAGACCTTGGATTACATCTTAGTAACCGCAAAAGTAAAGAAAAGCACAGGTACTGTTGTAAAGACATTTGAGGAAAAAGTATACTCTAAGAGTATTCCGATGAAATGGAGAGGAACCTATAAGCTACAATCAAAGGGTACATATTATTTGGATTGCACAATAAAATGCTATAAAGGTGGCGTTGTAAAGGAAACGATTACAATGAAATCTGCGAAAGCAATATATTAAAATGGACATTGAAAATCGTGCAAAATTTTTTTAAAATATTAGAATTCTTGTCCCGTTTTTGCTCTGAAAATGGTTATATAGATAAAGAGACAAAAGGGAGTTGTAAGAAATAGGAAGGCGGTGTATCACCAATGTGGCAAATGGGTAAAGAAAAGGATTGAAATGTTAAATGAGCTAATGAAGCGGAAAAGGAAAGAAATGAAACTTAGATTTAGAAGAAGTATGGCGATAGGAATATCCATAGTTCTGATTATTCAGTTATGTGGATTATGGAATATAAATGTAGCGTATGCAGACTCTTCTAAAGAAACCTACATTGTTATTACCAAAGACGCAGAAGCTGCACAAGAAATAATTAAGACGCATAATGTAGATTCGGAAGAGGGAGAGGTCCTTACAGTCATTCTTTCGCCGCAGGAAGCTGCACACTTGGAATCTGATAAAGATGTTGTTTGCGTAGAAAAGGATTTTACTATAGAACAAGATGTAGAAATTGATGAAAAAGTCGTAAAACCTTTAGTTGAAGACTGGAATTTAAAAGCAATCAACGCAGAAGATACAGAGGTAAATTCTACAGTAAAGGTGGCAGTTATTGATTCAGGGATTGACTATACCGAAGATATTGTGGTCAAAGAGCGTCGTAATTTTATTGCAGATGATCCTGTAACAACTCCCCTATTTGAGGATACATGTGGACATGGTACGAGTGTTGCAAGTATTATTGCAGGAAAAGGAATTGAGAGTCATGCGAGCGGTATAAATGGGAATATTGAAATCTATTCAGCAAGAGTTTTGGATCAAAAGAAACAAGCTCCTATTAGTCGTGTAATTGAAGCAATCTATTGGGCAATTGAAAAAGATGTAAATATCATAAACATAAGTTTTGGTACACAGCAGTATTCTGAAGCTTTGAAGACCGCAATTGATGCGGCAACTGATGATGGAATACTGGTAATTGCATCTACTGGAAATTACGGAAATTCAAGCATTGACTATCCTGCAGCCTTTGAAAATGTGTTGGCAGTAGGAGCTACAAATGCCGCAGGAAAAATCAGTGATTTTAGTGCTGGAGGTGAGAAAGTTGATTTAGTTGCTCCAGGTGAAGCAATAGCTGCGCAAGGTAATTTTGGAGAGAAACTTATATTATCTGGGACAAGTTTAGCTGCATCTCATGTAACTGGTGTTGCAGCTTGCCTTTGGAGTAAGGATTTAACCAAAACATCAACTTTTATCAAAGTGTTATTAAAGTTAAGTACTAAAAAAATGAACTGTTCAAATAGTGGTTATGGCTTAATTGACTATGAACAGGCTCTTGAACTTTATAATGAAATCGGCGCTCAGTTTGATTCGATTTCGGAGGAAAGCGTAACTATTTCTGCCGACGAGAACATCGCGCCAGTACAGGAATTGCAAGATGCTGAAGATGTCCCAAATTCTATTACGCAGAACAATGACGAGGAAAAAAATAATACGGAATCAGACCAGGTTGATGCTGTAATCAGAGAAATAGATAATATTGAATTAGAAGAAAAAGCTATTGATGAAATAGAAATAATACCTAATATAGAGAATATTACCGACTATAGCGATCCGCTGGTTACAGGGAGTTGGACTGCGGCGATTCATGAAGCTTATTCTGCAAATGCTAAGATGAAATCGGGCGCAACAATTTCTGATAAGGAAGAATCTGGGGTAAAAGGGATGACTTCACATTCAGAATTTCATGGTTTCAGTTGGCATGGGACTACAGATAGTGGATTAAATTCAGGCACATGCAATTACATTGCTAACTACAAATACTTGGTTTTGGTTGCAAATAAAGTAGGGGCTGGAGGCAGTTATACTTCGGTTGAATGTTCAGATGTAATTGGATTGAACTCTACATGTCACGGTAAACTAAAAACGGGTGTGGGAAATATTATAAAAACGTCGCAATATAAAGCCTGTACATCTTCGACTGAGAAAAAGGCCTTTTTGATGGGAGTTGCCATGCATGCAGCAACAGATGCATTCGCACACTCGGCATTTCATCAGAAGCAAGCAGGCGCATATTCTTGGGTCAGAATTACACATACTTCAAATGCTGCAGACGATCCTGATGTAGCTCCTAAACGAGTGCAAATGGCATATGCTGTTGAAAAAAATGTTATTTCAAGGTATAAAGGAAATAGAAGCGGAGAAAAAATAGGTAATGATTTTCATGATGACACGGGAGACTGTTATCAACTGCCAATTCTGTTTCGTCAAAATAAAATAATGACTTTTGCTCAATCAGCAGATATAACAAAGTCTTCAATTATTTCTGACTTTAAGTTGTTACAGACTGGCGGAAGGTAAAATCATTAAAAGCTAATGAAAGAATGATCAGAATATGAAGATGCGTATTAAAAAGATATTAAGTCGTGTAATTATAGTAATTTTACTGATTATTGCAGTGTATTTTGGGGCGGGACTGAATATTAGCGAAGATCAATCTGACTGTGAGATTATGGCACCATATGCACCTAACGTAGATGCAAATTATAGCATACTTGATTTTTCAGAAAAGTATAGGTTAACTCCTAATAAATTCGGTTTTAGAAGAAAACTTGTGGTGAAAACGGATAGTGTTTTAATTCAACGAGTAGGAGGGCCTCCAAAATCAAATGCATACTACGGGGTTTATGCAGATAAAGAATTGAAAAAGCCTATTGAATCAGCAAATTTTAAATGGCTTTATCGAGACGGCTCTTTTGAAGAAGGTCTTACGGACGAAGTGCCTTATGACGAAAAGAAAGACGGTATAATAGTACTAAAAGCAGGAACTTATTATACAGCAGTGTATACGAATCTTGCATTTGATGAATTTGAAGCATATTATCTTAGCTATATTTGTCCACTTAATGAAAAATGCAAGTTGGATGAAGGAAAAGAAGCTTTTTTCTATGCAATAGAAGATGAACAAAAAAATACTTTTGAAATTTTGCCAAATAAGCAAGGCAGAATTAAGATTACTACAAACATAGTAAATGAGGGGAAAGTGGCTTTGTATGATGAGAATCATAAGTTGGTGTCTCGAAAATCTGCAACCTCAGGTAAGTTTATTACGATTTGTTTTGATGCGAAAAGGGGGAAAAGATACTACGCAGAAATTTCCAATTTGAGCACCGATAGAGAGGCGGATTTCATGTATGTATATTCAATTAAGTATAAATATATAAAATGATTAAAAGATGAATAGAAAGTATCAAATGGCAAGCTAACCCTCGAAAGAACCCTATTCGATAAAAACAATTGAAATTTAGCACAAACTGTCAAAAGCTGTTTAGCATGTATTTGCTAGACAGCTTTTGACAATGCACATACGTTCGTGTTTGTTGTTCAGTTTGTTGCTCATTTGCGTTATTGAAAGTGAAGGAAGGTAACCATGACAGACTATGATATAGAAAAGAAATCAGAAGCATTACTGCAGGCTATCGGAAAAGAACTGGCAAAATCAAGGGCGAAATATGCAGATGATATTTTAAGTGGAAAAGATTGAAAAGGGCCATGATTCTGGCTGCCATACTGATTTTGATGATGGGACTGTTCATTACATCTGTTACCGGTGTAAGCGAACGGATATTTAATTATTTTGCAGAGAAAGGCAGCGTCAGTACCGAAATCAAACCTCTTGAGCAACCGGATACTACAGGGGAATTACCCAACTTTGAACTCACCTATCTGCCAGAAGGTTACATCCTTTCATCGGAAGACTATGAGGAAACAGGAAATTCAAAGCTATATGTGCCCGATGAAAACCAGTATATTTATATGACAGAGCAGCTCAGCAGTACATATGCCGCAGGTGTGGATAATGAAACCATGCAGGGAGAAACGACAAGGGTAAGTATCTATCAGGCACAGGTCTATTACGATGATAATATGAGTTACATTGTATGGCAGGTCGGCGATTATACCCTGGATGTTATTGGCACGGTATCAAAAGATGAAATCAGAAAAGTTGCAGAAAGTGTAACCCTTTTAGAAGAATAATACCCGGATAAATGAAAACCATCACCGGCGACTTATTATTATTCTAAAGTGGTGAGAAAAATTTTTTGGAAAATTTTAAAATTGTTGTCCCAAAATTCCTCCTTAATTAGTTATATATATATGAACTAATTAAGGAGGAATTTTTTTATGAAAAAGAAATGTGTTTTTTTATTGTTTATGGTGGTAATGCTGATTTTTTCCACAACGTTTGTATGGGCAGGAAACGATGATCTTCAGACAGATAAACCAACAGATGAATTAGAAATGGCGTCACCTATCCAGCTTTAGTAAACCCGGTTTTTAGTATTACATCGGGAACTGCAAAGTGTGGAGTGGATTTTCATTTAAAGTCGGATAAGACCTTGGATTACATTTTAGTAACCGCAAAAGTAAAGAAAAGCACAGGCACTGTTGTAAAGACATTTGAGGAAAAAGTATACTCTAAGAGTATTCCGATGAAATGGAGAGGAACCTATAAGCTACAATCAAAGGGTACTTACTATTTGGACTGCACAATAAAATGCTACAAAGGCGGTATTGTAAAGGAAACGATTACCACACAATCCGAGAAAGCGACATATTGTATTAGTACTGTGAACTGTGTAATATTTTGACCAATATTTTCGTATTTTTAAAAAATCTTGTCCCAATTTTGCGCTGAAAACAGTTATATAGATATAAGGGGTAAAAGCAAGAAGTTAAAAAGACGGAAAGGCGGTGTACCACCAATGTGGTAGATAAGTGGATAAAAAAGCTAAACTATTGAATTGACGCTAGGAAGGGCGTTATAGAGAGGCTTTTTTATAGAGGTTGATTATCTTTCAGATTCAGAAGGTGGGGATATTGATGACAACAAATACGATTAAAAATCTGATAGGCCAGTTGATTGTTATATTTCTTGGAATTATAATAGGAAATTGGCTCTATAAAAAATACCTTATGTTTTTTGTTGTGGATTTTTGGCTAGATCCAAGCAGAATGTGCTATCTGATAATCACGTATTCTGTACTCGTTTTAACTTGCATATTGTGCATTTCGTTTCTTTATATAATGATATATAGAAAAGTACATAATATTTTAATGATTATATTAAAATTAGTATACATTTTTTTACTCATACTGTGCTGGACTGGACCAAATCAAAGGGATAATATGTTTTTAACGGAAGAATGGAATCCTTTTACTTCAATGCAAAAACTTTGGATGTATGGAGAAATGGGATTTGTAGGATTGGAGATTTTGTCATTTATACCCCTTGGCTTAATGCTTGGAAATAAAATTAAGTACAAAACTGCAATTATTGCTTTTGCAATTTCCTCAATCTTAATAGAACTTTTACAATTTTGTATATCAACTGCGCCGTTTAGAACGTTAGACTGTATTTTGTATTTCACAGGACTGCTATTGGGATATTTCATTGTTCGACTTAAGTCAAATGATGAATCGAAATAATAACTGTGATTGTAAATCAAAATTGTATTTGGAAGAGCTTTGGCGTAATTGAGAGTGATTTGTTGGACAGATAGGATGATTATAATTGCAGAAGCAAATCTGTTAAGACAGATTGTAAAGGGAGTTATAAAATGAATCATGGGAAATTAACGGCTTATAGAAAAACTGTAAGTCCTTTATAGGAAACTGTGCTTTGGGAAATATGAGGATCAGAAAGGGGAATCTGCATGAAGGGAACCACAACAAAAATGATTTTAATCATCTTGTTAGTACTATGCATTGTTGGAATATATATTCTCTTAGGGGAGAACATGGAGGAGGCGCCTGTCGAAAAGGGATACAATATTGTGAAAATCAGAGAAAATCTGGAAAACTCGAATCCTCAGGGGGAAATGATTATAGCGAGCATATTGGTGGGGAGAGCGAGTGAAAGTAAATCGCTTCATTCCATCAAAAAGGAAGAACTTGTAAAAGAAAAATTTCAGCAATTAGACCTTTCATCGGATACTTATCATTCTGAAGCTGAAGAAATTATGGAAAAGACCAGTCCAAACGTCCTTTTGCAGTATATCGAGAACCAGTGCGAAAAAGCTGTTCTGGCGCTGGGCGATTTGGAAAACAGGGAAGTTAGTTATAAATACAATGAAAAAGACGAACAGGGTAATACAGACATCTTAAAAATCTATGATTTGGGCGAAGGAACGGAAATCGTTCTGCAGGAAACTGATTGTGCGGATGATTCTGCTGAAAACAGCCGAGAATATACGGTAAGTTATACTATCATAGTAGGCGGAACTACGCAGGGCAAATTTTCCGTAACAAATCACTATAATATAGATAAAAATCAAATCACGTTGACAAGCGCTGAAGCAAAAGAATACAATTGGAATGGCCCTTTGAATGTGAAATTGAGAGATACAGCCTGGAGATCTTCTCAAAAAAAAGCTTCGCAAATCGGAGATGAAATCTATACGGGCGCTGCCTTTTATCTGACCTGCTCAAAAGATGCAGTCATAGGAAGTGCGAAAACTTCTTCAGGCAAAAGCAGAAATGTTTCCTGGAATGAAAATAGAACCAGACTGCACAAAATCTATGCAGCGGTAAAAGTAAAAGATAAAAAAGAAGATAACATATCTGCAGAAACGTACGGAAAACTGATGTGCTTAAAATAAAGTATGCCAGAGACAAGTCTCTCTGTACTAGACGACTATTCTTGCGACTGTTCCCGGTAAGGCAAGGGCCTGTCTTTTAAACTATCAAAAATTGATATGCCCCACAGGCAGACCCTTACTTATTATAATCACTCGGCGGTCAGGTTAAATCCTTTTACCCAATCCACAACATCGCTTTCTGCTTCTGCTACGCTGTCTCGGGAGATAGAAAGCCCGCTTGAGATGACGGCTGCGTTTGGCTGCAATTCTGCAATTGTCTCAATGGTTCCGGTAAATCCGCTGCCGCCGTGGGTGATAAACGGAATAATGGTTTTGCCGCTGAAATCGTATGTTTCAAGGAAGGTATAGAGCGGCATCGGCAGGTCCGCATTCCAAATCAGAGGTATTCTGATTGCTGCTGCCGCAGGCCGCCAGTACGAAACTGAAGGTCAATGCTAAAGTAAGAAGTAAAATACTTATTCTGGTTTTCATTGTGTATCACCTTTCTCGAAATTAATCTTTGTGTGCATTCAAATATTCAAATCTCCAATCAATCCCAATTCTGATAGCCACCCATCAATCTGGCCTGCTTCGCTGATTCGCTTTTCAACATATACTGCCAGACCGTCACAGGAATTAAGAAAGGTCGGCATGGTTTCGTCAATGTCATTTTCTCCACTATTTCGTCAGTTCTCCCCGCAAATCCTCTTCCATCTTTGCCTTGATTTCCTCTTTTGGCAGGTTCAGGCTGAAGAGGTAGTAGAGTTTTGCGACGGCTGCTTCGGTTGTCATGTTATAGCCGCTGACAGCGCCCGCTTTTGTCAGTGCGGAGCTGGTTTCGTAGGCGCCCAGCTTGACGGTACCCTGCTGGCACTGGGAGCAGACCGTAATAATGGTGCCGTGTTCAAAAGCTTTTTTGATAATCGGCAGCAGCGCATTGTCGTAGCTTGGAATATTGCCTGCGCCGAAAGTTTCCAGTACGATTCCCTTCAGACTCTCTGTCATGATGGATTCAAAGAGACTGAACTGGATGCCGGGGAATACTTTCAGAACGCCGATGGAGGTCTGGGTGAACTCAGTCAGCGAAAAGACTGCGTCCTGCGCCGGCTGCAAAAGCTCTGCCGTGTTGTATTTGATGTCGATTCCTGCCTCTGCCAGGGGATGATAGTTTGGTGAATCAAAGGCGATAAGGCCGTCCGCCGAGGCTTTGGTTGTGCGGTTTCCGCGGAGGAGTCTGCCGCCGAAATAAAGGCAGACTTCCTTTGCGATACCTTGTCCGGCAATAAAGACAGAGGTAATCAGGTTATCTCTGGCATCACTGCGCAGCTGGCAAAGGGGAATTTGAGAGCCGGTGATGATAACCGGCTTGGTCAGCCCTTCCAGCATAAAGGACAGGGCGGAAGCGGTGTATGCCATGGTGTCGGTGCCGTGAAGGACGACAAAACCGTCATAGGCATCGTAGTTGTCGCGAATTGCCCGTCCGATCTGATTCCACTGTTCTACAGCGATATTAGAAGAGTCCAACAGCGGTTCAAACTCAATCATATCCCAGTCCGGCATGCCTTCTTCCTTTAAATCGTCAATAGACGATATCGCATCGTGAAAGTACCCCTTCTTTGGTGCGTAGCCGTTGTCTGTGGGAACCATGCCGATGGTGCCGCCTGTATATAAAATGCAGATTTTTTTCTTCATGTATAAAACCTCCGGTCTTGTTGGCTAGTCTTATTTTAGCACAAAGCCCAATAAAATAAATAAAAAATTTTCCAGGGAAAACTTTACAAATGAAAGTGGCAGGTACAAGTTAAAAGTTATTTGTCTGGATATATTATGTTAGCGTCATAAAGAGTTAGTGCCGGAGTTCAATCCTATCGTGCTAGACTATCGTGTTATGCGGTTTTTGACACAATCCATGTGTTTTTAGGTGAAATATGTCAGTTTTCATTTTTTGGTTTTTAGAAATCTGACACTAGCGGCACAAAATTAAATAAATGTGTCATTTTTTTCAGTGACAGACAGCATGATATGCTTAGGAACTGTGAAATCTCCGGTTCGACAACTGCAAAAAGTTGAAAAATTCTTCAAATTCACGAAATCATAAGAAAGAAGCGCCTGCAATCTGTTCTATTATATAATATTTCTAATTAAATTCTGGCACTTTGACGGTCAAAAACCAATCATAGTGTCATTTCTTCAAAAACATGAATTTTAGAAATGACACTTTACCTTCTTTTTTTGTATAAAGTGTCAAAAACGTGATTACCGCTAAGTAAAATCTCCAGTATTGAAGGTTATTGAAGACCATAATGAGGCGCGGGGCGACGCGTAATTATTTTATAAATTACACTGGTGCAAGAAGGATTATATTGATATAATAAAGAAAACAATGAAAAGGAGATGATTGATTTGTCTAATATACCTACTCCGCACATTTCCGCTAAGCTGGGTGATTTTGCGGAAACTGTGCTCATGCCGGGTGACCCGCTGCGTTCAAAATTCATCGCGGAGAATTTTCTGGAAGGGGCCTTGCTTGTCAACAATGTGAGAGGTGTACAAGGGTACACTGGTACATATAAAGGCAAGAAGGTATCTGTCATGGCGTCCGGGATGGGAATGCCCGCCATCGGCATTTATTCCTATGAGCTGTTTAATTTTTATGATGTAAAGAACATTATCAGAGTCGGCACTGCGGGCGGACTTCGCGAGGACGTGAAAGTTAAGGATATCATCATGGGTATGGCCTGCATGACCAACTCCAACTGGGCTGCCCAGTATGAAATCAATGCAGTGATTCCGCCGGTATGCTCCTACGATCTTTTGAAAAAGGCAGAGGCCGCTGCGGCTGATTTAGGTGTAAAGCCGCATATCGGAACGATTTTCTCGTCAGATGTATTCTATGACAGCACCAGAGATTACGATAAGTGGAGAAGTATGGGCGTGCTGGGCGTAGAGATGGAAGCGGCGGCGCTGTATATGCAGGCGGCAAAGGCTGGCAAAGATGCGCTGTGTATCTGCACAGTATCAGACCACATGGTGACCGGCGAATCCTGCAGCTCCGAAGAGAGACAGAATTCGTTCACCACGATGATGGAAATTGCGCTGGAAACTGCAATCCGATAGCATTTAGATAACATTAAACGAAACAGAACAGAATAAAACGAAGAAAGCAGGGCGAAGCCAATTGGCAGGCAGCCCTGTTTTTTGTGTGCTGCAGAGTTCTAAGAATCCCAATGGAAGAAAAAGTTTCTCATTGGTTGATTTATCGCCGCAAAATATCGCAGCCTTCTCTTGAGCGGTAAAGAAAGTATGGATATAATAGCGGTATAAGGAGGTGGGAGAATGAACACATTAAATTTTTCGGAAAATATCATTCGTTTACGCAGGAAGCGGGGGATGACCCAGGAACAGTTGGCAGACTTTCTCGGCGTGACGAAGGCATCTGTCTCCAAGTGGGAGACAAAACAGTCTTTGCCGGATCTATTGCTGCTGCCTAAACTGGCTGCTTTTTTCGATGTCACCATAGACCAGCTGCTCGGATATGAGCCGCAGCTGAGCAGTGAGCAGATACAACGCATTTATGGAGAACTGGCACAGGATTTTGCGGTACAGGAACGATTTGAGGAGACGATGGATCGGAGCCGGCAGATGGTGAAGCAGTACTATAACTGCTACCCGTTCCTATTCTATATCGGATCGCTGTGGGTCAATCATTTTATGCTGGCGGGCAGTAAGGCGCAGCAGACAGAGATTTTGGAGGATGCCGCGGCTCTCTTTGCGCATATCACCTGTGAGTGCAGAGAGGTAGGCCTTTGCAGTGACGCGCTGCTGATGCGTGCTGCGGCGTTTCTATTGCTGGGAAAGGCTGAGGAAGTTGTAGATAGTCTGGAGGAGACACTGAACCCGTATCGGCTTACGATGCAGAGCGAGGGGCTTTTGATTCAGGCATATCAGATGACCGGAAGAAACGAGCAGGCGGAGAACTTTGCGCAGATCGGCATGTATCTCCACCTGATTTCACTGATGTCTGTGGCTGTTCACCGCATGACGTTAAGAATGGACGACCGGGCCTTTTGTCTGGAAACCATCAGGCGCATGGACAGTCTTTTGGAAAACTGGAATCAGGAGATGGTGCATCCAAGTGAAGCGAACTATCATCTGCAGGCGGCAATCGCCTATATGCGTCATTCTATGAAAGAAGAGGCGCTGAGTAGGCTGGAACGCTACGCAAAGTGCATCGGCGACTGTGAAGCAAGGGACTTTCGCCTTTGCGGCGACAGCTATTTCGACAAACTGGATGGGTGGATTGAGAAGCTGCCTCAGGAAGGCGGTACACCACGCAGCAAGGAAGTGATTTTAGAAAGCGCTGCGCAGATTTTTGAACATCCGGCTTTTGTGCCGCTCCAAAAAGAACCGCGATTTTTGGCACTAAAGCGTTTATTGGAAGCGAAGGGAGGCGTAAACAGATGAGTGTGCGGGAATTAATGCCTTTTCTGATTCCGCTGATTATTGCGGAAATCGCGCTGCTGGGATTTACCATATGGCATATTCTGACCCATGACAACTACAAAAGGGGAAGTCGGGCAATCTGGCTGATTGTAGCCATCGTCGGCATGGAGTTTATCGGACCGGCGCTGTATTTTTTACTGGGTAAGGAGGATAACTGATGAACGTACTGGAACTTTGCAATGTGTCAAAGCGCTTTGGTACAAACAGAGTACTAGAGGGTTTAAGCTTTTCCGTTTCAGAGAATCGCATCTTTGGATTTATTGGGGAAAACGGCGCGGGGAAGACAACCACCATGAAGCTGATTTTAGGTTTGATGCAGCCTGACAGCGGTGAAATCCGCGTGCAGGGGGAGAAAGTAGCTTTCGGCAGCAGCCGGACCAATGGAACCATAGGGTATTTGCCCGATGTGCCGGAGTTTTACGATTTTCTGACGCCGGCAGAGTATCTGCATCTTTGCGGAAAAATATCCGGTATGGCAAAGGCAGAACGTGAACACAGAGTTTGCGAACTGCTGGAACTGGTAGGTCTTGCAGGAAAAAACAAACGGATTCACGGGTTTTCCAGAGGGATGAAACAAAGGCTGGGCATTGCGCAGGCGCTGCTTTCCCGTCCTAAACTTTTGATTTGCGATGAGCCTACTTCAGCCCTTGACCCGGCTGGCAGGCGGGAAATTCTGGATATTTTGTCGGAAGTAAAGTCGCAGACGACGGTTCTGTTTTCCACCCACATCCTCTCTGATGTGGAGCGGATTTGTGATGAATTTGCCTTCCTTCATGATGGAAAGATTGCCATGGAAGGGACTATGGAACAGATTGGAAGCCTTAGAGCCAGCAACGGCATAGAGGTTGAGTTCTGTAGTGGGCAGGACGCCGCAGTATTTGCAGAGAGACATCCAGAGGCTGCGCGGACAGGAAACTGCAGGCTGCTCTTTGCTGATAAAGGGGAAACAGATATGCCTGCTGTTTTGGATGCGCTGTCGCATAGTGGTCTTGCGGTGCAGCGAGTAGAACAGCAGGAACCGAGGCTGGAGGATTTGTTCATGGAGGTGATGGGGAGATGACAGAATTACGGGCATTTACATGGAAAGAGTTTTTGTGGACTGTGCGTACAGGAAAATTGATGTTTTCACTGATTCTCTTCGTGCTCTTCGGCATCATGAATCCCGCCATCGCCAAATTAACGCCGTGGCTGATGGAGACCGTGGCGGAAAGTCTGGCTGACAGTGGTTTGAATATTGTGGAAACCACTGTAACCGCCTTGACTTCCTGGAGCCAATTCTGCAAAAATATCCCTATGGCCATGATCGTGTTTCTTCTGCTCTTTTCCGGGACGCTGACAGGGGAATACGAAAAGGGAACGCTGACTATGATACTGGCTAAGGGGCTGGCGCGCTGGAAAGTTCTTCTCGCAAAAGGCGTGATGATGACGGCGGTCTGGACGGCAGGTTACTGGCTGTGTTTTGCTGTCACATGGGGGTATAACCGCTTTTTCTGGAATGACGATAGCGCTGCGCACGTTTTGGCTGTCGGCGGATGTTACTATTTGTTGGGATTATGGCTGATTACATTGATTTTACTCATGTCCGCGGTTTTCAAAACCAGCGGAGCGTCTCTGGCTGCTGTAGTTTTCTGTTTTGCCGCGGTATATCTTCTAGGGATGATTCCTGCTGTCAAAGAATATCTGCCGGGATTTTTGCTCGGCGGGCAGGCGCTGCTGGCGTCTGCCGCAGAACCGGCGGATTTTGTGCCTGTGGTTCTGATTACCCTTGGGATGAGTATTACCAACTTGGCCGGAGCGGCAGCTTTGTTTGCCCGGCGGATGGTGTGATGTGAATTGAGGTCTTGGTCGGAGCAGCTTTGAGTGCGATGATTTTGGATGCAGTAGCTCGCCGGAGGAAGAATAGAATCAAGTTACGTGTCGAATAATGTAGATTATATAAAATTATTCGTGTAATTTAGTGTAAAAATTATAGATAAAATTGCTGATTTTGACATGAAAAACTTCGGCTTTGAAGACGGAAAAAAGACAGTACCGCTTTATGCAGCGTTTTGTATTTAAATTGATGAGAAACAAACAGCAGCCTGGTAAATTCCCAGGCTGCTGTTTTTAGTTTGTTTTAGCGTATTTAGTCTACTTCCGCCTAAAGCTCTTTGCGGTTGGAATGATGGTGTATAGCGTGCTGGTGAAGGCTGAAATCGGTTGTGCACTTCTATATTCTTTTGAAAATTTAGCAATTCGGGTTGTAATATTATTTTTTAGAATCAATCAGCAGTTCCAGCTTTAGCAGTTTTGTAATGCAGTAACCGACAGAAATACCTGCTGCATACAAAATCATATCAAATATATCAAAGAATCCCCGCGCAGTTAGAAACTGGACAAGTTCTAATGCGGCTGAAAGCATAACAGCGCAGCTGACCATTAGGAAAGGCTTTGTTTTTCTGAATAAATAACCCATTGGAACGAAGCAAAGAAAGTTCAGCAGACTTTGTAATTTCATTTCCGGTTCACGCAGTTCTGTAAAAGAGTCCAGGGGATTCCAGATAAATTGAGCGTGGAGTGCAGTGCGGCCAAAGAGGGTAATGAAAAGAAGAACTCCGTAAAGTGTGATTAATGTGTAGTATAAATATCGTGGAATTCTTTGATAAAGCATGATGCAGCCCAGCGTTGAAAAACACACGATGCAAAAAAATAGAGAAAACCACATGGTCGGAAAATAAAGGGGATTGTTTGTTGAAATGAATCGGGTAAGCAGTTCACAGAAAACATAGTAGTGCATAAGATATCCGCCGAGTATGCTTCCGATTAAAATTGCTGATATTTTTTTGAAGTTCATAAAAGATTACCTATTTATAAAAATGTATGACAGAATAATTTTAGTGAATTGATTATATCATATAATTAATTTAAAAACAATGTAAGGAATCGGTGCCTGTTTCCTGCGTTAAAACCGATAAAACCATGGAAAGCCTTTCGACTTTATCATGGAATTTGATACCGAAGCCTTCCTTGCTTCGAGTTTCAATGAAACATTGCCAATTTGGACAAAAATCTAAAAATCTGTCAATTTTAGCAATGTTTTTGTCTATTTTCTTTGCTAAAATTGACAGAATCCAGGAAAAGTGTCAATTTTGTCAAAAACGGCTCTTAAAAACAGCGATTTTCCTGCCAACTCGCGGTGATTCTTTGACAAAATTGCCAAAAAAACATTTTTTAGTCAAATTTGGCAACATCCAATTAAGCAGGCAGCGTATCAGTTCCTTCGCCTACTCCCGCCTAAACCTCTTTGCAGTTGGAATGATACACGGCATGATGACAAATGCCATAATCAGTGCCACCAAATAGAGGGGCTTTCCGGAGAATGCTGAAACCAACAATGCGGAAAGGAACTGCCCTGCAAACATTGCCATGGTGCAGAAGCTGATGTTTCTGCCTTTGTTCTGCGGTGTGCTCTTGCTGACCACCAGACTGTTAAAAAGCGGTGTGGAAAAGCCGAAACCGACGCCGGTAAAAATAGCGCCCAGCCACAGGAATACCGGGGAGGTGCCAGAAAGCAGGTACATCGTAAAGGCGATACCGTATCCGCAGAAAGCGATAGTCAGGCAGCCTTTTTCCTGCACTTTTTTAACTACGCTCGGCATGAATCCGGCGCAGAGAACTGAGACTAAATCCAGTGCTGCCAGAAAATACCCGGTAAAGGCAGGGCTGTAGCCTAAAGTCGTCTGCAGATAAATCGGAAGGGATACCATCGCTGTGAAAAACATCAGCATTCCCAGAAAAGCGATAACAAGAATCAGGGAAACAGGTACGCCTTTTGAGGAAGCGGAGGTGCTGCGGATTGACGAATTCTTTGCCGCGGGTTCACCGGCAGGGTCAGCAATACCATCGGCGCTCCCGACATTATCCATGACAGCAACATTGCCGGCACTGCCAGCCCCGGCAGCGCTGCACTTTGGCACGAAGAGCAGTATCATCAGCAGGGCGACGAATCCCAGACCATAGATGTAAAAGGCATATTTCCAGGAAATGTCCGACAGCATGCCGCTGACGCTGAGGAAAATGACACCGCCGAATTCCATGGACATCCCCTGCAGGGCGATGATTTTCAGCTGTTTTTCTCCTTCAAAGAAATTCGCAATCAGCGCGACGCCGGCGCTCATAATGGCTGCGGTTGCAGCGCCCAGAAGAAATCGGTCGATGAAAAGCAGAGCGGCATTCGGCATATATCCGCCGATGACGCCCAAAAGACCGTAGAAAAAAATTCCGATGACAGCAACGGCGTAAGGTCCTTTTTTGTCAATGAGCCAGCCGAAGAAGATGGCAGTTGCGACAACGCCTAGGGCAGGGGCTGTCACCAACCAGGAGACATAATTGCCTAGATGATAGACCTCGCCAAGAGCGGGCAGCGCCGGGGTCAGGGCAGTACCCACCATGACCGTAAGACTGCTGAGCAGCATGATAGCGGCAATTCCTGCTTTACCGATTTGCTGTTTGCTTACCTGTTTGTTTAAGTGCATGAAAACCTCCTTACAATAGAAAAAGCACCCATACAAAAGTGAGTGCTTTTCGCTTATTTCATTAGTGACAGACGTGAAAAGAAAACACTTCTTGCTTTCCTCTCCCGTCCAGACTTTACTGTTGGCTTCGGAGTTTCACCGAATTCGCTTGCGCTCGCGGGCTGTACCGCCAGTAGGAATATTCCATTTCCGAAGAAATCTTGATTCAGTTGTAAATTGGCAGGCGGTGCTTATTTGCTTTCTGCGTCGCAGTATACGCAGCGGTAAACCTGCTTTTCTTTGTCAACCAGTTTGAACTTATGTACAATTTCCTGCTCAATGGAAGTGATACATCTAGGATTTTTGCACTTGATTACATCGGTCAGGGTTTCCGGCAGTTCCAGATGCTTCTTTTCAAAGAGTTTACCGTCTTTTACGATGTTGACGGTGATGTTGTCGTCAACGTAGCCCAGAACATCAAAATCAAGGTCGATGAGCTGGTCGATTTTGATAATATCCTTTTTGCCGTATTTGGAACTGTCCGCGTTCTGAATGATTGCAACGCAGTTGTTGATTTTGTCCAGTCTGAGCAGCTCGTAGATCTGCATGCTCTTGCCTGCCTTGATATGGTCCAGTACGATACCGGTGCTTACACCATCTATATTCATAAGTAATTCCTCTCTTTCTTATCTGTTTCTAATTCATTACGCTTCTCTTTTAATTCCCAGCAAGTAGAGAATCAGCGCCATTCTGATGTGCTTTCCGCAGAGTGCCTGGAAGAAGTAAGCCGCTCTTGGATCGTCGTCGACCTCAACGGAGATTTCATTTACTCTTGGCAGAGGGTGCATGATAGTCAGGTCTTCCTTTGCAGCCTGCAACTTTTCGAGGTCCAGAATGTAGCTGTCTTTCAGTCTGATGTAGTCTTCTTCGTTGAAGAAACGTTCTCTCTGCACACGGGTCATGTACAGGATATCCAGTTCTTCCATAGCGTCTTCCAGTCTTTCAACTTCTTTCCATTTTGCGCCTGCTTTGTCCATGGATTCCTTTACGTAGTCAGGCACCTGCAGTTCGTGCGGGGAAATCAGCACAAAGCTGACATTTTCGTATCTCAGCATAGCTTCGATGAGGGAGTGTACAGTTCTGCCGAACTTCAGGTCTCCGCAGAGACCTACAGTCATGTTGCTCAGTCTGCCTTTCTTTCTCTTGATGGTGAGAAGGTCGGTCAGTGTCTGGGTCGGATGGAAGTGGCCGCCGTCGCCGCCGTTGATGATAGGAACGGTGGTTCTCTGGGCAGCTACAATCGGCGCACCTTCTTTCGGGTGACGCATTGCGATAATGTCAGCGTAGCAGCCTACAGTTCTGATGGTATCGCTTACGCTTTCGCCCTTTGCTGCGGAGCTGGAACTTGCTTCGGAGAATCCCAGCACGCTGCCGCCCAGTTCAAGCATTGCAGCTTCAAAGCTGAGTCTGGTTCTGGTGCTCGGTTCAAAGAACAGGGTTGCCAGTTTTTTGTGTGCGCAGATGTCTTCATATGCAGCGTGGTTTTCCACAATGTCATCAGCTACACGAATCAGTTCATCGATTTCTTCTACTGTGAAATCGGTAATGTTGATAAGATTTTTAATTTCACTCATTTATTTATCTCCCTTCATCCATCCCTCATCAGAAGGATTATCTCTAAACTTTAAAATTCTCTCTTTATCTTCTGCCTTGATATAGCCGGTGTCAGCGGCAACTTCCACCAAAGCGTCAAGGTCACATAAGCTTACATTTTTTACGTTGTGCTCTGCAAATCTGTCCAGTCCTTTTTTCATGCCGTAGGTGAAAATGCTGGCGATACCTAACACTTCAGCACCTGCAGCGCGAAGGACTTCTACTGTGTCTACTGCAGAGCCGCCTGTGGAAACAAGGTCTTCCACTACAACGACTTTCTGACCCGGAAGGAGCTTTCCTTCAATCTGGTTGGTTCTTCCGTGGTCCTTGGCGGAACCTCTGACATAACCCATAGGAATGTTCATCAGGTGGCCGACGATTGCAGCGTGGGCAATGCCTGCAGTGCTGGTGCCCATGACAACTTC
This sequence comes from Emergencia sp., assembly GCA_022767345.1. Taxonomy (GTDB): domain Bacteria; phylum Bacillota; class Clostridia; order Peptostreptococcales; family Anaerovoracaceae; genus Senimuribacter. Next base: position 18,615 of record JALEOD010000004.1, read on the forward strand.
ACACTCCGGAAAGTGTTCCCTGATGGTGGCAACCAAGCCTTCTTCTACCTTAATTCTTACCTCAGGCGCAGTTAAAGTCAGTCTGTTGTCACAGTAAATCGGACTTTTAATGCCGCTTGCCCAAGTAAAAGGTTCTTCCGGTCTTAAGAAAACTGCCTCGATGGACAGAAGACCTTTTGCGATTTCTGTTTTCATAAAAGTTCCTCCAATCTATATATAAAATGAATTAGCCTAAAAATTCTCTGCAAACTCTTTCGTAAGCCGCCACCGGGTCGTCAGCCTTGGTAATCGGTCTTCCAACTACGATGTAATCGCTGCCCAGTTCTTTTGCTTTTTCCGGTGTGGTAACTCTGACCTGATCGCCTTTGTCGCCGTCAGCAAAGCGCACGCCCGGTGTTACAGTGAGGAAAGCATCGCCGCAGGCATTGTGGATTTTGCCGGCTTCCAGCGGGGAGCAGACAACGCCGTCAAGACCGGCGTCTTTTGCATTCTGTGCGTATTTGGTTACTACCTCATCAAGAGGCTCGTCGATGAGCAGCTCCTGCTGCATTCTTTCCTGACTGGTGGAAGTCAGCTGTGTAACTGCGATGAGCAGCGGTCTGCTTCCGTCTTCTCTTGTCAGTCCGCGAAGGGCAGCCTCCATCATATCTTTAGTGCCGGCTGCGTGAAGATTGCACATATCAACATCCAGTTTTGACAGTGCAGCCATGGCTTTCTCTACAGTGTTTGGAATATCGTGGAGCTTCAGATCCAGAAAAATCCGGTGTCCTCTTTCCTTGATTTCTTTTACGATAGCAGGGCCTTCACTGTAAAAAAGCTCCATGCCGATTTTTACATAAGGCTTTCTGCCTGTGAATTTGTCTAAAAATGCCAGTGTGTCTTCCTTTGACGGAAAGTCGCAGGCGATGATAACGTCTTTACCCATAATATCCTCCTTACTTGCTTGTCTTTTTTCGCTGCTTAACCGAAATCTGAAAAAAACTGATTTTATGTATAACTTTCGGCCTATTTTTACTTAATTTAGGCTGAATCTTATACATTTTTGCAGAAAATCTCCGGATTCGGTTAACTTCTTGCGTTTTTATTATACATAAATTTGATTTTTTGGTAAAATAGGTTAAGTTTCCATCCCATAACCCTATCATTGGTGCGGCGCATTCTATTTGACACAGCCTACGATATCCGCAAGCCGTTCAATGCCCAGTTCCTCACAGACACAAGGCAGCTCCTCGATGATTTCTTTGCAGGCAAATGGATTGACTAGATTTGCCGCGCCGACCTGCACTGCCGTCGCTCCAGCCATCATCATTTCGATGACATCTGCGGCAGAACTTACGCCGCCCATACCGATAACAGGAATGTTGACTGCATTTGCAACCTGATAAACCATGCGAACCGCCACAGGAAAGATTGCCGGGCCGGAAAATCCGCCCATTTTGTTTGCGATGACAGGTTTTCTTCTATTGATATCGATACGCATGCCCAGAAGGGTGTTGATCAGGCTGATGCCGTCCGCCCCTGCCTCTTCGCAGGCTTTTGCGATGGATACGATGTCGGTTACGTTAGGACTCAGTTTGATGTAGACCGGTTTGCTCGTCACGGCTTTCACCGCGCGGGTGACTTCCGCTGCACTTTCCGGTAAAACGCCGTATGCCATGCCGCCGTTGTGTACGTTAGGGCAGCTGACGTTGACTTCGATGATGCCCACCTGATCCTGCTTATCCATGGCGGAAGCGCAGGCTACATATTCGTCCAGAGAAAATCCGCTGATGTTGGCGATAAGGGGTTTATGATAGAGCTCTCCAAGCTCCGGCAGTTCCTTTTCGCAGACCGCTTCAAGTCCCGGGTTCTGCAGACCCACCGAGTTGATCAGTCCGGAAGGGCACTCTGCAATGCGGGGCAGAGGATTGCCCAGTCTGGCGTCCTTTGTGGTTCCTTTAAAGGAAATGGAACCGAGGATATCCAGGTCGTAAAGCTCTGCGAATTCCTTGCCGTAGCCAAAAGTGCCGCTGGCAGGAATCACAGGATTATCAAGGGTGATACCGCTTAAGGTTACTTTTAAGTCTACCATTTGATTTCCTCCTTATATAGAATCGGTCCGTCTTTGCAGATTCGTTTGTAGCCGTATTTTGTCTCGCAGGTGCAGCCCATGCAGGCGCCGAAGCCGCAAGCCATTCTGGCCTCAAAGCTGAACTGACCGTCCGGCGCAAGGTCGTAAACTGCCTTTAACATCGGTTCCGGACCGCAGGTATATACATAGTCAAATTCCAAGTTTTTCATGGCATCGGTGACAAAACCTCTGATACCGGATGAGCCGTCAGCTGTGGTAATAACCGGCTCGATTCCAAGTTCTCGGAAATCCTCTGCCAGAATCAGGTCGTTTGCCGTATTGAATCCAATTACCACTTTTGGGATAATGCCCTTGTCGACAAGCTCGCAGGCAAGTCCGTAAAGGGGCGGTACGCCGATTCCGCCGCCGACCAATAGAGGATTTTCTCTGCGGCAGCCGGTGTCAAAGCCGTTGCCCAGCGGCATCAGCACGTCCAGCTCATCGCCGGCAGCAGACTCCGCCAGGGCTTTCGTTCCCTGACCAACCACCTTGAAAATGATAGTGACGGATTCTTTATCCCAGCGACAGATGGAAATCGGTCTGCGGAGATAAAAGCCGTCCAGCTTGATATTGACAAACTGTCCCGGCATAGTAATTTTACTACAGTCACCGGTTAAGGTCATAGAATAAATTCCTTTTTGAATCTGGGTGATACTGCTTACTTTAAGCATTTGTCTCATCATATACGATTTCTCCTTTCACCAGGGTCATAACTACTTTTCCGTAGACTTCCCAGCCTGTAAACGGGGTTGCCTTGCCCATGCTGACAAAGTTCGCAGGGTCGATGGTAAAGTGTCTGTTTAAGTCTATTACCGTTAAATCGGCTGGCGCGCCGTCTTCAATAGCGCCGCCTTCAAAGCCGAATCGTTTTCTCGGATTTACGCTCATCAGCTCAATGAGCTTTTCTAAGGTGATGATACCTTTCTTTACAAGGTGTGTATATAAAATCGGGAAGCTGGTTTCCAGGCCTACGATGCCGAAGGCGCTGCCAGCAAGCCCTTTGGATTTTTCTTCTTCGCTGTGTGGGGCGTGGTCTGTTGCAATCATGTCGATGGTGCCGTCACAGATGCCTGCAATGAGAGCGTCTCTGTCAGAAGCAGAACGCAGAGGCGGATTCATTTTAAACCTTCCGTCTTCCTGCAAATCTGCATCGCAGAGCACCAGATAATGAGGACCAGTTTCGCAGGTAACATCCACGCCGCGGGCCTTTGCCTGCCTGATGATGTCCACCGTTTCCTTTGTGGAAATGTGGCAGACGTGGTAAGGGGCGCCGGTCTTTTCTGCCAGCAGCACATCACGCTGTACCTGACCCCACTCACTTTCGGAGCAGATTCCTTTGTGGCCGTGAGCCTTGGCATATTCGCCATCGTGAATGTAGCCGCCGTGGAGCAGGCTTTCGTCCTCGCAGTGGGCGACAATCAGCTTACCCAAGGCTTTCGCTTTTTCCATGGCAGCCTCCATTAAATCTCCGGTCTGTACCCCTTTTCCGTCGTCGGAAAAGGCGCAGACATAAGGCGCCATAGCTTCCATATCGGAAAGGGCGCTGCGGCCATCCTGATTCTCTGTAATGGTGCCGTAAGGAATGGTTTTTACCCTGGCGTCTTTTTCGATGATGGAAAGCTGCGCTTTGAGTGATTCCAGATCGGAAGGCACCGGCTTCAGGTTAGGCATCGGGCAGACGCAGGTATAGCCGCCTTTTGCAGCAGCTGCCGTACCGCTGGCGATAGTTTCTTTATAAAAAAATCCGGGTTCGCGTAAATGTACATGTACATCGGTGAAACCCGGAATGATAATACGGTCTGTGCAGTCAATGATACTGTCTGCGCGGTATGATGTGTCTAAAGCGTCTGTGGAGCTGACAAAAACTTTTCCATTGGAAACAAAAACGTCTTTTTTCTCAAACCCGAGGGGTGTCAAAACCATACCATTTTTTAACAAAGTCGTCATGTGTTTGCTCCTTTTCTTAATCTTAATCCTTATTTTTGCTCAAATCTTCAATATATTAGCATAGAATCGGTATGCTGTCAATGGGCTAGGAGAAAAAATCTCGCACTAAAATCAGCAACATATTATCATCGTAGAGAATGCTTGCCGCGTAAGAATTTTCCATAGCCTTTACAGCGGATTCCGAAAGGTCCGGCGATACAAGGCTCAGTACCGGAACCAGCACTGCAAAGCCCAGAAGCAGCAGAATCAGCCCTCTTGCAATCCCGAAGAGGAAACCGAAAAATCCATCCAGAAATCCTGTGATGCCATCGTTGTATCTGCGGGAAAAAAGCCGTGTAAGTCCAAAACAAATCACCTTGATGATAAAGACTACAGAGAGAAATCCGATGACTGTCATCAGAGATGAAGTGATGGATGCGGCAGTGTCTTCTGCCAGAATTGCGGCGCCGTCATCAATCCAGTCGTGGAACAGATCCGGCAGCGCCAGAGAAGTGCTGCTTTCACTGACGGCAGACTGAATATGGGAGAGCACTCCATCGTGAATGGTATCGTCGAGCTCCGTGTAATCCATGAGAAAGCTTTTTGCTGTGCCGCACAGAATAAAGCCGAGAATTACGCACACAAACCACTGCATAAAGCTGACTACAGTCAGCGCAAAGCCCTTCCGGGCACCCAGTACTGTGGAAAGCACGATAACTCCCAGTGCGATGATATCTATGATGAGTCCTGAACCTGTTGACATTGTTTCCCCTTTTGCTGCTAGTTTTTTGCTACATATATATTACTAGAAAAATCATCAAATTGCAAGATGGAGCAGGTGATTGAAGGAGGCAAACTTTGCCGGGTGAAACTTTGCTGTGAATGACCAAATCTGACCGTATAACCAAAAAAGTGGTGAATACGGTCAGCTCAAAAAATTGTGTAACGCTTAAAATGACCGCGGTCCCGACATTTAGACCAATTACGGTCAAAAAAAGAGTGAGAAATCGATTTGTACAAGGAAAGCGCCTTGAGCAGAAATACATTTCTGGAATTTTCATCCAAAAGTATAGAAAAAATTGTAAGAGATTAAGATGGCTGATATGGATTCAAACCATCCAGACCCGATGAAGCTAAACTTTCTGACCGTATTGCTGCAAAATTAGCAAATACGGTCAGAAACGCCATAACAGATTTTTTGAGGCATGACCGCATGACGCTGAAAATCAGTAAATACGGTCAAAATCTCAAAAACCAATTTTCATACATCCTGTGCTGATTTAATCATGAAGAGCAGGCTCTGCGCATATATTTAGTGGTAAGAAAGTCGAAACATGGGAGTGATGTTATGTCGGATTATAGAAAATTCATCATAGAAGTGAAGCGGGTACATACAGGATATAGATTGTGGAAAAGAGGAATGGACGCAGTAACCTGCATGGCTGAAACTTATAAAAATAAACGGTCAATCTATTTTGCCGCTTCTAATTTGCTTCCGTCCGAAGTGCTCATGAGGGAGTATGCCAGGGAATATCATCTTATCTTAATCGGAGTCGATGAAGGGGGACTGATTCATCAGGATTTCGGGGTATTCCATGTAAACTCAGCGGGGGAAGGCAGTCTGTTTAAAAAATTCTCAGGGCCTTCTATCGAGTGTTATACCCACTGTCTTCTTGTGACGCTGCACAGGGACGGCGGTTCCATGGAGACAATTTTCAGCGGAGAAATGCCTTTTTATCAGCCGGAAAGGGAGATTGAACAGGAACGGTCGAATGGGATGAATTTTGAAGAGGACTGTACCGTGGACGAACACTGGCAGGCTGCATTTGCTGCGTTCAGTGAAGAGGATGCTGTGGAAATCTTTGACGCAGAAATAGATGAGACCGGTGCAAGATGGTGCAGAATCAGCCAGATTGAAAGGCTGCCCCAGTCCCTTGCTGCCTGCAGTGACTGTATTGCGCGCTATGGACATTATACAGTTGGAAAATGTGAAGACCGCTGGTTTGTCGGCGTGCCGGGCAGGTTCTTGCAAAGAGAGCAGCCTTGCAGAGAGCAGGAATGTTTTCTATTATGGCAGCCTATTCGAGGCGGAGAAAAGTACTTCAGCGACTTATCGGAGTTGACAGGACAGCTGCAGGAGGAAATTTTCGGATACTGGATCGGGGGAATTGACAGAGAAAGCGGGGAGATTTTACCGCTGTAGTTTTTTATAATGCGTGTGCGCTTTTCGCGGATTAAAACTATTTGGCGGAGGCGCTTTTTTCGTGGAAAACGTAAATGTGCACGCAAATCAATACAAAAAACTGTTGAATACTGTATGGAATTGTGGTAACATTGAAAGGTATATGAATAAGTTTATGAAAGAAGCCCTGACGGAGGCGCAGAAAGCCTTTGAACTGGGAGAAGTGCCTATTGGAGCAGTCATTGTAAAAGACGAACAGATTATTGCGGCAGGCCACAATTTAACTGAAACGACCAAAGATCCGACGGCCCATGCGGAGATGATTGCAATCCGCAATGCGGCAAAGGTATTGGGTGGCTGGAGGCTTCTTGGCTGCAGCCTTTATGTTACGGCAGAGCCTTGCACGATGTGTGCAGGCGCTATGGTTTGGGCACGCATAGAGAATTTGTACATCGGCACCATGGATCCGAAAGCGGGAGCCTGCGGTTCCGTTTTCAATGTACCGCAGGAGACTCGGCTGAATCACCGAATTCATGTAGAGACAGGCATTATGGAAGAACAGTGCGCGCAGCTTTTGCGGCAGTTTTTTCGCCAGCTTAGACATAGAAAGAAAAAGAATAAATCGGAGGAACAAACATGAAAAGAATAGGCGCAATTGCATGCCTTGCAGCATTGACGATAATGATGACGGTTTCCGTATGTTTTGGAGCGCAGTCACAGAAACTGGAGATTGTGGACATGTATCCGGAGGACGGTCAGAAGAGCACCAGCATCGAGAATATGAGCGTAAAGCTGCATTTTAGTAGCGATATGGGAAATAAGGCTTCCGTCAAGGCCAATGCAAAAGCTTTTCAGATTACAGATGATGAGGGGAAGCAGATTCCGATTCGTATCTTCTACAATCCGAAAGACGCAAAAGAAGTTATGGTACTGGCGGATACAGTAAAGCTGAACGATAACGGGCAGAGACTGAAGGATAATACCAAGTACACCCTGCATATCTCAGGCGATGTAACAGACAATAACGGAAATACTCTGGGTGCTGATGAGACAGTATCCTTTACTACGCTGAATCAGAGTCAGAATACGAAAGTATACATGATTATGATGGTAATCATGTTCGGAGGAATGTTCTTCTTTACTTCCAGACAGGCAAAGAGACAGGCTGCGAAACAGGAGGCCTTTACCAGGGAAGAGGCTTTCAATCCGTATAAAGAAGCAAAGAAGACAGGCAAGTCCGTACAGGAAGTTATCGCTGCCCATGAAAAAGAAGTAGCGAAAAGAGAAGCGAAAGCCGCGAGGAAAGCGAAAAAAGAGGCAGATGATGAAGATGACTACTATGAAGAAGAAAGCGGCAACTATAAGGTGAAAAAACCTAGACCGGTTTCCGAAGGCGGCAGCAGCTACATTACGGGAAGAAAGGCTTTGGCAGAAGCAAGAATTGCTGAGGAAGAAAGACTCGCAAAGAGAAGAGCTGCCAACGGCAAAAAGAAGAAAAAGAAATAACTGCGAATATAAAATGAGCGGGTTTCCGCTCATTTTGCGCATTGGAAACAGATATGAGAGAAATAAAAATACGTTCTTTTGCGAAAATCAACTTATCCATTGATATCACAGGCGTTTTGGAAAACGGCATGCACCAGGTGGATATGATTATGCACCAGCTTTCTTTTCACGATGATGTAGTAATTAAGTATGCTCCCATCAGAGGGAGAAGGCGTGGGGAAATAGACATTCACGTTTCGACCAACCGTTACTATATTCCTACCGATGAAAGAAATTTGGCGTATAAAGCGGTGCAGGCGATGGCGATGGCTTATGGCGCAATGGTGCCTGGCGGAAGAGTGGAAGTCCATATTTTCAAAAGGATTCCGGTGGCAGCAGGTCTTGCGGGAGGCAGCGGAAACGGAGCCGCCGTTCTGCACGGACTGAATCAAATCTGGAAGCTGGGACTTTCTCTGGAAAGGCTTTGTGAAATTGGCGCGGGCCTGGGTTCGGATGTGCCCTTTTGCGTTATGGGGCAGGCGGCAATGAATTTTGATATACCGAAGAAGGTTAGGAAAAGTCCTTTGGCAGCAACCTGCGGCAGAGCGACGGGAACCGGTACGGAGATTGTACCGCTGCCGGGAATTCGCAAAGCGCTGGTCATTGCAAAACCTCCCATTGGGGTTTCAACCAAAGAGGTTTATGCTGGCATTGACAGCTGTACCATTGAAGAAAGACCCGATAACGACGTATTGGCGGAAGGCCTTAAAGAGAAAGATACCGGCAGAATTTATTCCAATTGCATTAATGTTTTGGAAAACTACACATTGCGGGCTTATCCCAAAGTGCAGGAGTTAAAAAATATATTGCAGACAGATTCTCATGTTGAACTGGCACTGATGAGCGGCAGCGGACCGACCGTATTTGCTATGTGCAGAACGATTACAGATGCTAAGGCAGTATGCGGGAATTTGCGGCAAAAAGGTTATGAGGCTTACTGGACGAAGACAATCAAGTGAAGTAGGAGAAAGATATGTTAAATTTTGATTTACAGAACCATAGACCATTAAGAGAAATTGTTTATGAGCAGCTGAAAATGCAGATTTTGCGCGGCAAAATTGTACCGGGAACCCGTATGATGGAAGTTGAGCTTGCTGACGAAATGGGTGTCAGCAGAACGCCGGTAAGAGAAGCCATCCGAAAGCTGGAAAAAGAAGGACTGGTGACTATTGAGCCCAGAAAGGGCGCCTATGCCTCGGACATTTCTCTGAAGGATATGGTAGATACGCTGGAAGTTCGTGAAGACTTAGAAGGGCTGGCTGCGGCACTGGCAGCAGAGAGGATGACCGATGAGCAGATTCAGGAGCTGACAGAGATTTCGCAGAAATACAGAGAAGCGGTGAGAAACAGTGAAACCGAAAAGATGATCAGCTACGATGAGCAGTTCCATAGATATATTGTAGCCTGCAGCGGCAACAAGACTCTGCTGCAGATCAGCGGAACGGTGCAGGAACTGGCCCTTCGTTTCAGATACCTTTACTATGATGATTTTTCCAGATATGAATTTATGCCGGTAGAGCATCAGCGCATCATTGACGCGATTTCCCGTCATAATGTGGAAGAGGCCAGAGATGTTGCCGATGTTCACGTAAAGAAACTGAAAGAATTCGTCATTCGTGAAGGCGAAGAGGAATTTAAGCATATGTAATTGCGTTAAAAAACTGCCCGCGGCGGGAAAGTCGCTTCGGGCAGTTCTTTTTTTCTCCCGGGCAGCATAGAGTTTTAGCAGGAATCATTTTGAAGGGAGAAGAACTATGACTTACGAAAAGGATATACCGGAATACGCCCTGCAGCCGGCAAAAGCACCGAAAACCATTCCGGCAGAAGCCATCTATCATACACAGAAAATCACCTATCCGGCAGAGGAGCAAACGGTTACTTATGAGTTTGAAGAGGACATTTTAGTGCCGGACACCAAACCGGATATGCGGGAAATACTTTTGATGGACGCAGGATGTGATATTATGCCTACAGAGAAAAAAGTATCTCCCAAAACCGATGACCTTCTGAATATTACAGGAACTCTTACAATCCAGACCATATACGCGGCGGAATCGGAGGAAAAGGAACCTATTTCCATTACGTCCAAAGTGCCGTACAAATATCAGTGGAGTCTGAATCCGATGTCGCAGGCGGAAGGCGTGTTCGGCTGTCAGGTAAAAAATCTGGATTACATGATTGTCAATGAGAGAAAGTTTCGTGTGAAGATTACGCTGCAGTTTACGGGACAGCTGTTTTGCCAGAGAGAGTTTCAGCTATTTGACGGACTTAAGGATGAATCGCTGGAAACCAAGCGGACACAGGTTTCCATGACTTGTCTGGAACTGACAAAGAAGGATGAGGTGTCCATTGATGAAACATTTAAGGGGAAAGACAGTTCCCTGCGTCCGGAATATATTCTCAAACAGGACTTTACGATTACGGAAAATTACCGTCAGGTAACGACAGAAAAGGTTGTCATCAACGGATTTATTTTCTGCAGCTTATTGTATTCTGCCCAGAGTGAGGAAGAAGGCGGCGGGTCTGTCATCTGTCAGCATAATCAGCGGATTGAATTCACACAGTTTGTGGCAATCGACAAGGAACAGAGAGGAAAAAACTGGACTGCAGTAAAGACATTTTTCTCAGGAAAGAACCTGACTGTTTCCATCGACCGCGGCGAAGAAGGCGAAGATGAGGCGCAGTTCAGAATCAAGGGTGATGTGCAGACACGAGTAGAGCTTTATGAAATGCGGCAGAAAGATGTCATCGTAGATGCTTATCATCTGACAAAGAATTTCCAGTTTCAGACAGCCAGAGAGCAGGTGTCCAATCTTGCCGGAGAAGCCATGGCAGAAACGGAAGTACGGGAAATTGTCAATCTCCCTGAAGGCATCAAAGCTGCGGAGACAGTATATTGCACCGGCGTCGTAAAGGACTGCAGCTGCACTTTGGAGCGAGGCAGAATTGCAGCGGCAGGAAGTGTGGCCTGCTGCGCCCTTTGGAAAGATCAGAACGGCGACTACCGCAGTACGAAAGTTACCGCGGATTTCCGAGGCACAATGGATATGGAAAAGGCTCAGGCTACACAGAAAGCCAGCTGTCGGCCGGTGGTAAAAAGCGCGTGGGTGGAACTGATTAACGAAAAGCAGATTGAAATCAACTGCACGGTGTCTCTTTGTGCTGCCCTTTATGACGATAACGAAATGACCCTTCTCACGCAGCCGTGCTTTATGGAAAAGTCGGCAGAGAAGGAATATCCGATGGTAATCGTAACGCTGAAAAAAGAGGAAACCCTGTGGGATTTGGCGAAACGCTACAAGACTACACAGGACCATATCAGAGACGCAAATCAGCTGGAAGAGGAACCGGCTGCGGGAAAAAGACTTTTGATTATAAAATAAGTGTTTAGATTTTAGATTTCTGTCCATACTCAAAGTTAGATTGGAGGTAAAATGGATGGAAAGAATAAAACTGACACGAGGCAAAAGACTGAGAAAAAGCGAGAGCTTGACAAGAAGTGGAGACCTGGTAAGAAGCAGAGGGCTGTCAAGTAATGGAAACCTGACACGGCTGCAGCGGGAGATTCTGCTTTTACTGGCATTGATGCTCCTTTGCACAGGGGTGGGGGTTTACTACATAAATCATACACCCAACGAGCACCCGGGGATGATTCGGCTTCACGTAGTTGCCAACAGCGATTCAAGAGAGGATCAGGCGCTGAAGCTGAAAGTCAGAAATGAGATTTTGAAATTCATGGAGGGGCAGGATAGTCTGCCGGAGGCCAGAGCCTATCTTGAGGAGAATCTGGATCATATCGAGGAGATTGCAGAAGATGTGATTTCGAAAAATGGGTTTGATTATCCGGCCAGGGCGAACTTGAAGGTGACCTTTATCCCGGAAAAAAGCTACGAGGATTTGACTCTGCCGGCAGGAAATTACGAGGCACTGAAAGTGACCCTGGGCAGAGGCGACGGGCATAACTGGTGGTGCGTCATATTTCCACAGCTGTGCCTGGTCGGTGAAGAAAACGGAACGGAAAAACTTGTCCTGAAATCTAAAGTGAAAGAGATTATGAAAGCTGCCGAATCGGAAGAGTAGGCAGCTTTTTTCGTGTAGAGAGCTTATAGGGAAGGGAAAAATTTATAGAAAAAATATTCGGAAGATTATTGACAAACGATAATTTTTTAGATATATTAAAAACAAGAAATTATCGTAAAACAATAATTGCAAGATATAAGGAGTATCAGCATGGCTGTTAATATTTTTTCTTTTCCGTTCCGTCAGATAGGATTTCTGCTGCGGCAGCTGTCCCTATCGGGCAGCGTTGGAAACGCGGCAGCGCTTATCCTTTACGCAGGAATCTGCCTGCTTCCTGTCATCTGGCTTGGAGTTCGGATTCTGCGGTTTAATCGAAAGTTTCAGCCTTTGGATTTGTGGCTGCCGGCAATCAGTGCAGGTCTGTTTTTTGTCATCTACGTTATGATTAACCCCGGCTGCCTGCCTGCGGAAATGGCTTTCATGGAAGGCTCTGACCTGTGCGTGTGTCTGTGGTCTGCGATTGTATTTTATGCAGTTATGGGCGTACTGAAAACTGTCAGGTACAGCGACGAGGTGAAGCTGCTGCGTTATCTGCAGATTGGGATTATTGTCCTGGCTGTGATTCTGCTCCTCTTAGTGCCCGCGGGGATTTTTACACAGCTACTGCCTCAGATTGATGCCGTGAAGTCGAGCAATGTAGATCCTGCCAGAGGGCTGATAGGCGGGGCAGTGTACGAAGACCCGCTGAGTGCAACCATTGCTTTCCTCTGGTTCAAATACTTGATGGACTGCATTCCGACGATTGCTTTGCTGCCGGTGCTGCGGGCAGGATATAGACTGACAAAGTGTTTCGGGCAGGATCAGTACGGCGGGGATACGATAACTGCGATTGAGCAGCTTTGCGGGACATGTCTTCGGGTGCTGCCGGTCATGGTGGCGGAGCCTTTTATCATGAACATGATACAGCTTGTGGGAAGCGGTCTTCGCAGTTTAACGTTTCATATCAGTTTTCCGGCAGTAGAGATTGTGCTGGTTATCTGCGTCTTTCTTTTGGCTAAGTTTTTCGCCTCTGCCAAAGCCCTGAAGGATGAGAACCAGATGATTATTTAGGCGACGTCATGGCAATTAAAGTATATCTGGAAGATGTTCTGCGTCAGCGGAACATGACGTCAAAGGAGCTGTGCGCGCTGGTGGGCATTACGGAGGCGAACCTGTCCATTCTGCGCAGCGGTAGGGCTAAGGGTGTTCGATTTGGAACCATCAACAGAATCTGCTATTATCTGCAGTGTGATGTAGGGGATATTCTAAAGTTCGATGGGGAATTGGAGGATGAACATGAGTAAGAAAAGAAATCTGTGGACAGCTCAATGTCATTAAGTTAAGCTGACATTGTGAAAGAGGCTTCCGACACAATCAAAACGGATATATCATTGAGAAGTGGTATGTCCGTTTTTGTATGTTTTGAAGCATCAAAAGAGCACCTATGCTTACCATCATAGGCGATAA
>JALEOD010000015.1 GCA_022767345.1 Emergencia sp.
AGGGCTGCGCCGCATATGAGCTGAAATTTGTCAAGTATTTTTTTTAAACATAAAAAACGGACATACCACTTCTCAATGATATATCCGTTTTGATTGTGTCGGAAGCCTCTTTCACAATGTCAGCTTAACTTAATGACATTGGTGCAAAAGCTGTCTCTCTTTTTTGTGCAAGGATAGAGAGGAAAATTTTAAGAATAAGCCTTATAATAATAAAGGCGAATTTATGTCTATAAAGCACAATATGTGCAGATAAGGAGGTATCTCATGGAATGGGTTGAAAGATTAAACCAAAGCATGAATTATATTGAGGAACACTTGACAGGCGAAATTGACTATGAGCAGCTTGGGCGGATTGCCTGCTGCTCCACCTATCACTACCAGAGGATGTTTACTTATATGGCGGGTGTCACTCTGGCAGAGTATATCCGAAGAAGAAAAATGTCTTTAGCGGCAGTAGACTTGCAGGGCGGAGATGAACGGATTATTGATATTGCAGAGAAGTACGGCTACCGTTCCCCGACTGCATTTAACAGGGCGTTTCAGTCTTTTCATGGAATAGCCCCTTCGTCTGTGAAAGACGAGGGCGTATCCGTGAAATCTTTTTCACCCATTGTGTTTAGCATTGCTGTGAAAGGAGCGACAGAAATGAATTATAGAATTGAAACAAAAGAAGCATTCCGCATTATTGGCGTATCTGCACCGCTTGATAAGGAAATCGAAAATAATTTTATGGTTGTACCTAAGATGTGGCAGGATGCCGCTGTAAATGGAACAATACAGAAACTGGCAGGCATGATGGATACGCCGCCAATGGGGCTTTTGGGCGTGAGTGTCTGCAATGATGAAGAACAATGGAAATATTTCATCGCCGTTTCCAGTACAAAAACAAGCGGTGAGTTTGAAGAATATACCGTGCCTGCGTCTACTTGGGCAATCTTTTGTGGAACGGGTACAAACCAGTCCATACAGGAATTGGAGCAGCGGATTATAACAGAGTGGCTTCCCACCTCTGGATATGAGTATGCCAATGCCCCCGATATTGAGGTCTACTTAAATCCAGACCCACAGAACGCACAATATGAGGTATGGATACCCGTATCAAAGAAAAAGGGATAATGGAGGGGCTTATGGACGAGAAACTTAATATGTTTATGGAAACGGTTGATGAGCATTTCCGTGCTTTGTAAATCAAATCAATGGGCCTGTGATTGTAAATTTTCTGCGGCACAGTTGACTTCGTTGCACAAAATGAATATAATATGGGTAGAATATTACTATCAAAAAAATCAAGGAGGTGCTGCCATGAATATTCGCCCATCCGCAGCAATTCGCCAGAACTATAATGAGATTGCCGAAATGTGCAGAAAGACCGCAGAGCCGGTTTTCCTTACCAAGAATGGCGAGGGAGACCTGGTCGTTATGGATATTGAAACTTATAACAGACGGGAAAAAATGTTAAAGCTCCGTGAGGAACTGCTTGCCGTTGAGGAAGACAGGATGCGTGGCAGCAAAGGCTATTCCGTTGATGAAGTAGCGGCAATGATGCGTAATGCAATCAAGAAGGCGGCAGGTCATGGAACAGCGGAATAGATACCATGTTGTTGTGTCAGAACAGGCAACGCAGATGCTTGTTTCCCATGCTGCATTTTTGGCACAGGTCAGTCCTGAAGCGGCAGAACGGTTGACCACAGAGTTTGAAAAAACTGCGAATTCATTGGAAATTATGCCGCAAAGATGTCCGTGGCTCACAGGAGAATATATTCCCAGAAATACTTATCGGTTTATCATGTTTGAAAAACGGTATATGATAATATTTCAAGTTATGGATGATATTATTTATGCGGATTATGTCGTGGATTGCAGGCAGGATTATGGATGGCTTATACGGTAACAATGAAATAGTCAGAGAAGAAATCGTCACTTATTTGCAATGAAAAATTAGCATAAGATATTTATCACCTATAATAGTAACATAGGAGCGCTTTTGATGCTTCAAAACATACAAAAACGGACATACCACTTCTTATGATATATCCGTTTTGATTGTGTCTGAAGCCTCTTTCGCAATGTCAGCTTAACTTAATGTCATTGGTGCAAGAGCTGTCTTTTTTAATTAGTAAGGGGTTTGTGAAGAGTAGTGATAATGTAGTGTGATATTTAATCGTCATCATCTAAGTCCTCAATCAATTCAGTGACAGAAGTAATGCCCCGGCTTAAACCGATACCATTTCCAGCCTCATTAATGGCTTTAAGTGTTTCTGCATTTGGGATTGGAGCTCCAATCCTAAAGGGGATAGCTTGTTCACGAACAGCTTGGCGCAAGAATATATTAACCGCTGTACTTAGGTTTAGACCTAAAGTTTCAAATAAAGCCTGAGATTCCTGTTTCAAGATGGGATCAATTTTAATAAATGTATGAACACGTTCGTAGTGGACATGATTTACATCTCTCGATATTGACAGATTTTGCTCATCTGCGTATTTTTGTCAATGAAGGAAGGATATCTCGGGTTAGAACGGTCGGTATTTTTATCCAACATTGACAAGATTGACTAAAATCAGGGAATCTTGTCAATGTTGGAATTCCCTACATCTTTTGATTGTTTATAGCCTTTTATATAGACACGAAAGTCTAATACACACGGACGGCCTTTCATGGGGTGCCATGTGGGAAAATTAATGAGAAATAAAAAACCAACATGCTGTTAATAGGCATATTGGTAGTTATGGCTCAAGATTTTCGTTATTAAATAATGGAGATTTAAAGAAATCATACAATGCAATATCCAGTCCTTGGCATATCTCGTGGATGATGCGCAATTTGACGGATGGATAAGAACAGTTGATTACATTTCTTATTGTTGATTTAGGAATTCCGCTTTTGATATAAAGTTGGTATTGCGTCATATTCCGCTCAGCGAGCAGTTCCAATAGCCGCTTGCTTATCGCCTCATTCAGCTGCATTGATATCACCACCTTGTAGTAATCATTATATGTGGAATATGAAAAAAATAGGACCTGTAGCTGTACTAATTGAGCAAGTACAAAAAACAACAGTGGGGACTGCGTGAATCCTCACTTCGGCACCTAGGGAGAAGGTTGCCAACTGTGACAAAAAACTTGCATTCTGTTATTTCTGTCAACATTTTTATGAGTAAACTGTGACAAAAGTGCCAGCTTTTTAGAAATCTGTCCACTTTGTCGCTATTTTTAATGAAATCGTGGATTTTCTCGCGCTCTTTTTTATGGATTTGTTGACAAAAATCAGTGGAAACCGAAGTTTTGTCACCATTGGAAAATGGCAGGGCTGTGATATAGGATGATTAAAATCCAACCGGCACTCGGTTGATTATGACCGGGTGCCGGTTGTACTGCTATAAAGAAGCGATTTCTAAGAAAGCGATTTATAAAGAAACGATTTCGCCTTTTTTCAATACGAGAGATACCTGATTTAAGGCTTCGATGTCCTCGTCTGGATTTCCGGCAAAGGCTGCCAGATTTGCACGTTTTCCACAGGCGATAGTGCCGACAGTATCGCTGATATTTAGGATTTCGGCGTTATTTTTGGTTGCCTGAACCAGACATTCCAGCGGAGTGAAACCAACCAGATTGACTCTGGCGCGGAATTCGTACAGACCATTGCCGTGGCTTCCCGCATAGACACCGGCGTCAGTACCCCAACCGATTTTTACATTTGCTTTTTGCAGTGCTTTTAAACCCTCAATCATGACTTCCGCCATCTGTTTTGATTTGGAAACATAGTGGGCAGGCTTTCCTTCCGGATGTTCTGTGAAGTTGACAAGAGGTGAAAGGGTTGGTACTGGAAAAGAACGGTCAGTGTTTTGATACATTCGGATGCACTCATCATCGAGGAGAGTAGAGTGCTCCACAGTACGTACACCGCAGCGAATACACATTTTGATACCTTCCGTGCCGTGGCAGTGAACTGCGACCGGAAGTCCCACATAATCAGCAGCACGGCAGGCAGCAGCAAGTTCCTCTTCGTAAATAATCGGACTTCCGGGTACACCACCCGGATTCATAACAGAACCTGTTCCCATAATTTTAATCCAGTCAGCTCCCAGTTGATATTGACGGCGGACGGCCTTAGTATAGGCATCTGCAGAATCACATTCGGCATACATATCACCAAAATAGTCGTTGCCTGCTTCTGTTGGGGAAAGAATCATACCGCTGGCTAAAATATCCGGAGCCATAATAAGATCTTCATTGGCAGCGCGGGCCAGACCAATGACCATGTTGCTGCGGTCGCCCACATCTCTGATAGTGGTATAACCCATTTTCAGATTATCCTGGGCAAGGCGGAGAGCGCGCATAACGCGGTAGCTTTCCTGCTGCACATTTTCTTCAAAGACGTCCATCCCGCAAAGGTCCAGATGGAGATGCGCCTCGATGAGGCCTGGAATTAAAGTTTTTCCAGACAAATCGATGACCTTGGCATTGGAAGGAGAGGAAACTGACTTTGCAGGTTTGATTTCCTGAATGATTCCATTTTCAATGACGATATCTCCATAATTCATCGAAAAATCTTCAGTCAGTTCAGGAATGAATCGTGCATTTCTTAAAACTAACATGCTTTTTCCTCCTGTGCTTTTTTCAAATTGGCAAGATAACGGTTCCATATCAGCAGTGCGGCGATACCAACAACCATAACAATACCGACGCCGATGAAATAGTATTTGTAGCCCAGCTCTGTGTAGGTATCTAAAACATGACCGGCAAGGGTCGGGCAGATAACCTCAGGCAGATAACCCAGCGTACAGACGACGCCGATGGCAGTACCGGCAACACTGGCTGGTACACCGCCTTCTTCCATCATGGAAAAAACGATGCCGTAGTTCAGATACATGCCAAGGTAGATGACTGCGCAGACTCCGATAAAGAGCGGTACGCTCATATTAGGAAACAGTGCGATGACAAAAGTGCTGATGCCCATGAGGAAAAAACCGATAAACATAACTTTACTTCTGCCAAGTCTGTCAGCTAAAATACCGCCGCCCATGGAGCCTACAGGTCTGATGTACTGAGACATCATAGTAACGATGGCTGCGGCTGTTGCTGTGATACCAAAAGCGGAAGTTGCATACGGCGTGAAATAATAGAAGGAAATGTTCATTGTATAAGTACAGCATAAAATCAGAGAAAGAATCCAGATTGCAGGCATTTTAATTACTGTAATGACCTGTTTAAAATTGAACTTCTCTGCTTTTTCACCGGTGTTTTCATTTTTCATCAGAAAGAATACCAAAATGCCGAGCAGAATTACAATGACAGAGTAAAAAGTGATGACACCGTTGAGTCCGCCCAGATTGCCGGCTGTTTTACTGAGAAAATTGAAAATTGCCAGTGTAATAGCAAGATGGATTGCGTTTACAATACCTCTTCCGCCTTCCATAAAACCGTAGGCTTTACTCTGTTCGTGCTCAGAAGCGATACCGCGAAGCCCTTTTAACAGCGCAGGCCAAAATGCAAACAGAGAGGTAAAGCCCCAGATCAGATAGATGATAACCAGCATGCCGTAGCTTGGATTCATTAAGTGGAGCAGACCTGCAGCGCCTGTTAAAATCAGAGAGACAGACATGATCTTTCTGGGAGAAATCATATCCGCTACGACGCCACCGAAGAGATAGGAAACGGCACCTAAGATTCCGAAGATGGAGCCGAAAGTGCCCATCTGTGTGTTGGTCAGATGGTAGGTTTCAAGGTATGCGTCATAATAGTAGGATCTGAAATATGGAAGTCCATAAATCAGCGAGCCGGCAATGGTCAGGATGACCAGTCGCCAGAGATTGCTTTTTAATTTAGAAGTGGTGTTTTCGCTCATTTTTATCTCCTTTCGAATATTCCTGCGATAAACTAGATATAATTTGATAAAAATTATAGGCGACCCTATTTCCTTTTGCAAATGAAAGGAGTTTCGTGAAACGAGAATTTTTTAAACCGCAGTTCTATTTTGGCGAAAAAAGCGGAACCGTTGAAACGATTCAGTATGGAGGGGATAATTCCATTTCGAATTTTTTAAATGGTTTTCAATTTGTAGGAAAATTTTTTACTGGAAAATATGCAGTTGGAATGGTAGAATAAAGGCATAGAATCCGAAGGAGAATAACTGGGTGAAAAATACGCTTTATGAAAACGTAGGAAAAAGACTGCGAGCCCACAGAAAGGCACAGCAGATTACACTGAAGCAGCTTTCTGCGGCACTGGGCAAGAGTCTTGCGACTGTTTCTAAATATGAAAAAGGGGAAATTGCAGTGGATTTAGAGGTGTTGGTGGACTGGTGCCGATATCTCAATGTGGATATAGGAACTTTGCTGCCCGGCACAAAGGAAACAGAAGTCGATGCGTCGCGGTATGCGGGGAATTTTGCAGACAGGCTGTATCTTTACAGCTATTTGGGACATAAAAATAAAATTCATTTCGATGTCATTGAAAATGACAATGAGACGATGCAGTCTACCTTTTATTTGAATGTTGCGGATGTCAATGATCTTTCGACCTGCAGTTTTATTTACTCTGGAAAAGTGATTTACAGTGATATCAGCACCAGTTTCGTGTTTTTTAATACATCGCCTCCTTTTGATATGATGACATTCAACGTGCCGACTCTTTCAGAGGATCAGAATTACCGAATCGGCATGCTGAGTTCGATTACGTTCTCCTACAGAAATATCGCCATCAAAGTGCTGGTCAGCCGTACGCCGGTGACGGACAAGAAATTCCTGATGGAAAAACTGCTGCTTTCACAGGAAGAACTGAAGCATATCAGAGCGATAAATTTTTTTAAGATATAATAAGATATAAGAGGTAACTACATGCTATTCGATTCACATACTCATTTGAACAACGAGCGATACAGCGAGCAGGAGGTGCTGCAGCTGATGGAAGAAATAGAAAATTCACAGGTTTCTTACGTCATGGACGTGGGTTTTGACCTTGCCAGTTCTGACCTGGCGGTAAAACACGCCCAGGCAAAACCGTGGTGCTATGCGGCGGTGGGCTTTCATCCCCATGACGCAAAAAATTTAGATGACATGACCTTAGAACTGATTCGGGGTCTTGCAAAAAAGGAAAAGGTGCAGGCCATCGGAGAAATCGGCCTGGATTTTCATTATGACCTTTCTGAGCGGGATGTGCAGCGGTACTGGTTCAGACGGCAGATTCAGCTTGCCAACGAACTGAAAATGCCTATTGCCATTCACAGCAGGGAAGCGGATCAGGAAACCATGGATATTCTAAAGGAAGAGGGTGCCTTTTCCGCAGAACGCCAGAGCTGGTTTCCAAAGCGAAAAGGACCTGATGGAGAATTACTTCCGGACAGCAGGGTACTGCTCCACTGCTTTTCTGGAAGCAAAGAACTGGCCAAGCAGTACGTGAAGCTGGGGGCGACCCTTTCCATCTGCGGCCCGGTCACCTTTAAAAATAACCGAAAGACTCAGGAAGTGGTGCAGACGATTCCACTTGAGTTTCTGCTGGTGGAAACCGATGCGCCGTATCTGACGCCCGAACCATTCCGCGGCAGACCTAACAAAAGTCCTTATGTAGAGCATACAGCAAGACGGCTTGCGGTGCTGAAAGGCATTTCCTATGAAGAGGCGGCGAAAATCACCTGCGAGAACGCAAAGGTTTTTTACGGAATTAAATAGTTCTGCGAAGCCTCCTGTAAAAATTTTCCCCTTCGACACCCGGCTTCGACAGTTTCCTGCACAGCTTTTGTGCTATTCTGTCACTATCAAAGGAAGTAAAGGGGAAAAAATATGGAATTTATAGGAAATCAGATTCATGTAAAGACGATTTTAGCCACTTTGACAGTGGCTTTTTTTCTAGGAAGAATCCGACTGTTCGGGGACACTTTTCCGGCAGCCATTGCACTGATTGCGGTGATGGTAGCGGTATCCACCGTATATATTTATCTGGTGCCGGTTCTGGTGGCAGCTATACTGACAAATCCCGGTGCCGGCGGAGATTTTTACGGGGACATCATCGCGGTCTTTTTGTGCGGGCTGTTCTTTCTTTTCTTTCACAAAATTAAATTTTCCATACACCAGCGGGCAGCAGCGGCGGTGATTGCTATGGCAGCGGGAAACTGTCTGTATTACTCGGCTGCCCACATCCTCTATTTGCTGGATTTTCAGGTTTTGCTGAAAGAAGCTGCCTCCGTGATGATTTACATAAAAGTGTTTAATACGGCGGCGAAAATGGTTTTTGTCGGGAAAGAGCAGCGGGCGGTTTCGACAGAGAAGGCGGAGATTGCGCTGACGGTTTTAATGGTTTCTATGATTGGCGGTTTAGAGTATACGCTTTTAGTGATTCCTCTTTGGATTTTTATGGTACTTGTGGTGCAGTACTGCAAAGGCATGCGGGAAGCCATGGCAGCAGCGGCAGTGATGGCAGTTTTCGGGTTCTGTCAGGGGCAGGAGTTGGAAACGCTGATGGCAGCTATCATGACGGCTGTATTGGTATCCTGGTTTCTGGCAGCCTTTGTCGATGGCAAATATCGAAAAGGGATTCTGGCCATGGTGATGTTTTTTATGGTCTGCAGTCTGTGCAGAGAGGAAATCTTCGGACTGGTGGCAGTGATATCGCTGTTTATCACCATTCCGCAAAATCTTTTAGTAAAATGCTGGTGCGCCGGTGAGCAGAGATTCATGCCGGAGGTTTTCAGTGATGCAGAAATGCAGATTTACGCGGCACAGGAAGATTTGAGAAGAAAAAAACAGGTTTTTACGGCTTTGAGTAAACTGTATAGCGGAGATCAGGAAAGTCATCAGATTATTTCCTACCAGTTTGCAGGCATGGCGAGAACGGTGGATGCGCTTTTGACGGATTTGAGGAAAAGGAGAAAAGGCGCCGGTGAAGCAGCGCATGTGCAGCCGGTTTTAATTGGGGAGGCGTCTTATGCTTTTGAGAAAGTGTCGGGAGACAGCAGTCTTTCTTTTTCCTTTGGGAAACAAAAGCAGGCCATCATCATCAGTGATGGAATGGGAAAGGGAAGCCGGGCAGCAGCGGAAAGCAACCTGGTCGTCAGGACCCTGTCGCAGCTTCTTACAGCAGGATTTGATGTGGATCTTGCGGTAAAGACAGTAAACGGCATTCTGATGACAGAACATGCGGGGGATATGTTCGCAACGGTGGATCTTGCCATCATCGATAAAGTCACCGGCAGAACACAGATTTATAAAATGGGCGCAGCTTCCACCTTTGTAAAGCATGAGGGAAAGGTAGCGGCACTGAAAAGGCCTGCGCCGCCTGTGGGAGTTGTCGAGGGTGTGAGTCTTTCCTATATCGATGTGCGGCTGAAAAAAGGAGACTTGCTGGTGATGGTGTCGGACGGCGTAACTGACTGCGACCGGCAGGATACAGGATGCAGGTGGCTGATGCAGCGGCTTTCTGAGATTGGAACCAGAGATCCGGGAACTATTGCGGAACTCATCGTCAATAAAGCGGCGGAAAAATACGGACTCAGAGAAAGAGATGATTTAACCGTAGTGGTCGCGGCGATTTAAGGAAGGGAGTAATGTTGACAAACTTCATCAGTTTTGCGTATTTTGTCAACAAATTAGCTGAATGGTACGACTAATATGGCTTAAACATTGCCAATGTTGACAGAAAAACGAGAATCTGTCAATTTTGGCAATGTTTCATCACAAAAACGTTGACCAGATTGACAATTTTCTTGATTTCTGTCAACTTTGGCAATAAGTCAGTTGATTTTCATGTGGATTCGGGTAGATATTTCAAGAAACATTGACAAAAATAAAGGAATCACGGATATTTGTCAATCTTCGTCTGCTTGTATGGGTTTGCCGCGGCAGTTTTTATTTTACTTTTAAAATGAAACGAAATATGGTATACTTTTTTTATGATGAAGAAACAAATTTTAGAAACGATAGAGAGATATCATTTACTCGAAGAACATCAGCACATTGTCTTAGGCCTGTCAGGCGGTCCTGATTCAGTGTGCCTTTTTCACGTACTTCTGCAGCTGGCAGAAGAGATGGATTTGCACCTTTACCCGGTTCATGTGAACCATAAAATCCGGCCGGGCGCTGCGGAAGAAGATCAGAATTACGTGGAGCAGATGTGTGAACGTGCAGGGGTTCCCTGCAGAACCATCGTCTGCGACTGCGCAAAGACTGCGGAAGAGGAAAATTTGACATTGGAGGAAGCAGGAAGAGAAATTCGTTACCGTGCATTTGCAGAAATGGCGCAGGACCTTGTAACAGAGGGCATTGACAGAGAGGCGATTGCCATTGCAGTAGCACATAATGCCGACGATCAGGCAGAGACAATTTTGTTCAGGCTGCTTCGTGGCGCGGGCACAGACGGGCTTTCCGGCATGGGTTATATGCGGTTTGACGAGGAGAGAAACAGGATTATCAGACCGCTTCTTGGCGTAAAGCGGGAAGCGATTATAGCGTACTGCAGTGAGCAGAACCTAAAGCCGAGAATGGATGCCACCAACGAGGAACCAACATATACCAGAAATAAAATCAGACTGGGTCTGATTCCTTACCTGGAACAGGAATACAATCCGGCAGTGAAGGATACAATGGTTAGGATGGGAAAAGCCGCCGCCTGTGACAGCGATTATCTGTGGCAGCAGGCGCAGGAAGCCTATGAGCAGCTGGTAAAGAAAAGGGATGCGCGCCATGTACTCCTTTCCGGCAGCGGTCTGCGCAGTCTTCACCGGGCGGTCAGACAGCGGGTTCTTGCCAGAACCTGTGCGGAAATCGGACTTTCCAAAGATTTGACATGGACGCATTTTGACAGCTGTGAAGCCATCGTGTTCCATCCGGCGCCGTCGGCTTCGTGTCACTTGCCGAAGGGTTACCGCCTGCAGAAATGGTACGATGATATCGATTTGATCAGACCGGAGATAGAGGCAGAAGCGGCTCTTCCGGCGCTGGAAATTTATGTCCTCAGTAAAGCAGCATACTCCTATCTTGCGCCAATCGAAAACCGCAGAGCGGTCTTTGATTATGACGCTTTGATACAGGCGCACGGCGGACAGGATCTGCCGCCGGAAAAACTCCTGACCTTAGAATACCGGCAGCCGGGCGACTACATTTCCATCGGCGAGGGAAGGACTAAGAAAATGCAGGACTATTTTGTGGATAAGAAAATTCCTAAGTGTCAGCGTCCTCTTGTGCCTCTTTTGAAGATTGGCAGAGAAGTTCTGTGGGTGCTGCCTTGTGAAGCAGATGAAAAAGGAAGATTTTCCGGAAAATACGGACTATGTGAGGCAACAAAAAAAGTAATTTGTATTGAAATAATTTGTTAAATATGATAAAATTATAGGACTGTTTTGTTAAGAGAGAACAATTTTTTCAGAAAATTGCTATCAATAGACACGGGAGGAGAAAAACAAAATTGAAAAAATTCGCAAAGAATATCAGTATTTATTTAGTGATTTTTGCACTGGTACTTACGGCGGCGTTCTTTTATAAAGGCGGTGGTACTGCGGAGTACAAACAGGTGAAATTTTCCACACTGTCCAATTACCTTGAAAGCGGCAGAGTCACTGAAATCGAAATTGAAGACAGAAAAATTACAGCGCAGATTGGAAAAGATAAGTATGTCTATACCTTTGCGGCAAATATTACCGATATTGACTGG
The DNA here is from genome assembly GCA_022767345.1 of Emergencia sp. Lineage (GTDB taxonomy): Bacteria > Bacillota > Clostridia > Peptostreptococcales > Anaerovoracaceae > Senimuribacter. The sequence continues at coordinate 11,641 of JALEOD010000015.1, forward strand.
ATTGAGGATACGTATATTTTCCCGCAGGTACAGGAGAAGAAACTGGAATATAAGGGCGGGCCGAAACCGTCTTCCGGGTCTGTGATTCTCAACCTGCTGCCGACTCTGATTATGGTTGTCGCTTTAGGCTTTCTGTTTTATCTGATGATGAATCAGGGAGGAAACGGCAAGGCATTTTCCTTTGGGAAGAGCAAGGCAAGGCTTTACAAGGGTGATGGCAGACAGATTACTTTTAACGATGTGGCGGGTCTTGACGAGGAAAAAGAAGAACTTGAAGAAGTGGTGGACTTCCTCAAGGATCCCAGAAAATATAAGGAAGTCGGAGCCAGAATTCCTAAAGGCATTCTGCTTGTGGGTCCTCCGGGAACCGGTAAAACCTATGTCTCCAAAGCGACAGCAGGGGAAGCCGGTGTTCCGTTTTTCACCATCAGTGGTTCCGACTTTGTAGAAATGTTCGTCGGCGTAGGTGCGTCCAGAGTCAGAGACTTATTTGACCAGGCGAAGAAGAACGCGCCGTGTATCGTATTCATCGACGAAATCGACGCGGTAGGGCGTAAGAGAGGCGCAGGTCTTGGCGGCGGCAATGACGAAAGAGAACAGACACTGAACCAGCTGCTGGTTGAAATGGACGGATTCGGAGAGAATTCCGGCATTATCATTCTGGCGGCGACCAACAGACCGGACGTACTGGACCCGGCACTGCTCAGACCGGGTCGTTTTGACAGACAGATTGTCATCGGTGTTCCGGATATCAAAGGCAGAGAAGAGATTATCAAGGTGCATTCAAAGAACAAGCCGTTGTCTGACGAGGTTTCTCCGAAGATTCTGGCGAGAAGAACACCGGGCTTCACCCCTGCGGATCTTGAGAACCTGCTCAACGAAGCCGCTCTGATTACGGCGAGAAGAAATGGACGCAAAATCAGAATGGCGGAAATTGAAGAAGCGGCAACCAAGGTCATGGCAGGACCTGCAAAGAAGAGCAGAGTCATCAGCGAAGAAGAGCGCAAGCTGACCGCTTATCACGAAGCGGGTCACGCGGTGGTAATGCGTACTTTGCCGAAGTCTGACCCGGTACACCAGATTACAATTATTCCGAGAGGAAGCGCCGGCGGTTTCACTATGTCCCTGCCGGAAAAGGATAAGGCTTATGAGACAAAGAACGGTATGCTCAATGCCATCAAGCATCTTCTCGGCGGCCGTGTTGCAGAACAGCTGACCCTGGATGATATCAGCACAGGCGCCAGCAACGACATCATGCGCGCGACGGAGATTGCAAGAGGCATGGTAACCAAATACGGTTTCAGTGAAAAAATCGGTCCTGTCAACTACAGCGATTCCGACGAAGTATTCCTGGGCAAGGATTTCTCCACCAGAAAGAATTACTCCGAGGGTGTTGCGACAGAGATTGACAACGAAGTAAGAAATATTATTGAAGAGGCGTACAGTGAAACTGTAAGAATCCTGGAAGAAAATATGGATAAGCTGGAAAGAGTTGCACAAGCACTTTTGGAGGTGGAAACTCTGGACGGCGAACAGTTCGAAGCTCTTTACACAGGCGAAGTCGACGCGCAGCAGCTTGCTGACATGGTGAGAGAAAAGGACGAGGAAATCCGCAGAATCAACGAGGAAGAAGCTGCCGAATTTGAAAGAATCCGCAAAGAAGAAGCGGAGCGCGAAGCTGCAGAACTTGCGAAGTATGATACGGATTATATGGAAGATGCAGAATCATCTGATTCCGATGGCGAAAAAAGAGGCGACACCGAAACCGGAGAGGATCAGAATCCCGCCTGTGAAGATGAGCATAAGGAAGAAGAATAGAGGTAACCTATGAAAATAACTGTAAATGATTGTTTGAGTTTAGAGGCATTCAGCCCCAGTATTCTTGCGGCGGGCAAGCGCAATATTGGAAATCGCGTGCGCTCTGTGTCGGTGATGGACGCAGTCAATGTAGAAACCGCTGTTAAAAATAACGGAGTGCGTGAGCAGATTGTTCTGACATCATTTTACGGCATGCATGGTAAAGAAAAACTCCAGTGTGAGGTTGTCAAAGGTCTTGCCAAAAGCGGCGTCAGCGCACTGGTGATTTTCCATGTGGAAAAGGGGCTGACCAGCACTGACAGCGAGGTCATAGAAACGGCAGAGGCCGTAGGGCTTCCGCTGATTGTGATTCCTGGAAACAACAAAGCGGAGTATTCGGACGCAATCGAGCAGATTATGGATAAGCTGTTGTACGGAGACAACTTTAAAAACAGTCTCATTAACAACACCATTTATCATCTGCTGAACTTTGAAAAGCACAAGACCTTTCAGGCGGCGCTGCGTGAAGCCGCTGTCAGCAATGATTTTCAGGTGGTGCTTTTGTCCAAGGACTTTAACCCGATTCTGTCTATTGAAACCAGACAGAGAACTACCATCGCTGACGCCATTCGCATGGGCAAGGAGCGTGACGTTGAAAAAGCGGGAATCTACACCTTTATCGACGTCAACGGAGTGCTGACCTATTGGGGACCGATTACCATCAATAAAGAAAAGTATTTTCTCTTTATCGTGGATAATGAAGATAACTATTCGGCAGGGGAAATTACCAAGCTGTCGGAGATTATTGAACTTGCCATGGGCATGTGGAAATATACGCCTGAGCGGGACGTGCGCGCGGAACTGATTAAAGCGCTGATTCGCGGTAATAAATCTTTGGCATATTCTCTGAAGGATGAGATGAATGTTAAGGCTGACAGCATCATCAGTGTCTTTTACGCGAAGGGCATTGAAAATAATCAGGGAAACAGCATTATCAGCGACTTTGAAAAGCGTGAAGGAATAGAAGTCCTCCGCATCACCGAGGGCGAAGAGACCTACGGTATGGTTCTGAAAAATGAGGAACAGAGGGAAGATGAGGAAGTATCGCAGAAGACCAGCTGTCTCAACCTCTTTGACAAGCTGAAAGAGGGCAGCAAGACGGTGCGCATTTTTCATGCGACAGGTATCGACGGAATCGAGGGTGCCGGTGACGCCTTCCGCCTGATCAGCGAGACCTGGACTTTTGTTGAGAGCGTATTCCCGTACAAGAGAGTGTTCACCAAATATGAGCTTGCGCTGGTATCCAACTGCATCAACCTGCAGGTACAGGGAGGCTATCTGAAGAAGAACTACATGGATCTTCTGGAGCCTTTCAAGAAGGAGATGGGTGAGAACAAAGCGAAACAGCTTTTGGAAACTTTGGAAACCTTTGTCCTTGACGCAGGTATGAACAGCGGAAAGACTTCCGAGTTTATGGGAATTCATACCAATACCGTACAGTACAGACTGAAACGAATCAACGAAGTGTTGGGCGCGGAAATCACCGGAAACAGAGTCATTCCGGGACTTACCATGGCCCTTGCCCTGAAGCGGCTTGACAGAGTTGTGAAGTAAGATTTTAAGGAGATATACTAGAATGCTTTTAGCTTTTGACGTTGGAAACAGTAATATCGTACTTGGCGTATTTAAAGACGGAAAACTGGTTACCAACTGGAGAATCAAGACAGATACCAACAAGAGCGCTGATGAGTACGGCATGATTGTCAACCAGCTGTTCGCTTATGAGGGTCTGAAAACCACAGAGGTCAAAGATGTGATTATTTCAACGGTTGTGCCTTCTGTGCTTTACACTTTGCAGCACCTTTCTATGAAGTATTTCAATAAGCGCGCCATTACAGTGGAGTCGGGCATTAAGACCGGTCTGATTGTGAAATACGATAATCCGAAGCAGGTCGGCGCTGACAGAATTGTCAATGCAGTTGCGGCAGTACATAAATACGGCGGACCGCTGATTATCATCGATTTTGGCACAGCGACCACTTTCTGCGCAATTACGGAAAATGCAGAGTATTTGGGCGGCACCATTGCGCCGGGACTGAAAATTTCTTCCGAGGCGCTCTTTGAGAAAACTTCAAAGCTGCCGAAGGTTGAGCTGGAGGAACCGGGTTACACCATCTGCAAGAACACCATTCAGAGCATGCAGTCAGGGCTGGTTTACGGTCATATGGGCATGGTGGACTATATTGTCAAGATGATGAAGAAGGAGCTGGAAGCTTTGACGGAATCGGACAAGGCTGTGACCGTTGTTGCCACAGGCGGACTTTCCACCCTCATTGACGGCGGTGTTTCCTGTATCGACTATGTAGATAAAATGCTGACCCTTGAGGGGCTGGAACTGATTTACCAGAAGAATAAAAAGGCTAGCAAGCCATGTAAAGGAACGAAAGAGAATGAATAAACCCTTGCAGATTGGAAATGTAACTTTGGACAATCCATTTTTGCTGGCACCACTTGCAGGAATTACAGACGCTCCCACTCGCAGAATCTGCCGCGAGATGGGGGCGGCTTTGGTATATTCGGAAATGGTCAGCGGAAAGGGACTTTATTATCGCGGGCAGAAGACGGAGCAGCTGCTCTATGTGGACCCTATGGAAAAGCCCGTGGCCTTTCAGGTCTTCGGCAGCGAGCCTGAGATTATGGCCTTTACTGCGAAGAAGCTGGATTCCTACGAAAACGCTATACTGGATATCAATATGGGCTGTCCGGTGCCGAAAATTGTGAAAAACGGGGAGGGCTCCGCACTGCTGAAGCGCCTTGATTTAGTGTATGATCTGATTGCCGCAATGGCGGCAAATACCAGTAAGCCTGTCACCGCCAAAATCCGTATCGGTTTTGATTCCCGCTCTATCAATGCGGTGGAGACGGCAAAGGCAGTAGAAGCTGCAGGCGCTGCGGCGGTAGCAGTGCACGGCAGAACCAGAGAGCAGTACTACAGCGGAGAGGCGGACTGGAATCAGATTGCCGCCGTCAAAGAGGCGGTATCCATTCCCGTCATTGGAAACGGTGATGTGACCGATGCGGCCTCTGCCATGGCGATGCTTTCGCAGACCGGCTGTGATTTTGTCATGATTGGCAGAGGCGCCCTCGGAAATCCTTGGATTTTCAGGGAAGTAAACGCAGCCTGGCGGGGAGAAGAGGTACCTCCGCCACCAGAAATTACCGAAAAAAAACAGATGATGAAGCGTCATTTTTGTGATATGATTGAGTTAAAGGGAGAGCGCGTCGCGGTTCGTGAAATGCGAAAGCACATGGGCTGGTATCTGAAAGGACTTCCGGGAAGCGCAGCCATTCGCGGGAAAATCAATCAGATTGATGATGCGGATGCTCTATTACAAATGATAGGGGAGATTTAAAGTGAAAAAGAAATTTTTTGTCAGTCTGCTTGCGGTGATGCTGGTAATCGTATCCCTTTGTCAGATCGCTTTTGCGGATTTTATGGACGAGGTGAAGAAGTCGCCCAATGCAGTAGTCATGGTAAGTGTGGACAATGAAGATTGTCTGGAACTTGAAAATTTAAAGGATTTGAAAGTGCGCATTGCGTGTCCGGAAGCAGGACTTGATATCTCTGTGCCTGTGGAAGAAGTCCAGATGGACGGCGAGACCATGGGGCTCTGGCTGGGATTTTCGTCTGAGAAAATCAGCGACGCAATTATGAACAAACTGGCTGAGATGCAGGGAGAACTGGATTTAGGCCAGCTGGAAAAGGAATCTAAGCTGGAGATGCCCAATATGGAAGATGCCGGCGATGTCATCGATGAAGTTGAAAATCTTTTGACAGAGGTAAAAATCACCGTGGAAGGCCTGCCGGAGAATCATTATGTGGCAGGTAGTTCAGCAGTGATTCTGACTCACGAAATCTGCAAACAGGCCATCAATCTGATTATGGAAGCGGCGAAAGAAGAGATTGGCGAAGTCAGCAGCTTTTCAGAGCTCTTCGATAAGCTGATGGAGCAGCTTGGTCTTGATCTCGATCAGCTTCTGGATACCGCTGCGTGGACGGAGGAAGACTGGGAAGCCCTCGAAGAGATGGGGATTACCCCTGCTGATATCGAAAATATGAAGAATCTCATCGAAAATATCGATCCGTTTATCGAGTATATCACCAGTGAGGAATTCAGCGGCATTCTCATCGCAGATGTGGGACTTACCTGCGACTGTCCGGAAATGATGTACTATAGCGTGGAACATCGTTACTATGAGCGGGTGAACGGTAAGCTGAAGCTGATTGGAACTGTGGAGGAAGGCGAAGAAGCCGATGCTTATTTTTTGAAAGGCATATCTGGAACGATTATCTCTGCGAAGGATTTCAAACAGCCGGTATATCAGGGAAGAACCTACAAGTATCTGGGCAGCTATGATGATGCTGCGCTCTACGACGATTATAAATGGCAGAACTATAAACTGGATTCCTTTGAGCTGGGTGATGAAGACTACTTTGGACTGGTACTCCGCTATGTCTATGACAAAGACGGCAGCGCAGCTGCCGGCGGCACCGCGGGAGCATCCGGCGAAGGTGATGGACAGTCCGCGCCGCCAACCGGGGATGAAGCACCCCTGGGCATCTATGTGCTGGTACTGGCGGCAGCTTGCTGTGCCACTGCAGTGGCTGCCACAATGAGAAGAAAAAAACTTCGGTAATGAAGAATCTGACCGCATAGACGAAAATTTGTCTATAAACTGTACCCATAAAAGTGGACATAAAATTTGACCGCAATCCCTTGATAAACAATTCAGGAAGCTGGATCAATCCGTACAGCTCCCCCGCACTGCAGTGTTCGGGGGCTGTTGTCTTTTTGCAACGGATATGATGCGCTGCAACAGAAATCATCCGGCGCGTAGAATGGATGCTGTATGCGTCTTTGGAGGAGAATGTGTGATTTTAAGATGTGAAAGAGTTTTTTTCCTGCTTTTGAAACTTTGGCACAATATTTGCGCAAAATTCTGTCAGCAACTGCCGACGCGGTGACAAAGCTTTAAGGGAAGTGGGAATTTGTCAATCTTAAACGGATGCAGAATTTCAATAGGATGTTTCTATAGACACCTTTGATGCTGCTGTCTGTTTTTTAGACACCGGCCCGTCAGGTGTCTATTTTTTTTTCTGGGGAATTTTGGTAAAATGCTGATAAGACAGCGAAGTGATTCATGATGGAAAGAAATAATCCAAAAATCACCCCAATATTGCACATTTTAACCAATTAAAGCGCTTTAGCACATAACAGTGAGAAAGCGTTGGAATTTAAAGATTGCAGTTTTTTTAACAGAATTTGTATCGGAAAAAGAACAAAGGTTTCGCGCCGCGGGGATACTTTTGTCTTGACTTTGATGCTGCGGCGGTTGTAATATAGGGGAAATTCGCATTTTTATGCCTTGCAGAATGAAAAATGGAAGCAGCCTTATAAACAGGATATTTCCACTTGGTTTTGTGTATAATACAAAGAAGATGCAAAAAGTTTGTGGCAAGTATAACTGTTTAGCAGATAAAAGTTGTGGTATAATTTAACTAGGGAAATTTTTCATATAGCAGAGGGAACACAGGAGGTGAGGAAGGATGTTTGCAGAGGAGCTTACAAAAATCAGAGAAAGCGAAGCACAGGCGGAGCAGATTTTGCGGCAGGCGAGACTGGATGCGAGAAAATCGCTGACAGAAGCGAAGCAGAAGGCAGAGCAAATCATCGAAGACGCAAAGAATCGAAGCAGAACCCGTGAGGACACGCTGATTGCAGAGGGAGAAAGCATTGCAGCCAGCCAGTATGAGGAAACGCTGGCCCATTGCAGGCAGCAGTGTCAGGAACTGACCGCGCAGGCTGCTTCCCGCGAAAATCGGGCAATTGAATTGATAAGAGAAAGGATTGAGAGCGGTGTCAATCGTTAGAATGAAGAAGGCTGCTGTCATCGGTCTTGATGCAGAAAGAGAAAGCCTCATCTCGGATCTGATGGATCTGGGTGTGATGCAGATTGTCCAGCGCGAGGCAGAGAAAGATGCGGAAGCAGAAGAAATACAGACGCTGCCGCAGCTGTCTCAGGAGGTAAACGAAGCTCGTTTAGGGGCGCTGGAACAGAAAATCAATGAGACATCTCTGGCCCTGGAAACACTGCAGAAATTCAGCACCGAAAAAGAACCCCTCTTTTTTACAAGAAGGGCGATGAAAGGGAAAGATTTTGCAGAGCTCTGGGAGAACAGAGAGAAAACCTATGCAGATGTAGCGCACATTCTGGCGCTCAATGACAGACGGCATAAGCTGAAAGAACAAATCAACAAAAAGCAGGCGGATCTTGCGGCACTGCGGCCGTGGCTTGTATATGACCTGCCCCTTGAACAGCGGGCGACGGCAAATACCAGAATCAATCTGGGCATGCTTCCTGCCGCTGCCGATGTGGAAAGTCTGCGGCAGAGAATTTATGACGGCAGAGAGGCGGTATTTCTGAAAGAAATAAACCGAGATAAGGATTTGATTTATCTGGCTGTTGTCACCATGAATGAAAATGATGAAGAAGTGCTGAATATTTTAAAACAGCACGGATATACACCGGTTCCTTTTGAGAATTTTTCCGGCACTGCGGAAGAAAATCTAAAGAGAATCGCAGAAGAAATTGCAGCAGATGAGGCTGAATGCGCGTGTACGGAGGAGAAAATCGCAGAGTTCTGTTCCCTGCGCAAACCCATCGAGGCAATTTATGACCGGCTCACTTTGGAGCGCGACCGGGAAAAAGTAAAGGAAAAGCTGCTTCACACCAAGCGGACCTTTATGCTGGAAGGCTGGGTGCCGGAGCCTTGTGTAGAAAAGGTACAGAAAACCCTGGAGGACCACGGCTGCTACTATGCATTCCGGGATCCGGAGGACGGCGAAAATGTACCGGTGCTGACGGAAAACGGGCCTCTTGCGGATCCTTTTGAAGCAATTACGGAGATGTACTCCCTGCCGGATTATCACGGCGTGGATCCGACCAGCTTCTTTGCGTTTTTCTACGCCATGTTCTTTGGCATCATGCTCAGTGACGCAGGCTACGGCATCGTCATTGCAGTCGCATGCTTTGTGGTATTGAAAAAGTACGCTCTGGAGGGTATGACCTACCGCATGATCAAGATGTTCTTCTACTGCGGGATTTCCACCGTATTCTGGGGCGCGCTCTTTGGCGGCTGGTTCGGAGATTTCTTCCAGGTGGCGGCGAGAGTCATGTTTAACAAAGAGATTACCATTCCGGCGCTTTGGTTCAACCCAATTGAAGATCCGACTAAATTGTTAATCTGGTCGCTGATTTTCGGTGTGATTCACCTGTTCCTGGGTATGGGCATCAAGGCGGGCATGCTGATAAAGCGGGGCCAGTGGAAAGACGCGGTCTTTGATGTGTTCTCCTGGTATATGGTCATCGGCGGAGCAGCCATGTGGCTGGCCGGCGGCAGTATCAGCCAGGCCCTTGTAAAGCCGGGCATGTATATTGCCCTTTTAGGCGCGGTGATTCTGCTGCTTACAGGCGGAAGAGATAAGAAGGGACTGGGTAAAGTCACAGGCGGCTTAAGCTCCCTGTACAACATTACCAGCTATATCTCGGATATTTTATCCTATTCAAGACTGCTGGCGCTGGGTCTTGCAACCGGCGTTATCGCAAGCGTGGTAAACACCATGGGTTCCCTGAAGGGCAGCGGTTTTGCGGGAACGATTATACTGCTTGTCGTATTCGTGTTTGGACACACTTTCAATCTGGCGATTAACGCCCTTGGAGCATTTGTTCATTCCAGCAGACTGCAGTATATCGAGTTCTTTGGAAAATTCTATGAAGACGGCGGAGATGAATTTGATCCGCTGCGTAAAAATACAAAATATGTTCGTGTAGTAGACAACACAGATGGAGGTAGAAAATGATTACGGGAAATGTATTTGCACTGATGGGTGCAGCAGTTGCAGCGCTGGCAGGAATCGGAAGCGCAATGGGTGTTGGTATCGCAGGTCAGGCGGCAGCAGGGGTTTTAGCAGAAGACCCGAAAAAATTCGGTAAGACTCTGATTTTACAGGCGCTGCCTGGTACGCAGGGCATTTACGGCCTTTTGATGGCGTTTCTGATCTTTATCAGAATCGGACTTCTCGGCGGAGGCATGGCAGAACTTACCCTTTCTCAGGGTTTGTATATCCTGGCTTCCGGTATTCCAATCGGTCTTGTAGGCATTTGGTCCGGTGTTGCCCAGGGCAAAGCGGCGGCAGCCGGCATCATGCTTCTGGGAAAGAGATCCGATCAGATGGCAAAGGGCATTATCTACGCTGCAATGGTAGAAACTTATGCGATTTTCGCTCTGCTGATTTCTATCTTAATGCTCTTTAACCTTGGAATTTAAGGAATGGGACGTGAGACCATGAGCATAGAGAAGATTACATCAAAGATTACAGAAGACGCGAAGACCCAGGCCCTTTCTATCGCAGAAGAGGCAAAGGCCCAGTGTGATGAAATTCTTGCAAATGCAGAAAAAGAGGCGGCAGCGATTTTAGAAGAAGGCGAAAAACGCGGTCAGGAAGAAAAAGAAAAACGAATTCAGCGAAAAAAAGCGGTAGCGGATATCGACGGACGTAAACTGGTGCTGGAAACCAAACAGCAGATGATTTCCGACTGCTTTGACAAGGCTGAGGCCGCTCTGCGGGCTTTGCGCGGCAAAGAGTATATCGATTTTCTGGCTGCTGCAGCGGCAGGCACAGGAGAAACTTCCGGTCAGGTGGTATTAAGCGCAGATGACAGGGTGCAGATCGGTGAAGGGCTGATTGCGGCGCTGAAAGAAAAGCTGCCTTTCGGAGATTTTACTCTGGCTGAAGAAACGCGGGAAACGGGAGGCGGACTGTTTCTGAAAAAGGGGCAGGTATACCTCAACTGCACCATTTCCGCATTTTTAGAGGAAGCGAGAGAGCAGCTGACCGCAGAGGTTGCGCGGGAGTTATTTCAGTAAGGAGAGCATGCTATGGCAAAGCGAAAAATAGAAGAATACACCTTTGCAGACGCATATATCGGCAGTTTTACGCGAAATCTCATGAGCCGCAAGGATATGCTGAGGCTGGCTTCCTGCAAGGATTTAAAAGCAGCGGAAGCTGTTTTGCAGGAGTTCGGATACGGTGAGGCCAAAGAGCTTTACGACGACGATATCGAGTGGTTTATCAGAAGAGAGCAGAATAAGCTGTTCGACCTGATTTACGATACGCTGCCGGAGAGAAAGGAATTATCTCTGTGCCTGTTCCCTTACGACTATCACAATGTGAAAGTCTGCCTGAAATCCGAATTTCTGGGCATTACCCCCACAGAGGATCACCTGATGTCAAACGGAGATATCGACTGGAAGCACATGGTTGCCATGGTGCGTGACAGAAATTACGCCTTCATGCCGACCGTGATGAAAGAGGCTATCATTGAGGCGACGGACCTCTTTGGCAGAAGCGGCGATCCGCAGGAAATCGACATCATTTTAGATAAAGCCTGCTACAAGCAGATGCTGCAGGCGGCAGAAGACACCGGGGAGGATTTTCTCATCGGCATCGTAAAAAGACAGATCGATATCCTCAATCTGAAAACTTTTGTGAGACTTCGTCAGATGGGAAAGCAGTGGAACTTTTTCCAGAAGGTATATCTGCCTGGCGGCAATATCAGTGAAAGCTTTTTCCTTTCCGTCTGGGAGGAAAATTACGGACAGATTGCAGATAAGCTGACCCCGTATGGCCTATCAGAGGCAATGGCAAGAGGCGGCGCAAAACTTTCTGAGACGGGAGATTTTGCCCTCTTTGAAAAACTCTGTGAGGATGCCCTGATGGAGTTTAACAAGAAAGCGAAATATGAGAGCTTCGGCGTCGTGCCAATTGCGGGATACTGGTATGCAAAGGAACTGGAAATTGACAATCTGCGGATTATCCTGACGGGGATTTTAATCGGCGATGAGCCGGAGCAGATTGCAGAGAAATTGAGGGAGCCATATGTATAAGATAGGTGTAATTGGCGGCAGGGAATCGGTTCTGGGCTTTAAAGCTGTAGGCCTAGATGTGTTTCCCGCTGCTGAAAGCGAAGAAGCAGAGAAAATCCTGCACCGCCTTGTAAAAGAGGACTATGCGATTATTTATATTACAGAAGTTCTTGCAAAGGATATGGCGGAGGACATTGACAAATACAAAGACAGCAGACTGCCTGCGATTATTTCCATTCCCGGAAAAGAAGGCGCAACCGGAGAAGGTATGCGCAGCGTAAGTAAGGCGGTGGAACGGGCTGTCGGAGCAGACATACTATTTGGAGGTGAAAAATAGATGAGTCAGGGAAAAATCGTAAAGGTTTCCGGACCGCTGGTTATCGCTTCGGGCATGGAAGACGCCGATATGTTCGACGTGGTTCATGTAGGAGACCAGGGGCTGATCGGTGAAATTATAGAAATGCGCGGCGATATGGCGTCGATTCAGGTATATGAAGAAACAGCAGGAATTGGACCCGGCGCGCCGGTAGTTTCAACAGGGGCACAGCTTTCTGTAGAGCTGGGGCCGGGACTCATTGAAACCATGTACGACGGGATTCAAAGACCCCTTGTTGCCATGCGTGAAGTCGCAGGGGCGAATATCACCAGAGGAATCAAAGTGCCGTCGCTGGACAGAGAGAAAAAGTGGGAATTTGTTCCTGCTGTGGCTGTCGGTGACAGTGTTGAAGCCGGTGATATCATCGGTACGGTGCAGGAAACCGTCATTGTAGAACAGAAAATCATGGTGCCTTACGGCATTTCCGGTACAGTGGAATCCATTACCGGCGGCAGCTTTACGGTAGACGAGGTGGTTTGCACCGTGCGCAAAGAGGACGGCAGTGTGGCGGAACTTACCATGATGCAGAAGTGGCCGGTTCGCCGCGGCAGACCGTACAAAGAAAAGCTGGTGCCTGAAATGCCGCTGATTACCGGTCAGCGTGTCATCGACACCATGTTCCCCATTGCAAAGGGCGGCGTTGCCGCAGTACCGGGACCTTTCGGCTCCGGAAAAACTGTAGTGCAGCATCAGCTGGCAAAATGGGCAGACGCGGACATCGTAGTTTATATTGGCTGCGGAGAGCGTGGAAACGAAATGACTGACGTACTGATGGAGTTTCCTGAACTGAAAGACCCGCGGTCGGGAGAATCGCTGATGAAGAGAACGGTTCTCATCGCCAATACTTCCGATATGCCGGTAGCGGCTCGTGAAGCGTCTATCTATACGGGTATTACCATAGCAGAATATTTTAGAGATATGGGCTACTCTGTAGCTCTCATGGCTGACTCCACATCCAGATGGGCAGAAGCCCTTCGTGAAATGAGCGGCCGTCTTGAAGAAATGCCTGGTGAAGAAGGATATCCAGCCTATCTGGCTTCCAGACTGGCACAGTTCTACGAAAGAGCGGGCAGAGTCATTTCACTGGGTAAAGAAGGAAGACTGGGCGCGCTTTCCGCCATCGGCGCAGTATCTCCTCCGGGCGGCGATATTTCCGAACCGGTTTCTCAGGCAACACTGCGTATCGTAAAAGTGTTCTGGTGTCTGGATTCCTCCCTCGCTTACAAGCGTCACTTCCCGGCCATCAACTGGCTGCAGAGCTACTCTCTGTATGTGGATCGTCTGACAAAGTGGTACGAAGAAAACGTCAGCAAAGAGTTCCCTGCGCTGCGCGCACAGGCGCTGCTGCTTTTGCAGGAAGAGGCGGAGCTGCAGGAAATCGTACAGCTGGTCGGTGTGGACGCGCTGTCCTTTGAGGACCGTCTGAAGCTGGAAGCTTCCCGCTCCATTCGTGAAGACTATCTCCACCAGAACGCGTTCCACGATGTGGATACTTACGCGTCCCTGGATAAGCAGTTCAAAATGCTGAAGCTGATTTTGGGCTACTACGAGATGGCGAAGGATGCTGTGGGCAAAGGCGCTGACTTTAATGCCCTGGCAGGACTTTCTGTCCGCGAATCCATCGGCAGATTTAAGTATGTAGAAGAGGCCAGGGTGGACGGCGCTTACGATGAAATTATGAACACCATGAAACAGGCAATTGCGGATTTGACCAGTGGGGAGGCGGATGACGATGTTGAAAGAATATAAGACCATATCAGAAGTTGCAGGTCCTTTAATGCTCGTCAAAGATGTAGAAAACGTGACCTACGACGAACTGGGCGAAATTATTTTGCAGAACGGCGAAAAGCGGTTATGTAAAGTTTTGGAAATTAACGGCACTGACGCGCTGGTGCAGCTCTTTGAAAGCGCTGCGGGCATTAACCTTGCGGAAAGCTCGGTCAGATTTCTGGGCAGAGGCAATCAGCTTTCTGTTTCTCCGGAAATGCTGGGCAGAGTCTTTGACGGCATGGGCTGCCCTGCAGACGGCGGACCTGACATCATTGCTGAAAAGAAACTGGATATCAACGGACTGCCGATGAATCCGGCAGCCAGAGACTATCCGGCAGAATTTATTCAGACCGGCGTATCTGCTATAGACGGCCTGAACACGCTGGTTAGAGGACAGAAGCTGCCTATTTTCTCAGCTTCGGGACTTCCTCACGCTGACCTTGCGGCACAGATTGCCCGTCAGGCAAAGGTAATCGGCGGCGAAAGCAACTTTGCGGTAGTATTTGCAGCCATCGGTATCACTTACGAAGAAGCTGACTTCTTTGCGTCGGACTTCCGCCGCACAGGAGCCATCGACAGAACGGTTATGTTCATGAACCTTGCCAACGACCCAGCGGTAGAGCGTATTGCAACGCCGCGTATGGCGCTGACTGCAGCAGAATATCTGGCTTTTGATCTGGGCATGCACGTGCTGGTCATCATGACTGATATCACCAACTATGCGGAAGCCCTCCGTGAAGTTTCGGCAGCTCGTAAGGAAGTACCGGGACGCCGCGGCTATCCGGGTTATCTGTACACAGACCTTGCGACCATGTACGAGAGAGCCGGCCGTAAGCGCGGCCAGGAAGGTTCTATCACCATGATTCCGATTCTGACCATGCCGGAAGAAGATAAGACCCACCCGATTCCGGACTTAACAGGATATATCACCGAAGGACAGATTATTTTGTCCCGTGACCTTTACAGAAAAGGCGTACAGCCGCCGATCGATGTACTGCCGTCACTTTCCCGTCTGAAAGATAAGGGAATCGGTGCAGGAAAAACTCGTGAAGACCATGCGGACACCATGAACCAGCTCTTTGCGGCATACGCCCGCGGAAAAGAGTCCCTGGAACTGATGACCATTCTGGGCGAAGCAGCACTTTCCGATATTGACCTGATGTACGCGAAGTTCAGTCAGGAGTTTGAAAAGCAGTACGTATCCCAGGGGTATGAAAAGGACAGAACTATCGAGGAAACGCTGAATCTGGGCTGGGAGCTTCTGAAACTTCTGCCGAAGAGCGAACTGAAGAGAATCAAAGACGAGTACATTGAGAAATATTTAGGGTAGGTGAGGCGTTATGGCTGAAAGAATGAATGTAAATCCTACCCGCATGATGCTCACGTCTTTAAAAAAGCGGCTGAAGACTGCCACCCGAGGTCACAAGCTCCTCAAGGATAAGCGAGATGAGCTGATGAAGGAATTTCTGGAGCTGGCGCGGGAAAACGGCAGACTTCGCAAAGAGGTTGAATCCAGTCTGGCCGGTGTGTACCGGAATTTCTCTGTAGCCAGCGCCATGATGAGCCAGGAGGTTATGGAGGAATCTCTGATGTTTCCAAAGCAGGGCGTTCTGCTGGAAGTAGGAAACAAGAACATCATGAGTGTAGACGTTCCGGTATTTGGTTTTAAGACCACGGCGGAGGATCCGACCAATATCTTTCCTTACGGTTTTGCCAGAACTTCGGGTGAACTGGACAATGCGGTAGGAGCGCTGTCGGATTTGTTCCCGGCACTTCTGGAGCTTGCCGCAAAGGAGAAGCAGACCCAGCTTCTGGCGGCGGAACTGGAAAAGACACGCCGCCGTGTAAATGCGCTGGAATACGTCATGATTCCAAAGCTGCAGGCGACCATCAAGTATATCCAGATGAAGCTGGATGAAAACGAGCGCGGAAACCAGACTCGTCTGATGAAGGTCAAGGATATGATGTTAGAAGAAGCACTGGCTGAAAAGCGGGCAAGAGATGCCGCGGCTTTTGGCAGCAAATAAGATAAGTGATTGGGCGCAGCCGTTTACTTCTGCAAGGACGGCTGCGCTCTTTGTATAGCATGGCGGAAGCATCGGCAATCAGTGGTATACCCGTGAAATGAAATTTACTTTTGCAGAACTTTACCCTTTGTTGGTACAAAAAAAGGAAAATTCCATTGATAGGGGAGAGGAGCTGAGGGGCGAGATAAAAGATTTAGATGATTTTCAGCTGACCAGATACAATTTTTCAATCGTTTGCGCATAAACAGCAGTGTTTTTTTCAGTTCAGAAGGTGAATACGATGTTGTTTTCCTTTTTTTCGCGGGACAAAGGGTAAAGTTCTGCAATGAAAAAAATACGTTAAGTTTTTTCTGGCGTGATGAAAGTATCAATTGAAAAAAATCTGGATCTATGATAGCATGGGTTGCAGGAATAACGTATGGAAAGGTGGGATTATCGTTTGAATCAGGCAGAGTTTTCAGCAGAACTAAGGAAGATTCTGGATAGCAGTGCGCTGCAGCCAGCGAGGTTTAACCATATGCTGGGGCTTTCTTATTTGGATTGTAATATTGAAGAAAAATGGGTGGAAATGACCTTTGATGTAGAGGAATGGTGCAAAAATCCATCGGGTGATGTGCACGGCGGCGTCATTTGCAGTCTGTTCGATACGGCTACAGGCATGGGTGCGGTGGCGCTGACTCAGATGAACGTGACGACTACGGACCTTTCCGTCAGTTTTCTGAAACCCTTTAACGGTACAGAGTACGTGTTCCATATCGACTATAGCAATGTGGGGCGACGCATGGTCAGAGCCATCGGAAAAGCATATGACAGACAGAGCGGAAAACTTTGCGCCACTTCTATGAGCAGCTTTATGGTAATCGGCGAGCGGAGCGGGGCGATGAGAGTATAGGCATCCTTTGTCAAATTTAAAAAACTCGAAGGAAATGAACAAACATTTTCTTCGAGTTTTCTAATGTTGGGGTTTGTTTGTGAAGTTACAAAATAAAAGTCGTTTTCGATTGGGGTACTAGTCTTCCAGGAAATATCTGCGCAGTCCCACTGTATGTTTTCCGTATTCAATAGCTTCCTGCGGACAGCCGCAGATACATGCCATGCAGTGGGTGCAGTGACCGCTCCAAAGGGGGTGTCCGTCTGTCATGCGGATGTTGTTCAGCATGCAGGCTTTCGCACATGCGCCGCAGCCGGTACACTTTTTCGTCGTATAGAACTTCTTGTCTGAAATAACCAATTTGTAAAAGATTTTGTTTACCATACCGCTTTTCAATTTATCTATAGCGGTGATGCGGCAAGGGGAAAATGTCTCACCGCGGCGGATTTTCTCTGCCAAGTCTGTGGTCGTCTTAGATGCGGCGTCTATAATCTGCTGCTGCTGATCCTCGGTCGGAGCTGAGAACAGCGCAATATAATTTTCTGGCATTTTGACCCCTGCTGCACCTCGATATTGAAATCCTTTCCGGGTGCAAAAGGCTTTAATCCCTTTCTCGGCATTTCCGATTTCATCACCGCAGTTCATCAGAAAATAGCAGTCTTTATTTCCGGAAAAGACGCTGCAATCCAGGAAGTTCTCAAAAATATGAGGTATCTGCCATGCGTAGGTGGGACAGACGAAGACGTAGGGCGTTTCTGAATGGAAGCTGCCGACTCTATTTTCTTTGATATAAGTAGCAGCGGAGATACAGTCGTCATCCAGCAGCTTAGCCATTTGCTGTGCCAGAAACCGGCTGTTTCCTGTACCGGTGAAATATATAATCATAATTACATGTTCCTTTCTATGCTTTTTTAGTATCATAACATGGAAGCTGCGGCGAGGCAAGATGGGGGACGAAATCAGAAGCTGAACCAGGCGATGAATCAGGTGTTAAACCAGATGCTAAACCAGCTGTTAAATCAATGTTATTTCTTAGAAGTTTTCAGCTTTTTATCATATGGTTTTCAAAACTTACAAAAAGGGTTTCTTTTTGCGGAAGAAATCATTGTTTTGAAAACCGAGTGGAGAAAAACTGAAAACTGGGAAAAGGATACAGGTAAAATTTTAATGTAAATTCAGGGAACTTCATATGAACGCAGGTGAATTTCGATAAATTTCAGCAAACTTCAGCAGGCTTTAGCCAGACTCGGCAAAATTCAGCAAAATTCAGCAAAAGGGAGGCGCATTTCAGGGTATTCCGCCTGTCATTTGACCGGGATCTATGGTATACTATAAAGAATGACAAAGAGAAAGTGAGAATTAAATGCATTATAACGAATCAAAGATTGACAAGAGGATATTGAAAGGCCTGGCAGAAATGGGCTTTGTGGAAATGACGCCCATTCAGGAGATGGCAATTCCGGTGCTTCTTGAGGGTAAGGACATCATCGGGCAGGCCCAGACAGGCACCGGTAAAACGGCGGCTTTCGGTATCCCTATGATAGAAAATCTTCGCAGCAAAGCAAGCGGTGTGCAGGGGCTGATCCTCTGTCCGACCAGAGAACTTGCCATACAAGCCTGTGAGGAACTGAAAAAAATGGCAAAACATGTGCCCGGTGTAAAAATCGGCGCCATTTACGGCGGACAGGATATCGAAAAGCAGTTTCGGCTTCTTCGCGGAAAACTTTCCATCGTGGTGGGCACGCCGGGACGTGTCATGGACCACATGCGCAGAGGCACGTTGAAGCTGGATGCTTTGCAGATGCTGGTCCTAGATGAAGCGGACGAAATGCTGAACATGGGATTCCGTGAGGACATCGAAACTATCTGCGAGTCCATTCCGGAGGAGCGGCAGACGGCGCTTTTTTCAGCGACTATGGCTGATGAAATTTTGGAAATCACCGGAAAGTACCAGAAGAACGCGCTGCACATTCACGTGCCCCAGGAGGAGATGACCATTCCTCTCGTCAAGCAGACTTATTATGTGGTAAAAGGCAGAGAAAAGGATACTTCACTCTGCAGGCTTCTGGACTATATGTCGCCGCAGCGGGCGCTGATTTTCTGCAATACCAAGCGGAAAGTCGATCAGCTGACCTTGATTTTGAAGGGAAAAGGCTACTCGGCGGAGGCTTTGCACGGGGATTTGTCTCAGCATCAGAGAGACCGGGTCATGACCCTTTTCAGAAACGGCAAGCTGGAACTTTTGCTGGCGACCGACGTTGCAGCAAGGGGGATTGATGTGGACGATGTGGATATGGTGTTTAACTACGATATGCCTCAGGATATGGAGTACTATGTGCACCGCATCGGCAGAACCGGCCGCGCCGGGAGAAAGGGGAAAGCAATTTCCCTGATTACGCCGAGGGAGAAGTACAAGATTGATTCCCTCGAGGAATACTGCAACACCAGGATTAAGAAAAAAGATATGCCGACGGCAGCCAGCGCGCTGACGGTCAAAGCATACAAATCCGTATCGGACGCCGTGGAATATTGCGAGGGTAAAGACCTGACGCCGTATATGAAAATCGTATATAAACGATGCGTAGATGACGGCCTGGACCCGCTGGAAGTGGCGGCAGCCTTTTTGCGCATGAATCTGGGAGAGATTGAACCGGAATCGGAGCGCAAGCCTGATGGAAAGCGGCGTCTACGGGGAAATAGTCATCGTGATAATACGGAAAAAGGTGACGATAAAACAGGTGGGTTCAGCAAGAAAAAGCGCCGGGATGATGAGCCTGGCTATGATGTAAAGGAAAATCGCGAGGAGGAGAAGTCCGAAAAGAGTAAGGGGAAGGATAGGGATAAGTCAAAGAATAAGTCCAAGGTCAAGGATAAGGACAAGAATAGAAATAGGGATAAAGCCAAGGGCAAAGATAGAGATAAAACTACAAAACGGGGCAAGAGCAAGAAAGGTAAAAAAGATGGAAAGAGGACAAATCGTTCAAATCAAAATAGAGGACATGACAAACGAAGGGCAGGGGCTCGGAAGAAGTAACGGCCTTGCGATTTTTGTAAAGGGTGCAGTGATTGGCGATCTTGCAGAGGTGGAGCTGACCAAGGTAAAAAAGAACTATGCCTTCGGAAAGTTGATTCGGTTAGTGGAACCGTCGCCGAATCGGATTGAGCCGCTGTGTGAATACAGCAATCAGTGCGGCGGCTGTCCCTACAGTAGTCTTTCCTATGAAGCGCAGCTTGCGCTGAAGGAAAAGCAGGTGCGCGATAAGCTGGTGCGGCTGGGCGGATTAACGGAGCCTGTCATGGAGCCAATTATCGGCATGGAAGAGCCTTTTCGCTATCGGAACAAAGCGTCTATGCCGGTGTGGACCGGCGGCATCATCACCCGCAAGGGCGGTATCGTGGAAAATCTCGGCGAGCCGGCAGTGGGCTTTTACCGTGCCAAGAGCCACGAAGTGGTGGACTGCTATGACTGCCTGATTCAGTCCGCCCCTGCTATGGCAGCGGCGGAGGCTTTGCGTCAGTTTATGGAAAGCGACCATATTACGGCTTACGACCCGAAGTGGGAGAAGGGTCTCATGCGCCATCTGGTGGTGAAAACTGCCCGCGGCACCGGTGAGGTGATGGTGGTTCTCGTCATCAACGGCAAAGGGATTCCCAATGCGGCCAAGCTGGTGGAAATGCTGGACGATGCCATCTATGAACTGCCGCCTGCGGAGGACGGCGTGGAATACAGCCTGGAAAGCGTGGTTATCAGCGTCTGCAAAGGAAAAAACGGCGCAATGCCAGGCAGCGTCATGGGTGAGGAACTGATTACCCTTGCCGGAAAACCGGTCATTAATGAGGAAGTGGGCGGTCTGGTCTTTGAAATTTCGCCCCATTCTTTCTATCAGGTGAATCCGGTGCAGATGGAAAGACTTTACGCAAAAGCGATGGAATACGCGGACCTGAAAGGTACGGAAACGGTGCTGGACCTTTACTGCGGCGTGGGCACCATCGGACTTTTTGCGGCACGGCAGATGGAAAATGCTTACATGGGTAGCCACGGCGGCGCGCTGGACTACGATAAAGTGGGACGAGTGATCGGAATCGAATCGGTCAAAGGTGCTGTCATCGACGCCAACCGCAATGCGGTAATCAATCATATTGTCAATGCCAGATATGTCTGCGGCCGTGCCGAGGAGGAACTGCCGAAACTGGCTCGCGGTGAAGGCGCAGCGGCAGATGACGCCGGGCTGCGGGTGGAAAAGGCCGATGTGGTGATTTTAGATCCGCCTCGTGCCGGCTGCGATGAAGCCCTGCTGGAAACCGTAGTTTCCGTGAAGCCGGAGCGAATCGTTTATGTGTCCTGCGACCCTGCGACCCTGGCGCGAGATGTGAAATATCTGGGAGAGCACGGGTACCGGTTTGAGAAAGGCACGCCTGTGGATATGTTCCCGTGGGGCGTGCATTGTGAAGCCGTAACCCTGCTTACCAGGAACGAAGGGATGCGGTAAGCAGCGGTACGTCTTATGCAAAGTCTGCCCAAGAAAGCGAGCGAAGCGAAGATTGATTGGGTGCAGACGACTGCGGAAGTTGTAACGAAGCTTATTAGGAGTGAAGGGATGCGGTAAGCAGCGGTATGTCTCATGCAAAGTCTGCCCAAGAAAGGGAGCGAAGTGAAGGGGATTGCGACTTATTAGCGAGGAAGATTTATGGAACGGCGAATTGAGATAATTGAAGGATATGACGATTCATCTTGTTTTAATTTTAGACCGGTGCTATTAAATGAGTCCGGGAAAATTTTATTGGAGGAGGTAGTCTGCATAGAAGAGATTTTTTCGATTGAAGAAGGAAATATTGAGTGCTTTTTGTGGTATTTTCTTCGCAAGTATTTTGATGGAAATCTTACTTATAACAAAAGACGATATGATGAGGATCTGGATGTGTATATCGGTAGTTTCGAGTGGTATCTTACACACAATTTTTATACCTATGATACTCTGAGGAAAATGGTAGAGGAAATTGAGAACATGGCAACGCTTTTGGAAACCGATTATAACAATCCAATTCTTGATGGTGTAAAAGAGAACTTCTCGATATTTTATATGTGTAATCGAAATGATGAGGACTATATCAATGGAGATTATGATGCTATTCCTAAACACATTTCTGTTGTAACTGATTTCTATCGTCGCTTTGCAAAGAGGATTACCGCGATGATGGAGAATAATAAAGAGGCTCACGTGATATCCGTGATGGGACCGTAAGGGATAAAGTAAAGAGATGCTGTGGGTATGTAGTAAAAATCGGAGGTAAAAGAAAATGCCAAAGGGAGATAAATACAGTGGTTTAACTACCTATTTTGAAAAATGTGATGAAGAAAAAATTAAAATGTCATTTTTGGAAATTGAAAGAATTCTTGGATTTAAATTAGCTGATTCGGCGTATTTACATTCTGCATTTTGGGCAAATACAGAATCGCATTCGATTGCTTTTGGCTGGCTGGATGCTGGCTACAAAACACAAAATGTTAATATTAAAGCGCAGACTGTTGAGTTTATCAAAGTGAAGAGGAACTGAATTCAATGGGGCCGCCGTTTAAATGAGGAAACTAAGAAATATATAAACTAATCAGAGTATCCTTTTGAAGGAGAAGATTTATTAGAGAAAACTTCAGGGAGAGAACTTGCTATGGACGAGAATCTGGCGTTGCTGGAGAAGTGTGTTATAGGATTCGTGACAGATGTAAATTAAGGAGACCAACTATGAATAGTCAATAGTAAATGGAGAAATATTTCTAAAAAGTTTTGGCTAAAGCAGTGCATAACAAATAAAGCATCGGATCAGGTGCTTTGAAAATTTAATATAGTTGATAAGCAGGAACTAATCTAAA
>JALEOD010000042.1 GCA_022767345.1 Emergencia sp.
GGCTGCGCCGCATATGAGCTGAAATTTGTCAAGTATTTTTTTTAAAACATAAAAAACGGACATACCACTTCTCAATGATATATCCGTTTTGATTGTGTCGGAAGCCTCTTTCACAATGTCAGCTTAACTTAATGACATTGGGAAACTTGCTGCTTTTCTTTTTGTTTCTTTTTTTGAACTTTTAAAGTTATTGACTATTGAGTAAAAGTTGCTATAATTGTATGGTGTATACATGATGAAAGAAGGAAGTTTTATGTCACAGAAAAATCCACAGCAAATTTTAGAAGCGACCATTGATTCTGCTGTTAAGAAGACGGGATATTCGGTAAAGCAACTGATACTCCTGGGACTTATGGCAGGATTTTTTATTGCCATTGCAGGGGCGGGCGCCAATATGGGCGCTTACAGATTTTTAATAGAGCCTCTTACAAACGGGATCGGAAAGATGATTTCCGGTCTGATTTTCCCGGCAGGTCTGATGATGGTAGTCTTTGCGGGAGCGGAGCTCTTTACGGGAAATAACCTGATGCTGGCGGCAGTTTTGGACAGAAAGATTACGGCCGGCGCTATGGTGAAAAACTGGGTCATTGTCTATTGTGCCAATCTAATCGGCTCCATGGCGGTAGCCTTTCTGGTTGTCTATTCGGGACTGCTTGAGACTGGCGACGGCATGCTGGAAAGTGTGACGGTTTCTATCGCTGCCTCAAAGACAGCGCTGCCTTTTGGACAGGCTTTCACGAGAGGTATTTTATGTAATTTTCTGGTATGTATTGCAGTCTGGATGGGAAACGGCGCGGATTCCACTGTAGGTAAAATCTTTTCACTGTTCTTTCCAATCTGGCTTTTTGTTACAGCAGGATTTGAACATAGTGTCGCCAACATGTTTTTTATTCCAGCGGGGATTTTTGCGGGAGGAGCAGGTCTTACATGGAGCGGATTTTTTATCAATAATCTGATTCCGGTAACTCTTGGAAATATCGCAGGCGGTAGCATTTTTGTCGCGGGAATCTATTATATGGCGCTGAAGAAAAAATAACGATTACATAAATTGGAAAAACTTCGCAGAAATCTTGCGGAGTTTTTTCTTTCACAAAACCCTCCCTTGTAAAAATGACCGTTCTGCATTATACTAAAAAGGAATACAGAAACGAAAAGGAAAGACATATGGGAAACAGAATTGTCATTATTGACGGAAACAGCTTAATCAACAGGGCATACTATGCGATGCAGCGCCCGATGATTACGAAAGAAGGAATTTATACCCAGGGGATTTACGGGTTTATCAATATGCTGACAAAAATCCAGGGCGATTACACGCCGGATTATATCGCTGTGGCATGGGATATGAAAGCGCCTACTTTCAGACATCAGGAGTACAGCGAATATAAGGCAGGCCGTAAAAAAATGCCTCCTGAGCTGGCTATGGAGCTTCCTCTGATGAAAGAGATTTTAACGGCAATGGGCATTGAGAATCTGGAAATTTCCGGCTTCGAAGCCGATGATATTATAGGAACGATTGCCAGAATCGCAGAAGAGGAGAGCCTGTCGCCGCTGATTATTACCGGGGACAAGGACGCTCTGCAGCTTGCTACCGATGTGACACAGGTTCTGATTACCAAAAAAGGCATCTCTGAGTTTGAACTCTATGACAGAGAGAAGATGATTGAACGATATCAGCTGACGCCGGAGCAGTTTATCGACCTGAAAGGTCTGATGGGGGATCAGTCCGACAATATTCCGGGCATTCCAGGTGTTGGAGAAAAGACCGGGATTAAGCTTTTAACGCAATTTGGCAGCGTAGCCAATCTCCTCGCCAATACAGAAGAGATTGCTAATACGAAGCTTCGCGCAAAGGTGGAGGAACATGCGCAGCTTGCCGCAATGAGCAGAAGACTTGCTGCCATTAATAAATATGTGCCAATGGACATTGATCTGGAATCCATGAAGGTCAAGGAGCCGGATTACAGCAAGCTCATTGATATCTATGTAAAACTGGAATTCAATAGTTTCTTAAAGAAACTGCATATCAAGGAGACAGCGGATATCAGCGCTGATTTCAGCGAAGAGGAGGCTGCTTATGACAGGATTATCCTTCGGTCTTTAGAGGATATGCAGCAGCTTGAAACAGTGCCTGCGGGCAGCGAAGCGGTTTTGAAAATCTTCAGTGACAACAATCACATTGGAAAACCGTCGATTTTCAGTGCGGGATTGATGTGCGACAAGAAGTATTATTATGTAAACTTATCCGACCATGGATTTCTGACCGCATTTCTGCAGTTTTTAACGGAGAAAAAGCTGCGCTTTGTCGGACATGATCTGATACAGGATTATTATGCGCTGCTGTGCAGCGGCTTTGACGATGTTGCAACCGCCTTTGATACAGCCATTGCCCAGTATGTCATCGACCCGACCAAGTCCAACTACGAGTTGAAAACTTTGGTATTTGAAACCCTCCACTACGAGATGGAGGATGAAAAGTCTGTGGTGGAAAACGGCGGGCAGATAGATCTTTTGGGAAACAGCGACGAAGGCTACGCGGATTACGGCTTTAAATGGTGTCTTTCTGTAAGCAGATTGAGGGCAACCCAGCAGAGTCAGCTGGAGAAAGAGAATTTGGTGCAGGTTTATGAGAAAGTAGAACTTCCTCTTGTAGAGGTTCTTGCCGCCATGGAAGCGGAGGGCTTTACCGTAAGCAAGGAAACTCTGGAGGTCTTCGGACAGCAGCTGACCGGTGAGATTGAAAAAATAGAGAATCAGATTTACGTGCTGGCGGGCACTGAATTCAACATCAAATCGCCGGCACAGCTTGGGGAGATTCTGTTTGAAAAACTGGAACTTCCGGCAGGAAAAAAGAGCAAGAGAGGCTACAGCACCAGCGCCGACGTCCTGGAAAAAATCAGAGATCTGCATCCCATTGTAGATTTAGTGCTGGAGTACAGAACTCTGACAAAGCTGAACAGCACCTATGTGGAGGGGCTGAAACCGCTCATCGGTTCCGACGGCAAAATTCGGGCGCATTTCCAGCAGACGGTGACGGCTACCGGCCGTATCAGCTGTACAGAGCCGAACCTGCAGAATATTCCTATCAGACAGGAACTGGGCAGAAAGCTCCGCAAGGCATTTGTGCCTGAAAATGAGGACTATACCCTTGTAGGCGCGGACTATTCACAAATTGAACTGCGCATTTTGGCACATCTTTCAGGGGATGAAAACCTGATTGCTGCCTTTAACAACGGTGATGACATTCACAGAAATACGGCGGCCAGGGTATTTGATCTTGCATACGATGAAGTAACACCCCTTGACAGAAGTCGTGCCAAGGCGGTAAACTTTGGCGTCATCTACGGCATGAGCGGATTTGGACTTTCTGAGGAACTTAGGATTTCCCGAAAGGAAGCAGAAAACTATATCAAGGATTATTTTGAAAAACATCTCGCTGTAAAGGCATATATGGACGGTCAGATTGAAAGCTGCAGAGAGAATGGCTATACTGAAACGCTGATGGGGCGCAAACGCTACATTCACGAGATTAATTCTTCAGCTTTCATTGCGCGGCAGCTTGGCGAGCGTCTTGCCATGAACAGCCCGATTCAGGGAAGTGCGGCGGATATTATTAAACTGGCAATGATTAAAGTATACGGCGAACTGAAGGAGCGGAACATGGCTTCTAAATTGATTTTGCAGGTTCACGATGAGTTGATTATCAAGACTGCAAAGAATGAGCTTGACCAGGTGGAGGAACTCCTTGTCCGCAACATGGAAAATGCCATGGAGCTGAAAGTGAAGCTGGAATGCGATTTGAATCAGGGCGATACCTGGTATGATTTGAAATAGAGGAAATGCAATGAATGTAATAGGACTGACAGGAGGAATCGGCGCGGGTAAGTCTACCGTGTCTGACTACTTGCTGGACAAGGGGTATATTGTAATCGACGCGGATAAAATCGCAAGGTCTCTGACGGACAAAGGCAGTGACACGCTGCAGGCACTTACAGCGGCTTTTGGCGAAGAAATTTTATTTGCGGACGGCAGTCTCGACCGAAAAAAACTGGCCGGCATTGTGTTTTCCGACGGGGAAAAACGGCTGATACTGGAGGAACTCACGACAAAAGAGGTGGTCAGAATCATAGAGGAAAGGCTGATGCAGCTGCAGGGAGAAGGGTACAAGGGACCTGTTTTTGTAGATGCACCTCTGCTCTTTGAATCCGGCGCGGACAGGCTGACTGGCGCAGTCTGGCTGGTAGATGCCGATATGGATGTCAGAGTTGCGCGGGTGATGGCACGGGACGGTATCAGTGCAGAGGATGTTAAGCGCCGAATTGCAAATCAGATGGACAGTGAGGAGAAGAAGGCCCGCTCTACAGATATTATAGACAATTCAAAGGGAAAGGAGCTGCTCTACAGACAGGTGGAGCGGTTATTAGAGAAATATGCTGAAACAAAATAAAGGAAATAAAGGTTATAAAGTATTTGACTTTTTACACAGACACATTATTATCATCATAATTGCTGTGGTGGTTCTTGCAGGCGGAATTTCCACGGTTGCCATCGTGAGAGGAGATGCTGCGCCATCCGAAGAGGAGCAGGAAACCGTGACCTATGAAGCGATGAATAAAATTTATCTTGCCATGGACAGGGTGGAAACTCTCAATCCTCTGGTATCCCGCGACAGCGATGTATATTATATCAGTCAGCTGTTATTCAGCAGCCTCTTTCGTTTAGATGAAAGTCTGAATATAGAGTCTGAGGCAGTGAAAAGCTATCAGACCAATTCTGAGAACGGCAGCGTATCGCTGAAACTCAGAACAGATGTAAAGTTCAGCGACGGATCTTCTTTGACAGCAAACGATGTGCGGGCAACGGTAAACGCAATTTTGCGCATAGGCGCAGACGGACCATATTATGAATACGCTTCTAAAATTGATTCAGTACAGGTTTCGGATACATATTCACTTACGATTTCTTTTGAGGACCCTGCTGACGCAGCCCTTGATAATCTGGTGTTTCCGATTATTTCAGCTGTGAATTATGATACAGACAGCGACAGGCCTATCGGCAGCGGACCCTATGCAATCAGCAGTTACGACAGCACAAAATATCTGAATTTGAATCCAAACAAGCATTACTTTGGCGAGAAACCAGGCAATAAGCTGCGTTTCAAAGTGCTGCCGGATAAATCCAGAACATCAGGTCTTATGACTATGGAAGCGGTAACTGCCTATGTGAGCAGAGATCAGGACGCCGATGCTGATGCGGAAGACAAGGAGCTGAAGACGCAGAAAATCAGTTCCGGCGAACTTGAATATCTGGGTTTTAACTTCAAGAATCAAATACTGGCAAAAAAGGAAGTCAGACAGGCCATTGCCTGCGCTGTCGATGTGGAGGGTCTGATTCACGATAATTACGGCGGCGCAGGTGTTTCTTCGGATTCTATCTATTTTCCGGGTTTTCTGGGTACAGAAAATAAAGGCGATACCTATGCCCAGGATATAAAGGGTGCGATAGATTTACTGGCAGCGGCGGGTTATCGTGATGTCAACGAAGACGGTCTTCTTGAAGATGAGGAAGGAAAGAAAGTTTCTATGACCATTCTGGTCAATAGTAACGACGGAAATCGTAAGGATACGGCAGAAAGTATTGCAGCGGCACTGAAAGAAATCGGCATCGACACCAAGGTGAAAAGTCTTGGATGGCAGAGTTATAAAACAGCTGTCAAAGAAGGAGAATTTGACCTGTACTTGGGCGGTTATAAATTTGATAAGAAATTTGACCTGCGGGAACTGTTCCGAAATGGCAATGCAATCGGATATAAGAATACCACGGTGCAGTCCTATGTCAATCAGATGGAGACTTGCCTGAGCAGCGAAAAACAGAAAGAACTTTATGAAAAACTGAAACCACTCCTTGCCGAGGAGCTTCCGTATTACTGCCTGTGCTACAAGACCTATGCCTTTATTACAGTACCAAGGTTTACAGGGGAGAGTCTGCCTACTTTCTTTGATATTTATAGAGGATGCGAAAGCTGGAGATGGGAGCGGACCATGGTAAAAACGGAGGAAGAATGAACTAAAAGTAATATGGAAAAGAAAAACACAAAAATAACGCTTTACTTTTTGTTCTTTATGTTATATAATACTTCTTGCGGTTGTGATTTGACTGCAATTTGCGGCAGTGGCGGAATGGCAGACGCGCACGGTTGAGGGCCGTGTGGGAAACCGTGCTGGTTCGAGTCCAGTTTGCCGCACCATATTGAAACTGCTGGTTGTCAGCGATGATAATCAGCAGTTTTTCTGTCAAGGAAGTATTGACGATGAACAGTCGTTATGCTAAAATATAATTGATGTGCCGGCGTGATGGAATTGGCAGACGTGCGGGATTCAAAATCCCGTGGTGGCAACACCGTATGGGTTCGACCCCCATCGCCGGCACCAATAGAAAATCCGAACCAGGAGATAAGTAGGAGGAACATATGAGTAACGGTGGTGGCAATGCATTTGCAATGCAGTTAATAATTCTGGTAGTTTTTATCGGTGCGATGTATTTCTTGCTGATTAGACCGCAGAAGAAGAAGGAAAAAACGATTCAGCAGATGAGAAACACACTGCAGGTTGGTGACGAAATTATCACAATCGGCGGTATCTGCGGCAAGATTGTAAAAACCAAAGAAGATTCCATCGTCATTCAGGTCGGTGCTGATAAGGTTAAATTTGAGATGATGAGATGGGCTGTTTCTTCAGTAGTAAGCTCAAGTAAGACTGCAGCAAAATCTGCAGTAGCCGAAGACGAAGAAGAAAAGAAGATTAAGCCGAAACGTCTGAGAAAAGCTGCCGACGAAGAGGAGAATATTCCTGAAGACGAGAAATAAGCTGGCTTTATAAGTTCATATGTAAGCTTAGATTAAGACTCCCTGATTGTAGGGAGTCTTTTAGTATATAGAAATAATTACTGCCAATGAAATCTGTATAAAACAGGAAAATACCCCTTGCCCAAGCTTTGAAAACGTAGTACAATAAAGAGTAAAATAAAATGCCGATATTATGGGCAAATTTTGACTATATAGAAGGTGAGAAGAAGAAAATGAATTCAAAACTGAGAAAAATTTTAGCTAGTTTAATTGTCATTGCGCTTCTTGTTGGATGGTATATTTCCATCTTTGGGATTGGTTCGATAAATTCCATCAAGGACGTAATGAAATTTGGTCTGGATATCAACGGCGGTGTCTATGTTGTCCTTGAGGCAGACGCAGAAGATACATCGGGGCTTTCAGATAACGATCTGACACAGGTGATGGAGCAGACCAGAGCTGTTCTGAATAACCGTGTCAACGCAATGGGCATTTCTGAAGCGACCGTATCGATTGAAGGAAAAGACAGACTCAGAGTGGAAATGCCGGGCGTAGAGGATGCACAGCAGGCTATTGAACAGATTGGTAAGACTGCGCAGCTTCGTTTCCTCCTGGCGGACGGCACTGAGGTGCTCAGCGGCGATGAAGTAAAGAATGCCAATATCGATACAGATACAGAGCACGGCGGATACAAAATCGTTCTTGAATTCACCAATGAAGGTTCTAAGAAATTTGAGGAAGCGACCAGAAAAACCTCTACAGAGCAAGTAACTCCAAATAAAGAGTTTTCTGACCTCGGAATCGGTGGACAGGCTATCATCATCATGCTGGACGATGAGATTGTAACTTCCCCGAATGCAGAAACTGTTATTACAAGCACTACTTGTGAAATCACAAGCCAGGGCGGATATACTCAGGAAGATGCTTCCAACACTGCAGCATTGATTCGAGGCGGTGCGCTGCCTATTTCCTTAAACGAAGTAACATCTTCCGTACAGACTGCAACCATCGGTGTGAATGCGCTGAACAAGAGTATTGTAGCAGGTGCAGTAGGTCTGGGATTAGTATTTCTGTTAATGCTGATCATGTATAATCTTTTAGGTTTGGTTGCAGATATCGCACTGCTGCTTTACGTACTGATTGTTCTTTGGATTATGGCAGGTCTTGGAAGCGTGCTGACGCTACCGGGGATTGCAGGTATTATCCTGTCCATCGGTATGGCAGTAGACGCAAACGTTATCATCTTTGCCAGAATTAAAGAAGAGATTGCAGCAGGCAAGACCATTCGCGTAGCAGTTTCTCAGGGCTTTAAGAATGCGCTTGCTACTGTACTTGACGCACAGATTACAACCTTAATCGCGTCCGTTGTACTTTATGAAATCGGATCTACTACTGTAAAAGGCTTTGCACTGACACTGATGATTGGTATCATTGTAAGTATTTTTACAGCTGTTGTAGTAACGCAGCTTCTGATTGGACTGGTTGCAGACAGCAGAGCATTTGCAAAGAACAAGTTCTTCGGCATAAACGAAGACGGTACAGAAAAGAAATTCCTAAAGAAAGAATTCAGCTTTATTAAAAATAGAAAGATTTTCTACGGAATCAGCGTAGTGATTATCGCAGTAGGCCTGGTATTCTCTGTAGCCAGAGGCTTTAACTATGGTATCGACTTCACAGGCGGTACTATGATTCAGCTGGATATGGGCAAAAAAGTTGCGGCGGAAGAAGTACAGGACGCACTTGCTGAATATAATCTGGAAGACGTATCTATTGTACTCAGCGGCGACAATCAGGAGCAGATTATCATTAAGACAACCAATGCCCTTGACAATGAGGCAAGAGGCGAGGTAATCAAGACCTTAGAAAGTAAATTCGGCGTAACGGATAAAGACGTGCTGGCTTCTGAAGAGTTTGGCCCGACAGTCGGAAAAGAACTGAAGACCAATGCAGTGAAGTCCGTATTGATTGCAGCAATTGGTATGCTGATTTACATCATTTTCCGGTTCAGATCCTGGAAATATGGTGTTGCCTCTATCGCGGGTATTGCTCACGATGTACTGATGGTACTGGCATTCTATGCAATCTTCAATGTAACAATCAACAATCCGTTTATCGCAGGTATTCTGACTGTTGTAGGTTACTCCATCAACGATACTATCGTTGTATTTGACAGAATCAGAGAAAACAAGAAACTTTACAGGAAGGATAATAACCAGATTATTGTTGACCGCAGTATCAACCAGACACTGAACAGATCCGTTATGACGTCTCTGACAACACTGATCTGTATGATTCCACTATTCTTGATGGTTTCAACTTCTATCAGAGAATTTGTCATTCCTCTGATGGTCGGTGTACTGGTGGGAACTTACTCATCTATATTCCTTTGCAGCCCGCTGTTCTATGACTTCAGCAAAAATGAAGATAAATCCAAGTATATGACAGCAGCACAGGCAAATGAAAAAAAGAAAAGCAAAAAATAATGAAATAAATAGATGGATTGCAGGAGCAGAATAGACATTCATGGAAACAAAAGCAAAATTTTTAGAAGAAATTATAAATATCAATAAAAATTACGACACCGATTTGATAGGGCGAGCCTTTGATACGGCCCGTACCTTGCATGATGGTCAACTTCGTAAGAGCGGAGAGCCTTATCTGATTCATCCTATCGCTGTTGCCAAACTTTTGGCACAGCTGGGTATGGACGAAGAGACCATCGTCGGTGGGCTTTTGCATGATGTCGTTGAGGACACAGAATATACCAGAGAGCAGCTCGTATGCGACTACAGCGAGGAGATTGCTCTTCTGGTAGATGGTGTCACCAAACTGGGAAGCATTAAATTTGACAGCAAAGAAGAAGCACAGGCTGAAAACCTTAGAAAGATGTTTCTGGCCATGTCCAAGGACATTCGTGTGCTGATTATTAAGCTGGCTGACCGTCTGCACAATATGCGGACTCTGCAGTTTATGCGCCCTGAAAAGAAAATTGAAAAGTCCAGAGAAACACTGGACATTTACGCGCCGCTGGCAAGCCGTCTGGGTATTTATACCGTAAAATTTGAACTGGAGGATTTAGCACTTTCTTATCTGCACCCGGAAGAAGTAGAAAAGCTGAAATCCGAAGTTACCGAGAAAAAAGAACAGCGGGAGCAGTTCATCAACACCGTTATCACTGAAATTAAAGAGGCCCTGGATCAGATGAACATGCACTATGATATTTCAGGGCGTTCTAAACATCTTTACAGCGTGTATAAGAAAATGGTGCTGCAGCACAAACAGCTGGACGAAATTTTCGACCTGACAGCAGTTCGTGTCATTGTCGAAAATGTTAGAGACTGCTATGCGGTTTTAGGGCAGGTGCACACCATGTGGAAACCGATTCCGGGCAGATTTAAAGACTATATTGCCATGCCAAAACCGAATATGTATCAATCACTGCATACAACGGTACTTGGTGATAACGGCGAACCATTTGAAATTCAGATTAGAACTTATGAAATGCACAGAGTAGCAGAATATGGTATTGCTGCACACTGGAAATATAAAGAAGGAAATACCAAAGGGGATCAGAATCATGAAGAGATGAAGCTTGCCTGGGTTAGACAGACACTGGAATGGCAGAATGAACTCAATGATCCAAAAGAATTTATGGAAACCCTGAAAATGGATCTTTTCTCCAGTCAGGTTTTCGTATTTACGCCGAAAGGAGAGGTCATAGACCTGCCTGCCGGCTCTACGCCGCTGGACTTCGCCTTTAAAATTCATACAGCAGTCGGCTGTAAATGTGTAGGGGCAAAAGTAAACGGCAAAATGGTGACGATTGACCATACCTTGAATAACGGAGACATCGTTGAGATTGTTACTTCCTCAAATTCAAGCGGTCCAAGTATAGACTGGCTGAAAATTGCCAAGAGTTCCACTGCCAGAACGAAAATCAGACAGTGGCTTAAGAAAGAAAGTAAGCCGGATGACGTCTCAAGAGGAAAAGACGCACTGGATAAATATATTAGAAAGAAAGGCTTTGATCCACAGCTTGTAGGAAAAGCCAGCTATCTGACAAAAGCAACAAGAGAGATGAATATCGCAACCCAGGATGAGGCGTATATGCAAATCAGCAAGGGCGGCACCATCTTGAGTAAATATGCTAATCTGCTGTTCAGCTATTTTAATGAAGACAAAAAACTGGAGCAGAAAAAAGAAGAAAAGCAGAAGAAAATGCTGGAAAACGACGCAAGGAAAGAAAAAATGCAGCGTCACCAGCGTGAAAACCCCGGCATTATTGTAAAGGGAGCGGACAATCTGATGATTCGTGTTTCCCGGTGCTGTAATCCGGTTCCCGGAGACGATATCGTCGGATTTATCACAAAGGGCAGAGGCATTTCCGTCCACCGCAAGGACTGCTCTAATGTCACATCTCTGCCGGAGGCAGAAAAAGCAAGATTTATCGAAGTGGAATGGGAAGACCTGAAAG
This sequence comes from Emergencia sp., assembly GCA_022767345.1. Lineage (GTDB taxonomy): Bacteria > Bacillota > Clostridia > Peptostreptococcales > Anaerovoracaceae > Senimuribacter. Next base: position 11,319 of record JALEOD010000042.1, read on the forward strand.
TCGGAAAATCCTATAATGCGGACATCTGCATCACCGCAAGTGAAAGAAAGGGGATTTTTTCCGATATTTCCAGAGCCTGTGAAGATATGGATGTGAACATTTCCGGGGTTAATGCGAAGAGTGGAAAAGATGGGGTGGTGAACATCACCTTGACACTGTCTATTGCCAGCACACAGCAGATGCAGAGAGTACTGCGCACCCTTAGAAATGTTCAAAGTGTTACTAATGTTTATAGAGCAAGGAGCTAATGGACTTGCTCCAAGTTACGAAATAAATTGATGCTGCACCCCCCAAGAGCGCGGCGATTGGCCAGGTGCAAGTCGTATAATGGCGCTGGGAGACTTAACCCATTATGAAATAGGAGAGTAATAAAACCATGCAAGTATATAAATTCATTACCTGTCCGATTCAGGTAAACACCTATTTGGCTTATGATGAAACCAAGAAAGGATTTATTGTAGATCCGGGCGGCTACAGCCCGCTTTTAACCCAGAAAGCAAAAGAAGAAAATATTGAGGTAGAATATATTATTTTGACCCATGGTCATGCTGACCATATCGGCGGGGTTGCTGACTTCTTAAAAGATTTCCCTGATGCAAAAGTAGTTGCATATGAGGCCGAAAGGGAGATGCTGATGGATTCAAACCTGAACGTTTCTCTTGAAATTTGCGGAAAGCCGGTTATCGTTGAAGCGGATATCTATGTGAAGGACAGGGAAAATCTGACCGTAGGAAATACACAGCTTACCTTTATCCATACACCGGGCCATACCAAGGGTGGCATGTCCGTCATCGCGGACGGCGCAGTATTCAGCGGAGATACCTTATTCCGTCAGTCCATCGGCAGAACCGATTTTTACGGCGGAGATTTTGGAGAAATCATCGCCTCCATCAAAGAAAAACTCTTCCTGCTGCCGGACAATACCATGGTATACCCGGGACATATGAGTGAAACTACCATCGGATACGAAAAGGAGCACAATCCTTTTGTTAGATAAGATTAAGATAAAAATATTACATTTTGAAAAACAGTATTTGCTGGAAGAACTGATAAAAATATTCCTAAGGCCGGATCAATATGAGATGGTTTCAGAGGACTATATGCCGAAGGAAGATGAAAGACTTCTTGTCATCAACGAGGCAGAAAGCAGTGATAAGAATCAAATCAACAGAGAGATTTACGATAAACTTTCTACTGTAACGGGGAAAAAGCCCGAGTGGGGGATTTTAACAGGCATCAGGCCCGTGAAACTTGCCGGTGAGCTCTATGAGAGAATGGGAAGTACTGATTCTGTATGCAAAATTTTGACAGAGGCGTATTACCTTTCAGAGGAAAAGGCAAGACTTGTCGCAGACATGTATCTGCATCAGCAGAAAACCTGTAAAACTGCAGCAGAAAAGTCTGCCGGGGTTTATATCGGCATTCCCTTTTGTCCCACCAGATGTGTCTATTGCTCCTTTGCGTCCAATCAGGTTGCTGACAGCGAAATCGCCAGATACTTTGAGGCACTGCTGAAAGAGATTTCCTACGTAGGAAAACGCATGCAGGAATGCGGCATTACGGCAGAAACCATTTATATCGGCGGCGGTACACCTACAACTTTGAGTGCAGAGCAGCTTAGAATTTTACTCAAGACAGTGAAGCAAAACCTTGATTTGACTGGGTTGCGGGAATTGACTGTGGAGGCAGGACGTCCGGACACTATTACAGCAGAGAAACTGGCTGCGCTGAGAGAGGCAGGGGTAGAGCGAATCAGCATTAATCCCCAGTCTATGCATGAAAAGACGCTGGAACGCATCGGAAGAAACCATAAGCCGCAAGATATTATCGGCGCCTTTGAAATGGCGGAGAAATACGAATTCAGCAGTATTAACGCGGATTTAATCGCAGGACTTCCCGGTGAATCCACAGAAGATTTTGTTAAATCGCTGAAAGAGATTATCGCTCTTGCGCCTGAGAATATCACGGTGCATTGTCTTGCAGTAAAGCGAGCGTCCCGCCTTGTGGATATCGACAAGGATTTTCATTATAAACAGGCAGAGCGGGTGGCAGAGCAGCTTAACGCAAGCAGAGAAATGCTTAAAGAAGCGGGATATATTCCGTATTATCTGTACCGGCAGAAGCACATGGCAGGCGCTTTTGAAAACACCGGATACTGCAAAAAAGATAAGGATTGCATTTATAACGTGCGTATTATGGACGAACATCAGACGATTATTGCTCTCGGCGCGGGAGGAATTACCAAGGTTTACTATCCTGAGGAAAATCGTCTGGAACGAGTGCCCAATGTAACCAATTATCAGGAATACATAGCGCGCATCGATGAAATGCTGGATAGAAAAGAGAAAAATTTGTTTATGGAGGTAGAAAAATGGCAATCATAGCACCAAAAGGAACGAAAGATACGTTACCTGCACAGGTGTATAAGTGGCAATACGTTGAGAAAAAATTCTCCGAGTTCTGCGATAAATACGGGTTCAAGGAAATCAGAACACCGGCATTTGAGCACACTGAACTGTTTAAGAGAGGCGTCGGAGATACAACGGATATTGTACAGAAAGAAATGTACACTTTCGACGATTACGCAAAGAGAAGCATCACTTTAAAGCCGGAAGGTACTTCTCCGGTAGCAAGGGCTTTTGTTGAACACAAACACTACGCAGAAGTGCAGCCGACCAAGTACTATTACATTACACCTTGCTTCCGCTACGAAAAACCGCAGTCGGGAAGATTGAGAGCGTTCCACCAGTTTGGTATTGAAATTTTCGGAACTACCAACATGTTGGCAGACGCAGAAGTCATTTGTCTGGGCTATGACTTCCTCCATGACATGGGGATTAAGGATATCAAACTGAAAATTAACAGTGTAGGATGTCCTTCCTGCAGACAGAAACACAGAGAAGCCCTGAAAAAATTCTTAGAACCAGTTTATAACCAGCTTTGCAATACCTGCAAAGACAGATACGAGAGAAATCCGATGAGAATTTTGGATTGTAAATCTGATATTTGTCAAGAATTAGTAAAGGATGCGCCGGACATGATTGAATACCTGTGCGACGATTGTAAGAACGCTTTTACAGAAGTGCAGAAGAATCTTGACGCTATGGGCATCGAATACATTGTAGATCCGAGAATCGTAAGAGGACTGGACTACTACACCAAAACCGCCTTTGAATTTGTAACAGACAGCAACGGAACCCAGGGAACCGTTTGCGGCGGCGGCAGATACGACCACCTCATTGAAGAAATCGGCGGACCTCCGATTCCGGGCGTTGGCTTTGGACTGGGTATCGAAAGACTTCTCATGCTGATGGAAGAAAACGGCGTTGAAATTCCGCAGCCGGAGCCGTTAAAAGCCTTTATCGCCGTTATGGGAGACGATGCAAAGGCCTTCGGTCTGAAGCTTCTCAGAGATTTGAGAAATAAAGGTGTCAAAGCCGAAATGGATACTTTGGCAAGAAATATCAAAGGCCAGTTCAAATACGCTGACAGACTGGGCGCACAGTACACCGTAGTCATCGGCGATAACGAACTTGCAGAAGGTGTGGTTTCTGTAAAAGAAATGGCAACTTCCCAGCAGAGAGAAGTAAAACTGGAAGATTTGACAGAAGAATTAGCGAAATAGGAGTTAAGAAATACATGGCAGAATTATTGAAAAGAACCCATTATTGCGGTGATTTACGCATTGCAGACGTGGAAGCAGAAGTGGTATTAAACGGCTGGGTTGCGAAGCAGAGAAGTCTGGGCGGCTTAATCTTTGCAGACCTTCGTGACAAGACCGGCATTGTGCAGATTACCTTTGACGACACCATTTGCGAAGATGTGTTCAAAAGAGCGGAATCCCTGCGCAGTGAATATGTCATCGGCGTAAGAGGTATCGTGAAGGAAAGAAGTTCCAAAAACCCTAATCTTCCGACAGGAGAAATTGAAGTTTTTGCAAAGGAACTTCTGGTTTATAACGAATCGGAAACACCGCCGATTTACATTAAAGACGACGACAACGTAGACGATAATCTTCGTTTAAAATACAGATATCTGGATCTGCGCAAGCTGAAAATGCAGGAAAATATCAAATTCAGACACAAACTTGCTAAGCTGACCCGCGACTATTTTGACGAAAACGAATTTACAGAGATCGAAACACCGATTTTAATTAAGTCCACGCCGGAAGGCGCCAGAGACTATCTGGTTCCAAGCCGCGTGAACGAGGGCAGATTCTATGCGCTGCCTCAGTCACCGCAGCTGTTTAAACAGCTGCTGATGGTCAGCGGCTGTGATCGTTATATTCAGATTGCAAAGTGTTTTAGAGATGAAGACCTGCGTGCGGACAGACAGCCTGAATTTACCCAGATCGATATGGAAATGTCCTTTGTGGATCAGGACGATGTCATCGCTATGCAGGAAGGTTATTTAAAGAGAGTGTTCAAGGAACTTTTGGATGTAGAAATCGCTACGCCGTTTCCAAGAATTCCTTTTGACGAGGCTATGGAGCGTTACGGCAGTGATAAGCCGGACACCAGATTCGGCTTTGAGCTAAAATGCCTAAACAATGTCGTTGCCGGCACTGAATTTAAAGTCTTTGCCGATGCCCTTGCTGCAGGCGGCGATGTAAGAGGTATCTGTATTGACGGCGGTTCTGAGAAGTTCAGCAGAAAAGATATCGATAAACTGACCGAGCAGGCAAAGCATTACGGCGCGAAAGGTCTTGTATGGCTGCGCGTGGAAGAGGGCGAATACAAATCTTCTGTAAATAAGTTCTTTACTCAGGAGCAGCTTGCTGAGATTGCAAAGGTCTTTGATGCAGCGACCGGCGATTTAATTCTCATCGCAGCGGACAGAGCAAAGGTCGTATTCGACACTTTGGGATTCCTCAGAAGGCATATTGCAGGTCTTATGGGACTTCTCGACGACAAACAGTTCAATCTGCTTTGGGTAACTGATTTCCCTATGTTTGAAAAGGATGATGAAACCGGCGAGCTGAAGGCAATGCACCACCCGTTTACCCATCCAAGAACAGAGGACATTCCGCTCCTCGACACAGAGCCTGAAAAGGTAAAAGCAATCGCTTATGACATCGTCATGAACGGCGTCGAAGTAGGCGGCGGCAGCATTAGAATCCACGAAAAAGATTTGCAGGCGAAAATGTTTAAAGCCCTGAGATTAACAGAAGAAGAATGCCAGGAAAAATTTGGATTTCTACTGGAAGCGTTTAAATACGGCGCGCCTCCTCACGGTGGTCTGGCATATGGTCTTGACAGACTGGTTATGCTCCTTCTCGGCGAACACAGTATCAGAGAAGTCATTGCATTTCCAAAGAATCAAAATGCGCAGTGCATGGTCTGTGAAGCGCCGGGCGTTGTAGAAGAAGAGCAGCTTGCGGAACTTGGCATTAACTTGAGGTAACCATGAGCGATATCGGAATATTAGGCGGATCTTTTGATCCTTTTCATAACGGACATTTATCTATCGCAAAGGCTGCAATGCGCGAATGCGGTCTTGTGCAGATTATTCTTCTGCCCGCGAAGGTACAGCCCTTTAAAGTGGGGCGGCACATGGCTGCAGAAGAGGATCGGGTCAATATGGTCAGTCTAATCGCCCGTCAGAATCAGAATTTTATTGTATCCACTGTGGAAGCATACAGCGAAGAAGTTTCTTATACTTATAAAACGCTGCAGACCTTGAAACGCCTGTATCCTAAGGATCGACTTCACTTTATTTTAGGTACAGACTCATTTCTCAGTCTGGAAGCCTGGTATAAGGGGGCTGATTTATTGCGGGAGTTTCCTTTCATCGTTGGTGTAAGACCGGGCTATAAGGAAAGTGAAACTATTGCCATGGTCGAAAAAGTGCGGCGCTGCTATGATGCAAGAATTAAAATTCTGCACAACAGAATTTTGGAAGTATCTTCCACAGAGATTAAAGAAAATATTAAAGCAGGAAAATCTATCAGATCGTTGGTACCTTTTCCGATAGAAAGGTATATCCATGAACACAGACTCTATCAAGACGTATATTGAGAAGAATTTTTCAGAGAAAAGAAAACTTCACACAGAAGGCGTCAGAGTTACTGCGATAGATCTTGCGAAAAAATATGGTGCGGATCCTGAAAAGGCAGAAACTGCGGCATTGTTTCACGATATGTATCGGGGAGTTTCCGTCGATGTGCTGAATTACTATGTAAAACATCTGGGACTTTCTGAAACCTATCTGAACAACAGCAATCTGGCACATGGAAAGATTGCCGCTATCGTAATGGAGCGGGATTTTGGCATAACAGATCCGGATATTATTAACGCGGTCAGTTATCATACGACAGGACGTCCTGCCATGAGCGTGCTGGAAAAGGTAATCTATATTGCAGATGCCATTGAACCCAATCGAAATTATCCGGGTGTTGAGGCGATTCGCAAGATGGCAGAGGAAGATTTAGATAAGGCTTGTTTACTTTCTATGGACAGAACCATAGAATATGTTCAGCAGCAGGGGAATTTCCTTGATACAGATACCATTGCTGCCAGAAATGACTTAAAAGAGACAATACGCCATAAAGGAGAATAAAGATGAATAATAAAAGTTTTGCGCTGCTTGCAGCGAAAACATTGGATGACAAAAAAGCGCTGGATATCGCTGTCATCGATATCATGGAGAAGGCGACATTTGCAGACTATCTGGTCATTGCGACCGGTAATTCGGAAAGACAGGTGAACAGTCTGGTCGATGAAGTAGAAGATCAGTTTGCAAAAGAAGGACTTCTTGTAAAGAATATTGAAGGAAAGCAAAATTCCGGATGGGTTTTGATGGACTTCGGCGATATTATCGTCAATATCTTTACGAAAGAAATGCGAGAAAAGTATAATATCGAAAAGGTGTGGGGCGACTGCAGCTTTTTAGATTTGGAGGATTAATAAAAGCAATGAACGAAAAGTACAACTTTAAAGAAATTGAAAGTAAATGGCAAAAGTACTGGAAAGAAAATGATTCTTTCAAAACTGACATCGATGAAAGTAAAGAAAAGTACTATGTGCTGGAAATGTTTCCTTATCCTTCGGGAAAACTGCACATGGGACATGTGAGAAACTATTCTATCGGCGATGTCATTGCAAGATGTAAGGCAATGCAGGGCTTCAACGTGCTGCATCCGATGGGATTTGACTCCTTCGGTCTTCCTGCCGAAAACGCAGCGATTAAACATGGCGTAGAACCGAGCAAATGGACTTGGGATAATATCCACGAAATGGAAGCGCAGCTTGACCAGCTGGGACTTGCTTATGACTGGGAGAGAGAAGTGCAGACCTGCAATCCTGACTATTATAAGTGGATGCAGTGGATTTTCATTCAGTTCTATAACAAAGGTCTTGCCTATAAGAAAGAGAATCCGGTAAACTGGTGTCCGAGCTGCCAGACCGTACTTGCTAATGAGCAGGTGGTAGACGGCTGCTGTGAAAGATGTAAGTCACCAGTTGGAAAAAAGAATCTTTCTCAGTGGTACTTTAAAATCACAGATTACGCTGACAGACTTTTGAATAACCTTGACAAGCTGGAGGGCTGGCCGAATAAGGTTAAGGTCATGCAGAAGAACTGGATCGGCAAATCCACCGGTGCGGAAATCGACTTTGCAATCGATGAAACGGACAAAGTGCTGAAAGTATTTACCACTCGTGCGGACACTCTCTTTGGCGTAACCTACATGGTTATGGCGCCGGAACACCCGTACGTAATGGAACTTGTAAAAGGCACTGAATACGAAGAAGAGGTTCTTGCTTATCTGGATAAAGTAGAACATATGAACGATATCGAAAGAACTTCCACGACCAATGAAAAGACAGGCGTATTTATCGGTAAATATGCAGTAAACCCTGTCAATGGAAAGAAAGTTCCAATCTTTATTTCCGACTATGTTCTCATGGGATACGGTACAGGCGCAATCATGGCAGTACCTGCTCATGACCAGAGAGACTTTGACTTTGCAAAAAAATTTGATTTGGAAATCATTCCGGTTGTAGATTCTGACAATCCGGAAATCGATGTAAATGACTTAAAAGAAGCCTTTGCCGCAGAGGGAACGATGATTAACTCCGGCAAATTTGACGGCATGAACAATAAAGAAGCTATCGGTGCGGTCATCGAATGGCTCAGCGAAGAAGGTATCGGCGCGAAGACTGTCAACTACAGACTTCGTGACTGGCTGATTTCCAGACAGCGGTACTGGGGAACCCCAATTCCGATGATTTATTGTGAAGAGTGCGGCTGGGTGCCTGAAAAAGAAGAAAATCTGCCGGTATTGCTTCCGACTGATGTAGAATTTACAGGAAAAGGCGAATCTCCACTGACCACTTCTAAGACCTTCAGCAAGTGTACTTGTCCGAAGTGCGGAAAAGAAGCGAAAAGAGAGATGGATACCATGGATACTTTCCTGGATTCCTCCTGGTACTTCCTCCGCTACTGCGATCCAAAGAATCAGGAAACCGCTTTTGCAAAAGAGAAGGTTGATTACTGGATGGATGTTGACCAGTACATCGGCGGCGTGGAACATGCGATTTTACATCTGATGTACGCAAGATTCTTCCAGATGGCACTCTACGATCTGGGACTGACCAAACACGAAGAACCGTTTAAAAATCTGCTGACCCAAGGCATGGTAAATAAGGACGGTAAGAAGATGAGTAAGTCTCTGGGCAACGTAGTCAGCCCTGAGGAAATCATCAACAAATACGGCGCTGATACTGCGAGACTCTTCATTCTCTTTGCTGCACCGCCTGAAAGAGAGCTTGACTGGTCTGACGCCGGTGTAGAAGGCAGCTACCGTTTCTTAAACCGTGTATATCGTCTGGTTTATGATTTCACAAACACCTATCCAAAGGCAGGGGGCGTTTACGAAATCAAGACCGACGCGGATAAAGAGCTGAACTATGTGTTAAACACCACCATCAGGAAAGTTACTGATGATGTGGGCGGCAGATTCAGCTTTAATACAGCTATCAGTTCTATTATGGAACTTGTCAACGAGCTGTATAAATACAAAGAATTGGAAGACGCAAACCAGAACTTCATGAAGAAAGCCATCGATACGCTGGTTATCATTCTTTCACCGTTTACACCGCACATCTGCGAAGAAATGTGGCAGACTTTGGACGGCACTAAGACCTTGACTGAGGTTAGCTGGCCGACATACGATGAAGCCGCACTGGTGAAAGATACAGTTGAAATTGTAGTTCAGGTGAACGGAAAATTAAAAGAAAAATTAAACGTAGCAAATAATTTAACAAGAGAAGAACTGGAAAAAACTGCGCTTTCCGATGACAAAGTAAAAGCTTTGACAGAGGGCAAGAATGTAGTAAAAGTCATTGCAGTCCCTAATAAGCTTGTAAATATTGTTATTAAGTAAAGGGGAGTATATGAGAGATTACAACAGTAAGAAGCCGCAAGCAAAAAAAGCGGCTGTCCGGAGACCGCAGAATAAAGAGGTTTTGCCACTTAAGAAGTCCACGAAAAAATCCTCACCGAGAAAAAATATGATGAGGACAGTGAAGCCTGCGCAGCAGACAAAAAAGGCAGAAAACCTGAAAGTTATTCCAATCGGAGGTCTCAATGAAATAGGTAAAAACCTGACGGTTTTAGAATATAAAGACCAGATATTACTCATTGATTGCGGCATGTCTTTTCCAGAAGATGAAATGTACGGTATCGACGTCGTCATTCCCGATTTCAGCTATCTGGTAAAGAACGCGAAAAAAATTGTAGGTATGGTAATTACCCATGGTCATGAAGACCATATCGGCGCAATTCCGTACCTCTTAAAACAGATTCAGGTACCGATCTATGGAACCAGGCTAACCCTTGGACTCATAGAAAACAAACTCAAGGAACACGGACTGAAAGCAAAATTTCATATCATTAAAGCCGGAGAAAAATTTAAAGCCGGAGAATTTAAAATAGAGGCAATCAGAACTACCCATTCTATAGCGGACGCTATCTGCCTGTATATTCAGACTCCAGCAGCAACCCTGTTTCACACAGGCGACTTTAAAATCGACTATACGCCAACCGATGGAGAACCCATCGATCTGGCAAAGTTTGCTGAAATCGGAAGAAGAGGCGTAGATCTGATGCTTGCGGACAGTACCAACGTGCTCAGAAAAGGCTATACAGCCTCAGAACGTGTGGTAGGGCAGACCCTGGATGGGATTTTCAGAGAAGCAAAGAACAGAATTATTATTGCAACATTCTCTTCTAATGTCCACAGAGTACAAAAGATTGTAGAGCTTGCTGCAAAATACGGCAGAAAAGTAGCCGTTTCCGGCAGAAGTATGGATAATGTAGTTACCTTAGCAAGTGAGCTCGGATATCTGCACTTTCCAGCAGGCACCTATGTGGACTTGAACAAGACCAGGAATATTCCTGACAACCAGCTGGTGATTATCACTACAGGAAGTCAGGGAGAGCCGATGTCAGCGCTGTCCAGAATGGCAAACGATGAACACCGCAGCGTAAAGCTGAAGAAAGGGGACATGGTAATCCTGTCCTCTACACCTGTACCGGGGAACGAAAAAACGGTATCCAGCGTTGTAAACAGACTTTACGAGAAAGAAGTAGAAGTCATCTATAACGACATTGCGGATATTCATGTTTCCGGCCATGCCTGCCAGGAAGAGCTGAAGCTGATTCATACACTGATCAAACCGAAGTTTTTCATGCCGGTACATGGTGAACACAGACATTTAGTGCAGCATGCAGCCTTGGCTGAATCCATCGGCATGAAAAAAAAGAATATCTTTATTTTATCTAATGGAGATCAGTTAACTGTAGATAAACGCAATGCAACCAAGTTCCAGAATGTTGTCAGCGCAGAAGATGTGCTGGTCGATGGTCTGGGTGTAGGAGATATCGGCAATATTGTTCTTCGTGACAGAAAACTGCTGTCTGAGTCTGGCTTGATTATTGTCGTTACAGCCATCGACAGGGCCAGCGGAGAAATCATTTCCGGTCCTGATATCGTATCCCGCGGATTTGTCTATGTGAGAGAAAACGAGGATTTAATCAACGATGCCAAGGCTCTGGCAAGACAGACATTGGAGGACACTTTGGAAAGAAATGGAAGTAAGGACTGGAACGCCATTAAAAATAACGTGCGTGAAGAGCTGAGAAAGTTCATTTTCCGTAAAACCAAGAGAAGTCCGATTATCCTTCCGATTTTCTTAGATGTATAATGGTCCTGCCCCAAGAAAAAACAATAGGAGGTAACACATGAACGTATACGATCAGGCCCATGGACTTGCGAAAGCAATCAGAGAGTCCGAAGAGTTTAAACAGTACGATCAGCTGAAAAAAGTAATCGATCAGAACGAAGAACTTTCCGCTATGATTAAAGACTTTCAAGGAAAGCAGTTTGAAATGCAGGCTAAGCAGATGATGGGAGATGGCAGTGCAGAAGGCATGATGCAGTCTGTGCAGGATCTTTATCAGATTATCATGAAAGATCCTATGGCTGCCCAGTATATGCAGGCGGAAATGCGCTTTTCCCTGATGATGAACGATGTCTATAAAATTTTAGGCGAAGTAATGGGTATTGGCAACATGCAGTAAATCTGTTATAATACCGTATAGAAGTTTTTTATTAAATTGTTTTAATTTGAAGAAAGTGAGAATAGACCGATGATTTATGCAAGTGATTTTAGAAAAGGCAGAACATTTCAGATTAATGGCGAACCCCATGTAGTTCTTGATTTCATGCACGTTAAGCCTGGTAAAGGCGCGGCGTTTGTAAGAACCAAGTACAAGAACATCATTACCGGCGCTACCAGAGAAGAAGCGTTCAACCCTGATGATAAGTTTGAAGAAGCAATTATCGAAACCAAGAAGATGCAGTATCTGTACAATGACGGCGATCTGTATTACTTCATGGATGGAGAGACTTATGAACAGGTTCCTGTTGCTTATGATATGGTAGAAGATGCAATCAAGTACATGAGAGAGAATGACGAAGCAACTCTGAAGTTCTATAAGGGCGAGCCGTTCATCGTAGAAGCGCCGAACTTTGTCGACCTGGTTGTTACTGAAACAGAACCAGGCGTAAAGGGTAACACCGCTACAAATGTTACAAAAGCTGCTACAGTAGAAACAGGCGCAGTTGTACAGGTTCCGATCTTCATCGAAGAAGGTGAAAAAATTCAGATTGATACCAGAAGCGGAGAATATCTGGGAAGAGCAAAATAATCTGCTAGAGAACAATGCAAAGATGAAGGGACGAAGCTTTCGTCCCTTTCTTTTTCATCACACCAGGAAGCACGAAAAGAGGTAAGGGACATTGAAAAAATCCAAAATCATTATTATTGCAATCGCCGTAGTTCTTATCGTTGTCGGTGCCGCAGCTTTTCTTTTCTATCAGAATGGCATTACCGCAGCAAAGCCGGGAGACAATGAGCCAGTTACAGTCAACATTCCGTCAGGCAGCAGCGCTTCAGCCATCGTAGATATATTAGATGAGAACGGACTGATTAAGAATAAGACTTGCGCCAGGATTCACGTGCGCATCAGTCATTACGATTCACTGCAGGCAAATACCTATATCTTTAACAGGTCAATGAGCCTGACAGAGATTATGGAGGTCATCAATACCGGTGATTTTGCGTATCTTTCCAAGAATGCTTTTACGGTGATTGAGGGAGCAACGGTGCCGCAGGCGACCGAAGCCATCGCAAAAGATCTTCCTTTCACAGCCAAAGAAATGCTGAAAAAGTGGAAGGACGAAGACTATCTAAACCAGCTTATTGACAAATACTGGTTCCTGACTGATGAAATTCTGCAAAAGGACATCATGTTTCCGCTGGAAGGCTATATCTATCCTGAAACTTATTTTGTGACCGATGAAAATCCGACTATTGAACAGGTAACGGAGATGATTCTGGATAAAACTGATGAGGAACTCTCAGCAAGAAAAGAAGAGATTGAAAAGATGGATATGACGGTACACCAGTTTTTGGCGCTGACTTCCATTGTAGAAAACGAATCTCTCTTTGAAAAGGACAGACCGATTATCGCCGGCGTTTTCGTCAATCGTCTTGCAAAGGATATGCCGCTGCAAAGTGACATCACCGTCCTTTATGCCCTGCAGGAAAAGCGAGTCGATGTAACATACGCGGATTTAGAAGTTGATTCCAAATACAACACTTACAAATACGAAGGACTTCCAATCGGACCGGTATGTTCGCCGTCTGCTGCGGCTATGGACGATTTGCTCCATTACGAAAAGTCCGACTATCTGTATTTCTTTGCGACAGAAGACGGCAAAGTGCTGTATTCCAGGACCCTGGATGAGCACAACAAAATTGTAAGCGAGAACATGTGGTACTGATATGAATATAACAAATGATATCGTAACAGAATATCTTACCGGATTTTACAGACCGGTAAACGAAGAGCTGGCTGCTCTTCGGCAGATGGGAGAGAAGGATAGAGTCCCAATTATTCTGAGGGAGACGGAGATGTATCTGCATACACTGCTTCCTCTTGTAAAGCCAAAGAAAATTCTTGAAATCGGAACAGCCATCGGCTATTCCGCGCTGTATTATGCGGCTATGTGCCCGAAGGCAGAAATTTATACCATTGAAAAGGACGAAACGGCGCTCTATGCTGCAAGGCATAACATCAGCGCTGCAGGAAAGGAAGGGCAGATTCACACCATTTTCGGAGACGGCCAGGAACAGATTGAAAAACTGCGGGATAATGGAATTTCCGGTTTTGACTTCGTCTTTATTGACGCGGCAAAGAGTCACTATAAGCGGTTTTTAGACGCAGCTCTTTCTGTTTGTCGGGATGGGGCGGTGATTCTGTCAGACAATATCCTGCAGAAAGCCATGACGGCTTCCGACGTTTACGATCCGCAGAATAAACACAAAACCAACATTAGAAAAATGAGAGAATATCTCAATTATATTACCAATGACAATACCTTGCAGACCTCACTTCTCAGTATAGGAGACGGTCTTGCAGTGACAATTTACAGAGGAGAACATGGATAAAGAACAGTTTGAACTGCTTGCGCCTGCAGGCGATTTGGAAAAATTAAAGACAGCCATTCTCTACGGCGCTGATGCTGTATATTTTGGCGGCGAAATGTTCAGTTTACGTGCAGGAGCAGGAAATCTTTCTATTGAAGAAATGAAAGAGGGCATTGCCTTTGCCCATGAGCGAGGAAAGCGATGCTATCTGACGGTCAATATCTTTGCTCACAATGAGGATATTGAGCCGCTTACGACCTATCTGGAACAGATTAAGGATTTGGGTCTTGACGCTTTTATCGTGTCCGATCCGGGCATTGTTGATTTGATTCAGGAAGTGATTCCGGGCGCAGAAATTCACCTGAGCACCCAGGCTAACATGACCAACTACAGAACTGCTGGATTCTGGCATAAAATGGGCGTAAAACGACTGGTTTTAGCAAGAGAACTGACCCTGCCGGAAATCCGTCAGATTCGTGAGAATATCCCACAGGAGATGGAAATAGAAGCCTTTGTCCATGGGGCAATGTGCATATCCTATTCGGGAAGATGTCTGCTCAGCAATTTTATGATTGAGCGTGATGCTAACAGGGGTATGTGCGCGCATCCATGCCGCTGGAAATACGCTTTGGTCGAAGAAAAAAGACCGGGCGAATACTATCCGGTAGAGGAAGACCAGCGAGGCACCTATATTCTCAATTCCAGAGATTTATGCATGATTGAACACATACCGGATATTGTAAACGCCGGTATTATGTCCGCTAAAATCGAAGGTCGTATGAAGAGTATCTTTTATGTGGCAACGGTAGTTCACGCATACAGAAAAGCCATCGATGCGTACTTTACAGACCCGGAAGGATACAGCTTTGATCAGTCCTGGATGACTGAGTTAAAAAAAGTCAGCCACAGAGAATTTACAACAGGGTTTTATTTCCATCAGCCGACCAATCTGGATCAGAACTACCAGACCAGCGCCTACACCAGAGAATACAGCTTTGTAGGCCTTGTTAAAGAGTACGATGAAAAGACCGGCTTTGCCCTTGTGGAGCAGAGAAATAAAATGACCGTAGGAGAGGAAATCGAGATCTTCGGTCCCGATATCGATTATTTTACACAGAATATCACAGCGATGATGGATGCAGAGAGCGGCGAAATCCTTGAAAGCGCGCCGCATCCACAGCAGCTTCTGAAAATGAAGATGGATTATCCAGTGAAACCTCACTATATTTTAAGAAAGAAAAAATAATGATCAAGTAATAAGGAGATGAACGAACATGACACCTGACCCCAGTAGCCTGCCAATCGCACTAAAAGTCAGCCTGATGGCTCTTGCAATGGCTTTTAACGGCATCGCAGTACTGATGAACACTGCCATGAACAGTGTAAACAGAAGCAAAATCAGACAGATGGTAACTGAAGAAAATGAAGTGGCAATCCGCCTTGGAAATCTGCTTTCCTCACCAACGGATTATCGTTTTACAAACCGTCTGCTCAGCTACATTTTCATTGTAATCGGCGTATACTTTGCTTTGGCGCTGCCGCAGCACCCGATTATTTCCGCGCTGATTTACGTTGCAGCCACAATCACGTTCAGTGAGTATTTTACAAGAAAACTGGCACAGCAGCACAGCGAAGCCATCGCCATGAAGCTTTCAGCACTGCAGCGGTTCTTTGTCATCATATTAAAGCCTTTTGTTGTAATACTGACTTTTATTGCAGATGTTTTCCTGAAACTGTTCGGACAGGAAACGAAGATTGAATACACCGGCTATTCAGAAGAACAGGTTATGTCCATTTTAGAGTCAGGACAGCAGAGTGGTGCAATCAAAGAAGAAGGCAAGAAGATGATTAATAGTATCTTCCAGTTCGATGACGAACTTGCCTACGAAATCATGACGCCTCGTACCGATGTATTTCTTATCGACATCAATGATTCTACTGATGAGTATCTGGATGAACTGATGGAGCTTCGGTATTCCAGAATTCCGGTCTGTGAAGATGATACAGACAACATTATCGGTATTCTTCACATTAAGGATTACCTCATTAAAGCGCGCGAAACAGGTTTTGATAAGGTGGATATCCGCTCCATTTTGCGTCAACCTTACTTTGTACCTGAAACAAAAAATATCGACGCGTTGTTCTTTGAACTGCAGATTGAAAAGCAGCACATCGCTATTCTCATCGATGAATACGGCGGTTTCAGCGGTATTGTAACCATGGAAGACATCGTGGAGGAAATCGTAGGCGATATCGAAGACGAATACGACGAACAGGGGCACGTCATCAATAAAGTTGACGATAATAATTATTATTTAGACGGAAATGTTTATCTCAGTGACCTTTCCGAAGAAATCAATATCAATCTGGAATCTGAAAACAGCGAGACCATAGGCGGCTTCATCATCGATATTCTGGGAGAAATTCCGGAAGAAGGCGATGAAAACAGAGAAGTTGTCTTTGAAAATTATATCTTTACGATTCTCTCCGTAAAAGAGCGTCGTATCGAAAAAGTAAAGCTGCACATTGAAGAGCCTGAAAAGGAAATTTCCGAAGATGAATCAGAAGAATAACCTAACAATAGGCATTTTTGCCCATGTGGACGCCGGAAAGACGACTCTGTCTGAAGGCGTCCTTTATCAAAACGGCATTACCAGACAGATGGGACGAGTGGATCACGGTGACTCCTTTCTCGATACTTTTGCGCTGGAAAAAAGCCGCGGTATTACTATTTTTTCCAAACAGGCGGTCTTTTCCTTAGGAGATAAAGAAGTTACGCTCCTTGATACGCCGGGCCATGTGGATTTTTCCGCGGAAATGGAACGAACCCTACAGGTTCTTGACTATGCTATTCTTTTAATCAGCGGCCCTGATGGTGTGACCGGTCAGGTGCTGACCTTATGGGAACTGCTTTCCCGCTATCATGTACCAACTTTTATTTTTATCAATAAAATGGATCAGCAAGGTCTGAACTTGACCTCAATTATGGAGGACGTAAGGGCTCGTTTAAATGAGCAGTGCGTCCTTGCCGGCAGTGAAGACTTTTATGAAAGAGCTGCTCTGTGTGATGAAACTCTGCTGGAATCCTATCTGGAAACTGGAAAAGTCTCTGATGATACCTGCGCAGAGCTGATTAAAGAAAGAAAGCTGTTTCCTTGCTACTACGGATCTGCGCTGAAAATGCAGGGCATTGATACACTTCTTGACGGACTTTCAACTTATACAATCTGTCCGAAATACGGCGAAAGCTTTGGGGCGAGAATTTATAAAATCAGCAGGGACGAGCAGGGAAACCGGCTGACACATATGAAAATTACCGGCGGCAGTCTGTCTGTAAAGGAACAGATTGGCGAAAGCAAGATACATCAGATACGTATTTATAACGGAAAGAAATTTGATGCGGTGCAGAGGGCAGAAGCAGGCAGTATCTGCGCAGTAACAGGGCTTTCTGATACTTTTTGCGGTCAGGGGCTGGGATTTGAGCCTGCCGGAAGCGCCCCTTATCTGGATACAGTCTTAAGCTACGAGATACTGCTTCCTGCTGACTGGGAACCCCACGATGCCTATGAGAAATTTCTGCAGCTGTCGGAGGAACTGCCGGAGCTTCACGTGTCCTGGAGTGAGGAAAGCAGCGCGCTTACCATCGGCATGATGGGAGAAATCCAGGGTGAAATTTTAAAAAGTCTTGTCTTGGAACGCTTTGGAAAATCCATTGAATTTGGGGAAGATACGGTTTTATATAAAGAAACTATTGTAAATAGAGCAGAGGGCGTAGGACATTTTGAGCCTCTTCGTCACTATGCGGAAGTCCATCTGCTGCTTACACCGCTTCCAGAAGGAAGCGGCATCGTTGTCGATACAGACTGCAGCGAGGACGTGCTGGACAGAAACTGGCAGCGGCTTGTCGTGACCCATCTCCTTGAGAAAACCCATACAGGGCTTTTGACAAATTCGCCGCTGACGGATATGAAAATCACTTTAACCACTGGACGCGCTCATGTAAAGCACACAGAGGGCGGTGATTTTCGTCAGGCAACCTACAGAGCGCTTCGTCACGGTTTGAGAAAAGGGGGCTGCAGACTTCTGGAGCCTTACTATGCTTACCGTCTGGAACTGCCGACAGATTTCATCGGAAGAGCGATGAACGATATTCAAAATATGCACGGCACCTGCGAGCCATCGTCTGCTGCGGGAACAAATGCAGTTTTGGCTGGGCGTGCGCCGGTTTCCATGATGAAAGGTTACCAGAAAGATGTTACTTCTTATACAAAAGGAGAGGGCAGGCTTTACTACACTTTGGCAGGGTACTTTCCGTGTCACAACGAAGAGGATGTTGTACAGGCGGTTGGCTATGAAGCAGACCGTGATTTAGAAAATCCTAGTGATTCCATCTTCTGCAAATCCGGTGCCGGCGTCAGCGTCCCTTGGCAGGAGGTGGAACAGTACATGCACCTGCCTCTAACCTGGCAGCCGGAAAAAGTCCAAGGCGGCGCTGATTATTTGCGGGGCGGCACCAGTTCCCGTCAGTACAGCGATGAAGAACTGGAAGCAGTATTCAGACAGACCTATGGCACAAGCAAGAGAGAAACAAACCGTTTTAAGAAAAGTGCCAGAATGATTACCGCGGAAAGCGGACTTTCCGGTCCTCGTGTAAAAAGCGCCTATAATAACGCTTCTGCCGAGGAAGTGCTGCTTATCGACGGCTATAACATGATATTTGCGTGGGAAGAATTGAAAGACATGGCATCCTTGAGTCTTGCAAGTGCCCGAGATTTACTCATTGAAATCCTTAGCAATTATCAGGGCTATAAAGAAAATCGAATCATCGTCGTCTTTGACGGTTATAAGAAACCGGGTAATCCCGGCACCACCCAGACCATTCACAATATGCAGATTATCTACACCAGGGAAGGGGAGACTGCCGACCAGTTTATTGAAAAATTCGTACTGGAGCATGTGAAAAAGCTGCGTATCACCGTGGCGACCTCTGACGGACTGGAGCAGATGATGATTTTCGGGCAAGGCGCCCTTCGTATGTCAGCCAGAGAACTTCGTCTGCATATCATGGACACTAATACGGAAATCAGAGAGAAGTTTCTGCATAAGTCTTAAAAAAAGCCACTTGTATGCGAAAAAACACCGTTTATCATAAATATCTTGAAATGGTGTTTTTTTTGTTGTAAAATGAAAAGGCATGAGTATTTACATTAAATGTAAAATCCGGAATAAAAAGAGGTGGAAGAGATGGAACAGGTAATTAAAGTAAACCATTTATCGAAACGATTTAAAGATACTGCTGCCTTGTCAGACGTATCCTTTGAAATCGAAAAAGGCGAGATTTTTGGTTACCTTGGCCCTTCAGGGGCGGGAAAAACAACGACAATCAAACTGCTCAGCGGACAGCTGCGCGCTGAAAGCGGAGAGATTTCTCTATTCGGCAAATCGCCTTTTGATACCGAGATTCGAGAAAGAATCGGTATTATGAGCGATAACAGCGGTCTTTATGACAAGATGACCGTATATGAAAATCTGAAATTATTTGCAGACCTTTATCAGGTTTCCAGAGATAGAATTGATGAAGTATTACACCGTATCGGTATGGAGGATGCGGCAAAGAAGCCTTGCGAAAAGCTTTCAAAGGGTATGCGTCAACGTCTTACCTTTGCAAGAACTATTCTGCATAACCCGGAGATACTTTTTCTCGATGAGCCTACGGCGAATCTGGACCCTGCTACAGCAGAAGAAGTGCGCAGCCTGATTTTGCAGATGAAAGAGCATGGAACAACGGTATTTTTGACGACACACAATATGGAAGAGGCAAACGAGCTCTGTGACCGCATTGCATTCCTCAATTGCGGAAAAATTATAGAGTGCGGGAGCCCATACGATTTAAAACTGAAATATGCGAAGAAACAGGTGAAGGTTACGACGGCATCGGAAGAAGTGATTTTGCCGCTGGAGGCAGACCGGCTTTCATCATATCTTGCCGGCGCTGGTGAAGTCAAGATGATTCATTCCATCGAACCGAGCCTGAAAGAAGTGTTCTTAGCGTTGACAGAAGAAGGAGGGAGAGCATAATGGGAAAGAGAATTAGGATGCATGTGCTTCGTACTTTGTTCAAAAAGGATATGAAAGGATGTTTCGGCAATCGGAGTATTCTGATTACACTGCTTATTCCAGCTGTCTTTGCGCTGCTTTATACATACATATTGTCAGACATTACTGGACTTCCGGCTGATTACGTATTGCTTCTGTGCAGCGTAATGGTATTGTCTATCATTCCGTTGACTGTCCTTTCTACGATGATCGCGGAGGAAAAGGAAAAGCATACCCTTCGGTCATTGATGATGGCAAATGTGTCAGGTGTTGAGTTTATCTTAAGTAAAGCGCTTGTATGTCTGCTGCTTCTCATCGTAGAAGCTTTAATTCTGTTTTTCGTCTGCGGGGCTGCTATAGCAAGCCTGGCTGGCTATCTGTTTATCATGGTGTTAGCTTCCCTTGCACTCATTTGTTTTGGTGCAGTGGTAGGCATTGCGGCAAAGGATCAGATGTCCGCAGGAACACTGGGTTCTCCTTTGATGATGCTTATGTTGATGCCGCCGATATTCGGACAGTTTAGTGAATTTATCGAAAAAGTTGCAAAGGTGCTGCCTACGACATCACTTTACACAGTATATCCATCTGTTGCGGCAGGAGATTCCCTTACCACGAAGGATAATCTCATTGCCATAGGCGTATGCATTGTCTGGATTATCGCAGGAGTCATTCTGTTCCAGCGGTTTTATAAGAAAAAAGGGCTGGACGATTAAGAAAAAATAAAGGATTAAAGGAGCTTTTCCATGATGAAACGACTGATTCTTATTATGTGCATATTTCTGGTTTTGCCTCTGGAGTGTTTTGGCGCCAGCAATTATATTGTCAGTTCTACTGACAGCAAATATACCTATGGCGACTTCACCGAGGATCTTTATGCTTTGACGGAAAAATACCCAGACAGACTTTCTAAAACCTACTTGGGAAAAACTGCTGATAATAGAAGTCTGTACTGTGTTACTCTTGGAAATCCCGAGGCGAAAAAACAGATATTTGTAACAGCCGGAATTCATGGCAGGGAGTATATCAACAGCCAGCTGGTTATGCGCATGATTGAGTATTACTGCAGAAACTATCAATCAGGCCTTTACTGCGGCATTTCCTATAAGGAGCTTTTTGATTCGGTCAGTATCGTTATCGTGCCTATGGCAAATCCCGACGGTATTGCAATCAGCGCTCTTGGACCTAACTCCATCAGAAACGCGGCGCTTCGGAAAAAGATAAAGAAAATGCCGAGAACCGGCGCTTATTCCAACTGGCAGGCCAACGCAAGAGGGGTTGACCTGAATAGAAATTACAAGATGTACAGTTCTTATCCGAGTACAAAGACTTATGCCAGCCAGTATTATCCCGGTCCGAAGCGGTTTTCTGAGAATGAGACTCAAGGGATTTTAGAGGCGATGGAAAGCTGCTCCAATGTGCAGGCAGTTATTAACTATCACAGCATGGGGCGGGTGATTTACTGGGGTTATCACAATAAAAACTATAAAGCCAGATGCTGGTCCTTTGTCAGGCTGTTTCGTGACATGACCGGTTACAGTACCATTGATGAAAGCTATACCAAAGCAACATACGGAGATTTTGAGCATTATATCATGCACGAATACAAAATCCCATACGTCTGCATCGAAAACGGAATCA
This sequence comes from Emergencia sp., assembly GCA_022767345.1. GTDB lineage: Bacteria > Bacillota > Clostridia > Peptostreptococcales > Anaerovoracaceae > Senimuribacter. The sequence continues at coordinate 33,050 of JALEOD010000042.1, forward strand.
GCGGTGTACCCGTTCCAAATAGGGAGTTTTCCTCAATCTTTAAAAAGAATAAGTTGGGCTTTGCCAAAGCTGCCTATCAATACAGGTAGTTGGCAGAGCTTCGAAAAGACTGTTTTTACCGGATGTAGAATCAGTCTTTTGTGCATCTATTTTCGTAATTTTTTTTTCATAAACCAGAGGGGATTTGGAAGTAATGCTGTGAAATAATTGTTTGCAAACCATAGTCTCAAGAAAAATTTCTTAGAGGCTATTTTGATTTGCGGTTTTGCTGATTGCAAATGGGGTGACTGGTTGCGAAAGTAGTAACTATTCCTAAAATCATAATTTTGGGAATAGTTATAGTTATTTTTTGACACTAATCTCAAATACTGCTTATAAACCTCTAAGCCAGTCAATTCTGCGGACCCACGGATTTCTTTTATCTTTGTTGTCATATTGCTGTCTTATCTCAATTTCGTTCTGAAAACTTATCGCTAGTTTCAAATCTTCTTACTGAAACATCTTATATTCGCTTGCAGATGCATTACGTTTCATTTCACAGTTTCTATAAGCCTCCGCGATTTCTTAAAGGCAAAAAATCAGGACTCGCATGTGGTCACACATACAAGTCCTGGTCTTTGGAATGTCTTCTACTTATAAGGAATTGGCGCAGCAGACACTCCTTTATGGGATAAAATTTCTGAGGCTCTAATTTGCGTTTTAAGCGATTTTATTGGATGTGGTCGATATCTTGGTCAGTAAAAAAACTCGCTTAAAATGGCGTTTTTTTGAAATATGCCTAAATACACCTAAATTGGTTAAATTGCTATTATTGATATACCGGAACGACGATTTTCTGACCGGCAACAAGCTCATCAGCAGTAATTTCATTAATATCACAGATGTCCTGAACAATCCGGCGTGCGTCTGAACTGGTCGGTCCATATTCTGTAGCGATATCCCAGATGGTATCGCCGGCCTCAATCTCAACTATGTTATATAAGTCTCTGGAGGAACTGATTGCAGTATTAAAACCCATCAAGGTTCCTGAGACAGTTACAAGACAAAGAATTAAAACTGTCATAAAAAGTGTAAATCTGAATTTGGAAGCTACTCTATATTTCTTGGTCATGTGTTCTCACCTCTCTAAACATTTGTTCGTTTTCTATATCTTAACAGAATAAATGTTCTTTGTCAAGAAAAAAATAAACAAATGTTCTAAAAACGTTCGTACTGAAAACAGACTGCGAACGCTTGCTTTTACAACTGCAATTATAAAGATTTTCCCAGAATATACGCCTTTTCAGGATACTCCGTTTTCTCTATATCCCCTCTTTCAGCACAGGCAATGGCATATATCTGTCCTTTATCCTCCCAGTTCAGATAATGCATTGCCTCCTCATAAACCGCTTGTATTCCCCTAGCCGTGCGAACATCTGTGTCCGCTGCGGTAACCAGCAGCGCAGATGATTTCTGTGCGCCGCAGAGTTTTTTGTCGATACCGTAGAAGCGGTCGATGACGGCTTTTATCTGTGAAGTAAATCCGGAATAATACACCGGCGATACGAAAACTACCATGTCCGCAGAAATGAGCGGAGGAATCAGTTCCTGCATATCATCGTCAAAAATGCAGGCTGCGTCTCCTTGCCCGCAGACATCACAGCCGATACAGCTGTACACAGTTTTCTGTGCGGCGTCAAAGCGGAAAACGCTGTGACCAGCTTCTTCTGCGCCCTTTATAAATGAATCCGCAAGAACAAAGGATGTTCCGTTTTCGTGCGGGCTTCCGGTTAAAACTACAATTTTCATGTTAAACCTCCATTTATTTGGTGACTTTATCATAAAATTTATCAAGATACTGATTGATTCTATCTCTGTAAATGATGCAGAGAACAAAGGCGACGGCAGCAAAGACACCGATTACAGCCATTCCAATGTAATGCTCCTTAAAGTAGAATGCGCCGATTAAAAGGCTTCCGCCCATGCCGAAGACTCTGCCCGCCATGGAAAATGCCATAAACGCCTTAAATTTCATCTCTGATACACCGGCAGCATAGCTGACAACATCTTTAGGAAGTCCCGGAATCAGGTACAAAAGAAAGACGATGGTGTACGCTTTTTTGCTGTTTAGCCTGCATATAAAATGATTGATTCGTTCCTCGCCAAAGAACAAATGTACTGCATCCTTTCCGAGAAGCCGCGACAGATAAAAGGAAATCAGCGTGCCCAGAAAAGCGCCTATCATTGAAAAAATCAGCCCTGGGATAAATCCGTACAGGTAGCCTGCGGCAAACTGAAAAGCCTGCCCCGGAATAACGCTGATGACGATTTGCACCACCTGAATACCGATATAGATGAAAATACTTTCAAACTTATATCGTTCCAGATATGCAAGCACATCGTCAAAAGAACGAAACTGATCGATAAAATCCCTCTGGCAAAAGACAATATACAAAGGTATGCCGATTACAATGGCAGAAAGCACCCCCAGCTTCAAGACAGAAAGGAACAGTTTGGTTTTCTTGGCTTTCCTGATGTTCGCCTTTACATCATCTTTCGTTTTATGCGCGTTTTCTTTCCATGTTTCTTTGTCCATAAGTTTCTCAAATCCCTTTTAAATATCTAATAACCCTTTTTTATACAGCTGCTGAATTGACTTAATCACACCGAACTTTGAGTGTTCGTAGGTAAGCCCCCCCTGGAAATACACGATATACGGCTCGCGAATCGGTGCGTCTGCACTGAGCTCGATGGAGGATCCTTGTACAAAAGCGCCTGCGGCCATAACAACATCAGATTCATAACCCGGCATGGCCCAAGGCACCGGTGTCACGTGGGCGTCGATAGGCGCAGCAGCCTGAATTCCCTCACAAAATGCAACCACAGCCTCAGGTGAACCCAGCTTTACCGACTGAATGATGTCGCTGCGGCTGTCAGAAACTCCTGGTCTGATGTCAAATCCCAGCATTTCATAGGCTTTTGCGCAAAGCATAGCGCCTTTTACCGCACCATTTACAACCTTTGGCGCCATGAAAAGCCCCTGGAGCACAGAACGGGTCTGACCAAAAGTAAGGCCGCATTCAGCGCCGATTCCCGGACAGGTCATTCGGTAAGCTATCTTGTCAATTAAATCCTTGCGGCCGCAGACGTAGCCGCCGGTCAAAGCAAGGCCACCGCCGGGATTTTTTATTAGAGAGCCTGCCATTACGTCAATTCCAACGTTTGTAGGCTCTTTTACATCAAGAAATTCGCCGTAGCAGTTATCTGCCATGCAGACGATGTCCGGATTGATTTTATGTACGAACTCTGCAACTTCTGCAATTTGGTTTACGGTAATAGAATTACGCCAACTATATCCCGTCGCTCTCTGAATGGAAACCATTTTCGTCTTATCAGAGATGGTTTTTCCGAGGGTTTCAAGGTCGATGGAACCGTCCGCAAGGAGGTCAACCTGTTTATAGGTCACGCCGTATTCTTTGAGGGAGCCCATTCCTTCACCGCGAATGCCGATGACTTCTTCCAAAGTGTCATAAGGGCCGCCGCTGCAGTAAATCAGTTCATCTCCGGGACGAAGAACCCCCATCAGCGTAATTGCAAGAGCATGGGTACCGTTTACGATAGTCGGGCGAACCAGCGCCGCCTCTGTTCCAAAAATCTCCGCATATACTTTTTCTACGGCTTCTCTGCCGGGATCGTCGTAACCGTATCCCGTATTCCAGGCGAAGTGCATGTCTGCTATTCTGTGATTTTGCAGGGCCGACAGCACTTTGTACTGATTGTATGCCATGATATCATCAAGAGTCTGGTAGGAATCAGAAATCTCCCCCTCTGCCCTTTTTACAAGGTCTAAAACCCTTGGACTGATGCCGAATTTTTCAATAAGTAGTTTGTCCGTGTAATTCATCTGTATTCTCCATTTATCACAATTAAAATTATAAGCCTCTTTATCAGTTTGTAAATCCCCTTGTACCATTCTTCACAAAACTTTAAGATTTTCGACGCATTTGTGAAAGAATAATAGCGCAGAAAATCAGTGCGCAGCCTGTCACTTCTCAGTTCTCTCCTTTTCCCATTCCATACCGCTTACCAAATCACGCTTTACGTTTTGTTTGTGCTGTGCGTAAAGCTGGGTCGTCGTTACCTGTTCGTGGTCCAAAAGAGCCGCCACATCGTAAATAGAATTACCTCTGCCAATCAGGCTGGTTGCTGCTGTCGCTCTCAGCTTATGAGGACTGTAGCCGGCTTTTGAAGTGGTTTTCAGGGCGATTGCGGTATATTTCTTTACCAGTTCCCGAATCTGTCTGTCCGTCATGCGGGTGCCCTGCAGAGAAAGAAACAAAGCGTCGCGATGTGCTTCGGATAAAGTTTCCTCATCGGCTCTTTCGTTTGCCAGATAGTCTTCTACCACAGCAGTGACCGACTGGTTTAAAGGCATGATGGATTCCTTGCCCCGCTTTCTGTAAATTTTAAACTCGCCGCGAGAAAAATTAAAGGACGAAACATTCAGCTGCTGCAGCTCGGAAAGTCTGAGTCCGTAGGTCAAAAACAACATCAAAATAGCTTTGTCCCTCTTTTTCGTCTTCTGCCAGTAGGAATAGGCGTGCTTGGTAAGACCGGTGCCGTTGGTTACTGCGTCCAGCATAATCATAACTTCATCATCCTGCAGCGCCTTGATTTCACGTTCTCCCGCTTTCGGTACGCGAATCGGATCAAAGCCGTCTGTAATATTTTTTTCAAGAAGCTGATCTCTGTAAAGGTGTTTAAACATCACGGATATAGAAGATTTCTTCCGGGCTAACGTCTTATTGTTGTTCTCATAAACGTAGATATTTTTGTCTGTCTCTACTTTATATTTTCTGCAATAATCCAGATAGATGTTGATGTCAGCCGCCTTGATTTCAGCAAATTCCTTCAGGGTAATTTCAGAGGTTATCTCTGCCTTTGTCAAATCCGTCTCGGAAATGAGGTAATTGCAGAAAAATTTGATGTCGTGCAGATAAGCAAGCCTCGACATGGGCAGCACGTTGCCTTTCAGATAGATGAAAAAACTGCGCAAAAATCTGGGAAGCTCCCCTTCGATTTCTTCGCACTCCTGAAAAATCTGAGCCTCTTTCTTGACAATATTATCCGGTTTATCGCTTTTATTGTGAATCTTTATTTCTTTTCCAGCCATTTAAAAATCTCCTCAAGACAGCTTTCATCGCTGTCATATTCTGAAATGTTAAACCACTGCATATCTTCATATCGTTTAAACCAGGTCAGCTGCCGCTTGGCGTAGTGTCTGGTGTTTTTCTTAACTAAATCAACAGCTTCTGAAAGGTCGCAGCGGCCTTTCAAATAGCCGATGATTTCTTTATAACCGATGCCTTTCATGGAAATATCGCTTTCGGCAAGACCTCTTTCCATCAGGCCTCTTACTTCCTCGCAAAGTCCCTGCTCCATGAGCATATCGACCCGCAGGTTAATTCTTTCATAAAGCTGCTGTCTGTCTCTGGCAAGTCCGATTAGGCGGGCGCTGTAATCTGTCGTCCGCTTTAAATCCGTGGCAAAATCTTTGACTTTTTCGCCAAGTTCAGCCGCTTCGATGGCGCGAACCACCTTTTTGACGTTGTTGGGATGAATTCGTTCCGCCGCTTTTGGGTCTTTCTCCGCCAGCTTTTGGTGCAGATACAAAGGTCCAAAGTCTTCGGCCTCTTTATAAAGCCGGTCGCGAAAGTCACTATCTCCCGGCGGCGCACTGAAGTCCATATCGTAAAGAAGTGCGTTGAGATAAAGTCCCGTGCCCCCTGCAATGACAGGAGTTTTTCCCTTGGCAAAAATCTCCTCAATAGCATTTTTTGCCAGTTTTTGATATTTGGCGGCGGAAAAAGCCTCAGAAGGATCGATTTCATCGACCAGATAGTGTTTTACACGGCTTCTCTCCTCTGCCGTAGGTTTTGCACTGCCGATATCCATATACTTGTAAAGCTGCATGGAATCGCAGGAAACCACTTCTCCGCCAATATGCAGGGCAGTTTCAATGGCATATTTAGTTTTTCCTACTGCGGTAGGCCCGCAGATTACGATGATTTCCCGTTTCATAACAGTTACACTCTCTTAAACATCTTCTCAACTTCGTATTTTGAAAGCCTGATAAATGTCGGTCTTCCGTGGGGGCATGAGAAAGGATTCTTACATGCGGAAAGCTGTGTAATAAGCGCTTTCATCTCCTCCATGGAAAGCTTGTCATTGGCCTTTACGGCCGCTTTACAGGACTTTGTAATCAGTTTATTTATGACAACGGTGTTTAGCATCTTTGTACCATCAGAAACACTGTCGATAAATTCTTTCGCAAAATCTTCTGCCTCAGATATGGTCATAAAGGTTGGAATTTCCTTAATCACATAGGAATTCTGTCCGAATTCTTCAATGGTAAATCCCATGTCGGAAAGGCAATCAAGCCAGTCGTATTCATTTTCCTTGACAGCCAGAGGTACTTCCAGAAGAATCGGCGTTAAAATAGGCTGGCGCAGCTTTTCTCCCTCTAAATATTCGCCTACCAGCTTTTCATAGAAGACCCGCTCGTGGGCGGCATGCTGGTCGATCAGGTAAAAATAATTGCCTTCCACTGCTGTAATATAGGTGCCGAAGATGGCGCCGGTTAAGGTCAGGGACTGAAAATCAAATGGCTCCATGGCAGGAAGCGCAATGGAAATAGTCGGTTTCTGCGGCGTTTCGGATACTTCCTTCGGTATTTCAACCATTGGTTCTGAAGCAGCAGGCGGTGTTTCATAAGGTACTTGTTCTTCTGCAACTCGCAGTGATTCTCGTCTGGTAGACAGTATCTGTTTTATGTCCACCTCAGCCTCGGGTGAGATTTTTCTTTTTGTTTCTGATTGTGATTCTAATTCTAATTCTAATTCTAATTTAGGTTCTGTTTTATACGCAGGAACTTCTTCAGCCTTTGGCTTTGCAATAGATACCTGCGTTTCCACCGGGCGCGGCTCAGTCTTTGCCGGCGCTGCTTTAAAGATATTTTTCACCTCAGTAACGGCAGATTTTGTTCCCAGCGCCTGAATAATTCCCTCAGCAACCAATCCGGTGATATCCTCTTCTCTGTCAAAACGCACTTCCTTTTTATTTGGGTGAATATTGACATCAAGGCTCGCCGGGTCTGTTTTAAGAAACAAAAACGCCACAGGATATCTGCCGTCAAAGAGCCGCTCTCTGTAGCCTGCGGCAACACCCTTTTCGATGACTTTACTTGAAACCACTCTGCCGTTGACAAAGAAAATCTGATTCTTTCGGTTTGTCCTTGACAGCGACGGTCTTGAAATGTATCCGCTAACCTGATTGCCGTCTTTCTCATATGATACAGGCACCAGGTCCCAGAATTCACTGATTTTATAAACTGCTAAAATAGCTGCCAGCACGTCACCCTTTCCTGTAGTGGAAAAAACGATATTGCCGTTGTTAATAAAACGGAACTTAACAGCAGGATAAGCAAGGGCGATTTGGGACATAAAGTCGATAATCTGTCCGCTTTCCGCGCCGTCAGATTTTAAAAACTTCCTGCGCGCAGGTGTATTGTAGAACAAATCGGTCACAATGATAGTCGTTCCATCAGGACAGCCTGTTCCGCTGTTTGCGATGACTTCACTGCCGTGAATCAGCAGTTTCACGCCCATTTTGGCGTTCTTTGTCTTGGTGATAAACTCAGTATGGGTAACCGCTGCAATGCTCGCCAGGGCTTCTCCCCGAAAACCCAGGGTTTCAATGGCGTCTAAATCTCCCACTGTGGAAATTTTACTGGTGGCATGGCGAAGGAATGCTGTTTCAACTTCTTCTCTTGCAATACCGCAGCCGTTGTCAGTGACACGAATATAAGTTTTTCCGCCGTTTTTGATCTCGACTACGATGGAATCTGCACCGGCGTCAATAGAGTTTTCCACCAGTTCCTTGATGATGGAAACCGGTCTTTCGATGACCTCTCCTGCGGCAATTTTATCAGCGATATTCTTTTCTAAAACTTTAATCATGGATTGCTTCCTTTAATTCTTCTAAAATTCCGATGGCCTGAGATGGTGTAATTTCCATTAAATTCAGCTTGCGAATCCGCTCAACTACAGGATTCGGCCCCGGCGTAAAGAAGGAAATCTGCTCTTCAACGGAAGATGCCGCAGGCTCTTTTTCGCCGGTCTGTGCATATGTGCATGGTGAAATTTCAATACCGCCAGCTTCCAGCTGCTCCAGCTTTCTCTGGGCATTTTCAAGAAGAACGCCCGGCACCCCTGCCAGTTTCGCAACGTGGATACCGTAGCTTCTGCTGGCAGAGCCGCGCACGATTTTATGTAAAAATACGATGTTTCCGTTTTCTTCTGAAACGTCCACATTGAGATTGCGGACACCATGAATCTGCTCTTCCAGAGCCGTCAGCTCGTGATAATGGGTCGCAAAGAGGGTTCTGATATGTGTCGTTTCATTACAGAGGTAATCCACAGCCGCCCATGCGATGGAAAGCCCGTCGTAGGTGCTGGTCCCTCTGCCGATTTCATCGAGAATAATCAGGCTGCGCTCTTTGGAACAACTGAGGATATAGGCAAGCTCGCTCATCTCCACAAAGAATGTGGACTGCCCCTGTGCCAGATTGTCAGATGCGCCGATTCTGGTAAAAATTCTGTCTACCACACCGATTTTTGCGTATTCACATGGGACAAAGCAGCCCGCCTGTGCCATCAGCACAATCAAAGCAGTCTGCCGCATATAGGTGGATTTACCTGCCATGTTAGGTCCTGTAATCACCAGCATGCTGGTATCGGTGTTATTTAAATAAGTATCGTTGGACACGAACATGCCGTCAGTAATCATCTGTTCGATGACTGGATGTCTGCCCTTTTCTATCTGGAGCTCATAGCTTTCGTCGATAATCGGTTTTACATAGCCCAGTTTATTGCTGACACTGGAAAAACTGCAGAGAACGTCAAGCTGCGCAATGGCCTGGGAAGTCAGCTGAATTTCCTTGATATAGGTTTGGATTTTATTTCTGATTTCCGTAAAAAGCTCATATTCCAGCTGATTAATTTTCGTCTCAGCGTTAAGCACCAGATTTTCCATTTCTTTCAGCTCCGGTGTAATATACCGTTCGTTGTTGACAAGGGTCTGCTTGCGGATATAGTCCTCCGGAACCAGCGCCGCGTTAGCCTTTGTTACATCGATATAATAGCCGAAAACCTTGTTAAAACCTACTTTTAAAGTACGAATGCCCGTTCGCTCCCGCTCGGCATTTTCAAGGTTTGCAATCCACTGCTTGCCGTCCTTGATGGAGAATTTAATATCGTCAAGCTCTTTGGAATAGCCTTCTTTTATCAGCCCGCCATCTTTGATGGTAAAAGGCGCGTCTTCCCTGACAGCGCTCTCTATGAGGATGTATATTTCTTCTAAATCACAAATTTGTTGGGAAAGCTGCTGCAGCAGTGCTGAGTCCACATACTGCAGGCTGTCTTTGATTTCAGGCAGCACAAAAACCGAACTTTTCAGCGCTATCATGTCCTTGCCGTTGGCATTGCCCGACGCGATTCTTCCTGCAAGCCGCTCAAAGTCATAGACCTGTTTCAGCGCTTCCCGCAGGTTATTCTCTAAAATCGGCTGCTCCGAAAGTTCCTCCACCGCGTCAAGACGCAGGTTGATTTCGGCGGCATTGTTCAAAGGTTCTCTCAGCCACTGCTTCAGTTTACGGCATCCCATAGCAGTTGCTGTCTTGTCCAAAACACCAAGGAGCGAGCCCTGGACTCTTTTATCATATAATGTCTCTGTAATTTCAAGGTTTCTAAGTGTCGCCTTGTCGAGAGACATGTGCTTTCCTATTTCATAAAAGCGGCACTGTGTCAGCTGTGAAAGGTTTTGCTTCTGCGTTTCCAGCAGGTATGCAAGCAGTGCTCCTAGAGATAACACACATAAATCTCTTCCCGAAAGTCCCAGACTTGTCAGGGAAACCTGGCTGAATTGCGCCTTAATTACGTCCTCAGCGGCTTTTTGCGCATAGTAGGACTCATTCCTTGCAAAGACAAAAGCACCGGTGACAGCCTTAATTTCATCGCAGTCAATGACGGACTGCGCGCCTTCGTTTATCATGATTTCTTTTGCGTCGATTTTGGCAAGCTCGTTGAGCATGTTCTGCGCAAGGTTCAGTCCGGAAATCTCTTCCGTGGTGTAAAGCTCTCCCGTTGAAATGTCACAGTAAGAAATAGACATGCCCTTCTTGTCCAAATATACTGAAGCCAGATAGTTATTTTCGTTTTCCTTGAGCATAGTCTGGGAAGTCACTGTACCCGGCGTAACAATCTGTATTACTTCGCGTTTTACAATGCCTTTGGCCGCCGCAGGATCTTCCACCTGCTCGCAAATGGCTACTTTGTAGCCTTTTTCCACAAGCCGCGCGATATAAGTGTCCGCAGAGTGAAACGGCACGCCGCACATAGGGGCTCTTTCCTCCTGCCCGCAGTTCTTTCCTGTCAGGGTCAGTTCCAGTTCTCTGGATGCGGTCTTTGCGTCGTCGAAAAACATCTCGTAAAAATCGCCCAATCTAAAAAAGAGAATACAATCCTGATATTCTGCCTTGATTTCCATATATTGCTGCATCATTGGTGATAGCTTGTTTTTTGCCATGAAAGTATTACTCCCTTTTCTTATCTTTTTTATGTTTCATCTCTTCTAAATATAGCCCGAAAATATATAACGGGGATTGTCCATAGAGTCCCGTTTCGTCGTCGGCAAGCAGCGCCCCTGTGTTCGACATATAAAAAACCTCATTGCTGGACATTCCGATATGATGACTGTAAAATTCAATGCAGAAAGTTTGAAAAGACAGCTTACTCATAAAATTTCTCTGAATTTTCATTTACTTTTTCAAAATATAAATCCTCTGCCAAATACTGATCGCTCATGCAGTGCATGTCGGAAACACCTTCACTTAGCAGCTCATAAGTCTTTGAATGATAAAAAAACGATAAGGCTTCAAGCTTTGTTATATTTGAAAGTGCTGCAAAGCGGCTGATCACACGAACATATTTCATTTGCAGCAAAATTGGATTTGCATTCATATCAAAGCGCTCCTTTCAAATTTTAAGCATTTTTCTATCATCTCTTGGTTTCTAAAACAAATTTGCAGATTCGGTTCTTCAAATTTCAGACGTTTCAGAGCTTCAGTTTTGTCAATTAAACCATCGAAATAAAGCTCCACTGTATTGAATACTTTATCATTGGCAACACCGCCGATTACCATGTCATAATCGGACTGATCCTGCCCATTTCTGCATTCTAAAATAAAGTCCAGCCAGGATTCAGAATAACTTTCAAATCTCAATATCTTGAATTGCTGACTTTCTGCCTCACAAAATTGATACTGGTTGAGAATGGCCCTTTGACCGCGCCGTTTAAATTTCTGACACCAGTTTTCAGCCTGCGTCAGAATCGGTGTCGTATAAAACCCCTTTCCAAAATCCACATTCAATCTGGAAAACTGAATATCAGGGTATTGAATTTCTGTATTAGAACCATGGTATAAAATCATATTTTTATTCCCTTTTCATTCAAGAGTGACAGAATGTCTTCTAAAATATATTCTTTGCTCTGGGTATGAAGAATCGGGTAATTTGGGATAATGTAGCTGTAAAGGATATCACTGTTTTCCGTAAAGGCCTTAAATACTCGCTGGCTGCCTACGCGTAGTTTCTTTGCCAGATTTTCAACACAAAATACAGCAAATTCAAGTTCCTCTTGGCTGATGTCATGTTCTTTTTCTACAGACGCCATTTCCTCATCTCCATTTCCTATAATACTTAATTATACCAAAAAACACGCTATAATAAAAGTCAAAATCCGGTTTTTGTTTCATACATACGAATGTCTGCGCCATCATCTTCTTTGATGATTCCATAAAAGGTCCAGCCGCATTTTTCATAGAATTCTGTGTGGTCTGTGATGAGATATAGTTTATCAAACCCAGCTGCCGCGGTTTCTTTTTTCGCAAAATCCATCAGCTTTCTTGCAAGGTTTTGCTTTCGGCACGCCCCATTTTTCAGAAAACCAAGGGGCGGCTATTTCTAAAAGCTGAGGTTCATCACAAATTTTTCTAATTTCCATTGTTATACATTACATCCTTTTGAATAAGTAAAAATAAGTCAAAAGGGACACAGAATACTCCATGTCCCTTGCTTACCATTTTATTAACATTGACAGAATCATGACATTTTTCGATTTTTGTCAATAAATCAGGTGAAAACACCTCGATTTTCCTCGATTATTCTCGATATTTTTGATAAAATTGACAAGAATCTTGGAATCTGTCAATTTTATCAATGTTTTACCTCGATTTCTTTGACAGAATTGACTAAATCTCGATTTTTTGTCAAATTTGTCAATGTTACAGCGCCGAAAGCTGCAGTGCAAGCTGCATCACGAGCGGAAACGCACGCAATGCCTATCTCTTGTTATAAGCCTCGATACCCAGTCTGATCAGTTCAACACCTCTTCTCATGTCTGCCTGGTTCAGAACGTATGCGATACGCATTTCGTCTTTACCAAGACCCGGTGTTGCATAGAAACCTTCAGCTGGTGCGAACATAACAGTTTCACCGTTGTCTTCAAATTCTGTCAGAAGGAACATCAGGAAGTCTTCAACGCTATCAACAGGAAGTTTGGCAGTCATATAGAATGCACCGCCAGGTTTCTGACAAACAACGCCAGGAATCTTCATCAGTTCTTCGTATACAACATCTCTTCTGCCGCAGTATTCAGCTTTAACTTCGTCATAGTAAGAAGCCGGCAGTTTGAACAGTGCAGCAGCGCCAACCTGGTCAACAGTGGAAACGCAAAGTCTGCCCTGTGCAATTTTCATTACATTCTGCATGAACTCCTGATTCTTGGAAACCAGCAGACCGATTCTTGCGCCGCAAGCAGAGAATCTTTTTGATACGGAATCGATGATAATCACTCTGTCTTCCACGTCTTTTACCTGACCGAAGGAAACTGCTTCTCTTCCGTCATAAGCAAATTCTCTGTATACTTCGTCAGCGATAATCCACAGGTCATGTTCCTTTGCGATTTCGCCGATTAACTGCATTTCTTCTTTGGTAAGTACAGTACCGGTTGGGTTACCAGGGTTAATGCAGCAGATAGCCTTAGTTTTTTCAGTAATCAGCGGCTCAATCTGCTCTCTCTTTGCATAGTGATAACCTTCTTCTGCTTTTGTGGTAATAGGGACAACCTTACCACCTGCGGAAGTTGCAAATGTATGATAGTTGGTATAGAACGGCTCTGCGATAAGAACTTCATCGCCTTCGTTGAGCAGTGCCAGGAAAGTCATGGTCAGCGCTTCAGAACCACCGGTTGTAACGATCATGTCGCTTCTGCCGATTTCCATACCGTAAGTCTTGAAGTAGTCGGATACAGCATCCTGCAGTTCAGTGATACCGCCGGATTCAGCGTAAGCGATTACTTTGTTTTCGTAAGCTCTGATTGCATCCATGAAGCATTCCGGTGTCTCTACATCCGGCTGACCGATGTTCAGGTGATAAACCTTCTTACCTGCATCTTTTGCCTTCTGTGCAATCGGATTGAATTTTCTGATTGGTGAAAACTGCATTGCTTCCACTTTGTTTGATAATTTCATTTCTCTCGATCTCCTTGTTTTCCTAAAAAATATACGTGCTTATTCCAACTCTGCATGAGAGTTCTTAACCACTTCTTGTATACATGATACATTATAACACACTTCTCTGGATTTGGAAAGATGTAAAAGATATTCTATATTACCTTTTGCACCGGTTACAGGAGAAAATGTTAATCCATGGGCATAAAGACCGTTTGCTTCCGCGTAGGAAATCACATTTTCGATGACTTCTATGTGAACATTTCTGTCTCTGACAATACCTTTTTTGCCCACCTGCTCTCGTCCGGCTTCAAACTGCGGTTTTACGAGGCATACAATCTCTCCGTCCTGCGCAAGCACCTCTGCCGCCACAGGAAAAATCAGCCGCAGTGAAATAAAGGACACATCGATACTGATAAAGTTAATCGGCTCTGCAATTAAATCTGTATCCAGATAGCGGACATTGCATTTTTCCATGTTGACAACCCGCTCGTCGTTTCTGAGTTTCCAGTCCAGCTGACCATAGCCGACATCGATAGCATAGACTTTCACTGCGCCGTTCTGCAGCATGCAATCAGTGAATCCGCCGGTTGATGCGCCGATATCCATGCAGACTGTACCAGCCAAATTCAAATTGAATGCTCCCATGGATTTTTCCAGCTTCAGACCGCCTCTGCTGACATAAGGACAGAGATTTTCTTTTACAAAAATCTCTGCGTCTTCATTTACCTGATTTCCCGCTTTATCGCTGCGCTGACCGTCCACGTAGACGATTCCCGCCATGATAGCAGCCTTCGCCCGCTCACGGGACTGATAATATCCTTTTCTTACTAATAAAGTATCAAGCCTTTCTTTCAAGATGTTCACAAATCCTTTCTGCGATGGACGCCGTATCCAGTCCGTACTTTCCATATAAATCGTCACAGCTGCCATGCTCTATAAACTGTGCAGGCCACCCGAAGCTGAGCACATCATCTGCACCGGATTCTGCCCGAAATCCCTCGCCAAAGCCTCCGGCGAGAAGATTATCCTCTATGGTTACAATGGTTTTATTCTCTTCAAGGCAGGATAAATCCATCGGTTTCACACAGCCGACTTCCACTATGCCTGCTTCGATTCCTTTTTCAAAAAGAACTGTCCGTACATCTTCCGCGACAGCCGCCATCTTTCCTACAGCCCAAATGTCAACGTCTCTGCCCCTTTCCTTGCGGTAATTTCCGCCGACATATGGGGCTAATTTCGCGGTATCAAAATTGCAGGCGCCTCTCGGATAGCGAATGGCAACAGGTGTGCCTAAAGAAAGCGCATAGCTGAGCATAGCGCACAGCTGAGTTCCATCCTTTGGCGTCAGCACGGTCATATTCGGAATCGACCGCAAATAGGAAAGGTCGAAAATACCGTGATGGGTTTCTCCATCCGCGCCTACAATCCCTGCCCTGTCGATGGCAAAGACGACCGGCAGATTCTGTAGACAAACATCCTCGATAATCTGATCGTAGCCTCGCTGCAGGAAAGAGGAATAGATTGCGACCACCGGCTTCATGCCGGCTTTTGCAAGACCTGCCGCAAAGGTCACAGCGTGGGCCTCCGCAATACCGACATCAAAAAATCTGGTCGGATACCGCTTTGCAAAATGGCCCAGCCCCGTAGCGTCACACATAGCCGCCGAAATAGCGACAATTCGTTCGTCTTCCTCAGCAAGACCTACTAAAGCGCTGCCAAAAACATTGGAATAGCTTCTCTCCGTCTCTTTTAAAGCAGCGCCGGTCTCCGGATCGAAAGGTCCGATTCCGTGGAATTTATTGGGATTGATTTCCGCAGTACGATAGCCTTTTCCTTTTTTTGTCATAACATGGATAAATACCGGTCCGTTGATATTTTTTGCCAGACTCAGCACTTCCAAAAGTTCATCAAGATTGTGACCGTCCACCGGCCCCAGGTAGGTGAATCCCAATTCTTCAAAGATAACACCTCCTGACAGCAATGCATATTTGATTCTGTCCTTTGCATGGGCTACATTTGAACTGATATCGCTTCCGATGACAGGAATACTGCCGAGGGCTTTTTTGATGGCTTTCTTTGCGTGAAGATAACTGCTGGAAGTCCGAAGTTTTGAAAGGTGCTGAGACACGCCGCCAATGTTTCTTGAAATGGACATGCCGTTATCGTTGAGCACCACAATCATCTTGGACTTAGATGCGCCTACATTGTTTAAGGCCTCATATGCCATGCCGCCGGTCAGCGAGCCGTCACCGATAACTGCGATGACTTCATGGACTTCGCCTTTTAAATCTCTTGCGGCAGCCATACCCGCAGCGGCAGAAATAGAAGTACTGGAATGTCCGGTTTCGTATACATCGTGAACACTTTCTTTCGACTTGGGAAACCCGCTGATTCCGCCCATCTGGCGCAAATGATCAAAGGCAGAGGCTCGTCCGGTCAAAATCTTATGGACATAGGACTGATGTCCCACATCCCAGATAATTTTGTCCTTAGGGCTGTCAAAAATCTTGTGCAAAGCGATAGTCAGTTCCACCACGCCAAGATTGGAAGCTAAGTGCCCCCCTGTCTTTGATACCTTATCTAATAAAAAGTCCCGTATTGCATAGCTCAAAAGAGACAGCTCGTCCGCGTCCATCTCTTTCAAATCCTCCGGAAACTGATACTGTTCCAGTTCGTTACTCATTCAAATTCTCCGTTTTATCCTTTAGTTTGTGCGGTTTTCCAGCCTCAAAACCAAATCTCTGAAAAACTCCGCATTGTCGTAGTATTTTTCAATGGCTTCTACAGCGTTCATCGTCAATTCTTTCAGACGCTGCTCGGAAGCTTCCATGCCATTTAAGGCAACATATGTAATTTTCTCACATTCTGCGTCTTTTCCGGCATTTTTGCCCATTTCTTCTACATTGCCTTTGATATCCAAAATATCGTCAGCAATTTGATACGCAAGTCCCAGATTTTCGGCATAGCAGGTCAAATCTTTCATCATTTCTTCACTTGCACCGCCAAGATAAAGTCCCGCTCTGATAGCAGCCACAATCAGCGCACCAGTTTTATTGATGTGAATATATTCCAGCATTTCGTTGGAGCACTGCTTATGTTCGGAATCGATATCCGATGCCTGTCCTGCCACCATGCCTTGCACGCCGGAGTGCTTGACGATGGTGTAAGAAGCGTTGATACGCTTTTTCAGTTCTTTCATATTGTCAAAAAACAGGAACATATCCTTGTTCATAATTTCAAAGGCCGTAGTCAAAAGGCCGTCGCCTGCAAGAACAGCGATGCCGTCGCCGAACACTTTGTGGTTGGTCGGAATGCCGCGGCGCAGATCGTCGTTGTCCATAGCCGGCAGATCGTCATGAATCAATGAATAGGTGTGAATATATTCCATTGCGCAGGCATAAGGCAGTGCGTCCTTGGCATTTCCTCCTGCAAACTCACAGGCAGCCAAAAGCAATACGGAGCGAATCCGTTTTCCGCCAGCCATTAAAGAATATTTCATTGAGTCATAAAGTACGCTGCTCTTGGTATCAATGCTCGGCATAAAATCCAGCAGGTACTCGTTAACCATTTCTTTGTACTCATCATAATTTTCTCGCATCATGGGTTACACCTCTCCTTCAAAGGTTTCGATTTTTTGTTTCGCCTGTTCCAAAATATCGCTGCAGGTTTTGTAATGTTTCATGCCCTCCTCATAGCAGGAAATGGCTTCCTCCAGGCTGGTATCCTGAGATTTAATCTTTTCTGCCATGGTCTGCAGCTCTCTCAGTGCCGTTTCAAAATTTCCCTGATTCATGGCTGTTTTCCTCCTATTTCTGTAATTCTGCATTTGGCAAAACCGTCCTGCAGGGTGATTTTATATTCATTCTCTTCGCAAAGCTGTCTGACCGCAGAAATGACTCTGCCCTCCTCATCGGTGAGGACTGCGTAGCCGTTTTTTAGAATCTGCGCCGGATTGTTTTCCCCAAGGAGCAGTTTTGACTGGGTAAGGACGTGTTCCAGCTGAGAAATCTGACCGCTTAAGCAGTTTTTCATCTCCTTTGCCAGATTGTCAATCAGCAGCCTATGATACATCAGCTTGTTGGAAAGCTGAATATACAGGTGCTCCTTTAGGTCCTCCATCTGCTTTCTCATCTGCTCCGTATCCGGTACGACAAGCTGTGCCGCCGCAGTCGGCGTCTCAGCCCGCAAATCCGCCACAAGGTCAGCTATAGTAAAATCGATTTCATGACCTACTGCGGAAATAATGGGAATTTCAGAGCGGTAAATGGCTCTCGCTACATTTTCTTCGTTAAAAGCCCAAAGGTCGTCGGCGGAGCCTCCGCCTCTGCCCACAATGAGCGTATCTATATCATCAAAATTTTCATTGATATAATCAATCATAGCGGCAATATCAGCTGACGCCGCTTCTCCCTGCACCAAAACCGGAAAAATCATCACATCGACAAGGTGATTGCGGCCTTTTAAGATTTTGAGAATATCCTTGACCGCCGCTCCCGTGGCAGAAGTTACAATACCGATTTTATTTGGATACTTCGGAATGGGTTTCTTGTGGGACTGGTCGAAGAGCCCCTCCTTGCTGAGCTTTTCTTTCATCTTTTCAAAAGCGATGGCAAGATTTCCCTCACCGGAAACTTCCACGATTTTTACATAAAGCGAGTAGGTTCCGTTCTTTTTAAAAACGCTGATACTGCCGGTTAAGGTGACTTCCATGCCGTCTTCCAGCGGATAATGGAGACTCATGGCGTACTCCCGCGGCAGGAAACAGTTGATTTTGCTCATGGCGTCTATAATAGAAAAGTACACATGACCGCTGCCGTGATACTTCAAATTGGAAATTTCCCCTTTCACCACCACAGCGCCAAGAAGCGGATCGGTGCCGATTACCCGGGAAATATATTCATTCAGTTGTGAAACAGTTACCGGTTTTAAAGCCATTGTTTCTTTCCTCCAAGAAGAGCAACGCCTGCGGCATTATCTGTACAAAGGGCCGGTTCACCGAAGTGAACCTGCATCTTTGAAAGTCTTCTTTCTAATTGTTTTCGAATCATACTGCTTGCCGAAACGCCGCCGGCAAAGAGAATCTTATCCGTCTTGTACGTTTTTGCAAGATAAAGGCTCATCTCGCAAATAGCCTCGGAAATCCTTTGAAACAGCATAGGAATCAGAATTTCCGGCTCAATCTCTGTAAGGCTTCTCTGGCACCTTGTTTCAATGCCGGAAAGATTGATGAATCCATCCTCGCACTTGATTTTAGGCAGGATATTTCCTTTGACGCTGCCGTCTGCCTGTGCGTCTGCCGTAAGAACCGCTGCGGCAATTTCGTCAAGAGCCTGACCACAAGGAAACTCCATGCCAAGAGCAACGCCGACTCTGTCCAAAACCTGCCCAAAAGCCAAATCCTTCGATCCGCCTACGATGGAAATTCCGTCATCATTGACAAGAAGCGCCTCGCTGGTGCCGCCTGAAAAATGAAAGGAAATAAACCTTTCTGCGTCCGCAAGGGGTGAACGCCATCTGGCGGCTTCAATATGTCCCTCCTGATGGGAAAAGGTATAACAAGGCACGCCGAGGGCTGCCGCAATGGATTTTGCCGTAGAAAGTCCCGCCAGAAAGCACGGCATGTATGAACCCTCTGCCGGCCTGGGCTTTTCCGAAACGCTGACGCACGCTATTTCCGTTTCTTCCTCGTAGCGCAGTTTTTCCAAGGCGTCAAAGGTATCTTTCATTAAAACCGGCAGATTCTGCACATGCTGAAAAAGTGCCGTCGACTGTCTGAGTCCCCGTTCGCCTTTCTTTACGGTAAGATACTGCTGTAAATTGGATAAAATTTCACCGCTTTGGTCTGTCAAAGCGACAGATGTCTTATAATTGCTGGTGTCAATGCCAAGGGAAAGCCTACGCATGTTCTTCCTCTACGGATTCTGTGGTTTCGTCACACTGAGCGGGCTTTGCTGCCAGTTCATCTGCGATTCTTCCCAAAATGCCGTTGACATATTTCCCCGAATCCTCAGTTCCGTATTTCTTTGCTAAGTCAACAGCCTCATTGATGGATACCGCCGCAGGCACTTTTGCATAACCCATTTCGCATACGGCAAGACGCAAAACCGCAAGATCAGTCTTTGGCATTCTTTCGATTTTCCATTTGGTACTGTACTTTCTAAGCAAATCATCGACTTCGTTCTTTTTGTTGCAGAGCAGCGAATGGAGCTCATTACAGTATTCTCTCTGATCTCTGATTTTCTCCTGATTCATAAAATCCGCTCTGCTGTTTACATCAAAATCTCCGCAGGCTTCCATCTGGAAAAAAACCTGCATCATAAATTCTCTGGCTTCTACTCTTGTCATCTAGTTCTTATCTTCCTCTCCAGGCAGGCTCACACCCTGCACATGTATATTTACTTCTTTTACTTTCAGACCTGTGACCGATTCAATCTCATTCTTGACACTGCTCTGAATGTCCCAGGCAAGCTGCGGTATCTTGACTTTGTATGCCACAATGACATACACGTCCAAAACAAGTCCTTCTTCATCACAGGACAGCTTAATGCCCTTGCCTTCCGGTTCTTTCCCCAAAATATTGATGGAAAGATTATCGGTAAAACCTCCTGCGAGCTGACATACGCCCTCAATCTGCAAAGCGGCACTCGCTGCACAGGCGGTAATCACATCATCAGAAATCTTGATGGTGCCAATATTTTCTTCCTGCATAGGAAACCTCAATTCTTTTAAATTTGTTATCGGCCGTCGCACCCTTGCGGCAAGGCCGATATAATCCATTGCGTTCATTATACCATTATTCACAGGTCTTCGCAATGTTTCGGGAAAGAAAAAGCGAAATGAAGAAATGAGAAAACATTGAAGGTTCGATAATGCCAAAAAATCATGAAATGAATTTGACCGTTATAGAAACATACCCTTTGTTGCTTCAAAAAAAGGAAACACCGGCAAGAGCAAACCATGTAATGAGTAGAAATAAGAACCGATTCTCAATAAAAGTGTGCAAAAGGACATAATAGACTCGAATCCCTCAAGGAATCAATCTATGCCTGCCAATTTCCACCAGAAATTGGGTTGTACTTATGTCTTTTTACACTCAAAAACTTGTTTTATTCCTCTGTAGAAAAGATTGTCAATCCGTCTTTTGCATTTTTTCAGTGATTTTCGCTTTTTTTCTGTAAAGCAAAATTTGGTTTCAAACTGGGATATTGAAACTTTAAATACAGAAATCCATGAAGTTATATAATGGGTGAATCAAGTTCACAAACTGATTCACCCATCCTCGAATTTCGCCTGTGGGAAATCTTCAAGCCAAATGCCTCTGTGATTTTCCCGTTTTTATAAACTTTCACGCCGAATAGAAAAAGCCACATTCGTTAAATGTGACTTTTAATTAAACCAGTTAAATTAGTAATTACTCTGAATAATAATCTTATCCGCGCCTCTGCCTGTTTCCGCCATGACGATATTGCAGATTTTCGCTACTGTGTTCTGCGTCAGTTCCTGCTCATCGACGGTGACGGTGATGGTGCTTTCTGTGATGATGACAAGGCATTCCGGCAGGTTTTTACTGCTGATCAGGTTTTCGATGGAAACTTCCTGCTCCATGTACTTGGTTAGCTTTTCCTTGTTTGCCACAGCGTTATTCTTCTCTGCATCGTTAGTAGAATTCTTGATGGTGCTGTCATAGCCTGCAATCAGGTCATTTCTTTCAAGATCCAGTTTTGCTCTTTTTTCCGCAAAGGTATTGCCCTTTGCAGCGGCATCGCCTTCGCCATCTTCCCCATTCACGTCGCCTGCGGCAGTTTTTTCACTCTTCTCACTGTCGTTGTCAGTGCCGCTTTCAGAATTTGAATTCTCTTCAACCTGCGCGATATTGCGGCTGTCTACCAGAACATCTCCGTCATGAAGTGGAATATTGCTGGCTTTGACCTCGGTTATAACAAGTCCTGCACAAAAGACTAGGGCTAAAGCAGCAACCGCCACATTTTCTTTCTTATTAAAAAATCCTTTTAAATCCAGCTTAAATTTCTTTTTCATCTTTCTCAATCCTCCTGACTTTTTTCAAATACCATTACGCTGGAAACCGGCAAATCAAACAAGGTTGCAACCCCTTTTACAATATCGTTTTTTACTACGGGATCACTGGCTCCCTCAGCGGTCACGATTACTCCGGTTACCGCACGATTCTCATCGTACTCCATCATCACATTGACATCACCCACTCCTTTGATTTCCGATAAAAAGCTGCACAGCATGGTTTCTGTGGCGCCATCGTCATCGGTCACCTGCTTTCGGCTGTCATTATCGTCGGTTAAAACACTCATAGTTAAAAGAAATACCGAGGCGATAAGCAAAAGCGTAATGAGCTTGACTACGGTATCCTTTGTGATTTTTAGCTTCTCAAACATAATACCCTCTCTTAAAAAATATTTTATATCTGTCTATTTATTCCAAAAAACTTGCCAGCGGCGATAAAATTGTCGCCAGCACGATGATAGAAAAAATAAACTTTAGATACTTTGCCATGGAACTTTCCGGCAGTAAAATCTCCAGAAAGGTAATGGCTAAAATTACAATGAAGATATCCCTGACCCATGCTGTAATCACGCTCATATGCTGCCTCCGAGACGAATAATCGATGTAATAAAAATGATGAACAAAAGTGACGCAAAGAACACGATAGCCCCCATGGTGACTAGGCATGTGCCGATGTCCGAAACCCCCGCGGCAATTTTCTTTGAGGCCACAGGTTCAATAAGCAGCGCCGTCACTTTATATATCATAGAAATTGCCATAATTTTTAGTATAGGAATCAGCATGAGAGATACAATGAGTAAAATTCCAAAAATCCCTACAATTCCCTTAATCGAACCCATGCACTTGATAAAAAGTTCTACTGTGTCTGCAGTAAAGCCGCCGACAATGGGAATAAACGCATCCAAAGAATACTTTGCCGTTCCCATAATCAGGCTGTCCGAAGTCTGTGTAATAAGCCCCTGCACAGCAACAATTCCCGACATCAGCGTCAGCACCAGTCCAGTTACAAAAAGGGCTGCCTGTCTCAGAAATTTAGATAAATGGTTTACATAATCTTTTTCCGTTAAACAATTGAGTAAACTGAGTACCATTGACAGAAACAGCGCCGGCAGCACGATGTTTTTTAGAATCGATTCAAAAACCGTAATTGCAGTCAGTATCAAAGGACTCATAATTGTGCCTCCGGTTACCTGCCCCATGGAAATGAGTATGGTTATGAGCACCGGGAGCAAAAGTTCCATGGTGTATGTAATCGTTGCAATTGAGTCAATGGTCATCTGGTAGATGGTCTGAAAATTGCTGACAGCAAGCCCTATGATGACAATACTGCAGACAAGGCTTGCAATTTCTGTGACACCCTTTTTTCCAAAAGAACCGGACAGATTTTTAAGAAGACCGATGACGATACAGACTGTCAGTATCTCCACCCCCACCACCAGCGCCGCCTTTAACTCATAGAGAAACAGCGCCTTCAAACTGGATATTATGTCTTCTGAACTAAAAATACTCTCTCCGTTCAGGGTCGCGTCTACGATTTTATCCAGTGTAAAGTAATCGGAAATTCCTCCGGATAGACCACTGGCATAATCAGAAAGGGAGTCAGTCTGTTCCTCATCAACGATTTTTTTCATTTGTTCCTTTAAAATTTCATCGAATTCCATAGCTTATAACAGTTCCTCCACCAGACTGATAATCGATACAAATACCGGAATCGCAACACAGAAAATAATCACTTTTCCTGCCAGTTCCACCTTTGTACTAATAGATGTTTCTCCTGCGTCTTTGCAAAGCTGCGAAGTGAATTCAGTAATGTAAGCAATAACAAGAACCTTGATAATAATGGGGAAATACCCTTTTCCGTACTCCAGCTTTTCATAGAGTCCCGACACATATGCTACAGCGTACTTCAAGCTGTCAATCATAAAATAAAGAATCAAGACGCTGCACGCAATGACTACGTAAATCCCAAACTCCGGCTTATAACTCTTTACCAGTGTAATCAGCGCCACTGCAAGAAGCGCAAGCATGGCAATTTTTAGTATTTCCATAACTAAAATTCCATGAAGACTTTCATTGTGTCAAAGAATTCTGCCAGCATTTTTACGATAATCACCAGCACAATGATGACGCCGGCAAGAGTTGTCATCATTGCCATCTCATCCTTTCCTGCTTTAACCAATATCTGATTTATCAGCGCTATACAAATGCCGATACCTGCAATTTTAAAAATAATACTGATTTCCAATGTCTTTTCCCCCTTTGTTTTCTATCTATAACAGTGCAATAGCGATTACAAGGCCTGCCGAAAACCCCAATCTTTCATACATTCTGCCTTTAGAATCAATCCACTTCTGCGCCTCCTCAATCTGCTCATCAAGCTGTCTGTGTAAAAGAAGAAAGTGGTCCTGCTGCCTTTTAAAATCGCTTTGCCCTAGAAAATCTCCGCATTTTTTCATCAGTGCCGCATCCTGTTCAGTAACAGGAAGGCTCTCATACACAAAATCCACAGAATCCCTCCAAAGCTCTCCCATATCCTTTCCGCTTGTCAAATAACTGGTGAGACAATTTCGCAAAAGAAGCCCGCAGGCCCCTTCCTGATCTGCCGACAACCGCTCAAAAATCTGCGGAAGCGGTTCCTTAAAATAGCTGATTTCTGTGGAAATATGGAGAAGCAGGCTTTTGAATTCAAGCAGCAGTTGTTTTCGTTCTCTGATGTCTCGCGCTTTCAAAAGTCCGATTGCACCGCAACCTATGACACCTAGAAATAAACCAATTATCTTAATCATGGTAAATCTCCTTAATTGTTCCGATCACCGGCTGATCTGTAAGGAAAATAATGTAATCAAAAGAGTTTCCTTCGATAATTTCCCAGACTTCTGTTTTTTTCAAATCTTCCATACAACTTCCGTGCATGGAGGAGATTACCTTTACTCCGCTTCCGCTGCAGCTTTTGATTGCGTCAGCGTCTGCCTTTGCGCCGATTTCATCTGTAATGAGAAGCTGCGGAGACATGGCACGGATCATCATCTGCATGGCCAGCGCCTTGGGACAGCCATCCAGCACATCCACGGCACTGCCGAAAGTATAAGTACTGATGCCGCCGCACATGCCCGCGATTTCCGAGCGTTCGTCACAGATACCAACTTTGATTCCCTGCAAACTGATATTCCTTGCTAAATCCCGGAGCAGCGTGGTCTTTCCGCAGCCCGGAGGCGAGACAATGAGCAGATTACAGAGATTTCCCTCCTCGTCAAAAACATAAGGCATGATTTTGTCACTGCAGCCTATTATTTCTCTGGAATAACGAATGTTAAGAGAGCTGATATCACGAATCAGCGTAACCTTTCCAGCTTCCACCACAGCTTTTCCGCAGAGACCGACCCGGTGTCCACCATCAATGGTAATAAAACCCTTTGCAATGTCATCCTCATAGGCATAATAAGAAAATTTCATCAGATTGTTTAAGAGACTGTGAATCTGTCCTCCGGTAATGCTGCCCTTCAGCGAATACTGATTCTTCCCCGCATAAAGCTGTACAGGCTTTCCCCGATACACACGAATTTCATTGATTTCTTCTTGTATTTCCGGTGCAAGCCCGCCAATCTGCCGCTGGACTTCTATGGGAAAGCACTGGAAAACTTTCTCAAAATGGTTCATAAAAAATACCTGTCCTTTCTCTAATACTATATGAGTAGGACAGGCAAATATGATTAAAATTTGCGTATGAAATTGGAATGATTATTTCTAAATTCTCCGAGAGGATTTGGATTTTGGATCTGATTGTGCAAGTTCCAGCAAATGTTCCTGTACAATTTTAGAAAGACTAAGTTTGTTTTTCTGTACATAAGTGTCAAGCCAAGCAGGAATCGTGATATTTCTTCGTATTGCTTTATTTCCGTACTTCTCAGCATATGCAGTCATGTCTAGCACAAGCAGATTAGTAAAACTGCCTTTTGGCACTTCAATATCAGATAAATCGGACGCCTTAGGAAATTCATTTCCGTTTTCTATTTCGTCTAAAATCCAACCGCTGGCTGCATCAATTCCCATATCAATAGCTTCTATAATATTGTCTCCTTCTGTAATACAGCCAGGCAAATCCGGAACTATGACTGTATAACCGTCACCATTAGTAAATGGTGTAAAAATCGCAGGATACGCAAGCTTCATATCTTTCCCTCCAATAGCATTTATTTAAAATTACTTTAAATTAGCGAATTTTAGAACAGATTCGGCAGTACAATTATACACATTATACACATCCTCGTCAAGTTTTCAAAGCATTTTCAGTTAAATTCTAGCATATCCCTTATTCGACTTCTATGAGAAAGATTCGACAATTTTCGACATAAAAAAGGTATAGCGCCAAGCATATAATATTCAGCTTGACTCCATACCTGTTTTTCGGGTTAGTATTATCTTTTCCTTGCCTTTACTTTTGCTTCTGCTTCTTCCCAAAGAATTTTTTCGTCTTCCGTTTCCGGTGTGTATGCAGGCACTTTCTGCGGTCTTCCGGCTTTGTTCATGGAAACCATGGTAAAATGTGCGCACAGCGCTTTTTCCGGCCCGTTTCCCGATTCCATATCTTCAGAATCTACACGTACGTAAACGTCCATGGAAGTGTTTCCTACGTATGCAATGGTTGCTGTGCAGGTTACCAGCGCGCCAACGAAAATCGGCAGGTGAAAAATCAGTTCATCCACCCTGGCTGTAACACAGTTGCTTCTTGCGTATTTCATGGCACAGGCTCCTGCTGCCGTATCCATAAATTTCATAATTTCACCACCGTGTACATTACCTGCTACGTTAGCCTGATGTGGCAGCATCACCTGACTCATGACAACTTGATATCTTGTATCCATATATACCTCTCTTTCTTTAGAAAAATCAACCTCCGGAAGCTCATTGCAGGCAGAGGTTGATTTCAAATTCAACTTTTCTTATTTAAAATATTCAACAGCGGCTCTGAACATACCCATATCGAAGTCGCCAGGCACGTTCTTATAAAGATTTGCGCCGGTTCTTTCAGAGTGTCCCATCTTGCCCAACACTCTGCCGTCAGGTGAAGTAATACCTTCGACAGCAAAGTAGGAACCGTTAGGATTGTACTGGATGTCCGAAGTAACATTTCCGTCAAGGTCCACATACTGGGTAATAATCTGACCGTTTTCAGCAAGGCTTCTGATCAGTTCTTCTGATGCGATAAATCTTCCCTCACCGTGGGAAATAGGCACGGTATAAATCTGATCCGGCGTTGTATTTGCAAGCCATGGAGATTTATTGGATGCAATTCTTGTTCTTACCAGCTTGGACTGGTGACGGCTGATTTCATTGAATGTCAGTGTTGGGCAGTTTTCATCGGTATCGATGATTTTGCCGTACGGCACAAGCCCCAGCTTAATCAGCGCCTGGAATCCGTTGCAGATACCCAGCATTAAGCCGTCTCTATTGTCCAGTAAATCGGTTACAGCTTCCTTAACTTCCTGATTTCTAAAGAACGCAGTGATAAATTTTCCGGAACCGTCCGGTTCATCGCCGCCGGAGAAACCGCCAGGAATAAAGATAATCTGAGACGTTCTCACCTTTGCAGCAAAGTCTTCAACCGATTTTGCGATGGAAGCTGAGGTCAGGTTGTTTACAACAAAAATCTCAGCCTCAGCGCCGGCGTCACGGAATGCCTTTGCGGAATCGTATTCGCAGTTTGTTCCAGGGAATACCGGAATCAGTACCTTCGGCTTATCGACCTTTACCTTAGCGTGTGGTCTTTCTGCAGCCTCATAGCGGAAGGTTTCCAACTTGCAGCTTTCGGTTTCGATGTTGCAGGCATAAATGGATTCCAGCTTACCCTCATAAATTTCGCAAAGCGCATCAAGGGCAAGGGTTTCACTGCCGTAAGTGATGGCCTTTTCTGCCGTTGTTTTACCAAGGGTAATCACGGAGAATCCGTCAGCTAAAATGACAGCTTCTTCCGCAAGTTCTGCAACAAATCCGCCGTACTGATAGCCAAAGATGGTTTCCATATCTACAGGTTCATAGGCAAATCCGATGTCGTTACCCATGGTCATCTTCAAAACAGCTTCCGCTGCCCCGCCGAATCCCGGCGTGTATGCGCTGACAATTTTGCCGGCTGCGATAAGTTTATGCACTGTATCGTAAATTCCTTTCAGACTTTCAGCCTTTGGAATGCCGTCTGCATCTTTTTCAGGAATAAACAAAATAACTTTATTGTCTACCGTCTTGAATTCCGGTGAAATAATCGTCTTCACATCACCTGTCGTCACTGCAAAAGATACCAGCGTCGGCGGAACATCGATGTTTTCGAAGGTTCCGCTCATGGAGTCCTTACCGCCGATTGCAGCTACGCCAAGTTCCTTCTGCGCTTTGAACGCACCTAAGACAGCCGCCATCGGTTTTCCCCAGCGCTTCGGCTCTCTCATCGGTTTTTCAAAGTATTCCTGGAAAGACAGGTATACTTCCTCAAAGGAAGCGCCGGAAGCGACCAGCTTTGACACGGATTCCACTACTGCCAGATATGCGCTGTGGTAAGGGCTCTTTTCTGCAATGTAAGGGTTATATCCCCATGCCATCAGCGAGCAGGTGTCGGTGTGCCCTTTTTCCACGGAAATTAAGTTTACCATGGCCTGATTCGGCGTTCTCTGTCTGATTCCTCCAAATGGCATTAAGACTGTTCCCGCACCGATGGTGGAGTCAAAACGCTCAGATAAGCCTCTTTTGGAGCAGACGTTTAAATCTCCCGCCAAGGTCTTATATTCTTTCGCAAAATCTCCGCTTACTTTCTTTGCGAAGTCTTCATGCATTGGAATTTCAATATCAATATGCTTTTCTGCACCGTTAGTATCCAGGAAAGCTCTTGAAATATTTACAATCGGTTTACCGTTCCAGAAAATCTTCAGATACGGATTTTCCTTCACTTCTGCCACAACAGTTGCTTCCAGATTTTCAGAAACAGCCAGCTCACAGAACCGCTCTACATCGCTTTCAGAAACGACAACGGCCATTCTTTCCTGAGATTCACTGATGGCAAGCTCAGTACCGTCAAGACCATCGTATTTCTTCGGTACTGCGTTGAGATTGATTTCAAGGCCGTCAGCCAGTTCTCCAATTGCAACGGATACACCGCCTGCACCAAAGTCGTTGCAGCGCTTAATCAGCTTAGAAGCCTCAGGATTTCTAAAGAGTCTCTGCAGCTTTCTTTCTTCCGGTGCGTTGCCTTTCTGAACCTCTGCGCCGCAGCTTTCAAGGGATTCAGTGGTATGTGATTTGGAAGAACCAGTTGCCCCGCCGCAGCCGTCACGACCGGTTTTTCCGCCGAGAAGAATGACTCTGTCAGTGTCAACAGGTCTTTCTCTGCGCACATTTTCAGCAGGCGCTGCAGCAATGACTGCGCCGATTTCCATTCTCTTTGCTACATAGCCCGGATGATAAAGTTCGTCAACCTGTCCCGTTGCAAGGCCAATCTGGTTACCATAGGAGCTGTAACCGTTGGCAGCTGTCGTAACAATCTTTCTCTGCGGCAGCTTTCCTTCCAAAGTTTCGGAAACTGGTTTCAGCGGGTCAGCAGCACCGGTCACACGCATAGCCGAGTATACATAACTTCTTCCTGAAAGCGGGTCTCTGATTGCGCCGCCCACGCAGGTTGCAGCACCACCAAATGGCTCGATTTCAGTCGGATGGTTGTGGGTTTCGTTCTTAAATAAAAGCAGCCATTTTTCGGTTTTTCCGTCAACATTTACATCGATTTTTACGGTGCAGGCGTTGATTTCTTCCGATTCGTCCAGCTTATCAAGAAGTCCATGCTTTTTCAGATATTTTGCGGCGATGGTGCCGATGTCCATCAGGTTAATCGGTTTGGTTCTTCCCAGCTCCTGACGGGTTTTGATGTATTCGTCATAAGTTTCCTGTACTGCAGGATCTTCAAATTTCACGCTGTCAATAGTGGTATTGAAAGTGGTGTGTCTGCAGTGATCGGACCAATATGTGTCAATGACTCTGATTTCAGTAATGGTCGGATTTCTGTCTTCTCCTTTGAAATAATCCTGACAGAACTTTAAATCGCCCAAATCCATGGCAAGTCCGTAGTCTTTCAGAAATGCTGAAAGTCCGGCTTCATCAAGCTGGTTAAAGCCGTCTAAAACCGCAACCTCAGTCGGAATTTCGTAGTCCACTTTCAGCGTATCAAAGGTTTCCAGGGAAGCTTCTCTTGCTTCCACCGGGTTGATGACATACTTCTTGATTTCGGCAAGTTCTGCCTCTGTCAAAGGACCCTGCAGCAAGTATACTTTTGCGGTTCTGACTGCCGGTCTTTCCCCTTTGGAAATAATCTGAATACATTCCGCGGCGGAGTTGGCTCTCTGGTCAAACTGTCCCGGCAGATATTCTACGGCAAATACGTGCTCCGCCCCTTCAAAATCAAGAGTTTCAAAGGCATCATCTACCTGCGGCTCAGAAAACACAGTGCTTACAGCATAGCCAAAGAGTTCTCTGTCCAGATTTTCAACGTCGTAACGGTTTACTACCCGCAAATCCTGCAAGTTCTTTATCTGCAGCAGTTTTACGATATCGTTTTTTAAAGACGCTGCTTCATGGGCGAAAGCTTTTTTCTTTTCAACATATATTCTATAAACCATAATTCTCCCTACTTTGTTTACTATTTTTCATTGAGTGCAGCCAGCGCCTTTGCGCCGATATCGTTTCGATAAAACGCATTGCCGAAATTAACTTTTTTGACGGAGTTATACGCTTTTTCAATAGCTTCTGCAATGTTTGCGCCTCTTTCGGTGACGCCAAGAACGCGTCCGCCGTTTGTCAGCAGTCTGCCGTCCTCAGAAAGCTTTGCACCAGCAATATAAACATCTTCCACATCATCGATTTTGATTTCAAAGCCCTTTTCGTAGCTGACAGGATAGCCCTCCGATGCCATAACTACACAGCAAGCCGCATCATCTGCAAAATTGACTTCAGCATCTGCTAAAGTGCCGCAAGCCACATGTTCCATAATTGCAAAGAGGTCGCTGTCCAGAAGCGGCAATACAACCTGGGTTTCAGGGTCACCGAAACGGCAGTTATATTCGATGACTTTCGGTCCGTCTTCTGTAATCATCAGACCAAAGTAAAGACATCCGCTGAAAGTTCTTCCCTCTTTGTTCATGGCTTCCATGGTCGGCAGGAAGATTTCTTTCATGCAGCGGTCTGCGATTTCTTCAGTGTAGTAAGGATTCGGCGCAACGGTTCCCATACCGCCGGTATTCAGTCCCTTATCTCCGTCCAAAGCTCTCTTGTGATCCATGGAGGATACCATCGGAATCAGTGTCTTTCCGTCTGTAAAAGAAAGGACAGAAACCTCTGGACCAGTCAAAAATTCTTCGATAACTACTTTGCTGCCGCTGTCGCCGAAAACTTTATCTTCCATCATATCTCTGACTGCCTGCTTTGCAGCCTCAAGGGTTTCAGCGATGATTACGCCTTTTCCAAGTGCCAGACCGTCAGCCTTTACAACCACTGGAATCTTACATGTATCCAGATATGCAAGAGCTTTCTCCATTTCCGTAAAGGTTTCATAAGCAGCAGTCGGAATCTGATACTTTTTCATCAAATCCTTAGAAAACGCTTTGCTGCCCTCGATAATCGCAGCTTTTTTATCAGGTCCAAAGCACGGAATGCCCTCTGCTTTTAAAAGGTCCACAAGACCCAAAACCAGCGGATCATCCGGAGCAACCACCGCAAACTCGATGGCATTTTCCTTTGCAAATTTTACAATATTTTCAAGGTCTTTCGCACCGATATCCACGCAGGTTGCATCTGCTGCAATACCGCCGTTACCCGGCAGTGCGTAAATTTCGGATACTTTCGGACTCTTTTTTATTTTTTTGATGATGGCGTGCTCTCTTCCGCCGCCGCCAACAACCATAACTTTCATATTTGATACCTTGTCCTTTCTGGGTATAACTCCATGATACGACTAAATCCGTCCAATCGAACTTCGTATTTTCCTCGTTCTCTTGGGGATTTAAAGCATAAGGTCTGCCTGACCACTCGTGCATGTATTCACATGCACTTGCGGGGCAGGACCATTATACGACTTGCGGCTTGCCAATTGAAGCCCTAGCCAAGTTTGTAAAGCAAACTTCGGCAGGTCTCATGCAAGAAATTCCCAAATCTATGATTTGGTGAATTTTACTGCCGCTTCGCTCTCGGGCCGCAAAAGCATAAGGCCTTCCATCAGTTTACTTCGTAAACTGTGGCAAGCGCCATTAATGATGGAACAATCTCATGCCCGTAAACACAGTAACCATATCATATTTATTGCAGGTTTCGATAACCAGATCATCACGAACGCTGCCGCCCGGTTCTGCGATATAGGATACGCCGCTCTTCTTCGCACGTTCAATGTTGTCGCCAAACGGGAAGAATGCGTCACTGCCCAGGGCTACCCCTGTGATGGTATCCAAATAAGCACGCTGCTCTTTCTTTGTAAACGGCTGCGGTTTTTCCGTGAAGAGGGTTTCCCAGACGCCGTCAGCCAGCACGTCCTCGTATTCATCACCTAGATATACATCGATGGTATTATCGCGAACAGCTCTGCCCACATCTTCACGGAACGGCAGGTTAATTACCTTGTCTGCCTGTCTTAGATGCCAAAAATCAGCCTTATTTCCTGCAAGTCTGGTGCAGTGGATTCTGGACTGCTGGCCAGCGCCAACACCGATTGCCTGTCCATCCTTTGCATAAGCAACGGAGTTGGACTGGGAATATTTCAGTGTAATTAAAGCAATGATCAAGTCACGCTTTGCTTCTTCTGTCAATGTCTTATTTTCTGTAACAATATTGGTCAGCTGCTCAGGGGTAACCTTATAATCATTTCTGCCCTGTTCAAAAGTCACACCATAAACCTGCTTGATTTCCTGTTTAAAAGGTACATAGTCAGAATCAATTTTTATGATGTTGTATGCGCCCTTTTTCTTTCCTTTCAGAATCTCCAGTGCTTCATCAGTATAATCCGGCGCGATAATCCCGTCGGAAACCTCTCTCTTCAAAATCGCCGCGGTTACTGCATCACAGGTATCACTTAAGGCAACCCAGTCGCCAAAGGAGGACATTCTGTCAGTACCCCTTGCTCTTGCATAAGCTGTTGCAATAGGTGAATCGTCAAGACCTTCGATATCATCTACAAAGCAGGCTTTTTTCAGCGTTTCACTCATTGGAACGCCTACAGCCGCAGATGTAGGGCTGACATGTTTAAACGATGTAGCTGCCGGCATGCCTAAGGCTTCCTTCAGTTCCTTCACCAGCTGCCAGCTATTAAAAGCATCTAAAAAATTTATGTATCCCGGTCTGCCGTTTAAAATCTCAATAGGCAGTTCACTGCCGTCAGCCATATAGATTTTCGCAGGCTTCTGGTTAGGATTACATCCATATTTCAGTTCAAATTCTTTCATTGCAATTGCTCCATTCTATCTGTTTGTTTTTAAAAAGATTATGCGTTTTTGTTGATCATGCGGTTTTCGGCTGCACCAGTTTCAAGATCAATATATCTCACATAAAGGGAAATCCTGTTGTTCTCATCAAGATTATCCCAGATTTCCTCAGTAAATGTGTCAATATCGTCAGGAATTTCAACGCGCTCAGGCTCTCCCTGGAAAGTCGGAATCGGATTTCCGTCCTGCACATAAGTATGAATAAAATGCCCCAGACCAGAAAGTGCGTCATAATTGAAGTAATAGCGGTTGCAAGCTGTCCCTTCAGCATCTGCGCTCTTTAAAATACTCATTTTATAGGTCA
This sequence comes from Emergencia sp., assembly GCA_022767345.1. Taxonomy (GTDB): domain Bacteria; phylum Bacillota; class Clostridia; order Peptostreptococcales; family Anaerovoracaceae; genus Senimuribacter. Next base: position 66,495 of record JALEOD010000042.1, read on the forward strand.
GCTTTTCACCAAAGCAGAACTGTCCGCTGATTCTCGGCGTCCAGTTAGGACCATCCGGTTCAAAGCATCTGGTGTCCAAGGCTTCCTCAAAGGATTTTCCTTCTTTTAAGAACTCATAAATCGTATCGGTCTGATCGCCATTTGTTACAATCAGCTTATCTTCATGCTTGCGCATCGGATAATAAATAATCAGAGACGGATCTTCCACTTTGGATTCATCAAAAGGTTTAATCATTACATTTTCGCCTTCTTCCAGGAAGATTCTGTTTCTGCTGTTTTCACTTCTGCCCATGATGAAATAAGCGCTGACAGCCTTTTTTCCATCCTTAGACTTTCCCAGGACAATGCCTCTTCCAACATAGGAATTGCCTTTTACGGCAGCTTCCATAGTTTTCGTTTCGTAAACGTTCATCTATTTTTTTCCTTTCGCTATTTTCTCACTGATAATTTCCGCGGCCTGCGGAAGCAGCACCCATTCGGCCTGTTCCATGACACGTCTTTGCAAAACCTCCGGCGTATCACCTTCCAGAATCTCAACGGCTTTTTGCGCGATAATCCTTCCCCCGTCAGGCACTTCATTGACGAAATGCACCGTAGCACCGGTCACCTTTACACCGTATTCCAATGCCATCCTATGGACATGAAGTCCGTAAGCGCCCTTACCGCAAAATGACGGAATCAGAGACGGATGAACATTGATGATTCGGTTTTCATAGGCGGAAATAAACTTGCTGCTGAGTATCTTCAAATATCCTGCAAGAACAATCAATTCAATGCCTTCAGCTTCCATGAGGTTAAGAAGCAGCTCCTCGTCTTTTGTAAACACCGCTTTGATTCCGTTTTCTTCCGCACGTTTCAGCGCATAGGCGTCTTCCTTATTGCTGGCAACCAGCACAATTTCGCCGCTGTGCAAAATGCCGCTTTTCTGTGCGTCTATCAGCGCCTGCAGGTTGGTGCCGCCGCCAGATACCAGCACAGCAATCTTTGTCTTTACCATAATTCTACGCCTTCCTCAGATTTTACAACTTCGCCGAGGATATAAGCGTCTTCGCCTGCTGCTTTCAAAACTTCCAGCGCTTTGTCCGCATCCTTTGCGGAAACGATAACGGTCATTCCAACGCCCATGTTAAAGGTGTTGAACATATCTCTTTCAGGAATGCCGCCCTTTTCTGCGATAAGCTTGAAAATCGGCAGAACCCTTACGTTGTCCTTTTTTATCTTAGCGCCGTAGCCCTTTGGCAAGCTTCTTGGAATGTTTTCATAGAAGCCGCCGCCTGTGATGTGGGCTGCAGCCTTTACGGTTACTTCTTCAAAGAGCTTCAGCATTGGCTTTACGTAAATCCTGGTCGGAGTCAAAAGGGTCTCGCCGATGGACTTGCCGCCAAGTTCTACAACTGGAGCCTTCATGTCTTCGTTTTCTACATCCAGCACTTTTCTCACCAGAGAAAATCCGTTAGAATGTACACCGGAGGAAGGAAGTCCGATTATGACATCCCCTTCTTCTACGGTTTCTTTCTTCAGTACCTTAGATTTATCTACAACACCTACAGCAAAACCTGCCAGGTCGTATTCATCCTCTGGATAAAAGCCCGGCATTTCGGCAGTTTCACCGCCGATTAAAGCAGCTTCTGACTGGATACAGCCTTCTGCAACGCCGCTTACAATCTGTGCAACCTTTTCCGGATAATTCTTGCCCACTGCAATATAATCAAGGAAGAACAGCGGTTTTGCGCCAACGCAAAGAATATCGTTGACACACATTGCAACACAGTCAATGCCCACTGTGTCGTGCTTGTCCATCAAAAATGCCATCTTCAGTTTAGTACCTACGCCGTCAGTGCCGCTAACCAGTACAGGACGCTCCATTCCTTTTACGTCCAGTTCAAAGAGACCGCCAAAACCACCGATATCATCAGGAACATTTCCAAATACCATGGTTTTCGCTACATGCTCTTTCATCAGTTCTACTGCTTTGTAGCCCGCAGTAATATCAACACCGGCTTCTTTGTAGCTTTCGCTGAAACTTTTTCCCATTTTTATTTCTCCTCTAAAATTCTCTTAAATACTTCCTGGTAAGCGTCCTCTACGCCGCCCATATCTCTTCTAAATCTATCCTTATCCAGCTTTTCATGGGTCTTGCTGTCCCAGAATCTACAGGTATCCGGTGAAATTTCATCGGCAAGGACGATAGTACCATCGGCAGTTTTTCCAAACTCAAGTTTGAAATCTATTAAATCAATTCCATCCTCTGCCAGAAACTCTCTTAAAATCCTATTGATATCCAATGCCATTTTCTTGATGGTTTCAAGTTCCTCTTCCGTAGCAAAACCCATAGCGAGAATATGATAGTCATTGACCATCGGATCACCTAAATCATCGTTCTTATAGCTGAACTCTAAAACGGTGCGCTTCATCTGATAACCTTCTTCTACGCCGAGCCTTTTGGCGAGAGAGCCTGCCGCAATATTTCTTGCAATCACTTCAAGAGGTACGATGGAAACTTTCTTGACGACAGTTTCTCTGTCGTTTAATTCCTCCACAAAATGGGTAGGGATTCCTTTTTCCTCTAACATTCTCATCAGGAAGTTGGACATTCTGTTATTGATGGCGCCTTTCCCCTCGATGGTGCCTTTTTTCAGTCCGTTGAAAGCGGTTGCGTCATCTTTATAAGATACGATGCAAAGATTCTCATCATTGGTTGCAAACACTTTCTTTGCTTTTCCTTCATAGAGCTGTTCCTGTTTTTCAATTGCCATTTGATTCATCTTCTTTCTATCTAAAATTCATTATTTATTGTACTTTTCTTCAATGGCCGCATTTTTAGAGAGAACCTTATCAGCAGCTTCTTTTCTCTGACTGTCAAGTTTTGCCGCAATGTCGCTGTCCTCTATACCAAGCATTTGAACGGCAAGAAGCGCTGCATTCTGCGCGCCGTCAATGGCAACTGTTGCGACAGGAATTCCTCCCGGCATCTGCACTGTAGAAAGCAGTGCATCCAGTCCGTCCAAAGTCGATGACTTTACTGGAATTCCGATGACAGGCAGGGTCGTGCTTGCTGCAATAGCGCCTGCCAGATGAGCAGCTTTACCCGCCGCTGCGATAATCGCGCCAAAGCCATTTTCTCTGGCATTCTGCGTAAATTCTTTCACTTCTGACGGCGTTCTGTGAGCGGAATATACGTGAACCTCGTAAGGTACGCCAAACTCGTCCAAAGTCGTCATTGCCTTCTCAACTACAGGAAGATCGCTGTCGCTTCCCATGATGATTCCGATTTTTTTCATGTATTTTAACCTCCAAAAGAATTGTTGTCTGTATCTTCTAATTTTTTTTCCGTTGCAAGGCGGTCCAGATAACTCTGCATAATAATAACTGCAGCCTGTTTGTCAATGACCTTTTTTCTCTTGCTGCGGCTGACATCTGCCTCAATCAGAACTTTTTCTGCCATAACTGTAGTCAGTCTCTCGTCCTGCCAAACAACCTGTATGTTTTTCATACCGGTGCTGCGCATTTTATTTTCAAGCATGGTACGAAACTCGTAAACCTTTTCTGTTTGAATACTGTCAGTACCGTCGAGCTTCCTTGGAAGTCCGATGACGATGGTGTCGCACTCGTATTCTTTTACTAAATCTAAAATTTTACCGGTATCTTTGCGAATGCCTACCCGCTCCAGTGTCATCAGACCCTGGGCAGTAATACCGAGGGCATCGCTTAAGGCGATTCCCACTGTCTTATCTCCCACATCAAGGGCAATTTTTCTCATGTGATTTACCTCTCAAAAGGAACATCGGCAGGGAAAATAATCCTGCCGATGCTTCTATATTACTTTCTCAAGTAGTCTCTCAGAATCTCTTCTACTAAGTCATCTCTGTCAATGCGGCTAATCATAGTTCTCGCATTGTTGTGGCTTGTAATGTAGGACGGGTCACCAGAAAGAATGTATCCAACCATCTGGTCGATTCCATTATACCCTCTCTCTTCTAAAGCAGCATAAACAGTCTCCAGCACTTCCTTGGTAGTTCTCTGCTGAGTCTTTGCTGCGTCAAACATAATTGTCTTTCTTTCCATGAATTATGACCTCCTTCACGTGGCTAGTACGGCTCGTACTTATAGTATACTATGATAAAAGTTCTTCTGCAACCTTAAATGCAGCAGAAATTTTTGTAGAATCTTTCGCTCCTGCCTGCGCCATGTCAGCTTTTCCGCCGCCGCCGCCGCCGCAGGCTGCCGCAATCTGTTTAATCATATTGCCGGCATGGAGTCCCTTCTCCAGCAAATCGTCGGTAATGGATACCAGGAAAGTCACTTTCGGACCGTTCACTGTGGCAAATACCATGACAATTCCCTTATGCTGGGCTTTGATATCATCGGACAGATTTCTCAAATCATTGATGTTATAATCTTTAAATTCCTTGGTTACCAGTTTTACGCCGCCGATTTCCTTAGCATCTTTTACCATATCGTCGACTTCGCTGCCCATAGCTGCTTTCTTAAAGTCTTCCAGCTCTTTCCTGGTATCTTTCAGTTCCTCAACTATGGAAGCTGATTTCTGCACCACTGCCGCAGGATTGGTCTTTAAGTTTTCAGCAATCTGTTTTACAGTATCTTCGGCTTCCATGGCCTTTAACAGCACGCCTGTACCGGTTACTGCTTCGATTCTGCGAACGCCGGAAGCTACGCCTGCTTCGCTGACAATCTTAAATACACCAATCTGTCCGGTATTCGCAACATGAGTACCGCCGCAGAGTTCAATACTCCAGTCTCCGCAATTTACTACTCTGACTGTGTCACCGTATTTTTCACCAAACAGTGCCATAGCGCCCATTTCCTGTGCTTCCTTCATGGAAGTTTCTACAGTGGTTACCGGTAAAAATTCCGTAATTTTTTCGTTTACCAGAAGTTCAATCTGTTCCAGCTGGTCAGGGGTTACTCCCTCAAAGTGGGTAAAGTCAAAACGCAAAGCGTTTTCATTGACGGAAGAACCTGCCTGTTCTACGTGAGCGCCCACAACTTCTCTCAGGGCCTTCTGCAGCAGATGAGTTGCAGTATGATTTCTTGCGGTTGCATTGCGCTTAAACACATTGACGCCGCAGGATACGGTATCACCTTTGGAAAGGCTTCCGTCCTCAATGAGCACTTTGTGCGCAAAAATACCCTGTGATTTTTCAACGGAAGTAACTTTTGCGCAGCATTTATTGGTTGACATAATTCCGTTATCAGAAACTTGTCCGCCGCCCTCTGCATAAAACGGTGTTTTGTCCAAATATACCACCGCATTCTGGTAAGTTTCGGCGGTTTGGGTTTCTTTGCCGTCTACATAGATTGCAAGAACCTTTGCTTCGTCTTCGGTATCTGTATAGCCTGTGAACACGGTTTCCGGTACGTCCACAGAAGCTGCCGCTTCTTTCCAAGCTTCTTCCTCAGTGGACTTTCTGCCGGCTCTTGCCATTTCTTTCTGTTTCTTCATGTTGGCGTTAAATCCGTCTACATCAGCAGTGCAGCCGGCTTCTGCCAAGATTTCTTCAGTCAGTTCCAGAGGGAATCCAAAAGTATCATAAAGTTTAAATACCCTTTCTCCTTCCAGAACTGTCTTGTTTTCTTTCTTTAATTCTTCCACATATTCCAAAATAATGGAAGTTCCCTGGTCGATGGTAGAAGCGAATTTTTCTTCTTCTACGGAAATAATCTTCTGAATGTAATCTTTCTTTTCAACCAGTTCAGGATAAGCCTCTCCTGATACTTCGATGACTCTGTTTGAAAGCTCTACGAGGAACTTTCCTTCGATTCCTAAAATCTTGCCGTGTCTGGCAGCTCTTCTAATCAGCCTTCTGAGCACGTATCCTCTGCCCTCGTTGGACGGAATGATGCCGTCTGCAATCATAAATACCATGGAGCGGAGGTGGTCTGTGATGATACGAATGGAAACGTCAGTTTTTGCAGCGCCGTCCTCGTACTTGACGCCTGACTTTTCTACCACACCGTTTAAAATGTGACGAATGGTATCTACATCAAAGATGGAATCCACACCCTGCATAATACACGCCATTCTCTCAAGACCCATACCTGTATCGATATTCGGATGTTCCAAATCGCTGTAGCTGCCGTCTTCTTCTTTGGAGAACTGGGTAAATACATGGTTCCAGAATTCCAGATATCTGTCGCAGTCACAGCCCGGCTTGCAGTCAGGTTTGCCGCAGCCGTATTCCTCTCCTCTGTCAAAATAAATCTCGGAGCAAGGTCCGCATGGTCCAAGACCGATTTCCCAGAAGTTGTCTTCCTTTCCAAGTCGAACAATTCTCTCTTCAGGAACACCAATTTTCTTCCAAATCTCTACAGCCTGATTGTCATCCTGGTAAACCGTTGCCCAAATTCTATCGACAGGCATCTTTAAGTGTTCTGTGATGAACTCCCAGCCCCAGTGCAGTGATTCTTCTTTGAAATAATCTCCAAAGGAAAAGTTTCCCAGCATTTCAAAGAATGTACCGTGTCTTGAAGTGATACCTACGTTATCGATATCGCCGGTTCTGATACATTTCTGACAAGTGGTCATTCTCTTTGACGGCGGCGTTTCCACCCCTGCAAAGTAAGGTTTCAGCGGCGCCATACCAGAATTGATAATCAAAAGGGATTTATCATTCTTTGGAATCAGCGAAGCGCTGCCTGCAGCGTAGTGACCCTTGCTTACATAAAAATCTCTGAACATTTGTCTGATTTGATTTAAACCTAGTTTTTCCATGTATCTTTACTCCTTGATGAATTAATTTTCCTCAAACATCTTATCATTTTATCATAAAAGAAGCCGTTTGTCCATTGATTTAGCGGTCTTTGAAACTTTCTACAGTATTTTTTATGTACTTTTCCAGTTCTGCCGCCTGTCCGGTCTCAAAATAGTAAACTTTTATCTTAGCTTCCGTGCCGGAAGGTCTGATAATGCACTGAGTTCCATTGGCAAAGCTAAAGCGGATTACATTGGATTTCGGAAGCCCCGTCTCTCTCAGAAAATCAGTCTTTTCTTTGATTTGTAAACCTGCGATGCTATCTGCGGTTTCATTTCTGAAATAGTCCATGACCTGCTCCATGGAAAGCTTTCCGTAAGGTCCCTCAAAGAAATAATTGACCGTCTTGTCGATACAAAGGCCGTATTCTTCATAAAGCTGGTGCAGTCTGTCCACAAGGTCAAGACCCTGTTTCTTGTAATAAGCCGCAAGGCAGGCACAAAGCATAGCGCTGCTGACACCATCCTTATCTCTGATAAAAGAATCCATCAGATAACCGTTGCTCTCTTCAAAACCGAAATAGTAATCCTCTGTGCTTCCCTCCTGCTCCAGCTTTGTAATGATTTCCCCAATATACTTAAAACCGGTCAAAGTATTGATTACTTTCAGTCCGTGTTTTTCTGCGATTTTCTCAGCAAGCGGCGTGGTTACAATGCTCTTGACAATAAACTGCCCTGCCTTTGGCGGTTTTACGCTGCAAAGATAGTCCAGCATCAAAACCCCCAGCTGATTTCCTGTCAGCAGCACTTTCATGCCGTCATGATAGATACAGACACCAACTCTATCGCAGTCCGGATCTGTAGCAATGATCAAATCTCCTCCAACCTGATCCAGAGTTCTGAAGCCCTCCGAATAAGCGGTGATTTTCTCCGGGTTTGGCGCCGGACAGGTGGTAAAATTCTCATCGGGCGATTCCTGCGCTGCTACGATAACCGTATCCTCCTGCCCTATGGCCTGCAGCACCTTTCTGACATAAGCGTTGCCCGTACCGTTGAGCGGCGTATAAACCAGTTTCAGGTCGCTTGTCTTTATCTCTGCCGCAGCTGCAGGACACATAGAAATGATTTTTTCTGTAAAGCTCTCCGGTACTCTTCTTGGAACCAGCTGAATCCCCTCGTCAGACCCTGCAATTTCATCAAAATAGTCCAGCTGATCGATTTCCTTCAAAATTTCATCGGGCACACTTCCCACAATCTGGTAACCGTCGCTGTTATAGACTTTGTAACCGTTAAAAATCTTTGGATTGTGACTGGCAGTAATCATAATACCCATAGTACAGCCCAGTTCCTTAATAGCATAGGAAAGCAGAGAAACCGTGGCAAGCTGTGAAAACAGCCACACCTCTATATGGTTTCCTCTAAGGACTTTTGCGGTTTCCTCTGCAAAAATTCTGGACTTTCTCCTGGTATCATAGGCGATAACCACCTTTGGGTTGTCACAGGATTTGTTCAAATAATTGGAAAGCCCCTGGGTCGTTCTGCGCACTACATATTCGTTCATGCGGTTAGTCCCTGCGCCGATAATGCCTCGAATGCCGGAAGTTCCAAAACGAAGACTGGCGCAAAATGCGTCGATGACCTCCTCCTCTTGTGCTGCCAACTGCGCAAGTTCTTCGGCGAGTTCTGTATCGCCCAGCCTGTCTGCGGCCTGAACCCATCTGTGATATTCCTCTATCGCAAAAGTTCTGATTTCTTCTTTATTCATAACGCTGTTTCACGTTCCTCTCTATACTGAATCTATAGTAATATTTTAAACGGAATAGATGGATGGAGCAAGATATTTTTTATTCCTTTATCGGTTTTCGCATGATTACAGAATTCAACCGAAAGACAGCAAAACGATTCGCAGGATGATGCGGCCCGCATCATCTTAACTAAAAAACCCTCTGCACAAGCAGAAGGGTTTTGAAGATTATTTTCTATTCTCTTATTCTTCGTACAAATCGATACCGCAGTTGGTATGTACTTTCTGTACGTCATCGTTATCTTCTAAGATATCGATAAGCTTTCTCAGCTTCTTAATGTCGTGTTCTTCTGTCGGCGCACTTTCCATAGACGGAACGAATTCTATATCCGATTCTACGAACTCATAACCTGCGCCGGCCAGTGCCTGATATACGTCAGCATATGCGGATGGTTCAGTATAAACAGTAAAGCTGTCTTCCTCTGTTACCATGTCGTCCGCGCCAGCTTCCAGTGCTGCCTCCATTAGTGCGTCTTCATCAATTTCGTCAGTCTTTTCAACAATCAAAACACCTTTTCTGGAAAACATATAGGATACGCAGCCCGGAGTACCCAGATTTCCGCCATGTTTATCAAAAGTAGAGCGTACAAAAGATGTAGAACGATTGGTGTTGTCAGTCAGACAGTCAACGATAATCGCCACGCCGCCGGGACCATAACCTTCAAAGGAAAGTTCTTCGTAAGAAGCACCGCCCAGTTCTCCGGTTCCCTTCTTAATTGCTCTTTGGATATTATCATTAGGCATACTGATTGCCTTTGCTTTTTCGATTGCCACTCTGAGGCCTGCATTGTATTCAGGATCTCCACCGTCTTTTGCTGCTACTGTAATAGCCTTCGCATATTTGGTGAACATCGCCGCTCTTTTAGAATCCTGTGCCGCTTTTCTGCCGGCAATCGTACCGTGTCTTCCCATGGAGACACCTCCTATCTTTATCTTTAGAAATTTTCAACTTAAATAGTATACTACACTATAAAAGGATTTTCAACGCATTTTTGAAATTTATCTCTCCATGCTGCTCCAAGGAGCTAAAAGTTAAGACGATTGAACCAATCATCTATATATCCATCCCTTTTATTATGATGCTTCAGATAGTAAGCATGTTCCCAAACATCCAGTGCAAGAATAGGATAATAACCCATTTCCAACGGATTATTCTGATTGGCAGTGGTGACAATCTCAAGCAGACCATCTCGATTCGCTACAAGAAATGCATAACCCGAACCGAATACCGACATTGCAGCTTTCTTAAATGCCTCTTTAAACTGCTGAAAGCCGCCGAATCTTCTTTCCAGCAGCAAAAGAAACTTTCCGCTGGGCCAGACTGCCGTTTCCGGCGGCGCTAGACGACTGAAATACAGAATATGATTGTAAACACCGCCTGCGTTATTGCGCACGCTGTCCTGAATTTCTACGGGTAAATTGTCATTCCATTTGATTAGCTGTTCCAGAGTCCAGTTATGCAGCGCAGGATACTGTCTGATGATGATATTGAGATTATCCACGTAGGCCTGTAAATGCGCGTCGTGATGCAGACGCATAGTTTCTTCATCAATAAAAGGCTCCAGTGCATCATAGGCGTAAGGCAGCGGCGGATTTACAAAGGGATAGTGCTGTTTCAAACTTTCTTCCATCTCTGTCCTCCTAACAATAGTTCTCCCTTTCAGCATATGAACTCAAATAAAAAAGGTGCCACTTTATCATAATTTTCCTTAATTTTGATTACAGATACGCTAAAGTGTCTGCCCCGCAGAATCACCACTTAGCAGACACCTCTTGTTACTCTCATTATATTTACTTTTCCATGTTCTTATGAGCCGTCGCCATCATCAGCTTAATTCGGTTCAGCTGGTTTACATCGCTGGCACCTGGGTCATAATCGATGGCAGCAATATTAGCCTTTGGATTCATCTTTCTCAGTGCTTTCATCATGCCCTTTCCCGTTACATGATTCGGCAGGCACGCAAATGGCTGCAGGCATACGATGTTTTCTACACCACTGTGAATGAGTTCGACCATTTCTCCTGTGAGCAGCCAGCCCTCACCGCACTGGTTGCCGATGGAACTAATGGCAGAAGCGGCCTCCGCCGTTTCCTCGATATAAGATGGCTCCGTAAAATGCTCACTTGCAACAAGTGCGCTTCGCATCGGCTTTCTGAGCCACTCCACCACCCTGATTCCCAGCTTGTTGGTCATCATCGCTTTATAAGAGCCAGACAGATTTTCAAAGTTGAATTTTTTGCTGTGCATGCCATAAAGGAAGAAGTCCAGCATATCGAGAACCACTGCCTCCCCGCCTTCCGATTCGATGATACCTACGATGTCGTTGTTGGCATTGGGATGATACTTGACAAGGATTTCTCCAACCACGCCGACCTTCGGCTTCTTCTGACCTGTTCTTTCCACATTATCAAAATCTTCCACAATTCCCTTCAAATTCGCCTCATACTCACGCTTATTAAAATGCACTACATTATGTATGATTTTATCGTGCCATTGCTCCAAAATCTTCTGGCAGGTGCCCGGCACTTTCTCATAAGGTCTTGTGGCGTACAGAATCCGCATCACCAAATCGCCGTAAACGCAGCCTACCGCAAGGCGAAGTCCCATCTTGGCAGTAATCTTAAAGCCAGGATTTTTCTCAAGTCCGACAGCGTTAAAGGACACCACCGGCACCTGCTCCATATTGAGATCCTTTAATGCTTTGCGAAGGAGCGCTACATAGTTGCTGGCACGGCAGCCGCCTCCGGTCTGTGACATAAAGACAGCCGTCTTATTCAGGTCGTATTCGCCGGATTTCAGAGCAGAAATAATCTGTCCCAGCGTCACGATGGTCGGATAGCAAGCGTCATTGTTGATATATTTTAACCCTTCTTCTACCGAATTTTTGTCAACCGGCGGCAGAAGCACCGCATTGTAGCCGCAGGCTTTCATCGCTTCTTCCAGATATGTGAAGTGAATCGGTGACATCTGCGGCACTAAAATATTGTAGTTCTGACGCATTTCAGCCGTAAAAAGTTTTCGCTCATATGGTTTGAACTCGCCGCTTGCCTTTACGCCGTTCTTTTCACGCTCATCCATAGCAGCTTTCAGAGAGCGAATTCTGATTTTCGCCGCGCCCAAGTTTGCACCTTCGTCTATCTTCAAAACCGTGTAAAGTTTATTGCTGTCACGGCAGATTTCTTCCACCTGATCTGTGGTAACCGCATCAAGACCGCAGCCGAAAGAGTTCAGCTGAATCAGTTCCACGTCGTCGCAGGTTCCCACAAAATTAGCAGCCTTATAAAGCCTTGAATGGTACACCCACTGATCCAAAACCCGAAGGGGCCTTGGAAGCTGTCCCATGTGCGCTACGGAATCCTCCGAAAGAACGACCATGTCAAAGGAATTGATTAATTTATCAATTCCGTGGTTGATTTCCGGGTCCAGATGATACGGTCTTCCCGACAGAACCACAGCCTTCTTTCCCTTCTGTCTTGCCAGCTTCAGTGAGTATTCACCCTGCTTTCTCACGTCATTCTTAAAACGAACCTGTTCCTTTCTGGCACGGCTGACAGCACGCATGATTTCCTCTTTCTTGATGTGGAAATCTTTAAACTCATTATGGAGCGTGTTTGCCAATTTCAGGTCATTATCGTAAGGCAGGAACGGGTGAGAAAAACGCACCATGTTCTCTGACAGAATATCGTCCATATTATTTGCGATGACTTCCGGATAAGTGGCTACAATCGGGCAGTTATAATGGTTCGGCGCAGTTTCATCTTCGTTGCGCTCATAGTTCAAGCATGGATAGAAAATCCATTTCACGCCTTCTTCCACCAGCCATTTGATGTGGCCGTGAACCATCTTTGCAGGATAACAGGCCGTGTCGGAAGAAATGGTTTCCATGCCTTTTTCATAGATAGACTTGGTCGACAGCGGAGATAAAACCACTCTGAATTTCAGTTCCGTAAAGAATGTAAACCAGAATGGATAGTTTTCGTACATGTTCAACACTCTCGGAATCCCTACAGTGCCTCGTACTGCGTCAAAATCAGAAATCGGTTTATATCCAAAGAGCCTCTGCAGCTTATATTCGTAAAGATTTGGCAGCTTATTAGCGTGCTGTGCGCCGCCGGCACCTTTTTCACAGCGATTACCGGTGATAAAGCGGGAGCCGTCGCTGAATTTATTGATGGTGAGAATGCAGCGGTTTTCACAACCGTTACATCTGCCGTTGGTGTGTTCCACCTGAAAATCCTCCAGCGCTTCTTTGCTCAGCAAGGAACTTTCCGTATCTTCCAGATGATTTTCCATCGCAATCAGCGCACAGCCGTATGCCCCCATCAGTCCTGCAATGTCCGGTCTGACAACTTCTTTGCCGATGATTTTTTCAATACTTCTAAGCACGGCGTTATTCATAAAGGTGCCGCCCTGCACCACGATTTTCTCGCCGGCTTCCTCCGGATTTCGCAGCTTAATAACCTTATATAAAGCATTCTTGATAACCGAATAAGAAAGACCTGCGGAAATATCTCCGATAGAAGCCCCCTCTTTTTGTGCCTGTTTTACTTTGGAATTCATGAATACCGTACATCTGGTGCCAAGATCCACAGGATTTTCCGCAAAAAGGGCTTCCTCCGCAAAGGCGTTAGTGTCCAGATTTACGGATTTTGCATAGGTTTCAAGGAAAGAACCGCAGCCCGAGGAGCAGGCCTCGTTGAGCATGATGTTGTAGATAGCGCCGTCCTTTATCTTCATGCACTTCATATCCTGCCCGCCGATATCCAAAATAAATTCTACCCCCGGCAGAAATTCCTCGGCTGCCTTGTAGTGAGCCATGGTTTCAATTTCTCCAAGGTCGGCTTTGAAGGCAGTCTTAATCAGACCCTCTCCGTAGCCTGTTACGCAGGTATTTGCAATAAAAGCGTTCTGCGGCAGCAGGGAATAAAGCTCCTTGAGCATGGATCTGACCGCTTCCAGAGGATTTCCCTCGTTGCTTCTGTAAAAGGAATAGAGCAGATTCTTGTCAGAGTCAATCAAAGTCGCCTTAGTGGTGGTAGAACCTGCGTCTATGCCGAGGAAAGTTTCCTCCTTGGCACGTTTGATATCCTTTCTGCGAATCTTGTGCTGATTGTGTCTATTGATAAATGCGTTATAGGATTCTTTATTGATAAACAGCGGTTCGATGTGCTTTGTCTCAGAAAGCTGACTCTGGTCTGCCTCATTAATTCTCCTGAAAATTTCTTTCAAAGAAATATGACTTCTGCTTTCTGCCAGCATGGCAGCCCCGATTGCGACAAAATACTTGGAATCCTCCGGAAAAATCACTTCCTCCGGCTTTAGTTCTAATGTTTCAATGAATCTTTTACGAAGTTCTGACAAGAAGGACAAAGGTCCGCCTAAAAATGCGACATTGCCTTTGATGGTATGTCCGCAGGCAAGTCCGCTGATGGTCTGGTTGACTACAGCCTGAAAGATAGAAGCAGCCAAATCTTCAATGGCAGCCCCTTCGTTAATCAGCGGCTGAATGTCCGTCTTTGCAAAAACGCCGCAGCGGGCAGCGATGGGATAAATCATCTTTACATTCTTTGCTGCTTCGTTGAGTCCTCCTGCGTCGGTATTGAGAAGCACTGCCATCTGGTCGATAAACGCGCCGGTTCCGCCTGCGCAGGTGCCGTTCATTCTCTGCTCAATGGTTGCGCCGTAGAATGTAATCTTTGCGTCTTCGCCGCCAAGCTCTATAGCCACATCCGCTTCGGGAATCAGGACCTCCACCGCCTTGCTGCAGGCGATTACTTCCTGTTCAAAGGAAACACCCAGGAGGTTTGCCAGAGAAAGTCCCCCGGATCCTGTAATAACAGGTCTTATTTCTATGGCGCCAAACCGGGCGTACATTTCTTCTATGAGTTCTTTTACTTTTTCAAAAACATTGGACATATGCCGTTCATAACGGGAATATGTAATTTCGTTTTTTTCGTCAAGCAAAACAAGTTTGACAGTAGTTGAGCCTACGTCAATTCCTAACTTCATAAATCTTACCTCTTGTATATGTAATTGAGTATTTTTTAATTTTAACACCAAAATTCGACCTTTTTCAAGGTTTAATTTAGTACTAATTTCTGGTTGTATCGCCTGATTTCCTATGTTAGAATAAATTGATATGAAAAGTACAATCAAAAAAAGAACTTATCAGGCAATCTACCGATTGCTGGACAGGGTTTCCCCTGTTCCATATGACTGCGGAACCCTTTGCAGCGCCATTTGCTGCAGCTGCGGCAATGATGACGAAAACCTCGGCATTTATCTTCTGCCCGGCGAGGACAAAGTCCACGACAGAGATGACGACTGGCTCACATGGAGCGCCGAATATGCCGAGGATTATGAATTTCCGGAATCCTGGACAGGCAAAGTTTATTTTGTGCGGTGCAAAACGCCGCCAATCTGCCCCAGAGAAAAAAGACCCATGCAATGCAGAACCTTTCCTTTGACACCTCATATTGATGAAGACGGCGTATTGTCTCTGGTGTTAAACGACAGCGACCTGCCCTACAGCTGCCCTCTGATTGCAGAGAAAATAGAGCTGGATCCTGCCTTTGTCAAAGCGACTTATACCTGCTGGAAACATCTTCTGCGAGATCCTCTTATTTACGATCTCGTCAAAGAAGATTCCGAATACCGCACATACCGGGAATACAAAGAATTTCAAGACCTTGAATGGTAAATTACAAGGTCTTGATTTCTTTTTTGTACAATCTGGTAAGCATAATCGCCGAGTAAACAACGCCAATAATTTCCGCCAGCGGAAAAGACGCCCAGGACGCAGTGACTCCCGCCATATGATAAATGATGTAAGCCAGAGGCAGAATGCCCACAAGCTGACGCAAAAGTGATCCTATTAAGCTATATACCCCGTGGCCAGTACCCTGAAACAGTGTCGATGACATAATACCAAAGGCTGCCGGAATAAAGCAGATGCTGATAATTCTAAGGGCAGGCACACCCATTTCCATCATTTCATCGTCTGCGCTGAACATTTTCAGGAAGACTTCCGGAAATACCTGAAATAAAATAGTTCCAATTGCCATGATTACCAATGCGGTAATCTGCGCTTTCTTATAAGTTTCCATCAGACGATGTCTGTCCCTTGCGCCGAAGTTATATCCCATAATCGGCATAGCGCCCTGATTGAGACCAAACACCGGCATGAAAATAAAGGACTGCAGCTTGTAATAAACGCCTAGCACCGCGACCGCTGTTGCAGACGCTGCCAAAATGGCATTATATCCCAGCAGCATGACAGAACCGATTGCCTGCATAATGATGGATGGAAGACCTACTCCATAAATATCTCTCACTACGACCCAGTCAATTTTAAAACCTTTTAACTGAATCTTTACTTCATGCTCTTTTCTGAAAAACATGAAGATTGCTACACACATACCTACCGCCTGACCGGTAACAGTTGCAATGGCAGCACCAGCAATACCCAGCTTTGGCATACCGAAAAGCCCGAAAATCAGAATCGGGTCCAAAACCAGATTGGTCAGCGCGCCGCTCAAACTGATTATCATCGGCGCAATCATATTTCCTGTCGCCTGCAGTACTTTCTCAAGCTGAAACTGAATCATGCTGAAGAGACTGCAAATGGTAATAATTCTAAGATATGTAACCCCACCCTCGAAAATGACGGTATCATCTGTATAGGCATGCATAAATGGGACTGCAAACAGAATGCCTATCAGTGCAAAAATCAGGAAATTGAAAAGCCCGATTCGAATACTGGTTGAGGCTGCTTTATCTGCTTCTTCAAAGCGCTTCGCCCCTAGTCTTCTGGAAATCAGAGAATTTACGCCGACGGAACTTCCCACTGCCATGGAAATCATCAGCATCTGAATCGGCATTACGAGAGATACAGCAGTCAGCGCTTTCTGACTGACCATCGCAACAAACATGCTGTCCACTACATTGTAAAGCGCATTGATAGTCATAGAAAGAATCGCCGGCCACGCCATAGAAGCGAGCAGCTTTCCGATTGGTTCTGTTCCCATTTTATTGCCTTGTATTTCTTTTTCGTTTGTCATAATATCTCCTCCCTCCTGTTGTATATAAACAAAATAAAAGGGAAATACACTGTATTTCCTTAAAAATGTATGGGCAAACCTATAAGCCGGGTTCTGTATTAGACAATCATCTATCTATGGCGTAACATTACTGCACGCTCTTGCGGTCTACCTTCCGGGCAGCGACGGGCCGCCGCTTTTTGTGCCCTATTTGACCTTGCTCCGGATGGGGTTTACACGGCCGCCATGTCTCCATGACGCCGGTGAGCTCTTACCTCACCATTTCAACCTTACCACGGCATAACCCGTTTCGGCGGAATGTTTCTGTTGCACTTTCCCTATAGTTGCCTACGCCGGACGTTATCCGGCATCCTCGCCCTATGGAGCCCGGACTTTCCTCATGCGAATTGCACGCGATTGTCTGGTTTACCCATAACTCTATAAGTATAGCACGAATCAATTTTAAATTCCAGTGTTTTTTTGCAGACAGTCCGATGACAAGATGTACAAAAAAGTATTTCTATTTTTGGAAACACAATTTTGACCGTATTTACTGATTTTAGTACGATGCGGTCAGGCCTACAAATTCTGTTATAGCATTTCTGACCGCATTAGCTATTTTTATGTCAATACGGTCAGAGAATTTAGTTCCATTGGTATTAGATTATTTGAATTCATATCACCTAGTCAGCAAGATTACAATTTCTTCCAAATTATTGGACGAAAATTCCAGAAATCCATTTTAGTTAAAAGAGTTATCTTGCTGCGAATCCGTTCCATGCTCTTTTTCTGACCGTATTGGTTCTAAATACTAACTTACGGTCATTTTCGGCTTTACAAGTTTTTTTGAGCTAACCGTATTTTCCTTATTTATTGCTATACGGTCAGATTCTGTAATCCGAAGCATGTTTCAGGATATTCCAGCTTAGTTCAAAGCAAGTTTCAGCATCGGTAATGCGGCAAGTAGCCTTTTTCCGGCGAAATTCAAAAAGACTGCCGCACTAACAGTAATATCCTGTTAGCACGGCAGTTTCATAGAAAACGATATAAATTTAAATTATTTTAAAGCATCTTTTCTTCTAGCGAAGACCGGAATCAGTAATCCTGCGGAGAGCAGCAATACTCCCGTCCATGCCATAAGAGGCTCATGATCGCCAGTCTTTGGCTGATTTGTATTGTTCTTATTTGACTGGTTTCCATTCTGATTGTCTTTCGGTAAATCTGTACCCGGACTCAACGGAACATCCGGGTCATCAATGATTGGATCGTCGATAGATGGGTCGTCTTTTCCCGGATTCGGGTCAAGAGGCACATTCGGATCATCGATTTCGCTATTCTCTGTATAAGTTACAGTGAATTCCGCGTTATCACTCAGCGTGCCGCTGACTACACTCTGGCTTGCAGTATATCCGTCAATCGTTGGAGACGTCACGCTGTAGCTGCTTCCCTCTTCCAGCGTCTCTACTACATCAGGTCTTGCCTGAGTGCCGTCCTCATAAGTGTAATGAATGGTCAGCGTGTAATAATTGACTGTCGGAGGCACGTAATTCTTTGTCCATTCTGCTGTAAAGGCAGATTTCTCATTTATAATAATTTCATCTCCCGGCTGATAAAGATTTTTACCATCACTCCAGCCTTTAAAAGAATATCCGCTCCGAACGGGTGCTTCAGGCATAGCTATGGAATCGTTCTCGCGCACCGTCACTGTTCTGTTCTCATCTTTGTCAGAGTCCCATGTTCCGCCATTCGCATGAAAAGTCACTGAGAAAGCATTGATTACCTCAACCTGCATTGTATAAACATCCCGCACGGTTGCTTCGGTATCATAATCACTGCCAAAGTCAATCGTGTTATGATGTGATTTATAGAAAAGCTTTGGTTCCTGTCCATTTTCTACAATATATCCATATATTTCAACCATATACTGGTCACTGTTTTCCCGTGCGTCTTCTTTTCCTGAAATAGAAATTTCTTCCTGATCCGTTATAGTACGAACATAGACTCCGTCCGTTTTTATGTTGTCTTGCCCTTCAGCCAAACGGGTTCAAGTCAAGCTGTGATTCCAGAACCTCTAAATCGGTTCCAAAAGTTGCCTCCCGCAGCATATCCGCCATATTTCCGGTAAAAATCTTTTCACTGCCGTAATGGCCGATGTCAAGGACACAAATGCCTGCCTCTTTCGCCATCTGTGCCTCATGATATTTCAAATCACCCGTAATATAAAGGTCGCATCCCTCTTTCTTCGCGTCTAAAATAAATTCACTGCCGGCGCCGGTACACCAGCTAACGGTTTTAATCTGTCTGGTCAAGTCACCGACCCATTTGAAATACCGCTCCTCCACCGCCAGTTCTTCGGACACTTTTCGAATCATTTCCGCAAAAGTCATATCAAAAGGCGTCTGTCCCCTGCGGCAGAAACCGTTGTCCGCATCAAAGGGACGTACATCCTGAAATTCTAAGAGAAGACCGAAATAATCGTTATTTCCGTCTTTTAATTTGTCAAAGCTTGTGTGACAGGAATAGACGGAAATACCCGCCTGAATCAGTCGAATCAGGTAGTTTCCAATCACATCTGTCTGCTCAATTTTCTTAATTCCACTGAAAAGCAGCGGATGATGGGTCAAAATCATCTGTGCGCCGCAGGCAGCGGCTTCTTCGATGACTGCGCCGGTCACTTCTAAAGATACCAGCACAGTATTGATTCCGGCTGACCCCATATCCAGCTGAAACCCGCAGTTATCCCAACTTTCCGCAGTTTCAGAAGGACAAATTTTCTCTATGACAGCAGCTAATATTTCTCTATTCATGCGCGGCCTCCCATTCCTTGATTAAATCCTCCAGCCTGGCAATTCTCTCTCTGGTTTCCCTGCCTTTTAGCTGTGCGTCATTTGCGTTTTCTTCGATTTTGGCTAAAATCTGATGTTCTGTTTCCAAATGTCTGTTCAGGTATTCTTCTGTAAGGTCACCGCCAAAGGTGATCAGCGCAGCAGGATACTCAAACTCCGCGCTGTAAACGGGCTGCGGATTTTCCTCCGTAAAGACCGGCGCGAGGCCGCTCTCCACTGTAAGAATCTCGCAGAGAAACTTTCCTTCTCTGACAAGCCCTTCCTTTACAATGGAAAAACCATTGCATGCCAGAAAATATCTGAGTCTTCCGGGATTGTTTCTCGGCTGCAGAATATATCTTTTCATGGAACGGCTTTTCTTCAGATTCCACTTCAGCATATCCGCAATCAGAAGACCTCCCATGCCTGCCATGACAACTACATCAACTTCCCCGTCGGAAAGAACATCGATACCGTCCCCAAGACGCAGTTCGTAGTCTCCTTTGGGTTTTACCAGTTTACAGTTGGTCTCTGCCTTTTTCAAAGAACCGCCGCTGACATCGGTCATAATCACTTTGGGACATTTATGCTTCTCCATCAGGTACAGTGGCAAGAAACCATGGTCGCACCCGATGTCCGCCATGGTTTCTCCTTTTTTTATTTCGTCAGCGATATATTGTAATCTCTCGCTTAGCTTCATTGTTTTACTCCAGATAATCCTTTAATTTCTTACTTCTGCTCGGGTGTCTCAGCTTTCTGAGTGCCTTTGCCTCAATCTGTCTGATTCGTTCTCTGGTTACGTCAAATTCCTTGCCGACTTCCTCCAGGGTTCTGGAGCGTCCGTCCTCCAGACCGAAACGCAGTTTCAGCACCTTCTGTTCCCTTTCGGTTAAAGTGTCCAGCACTTCCACAAGCTGTTCTTTCAGCATGGAAAATGCCGCAGCTTCAGCCGGTGCCGGCACATCATCATCAGGGATAAAATCGCCCAGATGGCTGTCCTCTTCTTCACCGATTGGAGTTTCCAGCGATACAGGCTCCTGTGCAATCTTCTGAATTTCTCTGACCTTATCCACGGAAATGCCCATTTCCTTTGCGATTTCTTCCGGGCTCGGCTCTCTTCCATAGGTCTGCAGCAGCTGCCTGGAGACGCGAATCAGTTTATTAATCGTTTCTACCATATGCACCGGAATTCTAATGGTTCTCGCCTGGTCGGCGATGGATCTTGTAATTGCCTGACGAATCCACCATGTCGCATAGGTGGAGAACTTGTAGCCTTTTCGATAGTCGAACTTGTCAACCGCCTTAATCAGACCAAGATTGCCCTCCTGAATCAAATCCAGGAACAGCATCCCTCTGCCCACATAGCGTTTGGCAATGCTGACTACAAGACGAAGGTTTGCCTCACAGAGTTTTTTCTTAGCCTCTTCGTCACCTTTTTCCATTCTCTGTGCCAGTTCAATTTCTTCATCGGCACTGAGAAGAGGTACTTTTCCGATTTCCTTGAGATACATTCTGACAGGGTCGTCTACAGCAATTCCTTTTGGCAGAGTTGCTTCGATATCGATTTCGCCGGTTTCAGTCATGACAATACCGTCATCTTCTTCATTGCCGTCAAAATCATCATCCCGATCCATCATGGAAGGAAAATCTTCCGGTTCCGTTTCGCTGGCAATCTCAATATCCTTAGAAAGCAGCGCTTCGTAGATTTCGTCTACCACATTCTTGTCCAAATCAAAAGAATCCAAATAATCCGCCATATCCGTGTAGGTCAGAATATTTTTCTTTGTCTTGGCTTTTTTGACAAGCTGACTGATGAGTTCGTTTTTTATCTGTTCTGGGCTCATACCTGCGAATGCTTCATTTAAATTGTTTGCTTTTTTTGATTCTGTACTCATTCTACATCTCCCTACTGTTGGTTTTTTAGTTCTCGTTGTACTTTCATAAGCTGATCGGTCAGCTCTATAATTCTATCCTGATTATCATTTTCGTCTGCCATGGAAAGAAGGGTCAAAAGCTTCTGCTCCTCTCTGGTCAGCCGCTCATGATTCCACGTCCTGATGCAGTCGTCAAATACCTGCTCCTCGTTGCCGACGACGACATGATTTAATATTTCCTGCAGTGCCGCGGCATCTTCATCGGAAAGCCCGTCCATAATCTGATTCAAATCAATGAAATGATGATGCGCGTACCTTTCTTCTAAAAGACTGTAAATCTTCAGGGCAAATTCACTTTCTAAGATGCCCGGATAATCCGCCAGCCGCTCTATATATCGTTCCTCCGTCAGTAAAACCTTCAGAAGCGTCTTTTCGATAGGCGTCAGCTCTGCCTTCTCTGCTTCTTCCTGATGTGAGCGCTGTTCTCTAACCGGTAT
Source organism: Emergencia sp. (assembly GCA_022767345.1). Classification (GTDB taxonomy): domain Bacteria; phylum Bacillota; class Clostridia; order Peptostreptococcales; family Anaerovoracaceae; genus Senimuribacter. The sequence goes on from JALEOD010000042.1 coordinate 88,246, forward strand.
AGACCTTTGCTGCGCCTGCTGTGTATTAGCATTGCCTAAAAGTTCCATTCTAATCGCGCCTTCTGCAATTTTCAGGTCTTTCGACACTTTTTTTATGTAAATTTCCTGTTCTACGGGACTCATCTGACGCAAAATATCGATGGCTTTCTTCATATAGTCGATTTTATCTTCATCCTGCGATAAATCAAATCCCACCTTAGCCGATTCCAAACGGTAGTCTCCGTAAGGCAGCGCACCGTCTATGAGTTTAAGAAAAGCTGCCTTTCCGTTTTTCTTGACGTATTCGTCCGGGTCTTTGCCGTCAGTAACGTGAAGTACCTTGACCTTGCAGTCTTCTTTTTTTAGAATTTCAAGACCTCTGAGGGCTGCCGCCCGTCCGGCATTGTCAGCATCATAGGAAAGAACCACATCCTTGGTATACCTTTTAATCAGCTTAGCCTGATTCTCCGTCAGCGCAGTTCCCAGAGAAGCCGCCACATTCTCCACACCGCTCTGATACAGAGCAATCACATCCATATAGCCCTCTACCAAAATGATAAAATTTTCTTTTCCCACGCTCTGCCTGGAAATGTTCAGCCCATAAAGATTATTCTTCTTCTGGAAAATTTTGCTCTCCGGTGAATTCAGATATTTGGGATTATCACTGGAATCGATAGCTCGTCCTCCAAAGCCGATGACCTTGCCGGAAGTGTTAATAATTGGGAAGATAACACGATTTCTGAACTTGTCGTAGCATTTGCCCTTACTTTCCGATACCAGCCCCAGCTCTACCATAATCTTTTTATCGACACCCTGCGACAGCAGGTACTGATACAGGCTGTCCCACTGTTCGTCGGCATATCCGATACCGAACTTCTTTAAAATCGCAGGTGCTATCTCCCTGCGCTTCATATAGGCATAGCCTTTATTTGCCTTTTCCGTAAAAGAGCGATAAAAGAAATTTGCCGCCAGCTTATTGACCTTATAGTAAATTTCCCGGTTACCGCCGCGGACATTTCTCTCCACGGTAATGCCTTCTTCGGCAGCGATTTTTTCCACCGCTTCGGAAAAATCCAGATTATAATAGCGTTTTACATATTCGATGACATCACCGGTGGCCCCGCAGCCAAAACAGGTAAAAATCTGTTTCTGCTCTGAGACAACAAAAGAAGGCGTCTTCTCATTGTGAAACGGACAACAACCTTTATAGTTGGAACCTGCCCGTTTCAGAGGCACGCTTCTTCCCACGACATCTACAATATTCACTTGATTTTTCAAATTTTCTATGGTAGAACTTGAAAAACTCATAGCCTGTCTCCCGATTTTGTCTTCCTACTAATACTATTCTACAAAAAACAGACTTTTCCTTTATTTTTTCAAAAAAACTCTTGACAAATTTTAGATGTTACTTCCATCCCTTTGGTACAAACAGGTCACCGTAAAGATTCAGCGCATACCTGTCGGTCATTCCTGCCACGTAATCTTTCACCACTACATGAATATCATCGCAGTCCAGAAGCTGCGCGTGATCTTCCGGCAGCTTTTCCGGATACTGGAGGAAATAATTGTAAAGAGCGCTGATGACAACTTCTACCTTTGCCAAATCTTCTTCTTTTTTGACGCGCTGGCTTCTATAGACATTTTCAAACATAAAATTGCGCAGAAGGTTTAGCTGGGCGCTGTGTTCTTCATCCATGGAAACCCGGTTTTTTCCGTCGCTGAAAAGAATCACGTTGGAAACCATACAGTCGATTCTCTCCCTGTGACCCTTTCCAAACATAGCAATAGCATCTTTTGGAAGGTCCTCCAGAGTAATGACACCGCTTCTCACCGCATCATCAATATCATGGTTTATGTAGGCGATTCTGTCGCTGATTTTTACCACCTGTCCCTCCAAAGTCGCCGCCGGCAGGCTGCCCGTATGGTTCAAAATACCATCCTTTACCTCGAAGGTCAGATTCATCCCCTTTCTGCTCGGGGTGGATTCCAGCACTTCTACCACGCGAAGACTCTGTTCGTTATGTCTGAAACCGCCTGGATGTACGTCATTTAAAATCATCTCCCCGTTATGTCCAAAAGGTGTATGCCCTAAATCATGGCCCATGGCGATGGCCTCTGTCAAGTCCTCGTTCAGGCCCAGATTTCTTGCAATGGTCCGCGCCACCTGAGAAACTTCCAAAGTATGGGTCAGACGAGTTCTGTAATGGTCTCCCTCCGGGGAAAGGAACACCTGCGTCTTGTGCATAAGCCTTCGGAAAGACTTGGAATGGATAATTCTGTCTCTGTCCCTCTGAAATTCCGTACGGAATTTGCAGGGCTCTTCAAAAACGTCTCTTCCTTTTGATTTGGCGGAGCGACTGGCGCCCGGCGCAAGCAATTCTTCTCTTTTCTCTAAATCTTCACGATATAACATCTTTATACTCCTGTATGTCCAAAGCCGCCGGCGCCTCTTTCAGTTTCCGATAGGGTCTCCGCCGGCACAAGTTCTGCCTGTTCATATTTACAAATCACAACCTGGGCAATTCTAAGCCCATCTGTTACTGTAAAAGGTTCCTGCCCCCAGTTGATCAGCGGCACCTTTACTTCGCCTCTGTAATCGCTGTCGATAGTGCCGATTCCATTGACAAGACCGATTCCATGCTTAATGGCAAGACCGCTCCTTGCCCGAACCTGCGCTTCATAGCCTGGCGGAATCTCCATATAAATTCCGGTTGAAATCAAACGCCGCTCTCCCGGCTGCAAAGTGACTGGCTCTTTTAAAAAGGCAGCGATATCAAATCCCGCGGAACCTGCTGTCTCGTATTTCGGAAGGATTCCGCTTTCTGTAATGATTTTCATTTTCATCTGTAGTAATTCCTTTCGCCTGCAAATTATCTACCCATAAAGCTTTTCAGGTTTACCTTATTTCTAGTAACTGCTGCGGCAGAATAGTTTTCAAAATCGCAGATTAAACCTTTCACTTTATCGATATCATCCATGGTAACTGCGTTAAATCCCGCAATAACCTCTTCCCCTGATAAAATCGGGTTTCCAAGGAGCAGATTTTTTCCGTTTTTAAACATATGTCCCGCCACATTTTCCTGACCGAAGATATAGGAAGCTTTCAACTGCTCTCTGGAGGATTCCAGTTCCTCTTCCGTCACACCATGAGCAGAAACAAGAGCAAGCTCCTCTGCGATTCCCAAAATCGCAGCTTTAATCTTATCGTGGCTGACGCCGGCATAAATATTGAAATATCCATCGCTTTTAAAAGAGCCTGCCATGGAATAAACCGAATACGCAAGTCCTTTCTGCTCTCTGATATTCTGAAAGAGTCTGGAACTCATGCTGCCTCCCATGATATTGTTCAGAATAGAGAAAGCATAATATCTGTCATCATTTAGAGGAAGTCCCTTTACAGCAAGACAGATGTGAGACTGTTCAATATCCTTGGTAATGACTTTGCACGACGGCGTGTAAACAGCTGCTGTACTTTCCTTTTCCGGCTTGGATTCTTTCAGACCGGTCAGTTTATCGTCAAAATAGGCACACACATCATCCGGCTCAAAATTCCCAGCTACGGAGATTACAATATGATCTCTGGTGTACTCTTTATCAAAATAATCTTTTATCACATTTCTTGAAATTCTCTTCAACGAGAACGGCGTTCCGATAATAGAATTACCAAGAGCGGAACCTTTGAATACCATAGAAGTAATGGTATCATGGGCTAAATCATCCGGTGCGTCCTGAGTCATCTTGATTTCTTCACAAATGACCTGACGTTCTCTGTCCATTTCTGTTTTATCAAAGAGCGATGCTGACAACATATCTATGATTACATCAGCTGCCTGCTTATAATTACTGTAAATGGCTTTTACATAGTAGCAGGTTGCCTCTTTACCTGTAAAAGCGTTAATCTGTCCGCCGATTTTATCAATGTCAGCAGCGATTTCTTTCGCTGTTCTATGCTCTGTTCCCTTGAACATCATATGTTCAATAAAGTGGGAAATACCCGCATATTTTGTTTCTTCGTCTACTGCGCCTGCCTTAACCCAAATTCCAATGGCAACAGACTGCACATAAGGAATCTGTTCCATCACGACTCTAACTTTAGAATTTAATTCTTTTGTAATTACCATCGTATTAGCTCCTTTTCGACTGAATTAATAATAGTACCAGTATAATAGCAATGCCAATTAAGGCAATATTTTCCACCGTTTTACCAAAGACCTGACCTAAAATTCCGGTCACCAATAAGATTGCTGCAAATACCAAAAAGACCCCTAGATAAATCGCCAGATTGATTTTAAATCTGCCTGTCTTTTTCTCTGCGGTCTGCCCCTTCTCTTCCTCTGGCTGCATTTCTTTCTCTAAATCGTTATCCATATTATAACCTTTTCTCTCCCTTGCGCATATATTGCGATATACGTTTTTCCATCATGATTTTTAATTGTAACACAAAACGCGGCCAAATCATATACTTATCTAGAAAGATTATATAACCTACAAGGAGGTAATTTTATGAGTTGCTTTGGAACAAGAGTAACACCGGACCTCTATCAGAATTGTTGTAATGCCAATAATTTGTGTGAGTTCGACGGCGATATGAGCAGCGTTGTCACTGCTCCCATCTACGTGCAGCAGGTTTTTGACGCAGTAAAATTCAATCTGCAGGGAATGAAAACTTTTAACGAGCAGACCTTCCAGCCGTGTCTTCCACCGGGACACAGAATTAAACGTGTCATAGATATCAGGTGCAAGAGAGTTTTTATTCCGGATAACGTTGATGACCCAAGAAACCTTTCTCTGGATGTAGATACTGGTATTTCCGGCGCCACTTTCCTGAAAGACAAACAGGGTAATTTCCTGAATGTAGTTGGTGCAGATGGTACATATTCCGAGCGGATTATGTATGCGGAAAGTTCTGACTGTGATGATCAGTGCAAAGGTACGCCGGTATTCGGCACACAGTGCGTTGCGATTTCCGGTAATATTATCATCGAGCTGGATTTACTCCTTTGCGACAGCTGCAACAATGAAAGCTGCTTTACTGTCTGCACTGAGGTATGCATCGCTTCCCAAAGCCAGCCTATGGTGCTGACTAATTTCTTTGAAATCTGCATGCCGTCTTCTATCGACACCGCATTCCTGCCTCGCTTTACAGAGTTCTGCAACTCTGCATGCGAAGCACGCCTTGCGACCAACAACTGCGGCAGAGACCTGAATGTGGACTGCAACGGACAGATTTCCGGAAATCTCATTGTCGCCATCTGTCTGACCTGTGAAAAGAAAATTGTAGTACCTGTACAGCTGTGTGTTCTGACTACCGGCTACGTAGATGCGCCGCTGCAGCAGAACGCAATCTGTACTACTTTCCCAAGCCTTTTCCCGGCAGCGATTGCAAGACCGGCACAGGAGCCATGCGAACCGTGTGAGCCATGTGAGCCTTGCTGTGAACCGTGCGAGCCATGTAAGCCTTGCTGTGAACCATGCGAGCCTTGCCCTCCGCCATGTGACTGCAACCCTTGCGAACCGCCGAGAAGACCACAGCCAAGACATTAATGATGATCTGAAATACAAAAATGCAAAACACACGCAGTTTTTCCAAACTGCGTGCGTTTTTGTAATCTGTTATTCTCCTTTGTAACTATATGCGATAACTATTTTTTAACTACAATACAATCAGCACCATAATCCAAGTAAAGATATAGCATTCTAACGGAAATAATATCAGTATGCTGCCCACTATAAAATACCATTTCGATTTATACATCTTTTTTTTCCGCTGAATACCAATATTAACTACTGCAATTCCGAGAAGCGAAATGAGTAATGGCAGACAAATAAAGAAAAATACCCCAGGTCCGTTTTCTAAATCTAACAAAAAAATTGTAACCAGCAAAAAGGCGAACACAACTATGCCAATTAGTATATTTCTCATATGGATTTCACTTTGATAAACAGCAAAATCAATAGTATTAGATACAACATCATCCAGTTTCTGTATGGATTCTATCTTATCCATTTTTTCACCATACATCAATTCACTCAGTGTTACATCCAATGCCGCTGCCAAAGGCTCCAATGTTTTAATATCTGGAAATCCTGCACCTCGTTCCCATTTGGAAATAGCTTTGTCTGTCACACAAATTTTCTCTGCAAGCATTGCCTGTGTCCATCCTTTTTCTTTTCTTTGCTTTGCAATAAAACTCCCAAATCTCTTCTCGTCCATTTTAACCTCCCTTCTCACATTCTCACTTTCTATGTCAACAATAATATATTTTCCACAAAAAAACAATCGACGAATCGTAGAGTTATTAAAATTCATTGAAATTCTAACACTAAATAAATCTTACCATTCTCTTCTATATAAATCAATTAAAACTAGTTATCTGTCCACGGTCAGTACAGAGTTTATTCGGTCAGATTAGGGATTTCCGCATTGATTCGATTTGCGTGCTGATATCCCGGCAAAAAAAGAAAAAGTGACGCAAAAATCACTTTCACTCTCACGTCACTTTCTGTTTCTTTAGAAATTCCCCGCTTACTTATTTGAGGAATTCCTGTTTGCCTTTGTTAAAATGTGTCTTTAATGGTACTTGCCATGCGGCTGACGTCTGTCTTTACATCGCCCATGTCTTCCATGGTGCGTCGCATATCTCTGGAAATCTTGTCCTTATCAGACGGAGACATCCACTTGTATGCGCAAAATCCTGCAGCACCGGCAGCAGCAAGCATTGCTGCGTCTTTGACAAATTTGTTCATTTCTTTACACCCCTTTTCCTAGTTTTATAAACTTAGTATGGCATGGATGTAAAGTGAATATGTGTAACAGTTTCTGCTGTTATTTCCTTTTAAAAAGACTCTATAAATCCGCCGCCAACGACGCGCTCACCATCATAAAACACGATGGACTGTCCCGGCGTTGCAGCTCTCTGCGGCTGTTCAAAGACCGTCACTACTCTGCCGTCACCGGCTCTATGTAAAACTGCCGGCGCAGGTTTTGCCGCATAGCGAATTTTGGCTGTAATGCCTCGTTTTTCCAAAAGTCTTTCCGGGATTTCACCGCCGCCTGTTTCTGTAAAAAAGTTATCCGTTGAGATAACTTCTGTATGAAACAAATCCTCATTGTCACCCAAAACGACCCGATTGTTCTCCTTGTCAATTTTGGTAACAAATGCAGGTTTTCCCAAAGCGATTCCAAGGCCTTTTCTCTGCCCTACAGTATATCTGCTGATGCCCTGATGCTCGCCGAGAATCTTCCCGTCTGCATCTACGAAATGCCCTTTTGGGCAGGCAAAACCGCGCCGCGCCATAAAGGTAACATAATCTTCCTTTTCTTCGTCGATAAAGCAGATTTCCTGGCTGTCAGCACTCTCAGCATTGGGCATTTCACTTTCTCTGGCCAGCCTGCGAACAGTGTCCTTGTCCGCCATATCGGAAAGAGGCAGAATCAGGCGGGACAAAACTTCCTGTCCCAGTCTGTAAAGCATATAGGACTGATCCTTTTTCTCGCTGGCGCCCTTTCGGATATAGTAAATGCCTGTTGCTTCATCTTTCATAATACCGACATAGTGACCGGTGGCAATGTAGTATGCGCCTTCTCTGTCCGCGATTTCAAGAAGCTTCTTAAACTTGATAGCGGGATTGCAGATGACGCAAGGGTTAGGCGTCCTTCCGAGGCTGTACTCGCTGCAGAAATTGTTGATGACCTTCTCCGCAAATTCGCAGGATACGTCCATGGTGTGAAGAGGAATGCCCATCTTTTCCGCCAGCTTCCACGCCGCGCGCTTTCCCTCAAAGTTGTCGCCCAGCACATCAAAATAAAACCCAATGACTTCAAAGCCCTGCTCTTTTAACAACAAAGCGGCGGTCGTGCTGTCCACGCCGCCGGAAAGACCCAGTACAATTTTATTCTTCGATAATGTGGTCATGATCGTCCTCATCTGCATTTGGGTCAAAGCCCTCTAAGCCTTTGTAAGTCTTGCCATTCTTTTCAGCATAATCGTAAATCGCAGACTTGATAGCATGGTCTGCAAGGACTGAACAGTGCACCTTTACAGCTGGAAGACCGCCCAGTTCTTCTATAATCTGCTTGTTGCTGATTTCCAGCGCCTCATCGACGGTTTTTCCAATAATCATGGAAGTTGCCATACTGGAAGAGGCGATGGCGCTGCCGCAGCCGAAGGTTTTAAACTTCGCGTCTGTGATTACGTCGTTTTCTACCTGAATCTGAATCTGCATCATGTCGCCGCAGACCGGACTTCCGTAAGTGCCGGTTCCGTCAGGATTTTCAAGTTCCCCCACGTTTCTCGGATTCATGAAGTGGTCCATTACTGTATCGTTGTATAAGCCCATGTGATTAGCAACCTTTCTCGCTGTTTACAGGAGACAGCGCTCTCAATTTTTCTACGATTTCCTTCAGTGATTCTACTGTATAATCAATATCTTCTTTTGTTGTAAAGTCTCCTACGGTAAAACGCACCGTTCCGTGTACCATTTCTACCGGAACGCCCAGCGCAGTCAGCACATGGGACGGCTCCAGCGACTTAGAGGAACAGGCTGAACCTGTAGAAACGGAGATTCCTTTAAAGTCCAGCATCAGCAGGATGGACTCTCCCTCAATGTATTTAAATGTAATATTGGCATTGCCCGGATGTCTGTGCTCCATGGTGCCGTTGACGTAGGTATCGGAAATTTCTTTGGTAACTCTGTCTATGAGATAGTCTCTAAGTTCACTGCAGTGAGCGATATGAGTTTCCATCTGCGCCTTTGCAAGCTCCGCGGCTTTTCCAAAGCCGACGATTCCCGCAAGGTTTTCTGTGCCGGCACGTCTGCCCATCTCCTGAGCACCGCCGTGCATATAATTGGAAATCCGAAGCCCCTTGCGAATATACAGAGCGCCGACTCCCTTCGGACCGTAAATTTTATGGGCGGAAATGCTGAGCATATCTACGCCTAACTCTTTCACATCGATTGGCACGTTGGCAAGAGCCTGTACTGCGTCAGTGTGAAATAAAATGCCGTGTTTTTTTGCTACGGCAGCCAACTCTTTAATAGGCTCAATGGTTCCCACCTCGTTGTTCACCATCATAATGCTGATTAAAATGGTTTTATCTGTAATCGCTGCTTCCAGTGTCTCCGGCTTTACCGTGCCGTCAGGTTCTACGTCAAGGTATGTAACCTCATAGCCGTTCTTACTCAAAAACTCACAGGAATGGAGCATTGCATGATGCTCAATTCTGGTCGTAATAATATGATTGCCTTTCTCTTTTAATTTATCAGCTGTGCCGAGTACTGCCCAGTTGTCAGCTTCACTGCCGCAGCCGGTAAAATATATCTCTTTCGCATCAGCTCCGATGAGCGCGGCAACCTGATTTCTCGCCTGATCCACCGCTTCTTTGGATGCCAGTCCCATGGAATAAAGGCTGGAAGGATTTCCGAACTTCTCTGTAAAGTATGGTATCATCGCCTGTAATACTTCCTCTTTTACCGGAGTTGTTGCTGAATAGTCTAAATATACCTGCCTCATAAAAGGATACTCCTTTCACTTTTTCGATTTTACTTATATATTATACCAAAAAAATTACAGATTCAAACGGTAATTTTAAATTATTTGCATTCCGGAAAGGCGAATTCTCTTCTTCTCTTTTTCCCCTGTAAACAGGTATTTGTGCGATTCTTTCCGCTTTCCCTGCTGCCCGTACATGGTATAATCAATTTTCACTGTACATTTTACCATATTATACCTGGTTGTGCGAGAAGAAATTACGGTTACCGCATATTCTGTCACCTGTTCCATATCAGTCAGTTCGTAATCTTTCATTAAGGCAGTGTCCGTTTTCAGCAAACTACCTTTTTCTACTTTTTCAAGGGCTGTTTCCGCCCTGTCGTAGTCCCACGTACCGTCATAATACTTGTTCAAAATTTCAATTCTCGACTGAATCTGACTTTCCATGATTTTACTGTCGCTCTGCGGCTTTATGATGACTCCCGCTGTGAGAAAAATCAAAAGCAGCGCGCAGATTTGAAATACGTATACCTTTTTCATAAATACCCCCTGTTGTTTCAGTTAAGGCCAGCCAACGCTAGTCCTATCTATATGGGTATCTTACAACAAAAAGAGAGCAAAATTTGTAAAATCCTGCTCTCATTCTTTGTTTTTCTGTATAAAATTACGTTCCTGCTGCCTTTGCCGCTATTTTTCGTCGACAAATTCGATATTGTCAAGCTGGGAACGCAGGTTAGCCTTAAAGGCTTCGATGTACTGCTTGCGCAAAAGCTGCTGTTCTTCTTTCTCTGCTTCTGTGAGTCCCTCCGGTGTCTTGGATTTTCTTGCAAGCTCGTTGATTCTCTGAATCTGTGCTTCTGTAATCATAAACTGTCTCCTCCGTTCCTTTATCATAACATTTATGAAGAGGGACTGCAAGAAGTTTTCTTACCCGACTTTCCGCTCCAGTCTCAGCTTGTCCGCGATAATCGCGATGAATTCTGAATTTGTTGGCTTACCTTTGTCATTTTTGACGGTATAGCCGAACAGCGCGTCGATGGTTTCGATTCTGCCTCGGTTCCATGCAACTTCAATGGCATGGCGAATCGCACGCTCTACTCTGCTTGGCGTGGTGTCATTCATCTTCGCAATGGTCGGATAAAGTTCTTTCGTCACAGCACTGAGGATATCCATATCTTCCACGACGATGGTAATCGCATCTCTGAGATACTGATAGCCTTTAATGTGCGCAGGTACTCCGATTTCATGAATCAGATTGGTAATCTCAATTTCCAAATCGTTTTCTTTCAGAATGTCTTTATAAATTGTCGACTTCTTCAGATTCTGATGTCCTGCAAAATTGCGTTTCAGCACTGCGTCCTTGTTCACAACCTGTCTGATTCTCTTTGAAAGAATGTCCATGTTAATCGGCTTCACCAGATAGTACTCTGCTCCAAGAGAAACCGCTCTCTGAATCATGATATCCTGTCCGATGGCAGATACCATGATAACTCTCGGATATTTCTTCAGTTCCACAGTATTTAGCGTTTCCAGAACACCGATTCCATCCAGGTGCGGCATAATCAAATCTAAAATCAGCACATCCACTTCTTCCTTTTGAACCTGTTCAATAGCGCCAAGACCGTCATATGCAGTAAAAATCACTTCCATGTCCATCTGGCGTTCGAAGTAGTCTTGCATGGCTTCACAAAATTCCTTATTGTCATCTACTAATCCTAACTTAATTTTTCCCATAAATGTAATCCTTCCCGGGCATATTCCTCCTTATTTCTCCTTTTCTGCAAACAGACCTGCGCACTGTCTATCTGCAGAAATTGCCCTTGATAAGATTTTACAACATATTTTGCGTTTGTGTGCATCAATATTACCGCAATTTGTAGGAATTTTATTTGTTATTCGACAGCACCCACTATTTTTCGGTCTGTTCCACCATCCACTCTGCGAAAATCCCATAACCCTTCTTAGGATTATTTACAAAAACATGGGTAACCGCACCGATTATTCGGTTATTTTGTATAATGGGACTTCCGCTCATTCCCTGTACAATTCCGCCACAGGTTTTCAATAACTTTTTATCAGTCACCTCAAACTCAAGTCCTTTGCTATCCGCTTTATTCTGATGTTTTACCTTTGTAATTTCAATTTCAAACTGCTCTACTTTCGTTTCATCAATTGTAGTAAGAATATATGCCTTACCTTCCTCAATTTCTTCCTGATACGCCATCACCATGGGGTGATCCAAATCAAAGTCCTGCGGGTCATCGCCTTTTCCATAAATGCCGAATTCAGTATTTTTCACGATTTCTCCAAGAGGATTTTGAAAATCATATATCACACCGCCGATTTCTCCCGGCACGCCCTTTTCTCCTGCCTTAATCTGACTGACTCTGGTGTGCAGAAGATTTCCGGCCTTCGTTTCCAGCAGCATACCGGTCTCTGCCTCGTAAATCCCATGGCCAAGGGCTGCGAAACTGCCTGTCTTAGGGTCATAAAAACTCAGTGTCCCGATTCCGGCAATTTTTTCTTTAATCCAAAGACCCAGCTTGTATTCTCGGCTTGCCTTGTCATAATACGGTGTTATGGAAAAATCCAATGATTTATTATTTCTGATTACGGTCAGCTGCACTTCTTTACCGCTGCCCGCCACAATTTGGTTAACGTCATCAGGTCCGTCCACCTTCTTTCCGTTTACTGCGACAATCATATCTCCCACCTCAGGTCCCGCTTTTTTTTCAACACCTACGATGAGCGCTCCTTTTACATCCATCTGAATGCCGATAGACTGTCCGCCGGGAATTAAAACTCTCTCACTGACGACACTGTGACCGCCCGTCAGAACAGACAACTGCCTCGGAAATAGAATGCCGGTACACAGCACAAAGGCTGCCATGCCAACAAACAGCCAGATACATTTTTTCAATTTTTCATTTAACATGCTATCAACTCTCATAATCCATCATTAATCGATTTAAATCATCTCTGTTTTCGACCTTGATACCCTCTTTAAATCTGCTCTGGTCCTGCGCTGACAGGGTCTCATACACGATAGATGTATCCTCCAGTTCAATCAGGTGTCCTGTCTCATCAGAGAAAAAAATCTTTATAACATTTTTATCGTATTTAATCAGATAATATGACTGATAAAACTGTCCATCTGTATCTTTTTGCGGATTCTGCAGCTTGTCTTTGTTCTCACCTTCGATAGTATCACCATTTGTTTCTGTATCTGTATCTTCATCGTCTTCAGTGTCCAAATCCTCCCCATCGGCAGAATCTTCCGGTTCCTTTGCGTTTGCAGTATTTTCATTCACTCTGCTCTCAAGATTTGCTTTCAGCGCATCTTCCTCATTTTCTTTTCCTGTTAACGCTGCAATCAGTACTACGATTGCAAAAATTGCAACGATAAGCACAGCACATGCATAAATCCATGTATGGTTTTTCTTTTTCTGGCTAAACATTTCATCACCTCTTAGCGGATATTATTGCCAGAGAAATAAAAGCTTATACAGTAATTTTATCTTTCATCTTTTCAAAGGTCTTATTTCCAATGCCGTTGACATTTTGAATCTCTTCAATCTGAGAAAATTTACCGTTTTCTTCCCGGTAAGCAATGATTTTTTCCGCAGTTGCAGGTCCGACGCCAGGAATTTCCTGCAAAGTATCGCTGTCTGCCGTATTGATGTTAATTCTGCCCTGACTGTCTTTTCCCGCCGGTGCTGCCGTTTCTGCCGTTGATGTTCCAAAGAGCTCGCCCTCTTCTCCAATCATGGGAATCACAACCTTCTGACCGTCTGCCACAACCTCAGCCTGATTAATCTGCGCCGTAGACGCCCGTGCTGTCAGCCCGCCGGCTTTCTCGATGACCTCAAAGAGTCTGGTGCCCTCGGCTACCGCATAAACGCCCGGATTTTTCACTTCACCGCCGATATCCACATAGATTTGCGTATCCTCAGCTGCAGTCTCCAGGCTCCCGTCGCCTCCTGTTCCTTGGGCATGTTCTTTAATCTGATCTGCCTGCGCTTCACCGCCCGCCGCAAATTGTTCGGAAAATTCGTCCTTTTCCCCATACTGTCCAAAAACGAAAACAGCAATGATTACAATCGCAACCATTGCTGTTATCTGAAATAGTTTCTTATGCTCCTTGAGCTCACGCAAGTACAATTTTAGCTTGTCCATCTTACTTCCCCTTCCTTTTTCTTCTTATCATAACCGAAGAAAAATGGAAAGTCAAGGAATTTTTTCTATTTAATTCCAAATATGATTTCTTTACGCACAACTTCAATCTCATAGCGCGGCACATCAAGCCCTGCAAACTTCACAAAAGAAGCGATGACCTGCTCTGGACTCAGATTGGAAGCACTTCCGCAGTCAAGAACCATGGACAGAGTCAGATTTTCATCTTCTGCCAGCTTTACGGAACGAATTTTAGGACGAATGTCCACCGTCACCATTTTCTTTGTCTTTTTCTGCCTTTTTTCCGCGAAAATTTCTTCCTGCGCTAAATACTCAGCCAAAATCTGTTCATACTTCGCGCGGTTACAAACCAGAGGGAATTTTACCAGATATTCGGCAGCCTCCGTTGCTGCCGCCAGAGATTTGGCATTTGAACGGTCGTAGTCGCAGGAGAGGATTTCTACACCCTCAGCCATGGCAGCCTGTAGTTTTTCCGCAATTTCCTGCGGTGCATAGTCCGCTGTCGTTTCAAACTCCAAAAGTTCGCAGCGGCTGGTATAGCCCAAAGATAACGGCTGAGCAAAGCCCATCTTCGGATGAGGGTTAAAACCCTGTGAATACGCCATAGCGATGCCGCACTTTTTAAAAGCACGCTTAAACAGCCGCAGCATGTCCAAATGGGAAGTATACTTTATGTAACCTTCTTTTGTAAACTTTATTACATATTTACGCATAAATACCTCCCCATTTGCATTCTACCCTGCTGTTAATACCGCAGCCCGCGCAGCCGTATCTGCAGTCCTTTGTGGTAGTTTCTTTTTCTGCCTTTTCCGCTTCGGAAACCAAGAATTTCTTTGAAACCGCAGCGTCTATAATATCCCATGGCAGCACTTCGTCAAACTGACGGGCTCTGATGGTATAAAAATCCATATCGATGCCGCTCTTTTCCACTGCGCGATTCCATTTTTCCAGACTGAAATGCTCCGACCAGCCATCCAGACGACATCCTTGCCTGTGGGCCTCTAAAAGCAGTCTTCCCAGCCTTCTGTCGCCTCTGGCGAAAACCGCCTCAAAAGTGCTGACAGCATCATCATGATAGTTAAAGGTAACGCCTTTTATTTTCAGTTTTCCGCTAAGATAATTGTGCTTGCGGGTAAATTCCTCCGTCGTATTCTGCGGAACCCACTGGAAAGGCGTATGGGCCTTTGGAACGAAATTGGAAACGCTGACTGTTACAGAAAAGCGTCCGCCTTTTCCACTTTCCCTGTGAAGCTGTACGACCTTTCTTGCAATCTCGGCAATACCGTCCAAATCCTCATCGGTTTCCGTCGGCAGTCCAATCATGAAATATAGTTTAATATGCTTCCAGCCAAGGTCGATTGCCTGCTCCACCGCACTGTAAATATCCTCTTCGGTGATGCCTTTATTGATGACATCGCGAAGGCGCTGAGTCCCCGCTTCCGGCGCAAAAGTCAGTCCCGACTTCTTATACCCCTGTATTTCTTCTAACACCTGAAAGGAAAAGCTGTCAAGACGCAGCGACGGCAGGGACAGGGACACGTTCTGCTCCTTGCATTTTCTCATCAGTTCGATGGCAAGAGGTTCAAAGGCGGAATAATCGCTGGTAGACAGAGATAAAAGCGAAAGCTCCTCGTGACCGCTGTTTGCCAGCTGCTTCATGGCCAGATCCATAATCTTGTCCTTAGAACGCTCGCGCACCGGTCTGTAAATCATGCCTGCCTGACAAAATCTGCAGCCGCGGGTGCAGCCTCTGAAGGTTTCCACCACGCTTCTGTCGTGAACCGTTTCCATCAGAGGAACAATCGGATTTGTCGGAAAATCTATTTCTTCAATATCCGGCAGAATACAGCGCTGTACCTTGTCCGGCGCACCCTCAAAGGTTTTCTTGTAAGACTGCACCGTGCCATCATCATGATAGCTTACCTCGTAAAAAGATGGAATATATACACCCGTATCTCCTGCGATTTCTTTCAAAAAAGACGCCTTATCCATCCCGCATTCTTTCGCCTTTGCGTACTTCTTCAAAAGCAGCGGCAGGCTTTCCTCACCGTCTCCAATAAGAAAAATGTCCACAAAGTCAGCCAGCGGCTCCGGATTATACGCGCATGGACCGCCTGCGATAATCAATGGGTCCTCCCCGGTGCGTTCTGCTGCTAAAAGCGGAATATTTCCCAGTTCCAGCATGTTAAGAATGGTCGTAAAGGACATCTCATACTGCAGGGTAAATCCCAGAAAATCCATCTCTCTGACCGGCGTCTTATTTTCCAGCGTAAAGAGAGGCACGTCCATCTCTCTCATGAGAGCTTCCATGTCCGGCGCCGGCGCAAAAACCCGCTCACAGGCGAGTTCTTCATCGTTGTTGATGATATTATAAAGAATAGAAAGTCCCATGTAGGACATGCCAATTTCGTATAGATCCGGAAAAGCAAAGGCAAGACGCGCTTTTACGCTGTCCGGCGCTTTCCGAATCATGTTCATTTCATTGCCGATATATCTGGCAGGTTTCTCCACCTGTTTCAGCAGATGGTTCAAAGTTTCACTCAGGTTCATGTTCTGTATTTCCTTTCACTTCCTCAAAGAGGCTGTCGATAGTCTGTCCAATCAACGCTTCTATTTGGTGCATCAGCCCTCTGGTCTGTTCTTTTTTCTGTAAAATTCTATTTTGCACTGCCGGATCATCCGGTGCTTTATGAAGAATATAGTCAATTCGCTCATCGAGACCTACATACTGGTCTTCCTTGACAAGACGGTCCCCCAAGCAGACTAAATCCGTTTCGTCGATTTCTTTAAACTCATGAAAATCATAGGTCATATGAACGCGAACAATTTTAGCCTCATCATCATAACCCAGACTCGCTAGAATATCCGCTCCGATTTCCCAGTGCCTGTCACTGGTTCTTGCTACATCGTGAGCCAGACCGGCGCCCTTAATCAAATCTAAATCCAGCCTTGTACCATGCAGGTTCATCTGTCGTCCGATTTCATGGGCTACTCTGCTGACAGCTCTGCAATGCCTGATGACGTGGGGCGGCGTTTTATATTTCTCATAAAGCGCTTCACACTCTTTTTCTGTAATTCGTTTCGTCATAATCGTACCAGCCTTTCAGCTAATAGTATATCACAGATTTTCCTTTAGTTCATAAAAAAATTCTTTTTCGCTTTGGGTATCGTAACTTCCGATAATTTCTCCCCTTTGAACACGTTCAGATTCCACTACGCCGATTTCTGTAAGATTACCATAGATGGAAGTTCCGTCCTCATGACGGATTTCCACGTAAAGTCCCTTTTCTTTATCCTTTCCGGAGGCGGTCACCACGCCGCCTGCCACTGCGTGAACCTGTTTGATTTGTTCGTCGGATTTTTCATCAATGGGTACGCCATATTTGGAAGCCTCATTAATCTTTGTGACAGCGGAAACCACCTTGTCTGGCGCGCCGGAAAGTGCCGCTGATACTGTCACCGCCGCACCTTTGATATCCTCCATGGACATCTGATACATGACCATGGCTTTTGCTTTTTCGTAGTATTTAGCAAAGGTTTCATTTTTTATTTCTCCGCCGTAGGAAGCCGCCGTTAAAATCAATAAACAGGCCGTCACCTGGCAGTACAGTTTTTTCTTATTCATAAAATCACCTCTATATAAAGTATTATATAGAGGTGAAGAATATAACCGGTTTTAGTATTCGTCCCAGTATTCAAACTCGTAATCAAAGATTCTAATGGTATCTCCCTCAGAAAGCCCCATTTCAATAAGCTTCTCGATGGCGCCCTTCTTTTCAATATACTTATAGAGATAGCGCAGTGACCCCATGTCATTGAAATTTGTGGAATCGAAAATTTTCTGCAGCTGCTTTCCGGTAAGCACATAGACATCGCCTTCTTTGGAAGCGTAGACCTCTTTGAAATTCGGATCTTTGTCGTCAGTTTCAAAGTCGAAGTATTCGTATTCGTCTTCTTCCTGCGGATTCAGCGCAGCTTTCTTAAGTTCCTCTGCCGCTGCGGCCATCAGTGCGTGAACACCCTCGTTAATCGGCGCGCAAATCGGAAATACGCTGTATCCTTTTCCTTCCACATATTCTTTAAATTCAATATATGCAGGATCTTCTTCGCTGATCATATCCAT
This sequence comes from Emergencia sp., assembly GCA_022767345.1. Taxonomy (GTDB): domain Bacteria; phylum Bacillota; class Clostridia; order Peptostreptococcales; family Anaerovoracaceae; genus Senimuribacter. Next base: position 106,035 of record JALEOD010000042.1, read on the forward strand.
CTTGTTTGCTGCTACCAGCATTGGCTTGTCGGCTACCCTCTTGCTGTATTCTTGCAGCTCATTGTTGATTTTATCAAAATCTTCGATGGGATTTCTGCCTTCGCTTCCCGAAGCATCTACCACATGAATCAAAACTTTGGTTCTTTCAATGTGTTTTAAGAACTTCAGTCCCAGACCCAGTCCTTTGTGCGCGCCCTCGATGATGCCGGCAATATCTGCCATGACAAAGCTGGTGTCATAGATTTCTACCACACCCAAATTAGGGGCAATGGTAGTAAAGTGATAGTTTTCAATCTTCGGCTGCGCACTGGTCGCCGTTGCCAGAAGACTTGACTTTCCAACATTAGGAAAACCTACCAGACCCACATCGGCAATCATCTTCATCTCCAGCAGGATGTTTCGCTCCTTTGCAAAGCCGCCGGCCTCGGCAAAATTCGGCGCCTGCCGCACCGAGTTTTTAAAATGGGTATTTCCCTTGCCGCCTTTGCCGCCTTTGGCTGCAACAAAGCTCTCACCATCTTCCACAAGGTCTTTCATCACAAGACCTGTTTCTTCATCAATGATGACCGTACCCATGGGCACTTTAATCACCAGATCTTCCCCATTCTTTCCGTACCGTTTTTTCTTCATGCCGTCCTGACCGTTTTCTGCCTGGTATTTCCTCTTATAGCGAAAATCCATCAGCGTTCTAAGGTTTCTGTCAGCCTGAAAAATCACATCGCCGCCCTTGCCGCCATCGCCGCCGTCAGGACCTCCCTCCGGTACAAAGGGCTCCCTGCGGAAAGATACGCAGCCGTTGCCGCCCTTTCCTGATTTTATAAATATTTTGGCTCTATCTACAAACATATCAAAGCCTCCTTTGCTGTTTCCTCTTTTGTTCAAAATTAGTCTGTTTAGTGTATCATAAATACTTGCGGATATCAACTGTGTCTTCCTGTGACAAATTTGACAACGCTTCGTTTTTTAGTCATTTCTGTCAATAAGTCCGACAAAACATTGATTGTTTTCCTATCAAATATTGCTAAATTGGACAATGTTCCGAAAGTCTGCCACTATTGTCACACTTTTCCCGGACAAACGTTGACAAAAGTGACAAAAAATAAATTCTTGTCCACTTTAGCAATATCCCCTGCCTTTACAATTTTTATGTAAGAAAAGAATATAGGAGTAATGTAGGAATAATGTATGAATGGTCTACATTCCACTACTCCTAATTACTCCTATCCGCACTTAAAATCGTTGAAATCTCACGATTCTTAAATCTTAATTAAAAATTAAGCTTCTTTTGGATAAACACTAACCTGTTTTCTAGTCTTGTCTTTTCTTTCGAACTTAACAGTACCTTCAATCTTAGCAAATAATGTATCATCGCCACCGATACCTACATTATTACCAGGATGGAATTTAGTACCTCTCTGTCTAACCAAAATGCTGCCAGCGCTAACGAACTGACCGTCACCTCTCTTAACGCCTAAACGTTTCGACTCGGAATCACGACCGTTCTTAGAGCTACCTACTCCTTTTTTACTTGCCATAGACCAGACACCTCCTTGCTATTCGTGGCTAAAATGGAAATTATTTCGCTGCTTCGATGGTTTCGATGATAACTGCTTTTGTAGCTTTTTCATCGATTTCAATACCATGTTCTTTAGCGTAAGCGATTAATTCTTCTTTCTTCATGGAAGCGGAAACTTTCTTTTCCTTTGCTTCTTCTTTCGCTTCTGCCTTTGGTGCTGCAGGAGCTGCCTTCGGAGCACTCTTGCCTCCTAAGGATTCAATCTTAACCATAGTGTATGGCTGTCTGTGACCCTGTTTCTTTCTGTAGTCCTTCTTGGATTTGTATTTGTAGATGATGACTTTCTTTCCTTTGCCATTTTCTACTACTTCTCCAGAAACAACTGCACCTTCTACATACGGTGCACCTACCTTCAGGTCTCCTTCACCAGCTAAAACCAGTACTTTATCGAATTCAATCTTATCTCCAGCTTCTACGTTTAACTTTTCGATAGTTACTACGTCGCCTTCCTGAACTCTGTACTGCTTTCCGCCTGTTTCAATTACTGCGTACATTGTGTTTTTACCTCCTCTATCCAGTCTCGCCTTACCGGGTAGCGCGAAATGCGCTTTGCATGAAAAATAAACCCTTTCCGAGCGGTCTAACTCATTTATCATAGCATATCCAAGATGGATTGTCAAATATTATTTGCTGAAAAACTTTTAACTGAAAAACTTTTAACTTTTTATATAAAATACATCAAGAGTATGCAAAAACATATATTTTACATCATAGGATTTTCAAGCAAATCCTCAATATCACAGCCAAGGACTCTTGAAAGCTTATATAATATCCGCGCCTGCGCTTTATCAATATTGTTTTCTCTCTGCTCATAGGTCTGGATATTTCTGATATTTACCCCTGCCTGCGCAGAAAGCTCTGCCTGGGAAAGTCCTCGGCTTTCTCGAATCCGTTTCAACTTGGCATCACCCTCAGCAGCCTTATAAAATTCCTCCATCGTATGAATAAAATTAGAGATGTCCATTTCATGATAAACCGAATACATGGCAATGATGTTAGATATTGGAATTCGTTCAAAGATATCCTTGAATCTTCGCCCGCTGTACCATTGATATTCGGCAACAGCCCAGCCAGCCCAATATTCAGGAGAATAATTTTCCCAATGAACAAAATCCGGAAGTTCAATCTTTCCATATACCTTAAAGATAATCTCTCTCGCAAGTTCCGGTCCGGACATTCCCGCAACATAAGCGGGATTGCCTCTTTCAAACTGCTGCGCATAACCAGAAGCTATGAAAATCTGCGCAGCCCACTCCGGCTTATATTTGCAGCAATTAATCACATAATCAAAATAAGCAGACAGTCTTTCTTTTGCATTACTCAGATATAATTCGCTGTATGCGTGGGTCATCACCGCTCATCTCCTCTCTGAGAATATCCATAACAAATAAATCATCTCTGTAGGACTTATTATCCCTTATTTCCTTTCGATATACTTCTCTTGCCTTCTCATCTCTGTCCAAAAACTTCGGAAAATAAACTGTCTTATCAACGCCGTATGCATCTATGAAATTAAGACGCGCAAAACCATTTGCAGAAATCACTGCAATCTGCTCTCCGAGACTCCCAAGCTTCAGCGCCCTGTTAAGGCTGCGTAAAGGAAGCGCGTTAGATACGAAGGACTGAGCATATTGAAAATATGAATCATCTGCCCTGTATCCGATTACAACATCGTAAGCAGCCAGATCAGCAGCATAATGTTCTATCATATAATTTCTTGCGTCGATAGCAATTTCTGAATCAAGCTTAAAGGTACGGTATTTCAAAAGCAATGCAATCCAGTTCAGAACGGAGTGTTTGCCATCCAGCAAATTCAGCACCTTCAATCCATCCATATCAAAATTGTATATATTGACAAAACCGTCCGTATTCTTTTTACAGGCCCATTCTCTTGCCATTTCGTCAAGCCTTGTGCAATAAAAGCCTTTTCCATAATCATTATGAGGATTGCCAATCAATATATCAGGTCTTTCTATAATGTGATCGGTTCCATGTAAAAGCCTAATTTCATTCATAAGTCCGCCTCCACTGACATTGTAATGATATACAAAATTATAACATCACGATAATAGTCCGTCAATACATCAGACTAAGTATACCCACTTTTTTAAACTAAGCACGGCTCTTCCTTTGAAAAAAGCGGAAAGCCCGCATATTGTTCTTTCCGCTTTTATCCTCTTATTTGTGTTTTCTCTCCTGCACGCTTCTTGCCAAAATAAACTCAATCTGTCCATTAATGGAACGGAAATCCTCCTCTGCCCACTTTGCGACTTCTTCCCACAGAGACGGCGCGATTCGCAAAATGACCTGCTTCTTCGCTTTCTCAGCCTGTTTCACAGCCTTTTCTTTTGCTTTGATTTCCTGCTCCAACTTTTGCAGTTTGGACAGTCGTTCTTCTAGTTCTTTTTCCCTCTGTAAAATATCTTTTTCACTCGTCATCGCTTCAGGCCTTTCATCTCTCTAATCCGTTTACTGTTAAAACGCATTCCCCTAATCCTTGAACTTAGTAGATACTGCCGCTGTTGACAATGGGCTGTGTATCCTTGTCGGAGCAAAGCACTACCATCAGGTTGGAAACCATAGCGGCCTTTCTTTCCTCATCTAAAAATACTACTTCTTCCTCACCCAGTTTGTCAATAGCCATTTTCACCATGCTGACAGCGCCGTCAACAATCTTTGCTCTTGCGGAAATCACAGCCTCTGCCTGCTGTCTTCTCAGCATAGCCGCTGCAATTTCTTCCGCATAGGACAAATGCGTGATACGAACTTCTTCAATTTCAAGACCTGCAAAAGCCACTTTCTTGTTCAGTTCTGCTTTCATATTGTCTGCAATTTCCTGAGAACTGCCTCTGAGTGTTTTCTCGTTGGCATGTTCGTGATCATCTGTATCTAAGCTGTCATAAGGATACATTCTTGCAATATTTCTGATGGTAGAATCAGTCTGAATGGACAGAAACTCCGCATAATCCTCCACATTGAATACTGCGTTGGTCGGATTGACAACTTTCCAAATTACCATCGCGCCGATGATAATTGGATTACCCATCACATCGTTTACTTTTTGCACACCGTTATTTAAAGTGTTATCTTTTAAAGAAACGGTTTTCTTTGCGCCAACTTTGATAGAACCTATTGAACTCTTTCCGTTCTTCGCCTGACTCTCAGCTTCTGCTTTTGCTGCCGCAACCTCTTTCATATAGGTCGGATTAGCATAAGTAGAAAATGGATTTACAAAATAAAATCCCTGTTTCAAAATTGTTCCGTGATAATTACCGAACAAAGTCAGTACCAGCGCCTCATTGGGTCCTACTACTTTGAGCCCTGCGTATAAAATCGGAAGAATGACTACTCCCAGTCCTCCTACGATAATCATTGCAATTCCAACAGTTCCCAAGTTGATACAGCCAACTACAATCAGTGCAATGGCTGCCAGAATGCCCATCGTAATAAGTATCAGCATACCCATGCCGTTGATTGGCTTAATCTCTTTCTGCGTAAAATTTGTCTTTGTTTCCATAGCGTTACTCCTCTTCTCCCTTTTGGGTTTTGATATCAATTTGATATCATATTTATATCATACAAAATCATCCATGTCAATAGCATCCAGAAATTTTTTCCGCAAAACAAAACCACCGCACAGGGTTTTCTGTACAGTGGCTGTCTGTTTCTACATTATAACTTTTCTATTACAGATAGCTGACAAGTTCGTCTGCTTCTTTTCTCTTTGGAGCAGCCGGTGCTTCCGCATCCAGCGGATATCCCATCGGAATTAAGGCTGCAACAGTCTGTCCCTCCGGCAGATTAATTGCTTCCGCAACCTTTTCGTCATCAAAGATGCCTAAAATTACAGTACCGATTCCTTTATCATGGGCGGCCAGACAAAAGGTCTGCACTGCAATACCTGCGTCAAAATTCTGCCATCTGTCTTCCTTTGCAGTGGTATAAGAACCGTCCTTTTCAAAACCGGATCTTCCGTTGATATAAGTCGCAACGACCAGCTGCGGTACGTTCTTGATAATCTTCGCGTTGTAAGTAAATCCAAGCACACATTCCTCAGCAATTTTTTCCTTTACAGCCTCATCTTCGACTACAATATATCTTGTAATCTGCGTATTTTTCCAGGATGGCGCAAAAGAAGCGGCTTCCACGATTTCTCTTACAACCTCGTGTTCTACAGCTTCCGGCTTAAACTTTCTGATACTTCTTCTTTCCTTTATACAAGTGATTGCTTCCATAGTTTCTCCTTACTCAAATTTCCTAAAGTGACTTTAGTATACCTATTTTTTATAGTAAAGTCAATTTGGTAATACCATATTTCACGAAAAAGTTTTGCAAATCATATTCGCCACCCTAGCGCACCAAAAAAGCTGTGCGCCTCCCCATACAGGAATGCCGCACAGCTTTTGCTTGCTTTTAATAAATTATTCGATTACTACGCCGTCCTCATCGACCATCATATCGTCCATGGAAGTCGGAGCTGCTTCTGCCTGCTGTTCTTTCAGGGTTTCTAAAAGCTGTGCCTGAATCTTGTCCAGCATATCAGGATTTTCCTGCAGCCACTTCTTCACGTTCTCACGCCCCTGGCCGATTCTATCACCAGCATAGCTGTACCATGAACCCGCCTTGTCGATAATCTTCAGTTCCACTGCGCTGTCCAGTACATCGCCGGCCTTGGAGATACCTTCTCCATACATAATATCGAATTCCGCCTGTTTAAACGGTGGAGCCACCTTGTTCTTGACAATCTTAACCTTGGTTCTGTTGCCGAGCATTTGGTCGCCGCTCTTGATTGTCTCTACCCTTCTGACGTCAAAACGCATGGAAGAATAGAATTTGAGAGCGCGTCCGCCTGTAGTCACTTCCGGGCTGCCGTACATGACGCCGATTTTCTCACGGAGCTGGTTGATGAAAACCACACAGGTGTGAGAACGGTTCACGTTACCTGCAATCTTTCTGAGAGCCTGAGACATCAGTCTTGCATGAAGACCTACATGGTTATCTCCCATGTCTCCCTCAATCTCTGCTTTCGGAACCAGTGCCGCAACGGAGTCGATTACAATGACGTCCAAAGCGCCGCTGCGCGCCAGCATATCACAAATCTCCAGAGCCTGTTCCCCTGTATCCGGCTGGGATACTAAAAGCTCGTCAATCTTGACGCCCAGATTCTTTGCGTAAACAGGATCCAACGCATGCTCGGCGTCGATAAAAGCCGCCTTACCGCCGTTCTTCTGTGCTTCTGCAACGATATGTAACGTCAGTGTAGTCTTACCGGAAGATTCCGGTCCGTAAATCTCGATGATTCTTCCCTTCGGTACACCGCCTACACCGGTTGCCAGGTCCAAACTGATGGAACCTGTGGAAATGGTTTCTATGTTCATCTTGGTATTGTCACCAAGCTTCATAATAGCACCTTGACCGAATTGTTTCTGAATCTGATCCATCGCGTCCTGCAGAGCCGCTTCTCTCGGATCCTTCTCACTCTTCGGGTTCTTTGCGTTTTTCTGTTCTTTTGCTGTAGCCATACTTTACCTCCAAATAAAGAACGCTTGTTCTTGTATTATAATACCCTATTATTTGCTTTCGGTCAAGACTTTTCCTCATAAATTTTCTCAAAAATTAAAATTTGTCGGAACGACTTTCCGTGATAATACTTACTATAACATATTTTACATTATATGTCAATAACTACATTTAATTCCTGAAAACTGGAGGCATGTCAATCATGTGCATATAAACCGAATTTTCATAAAAAATATGCACATTTCTTCATCACAACGTGCATATTTTCGAAAAAACTGCAACAAATATGCACGTTTTTAAACCTAAAGTATCCTGAAACAATGAATATTCTGCACCAAATCACCATGGATATGCATATTTTAGATATTTTTCTTCATTTTACGTACGCTGGTATGCATATTTTGGTGATTTTTCACGAATTTATGCACATCGAATGCCCAACGGCCGGATGCCAATCTGCCCTTACCCGATTGTCTTATTAATCACATCGAACATACTCAGCACTGCATAGTGACGGTTCCACTTACGGCTCACATTGCGCATTCTGACTTCTTTTACCTCTGTATGGCCGTCAAAGACACAACCGATATAAATAAGACCTACCGGTTTTTCCGGCGTTCCACCACCCGGTCCTGCAATACCAGTTACAGAAATACAGAGCCTGCTGCCGGTTTTCGCAGCCAGACCTTCTGCCATTTCTCTGGCAACCTGACCGCTTTCCGCCGTATACGCTGCCAAAGTTTCTTCCTTTACACCCAGTTCGTCCATCTTCGCGCCGTAAGTGTAAGTCACAAGTCCCCGGTCAAAGACCTTTGAAATCCCAGGCATATCGGTCAGCGCTCCGGAAAAAAGTCCGCCGGTACAGGATTCGCAAGCGGAAATGGAAATATTCCGAGCGATGAGCTTCTTTGCGACCACGTCAGCCAGTTCCTCATCGTCGTCGCTGTAAATATACTCGCCAACCTTTTCATAAACTTTCCCGATCATATCTTCCACAGCCTTTACAGCTTCAGCTTTGGTCGCCCGCTTGGAAGCGATTCTCACGCTGCATTCGCCTTCCTTTGCGTAAGTGGCAAGGGTCGGGTCTGTTTGGGCGTCAATCAAATCAAGAAGTTCCGTTTCCAGCAGCGATTCACCAATACCGAACATACGCAGAGTTCTATAGTAAATCACACCGGTCTGCAGCTTCTCAAGGTACGGACGGACTCTGTTTTCCCACATCCAGGTCATCTCCCGCGGCGGTCCCGGCATACAGATAATCATTTTTTCACCCTCACAAAGGGCCATGCCCGGCGCACTGCCCACTTCGTTGCTGAACACCTCTGCCCGGCTCGGCATCATCGCCTGCTTATAATTATTGGGAGTCATCGGTTTTCCATAGGCCCTGGCTCTTGCAATCAGCGCCTCCATACTCGGCTCGTGAAGCACCAGTTCATCGTGCAGAACCTTGCAGGCCGTTTCTTTTGTTAAATCATCTTCTGTCGGTCCAAGACCTCCCGTAGTAATTACCAGATCACAGTCGCGAAAAGCCATCTCAATCATCTCAGAAAGACGTCCGGAATTATCGCCTACCGTGTAATGATACATAACATCAAAACCCAGCAAATTTAATTGCTGGGAAAGATATACAGTATTGGTATTGATAATCTGTCCAAAGAGAATTTCTGTTCCGACACTTAAAATTGCGGTTTTCATCCCACGCTCCTCCTCTTTCATACAAAATCCTGACGATGCGCGGCTCTCACTCGTTTACATAGAGAACACGCTTTTGTTCTTCCAAATATATTCTATCCCGGAATATACGGTCATAATCAGCGAACCCCACAGGAATATTTCTCCTGCCAGCCCACAGTACTCCTGAATCTGAGGCATACTTCCAAGCGCTGCAGTAAGAAGCAAAAGCGGCACTGCAATCATCTGTAAAACAGTTTTGATTTTACCACTCATGCCGGCAGCGATGACCGTTCCCTCAGAGGCTGCTACTGTTCTCATGCCTGCAATAGCAAATTCTCTCGCCAAAATCACAATCAGCATCCATCCTGGCATCGTTCCGTCCTCTACCATCAGACAAAAAGCTGAGTAAACGAGAATCTTATCTGCCAGCGGATCCATGATTTTCCCAAAATTGGTAACCAGCTGATATTTTCTTGCAATTTTTCCATCCAGCATATCTGTGAGAGACGCTGCAATGAACAGTACAAAGGCGGCGAGATTATATCCCATCATGTACGCTGCGATGAAAAACGGCACAGCCACAATTCTGCCTACAGTCAACTTGTTCGGTAAATTCATTCCTAAACCTCCGTTCCTACTAAATCATAGTCGAATGCATCTTGAATTAAAACTTTTACCATATCGCCCGGAAGAAGGTTCCGCGAAGATGTAAAAATCACGGCGTTGTCGATTTCCGGCGCATCATAGCGTGTTCTGCCGATGAAGCTGCCCTCTTCTTCCATCTCTTCTACTAAAACATCCAAAGTCCTTCCGACTTTTTCCTGATTGCTCTCCAGAGAAATTTCAATCTGTCTTCGCATGATTCCATCCAGACGCTCAGTTTTGATTTCCTCGTCAATCTGATTTTCCATCTCTCCTGCCGGCGTATTTTCCTCCTGAGAATATGCAAAGACGCCAAGACGCTCAAATCTTTCTTTTTCTATGAATTCCAGCAAAGTCTCATAATCTTCCTCGGTTTCTCCCGGAAAACCTACAATCAGCGTCGTTCTGATGTGAATATCAGGAATTGCGGTGCGCAGCCGTCTTAAAGTATTCTCAATAGACGCAGCTGTGGAGCGTCTGTTCATAGTCCGTAAAACACTGTCGCTTCCGTGTTGAATAGGAATATCCAGATAGTTGCAGATTTTCTCTTCTTCCGCCATCACCTGAATCAGTTCATCGGTAATCCGATCCTCATAGCAGTACATGAGACGAATCCACTCAATTCCCTCCACCGTGCAAAGCTTGCGAAGAAGTTTCGCAAGACGCAGCTCACCGTAAAGATCCATGCCGTAATAGGTTACGTCCTGAGCAATCAGAATCAGCTCCTTACAGCCTGCCGCAGCCAGCTGCTCAGCCTCTTTCAAAATATCCTCTTCTCTCTTGCTTCTATATTTACCGCGAATCTTTGGAATAATACAGTAAGCGCAGATGTTATTGCATCCTTCTGCGATTTTTATAGTTGCAGAGTAAGGATTTTCTGAAAGCTTTCTCACCTGAGATTCCAGCACGTCAGAAATGTCTCCGCTACATACGACAGCCCGCTCAGAAAGGGATTCAAACAGCTCCGGCAGCTTTTCGTATTCATTGACGCCAACGAATAAATCCACCTCCGGCATTTCTTCGTAAAGATCATCCGCATAGCGCTGGGACAGGCAGCCAGAGACTACCAGCTTTTTGCCGTCAGCCTTGTACTCCGCCATCTCCAAAATCTTTTCGATGGATTCAGTTTTCGCGTCATTAATAAATCCGCAGGTATTCACCATGATGATATCCGCGTCTTCCGGTTCGTTTACAATAATATGATTCTCGTTTTCCAATATGCCCGCTGCTACCTGTGAATCGTTGAAATTCTTAGGGCAGCCCAGGGTTTCTATATAAATTTTCATTCAGTCTCCACTTCGTTTTTCATTTCATTTAGTTCGTCTTCGGTCATGAGCACCTGTCTCGGCCGACTGCCGTCCTGCGGCCCTACGATGCCTCTGGCTTCCATCATATCTACAATTCTTGCAGCCCGGTTATAGCCGATTCTGAACCTTCTCTGCAGCATAGATACAGAAGCTTGTCCCGCTGATACGACACATTCGATTGCTTCCTGTAAAAGCTCATCGCTGTCATCGTCCTTTCCGCCTGCCTGCGGCAGATTACCTTTTTCAATGGTGTTCATAACCTCGCCGGCATATTCAACATCTTCAACCTGTCCCTTGACGTGCTGAATGACATTATGTACCTCGCTGTCAGAAACAAAAGTCCCCTGCACTCTGACCGGCTTTCCCATGCCAAGCGGGTTAAAGAGCATATCTCCCTTACCCACCAGTTTTTCAGCGCCTGCCATATCCAAAATGGTTCTGGAGTCAAACTGGGAGGATACGGCAAAAGCAATTCTCGATGGAATATTTGCCTTGATTACGCCGGTAATAATGTCAACGGAAGGCCTTTGGGTTGCTACAATCAGGTGCATACCCGCAGCTCTTGCCATCTGTGCCAGACGGCAGATGGATTCTTCCACCTGAGATGGCGCAGCCATCATCAAATCCGCAAGTTCGTCGATAATAATGACAATCTGCGGCATGACCTGCTCTTCCTCTCCATTCATGCGCATGGTTTCGTTGTAGCTTTCAAGGTCCCGAACCTGACTTTCCGCAAACTTCTTGTATCTGTCCGTCATCTCCGCAACAGCCCAGTTCAGCGCAGCAGCCGCCTTTGCGGGCTCTGTCACGACCGGAATCAAAAGATGCGGAATGCCGTTGTAGTTGCCCAGTTCTACTACTTTCGGGTCAATTAAGACCAGCTTTACCTCGTCGGGGTCAGCCTTGTATAAAATGCTGGTAATAATACTGTTGATACATACACTCTTTCCGGATCCGGTAGAACCGGCGATCAAAAGATGCGGCATCCCCTTCAGGTCTGCCACGATGGCTTTTCCCGCAATGTCCTTACCTACTGCAAAGGTGATTTTGGATTTTGCGTCCTTAAACTCCTTAGAGTCGATAATTTCACGCAAAGTAACCATATTGATTTTGTCGTTTTCCACTTCTATGCCAACTGCGGCTTTTCCCGGAATCGGCGCTTCGATACGAATGCTCTTAGCCTCAAGATTCAGAGCGATGTCGTCGGCAAGTCTTACGATACTGTTGACCTTTACGCCGACGTTAGGCTGAATTTCATATCTGGTTACGGCAGGACCCTGGGTCACCTGAATAACCCTGGCATCCACATGAAAGTTCTTTAATGTTTCTTCCAGCTTCGCCGCTTTCATCTTCAAATCGATGTTAATGTTTCCCTTGTTCTGTACCTGCGGTTTATTGAGCAGATCAGAAGAAGGTTTTTTATATTTACCTTTTGGCTTTTGTACTGCCGTCATCTCTGAAGGATCCAGTGTAATGGAGCTTGCTTCTTTCTTAGTCAGCTTCGCAGGCTCCTCCATGACAGCAATGCCGCTAACATCGTCTAAAGCACTTTTCTTTGGAACATCGTTGATATCGTCAAGGCCATAGGATTTCTTTCCATCTCTGACCTTGACAAAGCTGTTTTCCGAAAGTCCCGTTTCAGGTTCTTCCTTTGGAAAAGCATCGCCGTCCAGACCATATCCGCTGTAAGATATTCCTCCGTCAAGGCCATAGCCGGAAGGCGTGCTGCTGCTTTCCAATCCGAAACTCTGCTCTGCGTTTTTCTTTTCAGCAGGCGGCTCCTGATTCTTCTGTTCTTCTTTTTCATTTCTGCCGAACAGATTACTGTCCGTCATATATTTCAGCACATTATTTTTCTTGCTCTTCTTCTCTTTTTTCTCCGGATTCTTACCCAGCGGTCCCGCGTCGTCAAAAGGCGTAATAATATTGATATCACGTCCGTGCTCCGCAAATAAATCCGTCTGCGCTTCCGCAGCTTCCTCCCGCTCTCTCTCCTTCAAAAGCTTCCGCTCTTCCGCTTTGTCGGAAATCTTTTCAATGCTTCTGGACACAGGCGTATTTGCCACCAAAAGAAGCGAGATAATGATGACAACGATGGAAAAGATGTAAAGACCAACCGTTCCTACCAATTTTGTCAGAAAAGTTCCCATTGTCATACCAAAGAAACCGCCGCCTTTGAGACTGACGCCATCCTCATAGAATTTACCCAAATCATAAGCCAAAATCTCATTGTCAATAAATCTTCCGCTGTTGAGAATACACAGCATGAGAAGTATGACAAATATCAGGGTAAAAGATTTCCCTGATATATGCGTCATTTTATTGATAAAGAGCATAATGCCCAGCGCCACCAGATACCACGGCACGATAAATCCCACAAGACCAAAAATTCCCTTTAAGGCATCTCCTATGGTATTACCCAGATTTCCTGCCGCGTGAAACTGTTCCGCTGCAAAGAGAAAAATACCGATTGCAATAAAAATCACGCCCCAGATTACATCGATGACGCGCTGGTCTGCTTTTCTCTTCTCCTGCATCTGCTTAATCTCTGCCCTGGCTTTGGTTCTCTTCGCACTGTCAGATTTTTTCTTTGCAGTCGTTTTCTTTTTCTTTGTCTGCGCCACGTTTTTTCCCCCATGCGTTTTGTCTAATTTGTCAATGTGAGCCAAAAATTCAAATTCGAAAACTCATATTTATGCGGAGAAAAGTCCATAGCCGATGGTGCACAGACCTAAAATCCACACATAATAAGAGAAATAGCTCAACTTCTTGTTAGATACGATACGAATCATCGTCTTAATGGCAAAATAGCCCGAAACTGCCGCTACCAGCATGCCGGCCAGAATCGGTCCCAAAAGGGACGGATCCAGATCACCTTCCAGCGCCTTCGGCGCTTCCAGTACGACGGAGCCTAAAATAGACGGAATAGAGATAAGAAATGCAAACTTCACTGCAAACTCTCTCTTAAGTCCCGTTGTCAAACCGCCTACTAAGGTAGAGCCGGAGCGGGATATGCCCGGATAAATAGCGATACCCTGCAAAACACCGATAAATACTGCGTTTCTACAGTTCATTTTTCTAATATCCCGGTTGGCAGAGCCCATTTTTTCAGCAAGAAACATGAGCACGCCGGTAATCAAAAATCCTATGCCTACGGCCACCATGGACGAGTAAAGCCCCTCGAAAAAGTCGTTGAACAAAAGTCCGATGACCGCTGTTGGAATGGTTGCCACAATAATCATTACGCCAAGCTTGCGAACCGGTCTTTCTTCCAGACGAAGCCCCTTGCCGGTGCACAAATCCTTGATGGTTACGCAAAGCTCTACAATCAGCTCCCAAATATCCCTCCAATATGCGACAAAGACTGCAATCAGAGTGCCCAAATGCAGTAAAACTGCAAAGAGCAATACTTTGTCTGCTTCCACGCCGAACAGGTTCTGCGCCAAAGCAAGATGTCCGGAGCTGCTGATTGGCAGAAACTCTGCAAGACCCTGTAATAAACCTAATACAACCGCTTCAAAATATCCCAATCTTATTTACCCCCTATTTGCTTTTAATAAAGCCTTTTTCAGTTAACGCTTCTGCGCACAGAACTGCGCCGCCGGCTGCACCGCGGACGGTGTTGTGAGCAAGACCGATAAACTTAAAGTCATAAACGGTATCTTCTCTCAGTCTGCCGATGGAAACGCCAAAACCGTTTTCGCAGTCAACATCCAGTTTTACCTGCGGTCTGTTGTCTTCCTCTAAATAGTGAATAAACTGTTTCGGCGCGTTAGGAAGATCAGCTTCCTGTGGGAATCCCTTGAAATTCCGCAGTTTTTCGATGAGCTGCTCCTTGGTTGGTTTTTTACGGAATTTTACAAAGACTGCAGCAGTATGACCGTCAAGAACCGGTACTCTGACGCACTGACAAGTAATGACAGGTTCCTGCGCCTTTGCAATCACGCCATTTTCTTCATCGATATGACCGAGGATACGCAGCGGCTCCTGTTCACTCTTCTCTTCTTCGCCGCCGATGTATGGAATAATATTTTCTACCATTTCAGGCCAATCGGCAAAGGTCTTTCCTGCGCCGGAAATCGCCTGATAAGTGGTTACTACTACTTCGTAAGGTTCAAATTCAGCCCATGCTGCCAGTGCCGGCACATAACCCTGAATAGAGCAGTTCGGCTTAACTGCGATAAACCCGTTGGTAGTTCCAAGTCTTTCTTTCTGGTATTTAATAACATCAAAGTGACCGATGTTGATTTCAGGCACAACCATCGGTACGTCCGGCGTCCATCTGTGAGCGCTGTTATTGGAAACTACCGGCGTTTCGGTCTTTGCGTATGCTTCTTCAATCGCCTTAATCTCATCTTTAGACATGTCAACAGCACTGAACACAAAGTCAACACCGGAGGCAACAGCCTCTACATCGCTGACATCCATCACTTTGATTTTCTTTACAGCTTCCGGCATCGGAGTCGTCATCTTCCATCTGCCGCCTACTGCTTCTTCATATGTTTTGCCTGCACTTCTTGCGCTGGCAGCGATGGTTGTCACCTCAAACCACGGATGATTTTCAAGGAGAGAAATAAATCTCTGTCCAACCATGCCGGTGCCGCCTAAAATGCCGACTTTCAGCTTCTTGTCTAACTGTCTCATAACTACTACCTCTTTCTATCATAAAAATTTTCTTTTTTATCAAATCATATCATATAATTTTACCATTTATTCCTTGAAATTTCAAGGTATTTTCTGCACAGTTCTATGGCGGCTTCTATGGTACTTCCGCAGCAAACCCGTGAAAGCGAAGGAGGGTTGACAAATATCCGTGATTTCTTTATTTTTGTCAACATTTCATTGAATTTCTGTCCGCAAGCGCATGGAAATCGATTGATTTTTTGACAAAATTGACAAAAAACAAAAAAAGTGTCAATCCTGTCAACGTTTCTGAATAAAAACGTTGACAAAATTGACGAATTCTTGATTTCCTGTCAACTTTGGCAATGTTTAAGGACGTACGAATCTTTTCGTACAGGCTGTTTGTTGACAAAAATACGCAAACTAAAGATATTTGTCAATGTTGATAGAAAAGCACGTTTCCTCAATTCTTTAATATTATTTTTCTGCATTGTACTTCTCCATCAAATTGAAAAGCAAATCTCCGTCAATATTGCCGCCGGAAATAATCAGTGCAACATTTTTACCGCCGATTCTCTCTCTAAAATCCTGTACAGCCGCAACAGTCGTACAGCTTCCGGCTTCTGCAACAATTTTTTCTTCCATTGCCATAAAGCCGACAGCTTTTGCAATAGATTCTTCTGAGACAGCAATTAAATCGTCGACATAATCCTTTACCATCGCATAACTCAAAGCGCCTACTCCCCCAATTAAAGAGTCGCACAGTGAATGTTCGCAAGGATACTCTTTGTAGAAAACGTTATCCTCATAGGATTTTATCATTGCAGGACACGCTTCTGTCTGAACTCCAATTACCCTGATTTCCGGATTTATAGTCTTTGCAGCTACTGCAATACCTGTAATCAGACCGCCTCCTCCAATAGGCACAATGATTGTGTCTATCTCCGGATTCTGTTTCAGAAGTTCTATTGCAGTTGTTCCCTGTCCGCCATAAATTTTGGGGTCATCATAGTAAGGATCGATATAAGTCATACCGGACTCTTCGATAAAATCCATCCCTTTCTGATGGGCTTCGTCATAGTTTCTGCCCATCAGCATGACATCTCCGCCAAAGTATTTGATTTTTTCTATCTTGCTTTTCGGCGTCGTTTCCGGCACAATGATTTTAGCGTTTTCAATGCCAAGAAGTGAAGCCGCATAGCTGACAGAACAGCCATGATTTCCTGATGAAATCGTTGCGGCGCCCCGTTTTCTTTCCCCATCAGAAAGGGTCATCATCTTGTTCAATGCCCCGCGGATTTTAAAACTTTTTACCTTCTGTAAGGATTCCAGCTTAAAAAAGTATTTCTGTCCTTCTGTACTCAGCTCAAAGGATTCAGCCAGGGGCGTAACTGGTAAAACGCCCGAAATTCTTTCATAAGCAGCTTCGATTTCTTTGTAGTTAAAACTCATATCTTTCACCTCTTAAATTATTTTTTCATGTTCCGGAACGGGCTTTCGATGATGTCTAAATAAAAAGGCGCTGAACCTCACCCTCCGCAATGAAGCGGCCCTAACGGAATGAAGTTCAACGCCCATAACCCTGTGCCCGGGGACACAAGAAACATCATCTTATTGAATTCAATAAAATCTTAGCATATCTGATTTTCCATTGCAAGCATTTTTCAAATTATTTTTAATTAACGCTTTCCGATTAATTTCCAATAATAAATACCATACCTCAATCAATATGAATCTTACGGATATTCTATCCTTTATTGGGCAGACTAATTTTCTGAAAGGAGTGATTCAATGAAAAAGTTAATCCTTGCAATACTCATCATCGGCGGCATCAACTGGGGACTGATCGGATTCTTCAGATATAATCTGGTCGAAAGTATTTTCGGTCCGGATCTGTTCATAGTTTCCCGTATTATCTACGCCATTGTCGGTCTGTCCGCCATATGGGCTATCACATTTTTATTTAATCACGATACCAGAGAGGGATAATCACAGCCCTCTCTTCTCTTTTTCTCAACAATATGCTGCTTCTCAAGCCTTATCCTCGCTTCTTTACACGATCGCCTGCCGCTTCACAGCCGATAAATCATACATTCCTTTTTCTTGCTTTTATCGTATTCACCGAATTTAGCCTCAATGAATATGATAAAGAAAAAAAGAAAGGAGTACCCCTATGTCAATATTCAAAGGTTCCGGTGTAGCTCTGGTTACACCTTTTAAAGATGGCAGAATTGACTATGATGCATTGGAACGCCTCATTGAATGGCACATCGCAGAAGGCACTGATGCCATCATCTCCTGTGGAACTACCGGCGAAGCGTCCACCCTAAGCGCTGTTGAAAAACTGTCCGTCATTGAATTTACAGTACAAAAAGTCTGCGGCCGCATTCCTGTCATCGCTGGCGCAGGCACCAATGATACATCCCACTCCATGTACTTAGCGAAAGAAATACAATACGCCGGTGCAGACGGTCTTCTGGTTGTAACCCCTTATTATAACAAAGCTACCCAAAAAGGACTGATTTCTCACTATAATATGATTGCTGATTATACTGATCTTCCAATCATCCTCTACTCTGTAAAAAGCCGTACCGGTCTCAATATCGAGCCGGAAACTGTAAAAGAGCTGAGCAAACACCCTAATATTGTCGGAATCAAAGAAGCAAGCGGAGATATTTCCCAGATCTGCCGTATTGCAGCTTTATGCGGAAAAAATTTCGATCTGTATTCCGGTAACGATGACCAGACAATTCCAATCATGTCCATAGGTGGTGTCGGCTGTATTTCCACAGTTGCAAACATCATTCCAAAAGACTATCATCAAATGACCGAAGATTTTCTGAAGGGCAGATATAAATCTGCTGCGAAACTGCAGCTGAAAATGGTGCCTTTAATCCGTGCCCTCTTTGCAGAAGTCAATCCGATTCCTGTCAAAGCAGCCTTGCACATGATGGGCAAAATAGAAAAAGAATATCGCCTGCCGATGTGCGATCCTTCCAATCAGACTCTCTATCAGCTTTATGACGAGATGTCAAAATATGGACTGAAAGTCAAATAGTACATGAATCAAAAACAAAAAGAGCAGTCAAAAAACTGCTCTTTTAAACACGTTATGAATCTTAAGCTTCAGCTACGACTTCTTTGCCATCATAGTAATTGCAATTCGGGCATACTCTGTGCGGAAGTTTCGGCTCGTGACACTGCGGACAAACAGAAAGTCCTGGTAATGCTTTCTTCATGTTCGGGGATCTTCTCTTGTCTCTTCTAGCTTTAGATGTTTTCCTCTTTGGAACTGCCATTGTCTACACCTCCTCGTTCTTCTGGTTCTATGCTAAACAAATAATTTTCGTCAACTCCTAAAGTATATACTTAAACGCTTTAGATGTCAACATTATTTTGCATATTTCTTTGTAAGATTGTAGGTGTCTCTTGCAATCATCAATTCTTCGTTGGTCGGAATCAGCAGAAGTTTTACTTTAGAATCTTCTGTGGAAACGATGGTTTCTTTTCCTCTTACCTTGTTCTTGATGATGTCCAGCTTGATTCCAAGATTTCCTAAATCTGTGCAAATCAGTTCTCTCATGTTCACGTCATTTTCACCAACGCCTGCAGTGAATACGATAGCGTCAACACCGTTCATTTCTGCAATGTAAGCACCGATATAGAATCTTACTTTTCTAGCGAAAATTTTCAGAGCCAGTGCCGCTCTTTCGTTTCCTTCAGCAACTGCATCTTCCAAATCTCTGAAATCACTGGAAACGCCGGAAATACCCAGTACACCGGATTTCTTGTTGAGGATTTCGTTAGTAGCGCCCTGCGGCAGATTTTCTTTCTGTCTGATATAAGTTACGATAGCAGGGTCAATGTCGCCGCAGCGAGTACCCATTACCAGACCTTCCAGCGGAGTAAAGCCCATGGAAGTATCGATACATCTGCCGTGTTTGATTGCGGATACAGATGCGCCGTTGCCCAGGTGGCAAGTAATCAGCTTCAGGTCGTTAATGTTTACGTTCAGCATGGAAGCGGCTCTCTGCGCTACATATTTGTGAGAAGTTCCGTGGAATCCGTATCTTCTGATTCCGTACTTTTCGTAATATTCGTAAGGAATTGCATATAAATATGCTTCAGGCGGCATAGTCTGATGGAACGCTGTATCGAATACACCTACCATCGGTGTGTTCGGCATTAATTCTTTGCATGCAGCGATGCCGTATAAGTTTGGTGTGTTGTGCAGCGGTGCCAGTTCTACGCACTCTTCCAGCGCTGCGATAACAGCGTCATCGATGATAACAGAGTCAGCAAACTTTTCACCTGCATGTACAACCCTGTGACCTACTGCGCCGATTTCATCCATGGATGCAACAACACCATATTCAGGATTCTGAATTGCGTCCAGAACCTGCTTAATTGCTTCTTTGTGATCGTTCATAGGAACTTCGGTCTTAACCTTGTCCATTCCAATTTTTTCATGTGTAATAACAGAACCGTCCATGCCGATTCTCTCAACCAGACCTTTTGCCAGCAGAGACTCGTTTGTCATGTCTAATACCTGGTATTTTAATGAAGAACTACCACAGTTAATTACTAATACTTTCATTCCAATCCTCCGTGTTTCTCTTGTTGTATAATCGCTCCAAAAATTATACACCTAAAACCTCTCAAAATCAAGGAAAATTTAGATTTCTATATATGGTTTCATAATATAATCCGAGTAATCATACAAATCGCTTTTCGTAATAATGTTATACATGTCCGTAGCCAAAATATCTTTTTCCAATGTGTCTGCTATCTGCGGACATTCTTTCAGTTCTTTATTGATATTGGTCAGAATCGGCAGAGTCGCACATTCCTTTTTCTTGACCTCCTTAAGGAACTTTGCGCCCACGTCATCCAGCGCCAGAATTCTGATGTATTTTGCGCTGCCCAATACTGCCTGCTCGTCAATATCCAGCAGAATCTGAGTCAATAGTCTGGATACACGACTGTAAGTATAGACTTTGGACTTAATCCTCTCTATGAGCTGTTCCGTAGAAGATACATACCGAATTTCGTTTTTCAGCTTATTGCCAAGACCCTCTCCTGCGGAAAAAATTTCCTCAAGGCGCTTACTGTCGCTCTGCAAAATCTTAGCGCCAACAAGTTCCCAGTAGGAGCGATCAATTCGCTGAAACTTCTCAGGATTTTCCTCTCTCATTTCCTCCCTGATCAAAGTGGCGGACTGATGATAGCCGTAACCTCTGCGTTTCAGAGTATAAGGCTGCATTGTTTTAATCTGTTTCAGATATTCAATTGCCAGAATATTATTGGGTTCCTTAATCAGATTCTCATCAAACTCCGGCCAGAGTTCCTGCACTGCAAGTTGTCTCGCTTTTGGATAAGAATGTCCCTGTTTGGTCAAAAACTGAATCTTCTCGTGAATTTCCTCATGATGCGTGTTTAAAAGGTCTGCCGCTTCGAGCAGTGCGGAAAGATCTCCACTTTCGCTGCCGAATGCAATGGTGTCAATACAGCCAAAACCCTCCAGGACTCCAACACCGCCCTCCGCAAAATATTCTGCACTGTTTCCTGCGAAAACGGCAGGCAGTTCTACCACCAAATTGACTCCGTTCTTCACAGCATTTTCTGCGCGATTCCACTTGTCAGCTACTGCCGGCGTTCCCCTCTGCACGAAATTTCCGCTCATGACAGCGACGCAAACATCTGAACCGGTATCTTTCATGGCTTTTTCTATCAGATACTGGTGCCCCTGATGAAAGGGATTGAATTCTGCAATGATTCCTAAACTTTTCATTCCGGTTACCTCTTAGTCTTTTCAATATATTTTTAGTATACCATAAAACTTCCGAAAGCAAAAGTCAGGATTGCACAAATCACACCATGGCTTAACTTCATTACAAACAGCTGGCGAAATGTCACATTACATCCTCTAAGCATGCTCATAGACTGCCCCATGACAGAAAGTCCTCCAAAAGTAACTACAAAGGCTGCCAGGGTCGTCTTTACAAGGGGCGTACACTGACACATGGCGAGACTGTTGCATCCCACCGTCATTTCCAAAAATCCTTTTGCTAAGGCCGCCGCCTCAGCAGTAGGCAGGAAGTTCAGTATTCCGGAAAACTGCAGCAAATCAGTACCAATCATAAAGATGATAATATACGCCAAAATAATGGCAATAGCCCTGAAGCTGTCAATCATTGCATCGGTCAGAATAT
Source organism: Emergencia sp. (assembly GCA_022767345.1). GTDB lineage: Bacteria > Bacillota > Clostridia > Peptostreptococcales > Anaerovoracaceae > Senimuribacter. Next base: position 127,589 of record JALEOD010000042.1, read on the forward strand.
TATAGTAGGTGTCCTGTCTAATGAATGTTTTCCGCCTTAGCGCACTGTCCTTTCCAGTAAGTCCACCGTAAAACAGGCTGTTTATCAGAGCGCTGACATAATGGCAAACTGCAAGGAGCACGCCCAGACCGTGAGAATGCAGAAACTCCACGCCTACAGCACCGACAAGAAAAGCCGGACCTGTAATCATGCTGTAGCTTAAAATTCTGTAAAGCTGCCTATTGTCAATCATACCTTCTCTATAATAATCCCCTGCCACCCTGGCACCCATAGGATACCCTGACAGTACACCCATGACAAAGGGATAAATACTGGGTGAAATCCGATTTACAACGCCGGTATGCTTTAAAAAATTTGCCGCAATAAAAAACGGCAGCAGCATCGGCACCACAGAATTAAGCCACAGATTGATTGCCTCCTTTGACGCTGCGGCAGTCACTTCCGGATTCATCACCATAATGATGCAGCACAGTACTGCGCTTCCTATTACAATTCTGTTTTTCTCAAAAAATTTAAAACCCATAGTAGAGAGTATTCTCGGAGGCTTTCTTTTATGATATAATATCATATCAACTTTTTTCAGGAGGATAAAAATGGAACTTTATATCATCATAGGCGTCATAGCTGTGCTCTTCGTCTGCTATATTCTTTGCTTTAACAAAGTGCGCAAACTCCGCGTTAAGGTTGAAGAAGGCAGCTCCGGTATCGACGTTGCACTGGAAAAACGCTTTGATCTGCTCAGTGAAGAGATTGAAGCAGTCAAAAAATATCTAAATCACGAGCGTGAGCTCTACAAAGATATCACCGCACTGCGGCAAGGCACTGCCTTAGAAGAAAGAAAACTGGACAGACAGGAACATCTGTCTGAAGATGCTCTTAACACCATTAATGCAGAAATTGACGGTCATACAAACCGCATGATGCAGCTTCGTAAAGACATGAAACGGCAGAATCTTTTAAATGAGAAAATCGGTCTGATGTCCGGCATTCACAGAGATCTTTCCGGTATCGGCTCTTCAGTCAATGCCCTTGCAGAACAGTACCCCGTTCTCTATTCCAGCATCTCCATGGAGCACTTTCAGAAATCCATCTTCGATGCGGAAGAGCACCTGCAGGCGGCAAGAAGACTTTATAATGCCAACGCGTCTTTATATAATCAGGCGCTTTCTGTCATTCCAACCCTTTGGGTCGGCAAAATCCACGGCATGAAACCTGCTCCCTTCTACGAAGTGGAAGAATCCAAGAAACAATTTACAGTGAACTTTGACTGAGGAGGGATAACATGGAAAATCACGAAAATCATATTTCTGAAGAAGCCCTTGAGAAGCTTCGCCGCAAAGCCAAGGTCAGAACTTACGCGACTTACATACTGGCTCTGCTGGTGCTGCTTACCGCCATTCCCTGCGCGTACATGCTTTTAGAGGGCGAAGAAGACAACACCATTGTCCGTATTTTGGAATCCGTATTCGGTGCTGCGGTTCTTTCCTGCGGTGCTTTAGGTCTCTTTTGGATTATTCTGGCAAGAAGTGCATATAACCGTTTTGACCAAGCGTTTAAAATCCGTTATGTGCTTCCGCTCATTGAGACACAGACAGGTTTTTCAGATATCCACTACGTGCCGAAAGCTGGCTTTGACTGGGATGAAATCAGAAATGCAGCTGTAGTTGCCTGCGGCGATAAAAGATACTTTGAAAGCGAAGACCTGCTCATGGGTAATTATGAGGGCGTTCCTTTCAAGTTCAGCGATGTTACCACCAAACGAATGGTGCATAGAAACAAAAAGAATCGTATTGAAGAAATCTTCAGCGGCCAGGTGTTGGGGTTCAAACAATACGGCTTAAAAGAAAGCGACGGCCATCTGCAAATTTTCCAAAAAGAGTTTCTTTCTAATATTAAAGGCTGGACCGCAGAGCACAAAATTGAAACCGACAATGCTCTGTTCAACAAGAAATTCCAGATTTTTTCAGCTGATGAACACAACGCTTACTACATTCTGACCCCGCAGGTCATGGAAAAAATCATCACTTTTTCTGAAGCCATCGGGGAGCAAATTGCCATTGCTTTTCGCGGCGGCTACATGTTCATTGCTATCTGCCGCGTAAGAAGCATGTTCAATCCTTATGTAGATCAGCCGGTCAGTGAACAAACCAAACTGATTTTGGAAGATATTTCCATCCTGCAAAAAGCAAAGGAAATTCTTATAATGCCTTCAGATACCGATAATAACGAAAACTAATAAAAAGACGAATCCCTGTATCTCAACTAAAACTCGGATTCATCTTTTTTATCTTATTTTCAATTGCTTACGCTTCCTGCGGCTCACTTCTCACAATGACCTCATCTTCCCCTTTCTGGGTACGATACGCCATCGCCTTGATTTCATCACGGTTACCCTGCAGCACGCCTCCGATTTCCTCAAAAGTCTTCTCAAGATTTGCATACATCTCACCGAAATATTTCAGGTTCAAATCTTCCATTCTGCCCTGCATATCGTAGAGCATTTTGTCTACATAGTCATAGGTACGCATTTTCAGCACTCTGGCGTACTCCTCAGACTGCATTCTGATTTCTTCTGCCAGTTTCTGAGCGCGGAGCGTAATGTCGTCATGTTCTACAAGATAGTCTGCCTGTTTCTTGGCTTCCACGATTACCTTTTCGTATTCGGATTTTGCTTCACTGAGAATTCTTTCTTTCTCGTCCTTTACCCACTTAGCCTGCTGCACATCATCAGGAAGACTGAGTCTGATTTCCCGCACAATTTCTAACAGTTCATTGGCATCTACCATAATTTTGCCTGTCAGCGGCAAACCAGGGGCAGTATCGACGATATCTTCAATCTCTTCTAATAATTCTAATACTGTCATATAATCCTCCTAATTACTTGCTGTATTTTTCTTTTATCTTTTTTAAAATAATTTCCGGAACCAAGCCGTCAACACATCCATTCAGTGAAACTACTTCTTTTATCATGCTGGAGCTGATAAAAGAATATCTCGGGCTTGTCATCAAAAAAACCGACTCAATACCCTTATCGAAAAGACAGGCATTCATCTGCGCCATCTGAATCTCATACTCAAAGTCTGATGTTGCTCTAAGTCCTCTGACTACTGCATCAAATTGATTTTTGTTGACATAGTCCGCAAGAAGCCCTTCAAACGAATCTACCCTCACATTATCAAGGTGCGCAGTCACCTCTTTAATCATAGCAACTCGCTCCTCCCTTGTAAAAAGCGGATTCTTATTGGGGTTTACAATCACTCCCACCACCAACTCATCAAACATCTTGGACGATCTTGTAATGATATCCAGATGTCCGTTTGTCATCGGGTCAAAGGAACCCGTATATAAAGCTTTCTTCGTCATTACGCCTGTTCCTCCCCGTCATTGCCCTGCATTGCTTCTACAAAAGCTACATGTCTGTAAATACTTACTAAAATCTTTCCGTATTTCTTTTCTTTTACTTTTACCAGATTGCCTGCCTGCTGCGGTACAGGGTCATGAACACCGTGTTCTGTTATTATTATACCTTCTTTGTCCAATAAATCAAGTTCATCTATCTGATTCAGACATTTTTCGTAAAGGCCATCTCTATAAGGCGGATCGATTAAAAACACCTGGACCTTTTCCCTGATTCTGCCCAGCGCTTTACTGTAATCTCCGGCTAAGACCATAGATTTATCCTGCGCATTGCACTTTGCGATGTTTGTTTTTACCAGATTCAGGCTTTCTCTGGAATTATCGCAAAAATAGCAGCGTTTTGCGCCTCTGGACAGTGCCTCAAGGCCCAGATTACCTGTCCCTGCGAAGAGATCGACGACTACAGCGTCCCAAATATCGTTCATCAAAAGATTAAAAATAGCTTCTTTTACTTTATCCGTTGTAGGACGGACATCGTATCCTATCGGCGACTCAAGTCTGCGTCCTCTGTATTCACCGGTAATAATTCTCATATGTAATCCTTTCTGATTTAAGAATCAGCTTTAACGGAACTGTTTCATATTAACTATAAAATTATATCACAACTTCTCGCTCAGAGCAAACGTTTCTATCAATTAGACAAAAATCCAACGAAAAAGGACCATCTCAAAATCATTGAGATAGCCCCTTTTCCAGTGTTAGTTACAACTGATAATTGTTATTTTCCAGCTAACTGCTGTTCAGCCATTTCTACAAGCTTCTTAGTCATATAGCCACCTACATAACCATTCTGTCTTGCAGTCATGTTACCCTTGTCAGCCTGTTCATAGTTGGACAGACCCAGTTCGTTTGCAACCTCAGTTTTCAGGTTGTTTAATGCCGGTTTAACGTTGGCATTGTTTGTTTTCTGCTGTAAATTCATATCTTTCACCTCCTGTTTACGTTATTAATTTAACCCGTCAGGAGATTTCTATGTCTTGTAATTTTTGGATAAATTACAGCTCCAATTTTATGTCATCGCCAAACATTTTCTGAATACGCTGTTTCAGCTTTTGCAGTTCGTCTGCTTCAAGGCCCGGATCGCTGTCGATAATTTTCTTTGCCGTATCTTTGGCTTTTTCCAAAACGTCTGCATGACGCACAAGGTCGCTCAAGTGCATTTCCGGAAGTCCGTGCTGTCTGGTGCCAAAGAGTTCCCCCGGACCTCTAAGCCGCAAATCCGCCTCCGCTATTTCAAAGCCGTCGCAGGTACTTACCATAATCTGGTTTCTCTCTTTTGCCACTTCGCTGTCAGAACCGCTGATGAGAAAACAGTAAGACTGATCGTCTCCTCTGCCGACTCTGCCTCTAAGCTGGTGCAGCTGGGCAAGGCCGAACCTTTCTGCATTTTCGATGACCATCACTGTCGCGTTAGGCACGTTGATACCGACCTCGATGACTACTGTAGAAACCAGCACATTGATGTATCCCTTAGCAAATTCCTGCATGATAAAATCTTTTTCTTCCTGCTTCATGGCGCCGTGAACCAGTGCTACCTGAAAGTCTTTCAACTTGTTAGAAAGCTCTGTGTAAAGCTCCTCTGCAGATTTTGCATCCACTTTTTCTGACTCTTCAATGAGGGGCGCCACCACATAAGCCTGCTTTCCAGCTGCCAATTGCTTTTTCACAAAGCCATATACCCTGCCGCGCTCATCGCCGTGAAACAAAGTGGTCTTGATGGTTTTTCGCCCTTTCGGCATGGTTCTGATCTGGGAAATATCCAAATCCCCATAAAGAATCACCGCAAGTGTTCTTGGAATCGGTGTTGCAGTCATGACAAGAACGTTAGGATTCTGCCCTTTTTTTGATAGCAGACTTCTCTGATTGACACCAAATCTGTGCTGCTCATCTGTTATTACCATGCCCAAATTTTTAAATTTTACATCAGGCTGAATCACCGCATGGGTACCAATGAGCACCTGAATCTCTCCGCGTTCAAGTTTTTCTAAAGTCTGCCGCTTTTCCGCCGCTTTCATGGAACTGCACAGAAGTCCGGTTTCTATGCCGTAAGGCGCGAAATCCGTCGTCAGCGACTGCATATGCTGCTTGGCAAGAAGTTCTGTCGGCGCCATCATCACGCTCTGAAAACCGCATTTTGCAGCGGCAAACATTGCCATCTCCGCCACCACGGTTTTTCCGCTTCCTACATCACCTTGAATCAGCCTGTTCATGACCTTCTCGGAGGATAAGTCTTTTTTCATATCTTCCCAAACAGATGCCTGTCCTTCTGTCAGCAAAAAAGGCAGGTTTTCGATAAAAGGCTCCGCCTTGCTGCCGTCGATGACAATTCCACCGGTATCTTTTCTCGTTTCATTTTTAATATAAAAAAGTCCCGTTTCCAGCGTCAGAAGCTCATCGAAGATCAGTCTGAATTTACCCTGCAGCATCCGCTTTGCATCCCTGGGAAAATGAATATTTTCCAGCGCAAAGCCTTCGCTTGCCAGCCTGTTTTCTTTAACAATTTCAGAAGGCAGCCACTCCGGCATATCCTCATAGAGCACACTGATCTGTTTCTGCAGCTTTCTGATTTCGTTTTGAGAAATACCGGAAATCATCGGATAAACCGGAATAATACCCCTGATATCCGCAGGGTCCCCTTTTTTATGGAATTCCGGATGGACCATCTGCAGCCTGTCATAATTGGCAGTCACCCTGCCGTAAAAGGTATATTCCTGATTGATATTGAACAGATTTGCGATATATCTTCCATTAAAAAAGACCACTTCAATCGTACCGGTCTCATCAGAAATCAGCAAAGTCAGCGGTGTATTTTTCTTATATGGATTTCCCGAATAACGTCTTGAGAGTACTTTTCCAAAGACCAGCGCATCCTTACCCGGCTGCAGAGATCCTATCGGAATTACTTCTCGTCTGTCCTCGTATTTTCTTGGAAAAAAACACAGCAAATCCTCCAAGGTGTGAATCCCCGCCTTGGCAAAGTTCTGTGCCTTTTTCGGACCAACGCCTTTTAAAGTATCTATCTTATCAGTGCGCTGCATATCGTTTAATAACCTCTAAGTTTCTTCTCGCAATCTGCCTGGATTTCACACCAGTAATGCGAATGGTAATCTGTCTCGGCTTCTGCCCCAGTTTCTGCTGTATCTTCTCTGCAATGTCATCGCCCAGCACATCGGTCAGACTGCGAATGCTGGTTCCGAATTTTACAATGACAGAAAAAGCTAAATCCACGCTTTCACCGTCAAAGCTTTTCTCTGTCTCTATGTGACCTGCAAACTCGCCGAGACTGTATTTCTGATCACTTCCAATCTGGCGTCCCTTTTTGGTTGCGGGAAAAACCCTGCCTAAACAGGTTTCGCTCTTAAAGCATTCTGCGATTACCTGCGCAAACATGATATCGGAAATAGAAATTTCGCCCAGCTCTGTGTCTCTTGCTATCGTCAATGGATTCACCTCGTTTATCTTACTATTTATAGTTTACCCTCCCGGACAAACTATCGCAAGCATTTTCTTTTATCAGATTGCGGCAAAAACAAATTTCTATTTTGAAAACGCAGTTTTGACCGTAATTGCTGATTTTTAGTGCTATACGGTCAGATCCTGCGATTCATTTCAAAGCGAAGGATTGGCGGTATATATATTGGATAATTCTACTTTACGTAGGTACATAAACTGCAGGAAACATGATAATATCTTTTTAGGAAATCAATGAAGGAGGAATTAAAATATGATTAAATTTGTAATTGAGAAAGAAAACAGACAATATATTCCATGTATTGCAGAGATTCCTGAGAACTGTACGAAAATAGTCATTTTAATACATGGACTTTCAAGCAGTAAGGAAAGTGAAAACGCATCGTATATGATGAAGTACTTTGTGGAAAAAGGTACAGGCGCGATTGCTTATGATCAGCCGGGCCATGGATCGCAAGAAGCTGCAAATGAAAAACTGCTGCTGGAAAATTGTCTCGACAGCCTGTCTTCTGTTGAAAAATATCTTGTACAAAAATATCCCGATGCAGAAATCTGTTACTTTGGCTCAAGTTTTGGAGGCTATGTGCTTGGGATTTACCTTGCAAGAAAACTAAACTCCGGCCTTAAAGCATTTATGCGCTGTTCTGCTGTCATATTTCCGCAAATGATCGTTGGAGATGTCCACGCAGAGCCTGATCCCAAAGCGATGGAATTGCTAAACAGACAAGGATACATAGATGCTGTCGTAGATGGACAGCAGGTCAGATTCTTAAAAGAGTTTTTAGAGGAACTCAAAGCAAACAGTATGATTGATATTTACAATGAAGCTTTACCTGATAACGCTGTAATTTCATTTGTACATGGAGAAGAGGATTCTGTAGTTCCCGTACAGGCAGTAAAAGCATTTGCGGAAAAACATGGTTATCCGATTGCAATCATTCCAGGGGAAGGTCACTCTATCAGCAATTCACCTGAATCTCCTGCAATCGTTGCAAATCGGGCATATGAATTTTTCTGGGAGGTATAAATCTACTTACCGGCAAAAATCATGCACCAAACTTCCCTCTTCTGCATAAAATACATCAGGTGAATTATATGGGAAATTATCATAACTGCAATAAAAAAAGAAAAGTGTTCTGTCACGATAAGGAAGCAAAGGATATCGGGTTCATTCTGATTGTATTTGGTGTGATTACAGTCTTTGCCTTTTTTCTGCCGCCCAAGGCATGGATTCTTCTGCTCGGCGCAGTTTTAGTCATCTGCGGCATCAGTCTTATGAAGAAATAAAACAATTCGCAAATTGAATTAAGCTTCGCCGTAGCTTCTTGCTGCTCAGTCTTCACCTTCGGCTCGCCTTTGCAGAGAAGCCTCGCGTTTGACCTACCAACAATTTGCTTCGCAAATTGGGTTAGGTCATAAGCAAAAAACCCGCTGAATTTCAGCGGGTTTCTCTTAGCGTCATTAGATGGCACGGTTAATCTTGTTTGATCTGATGCATCTTGTACATACATTGGCTCTTCTTACTGTACCATTGTCGTTGATTCTTACAGTCTGAATGTTTGCATTCCACTTTCTTCTAGTGTGTCTGTTGGAATGGGAAACAGCGTTTCCAGAAACCTGACCTTTTCCGCAAATTTCGCATTTTCTTGACATCTACCGCACCTCCTTATAGTTATGTTAAGCATGTCTTGCATTTTTTCAACTTAAATTTGTTCATATCGAACAAGCGATATTATATCACAGTTTCTATGGTAATTACAAGCATTTTTTTAAAATACCTTAGAAATTTTCTAAGACTACAGCGCTGCCCTTTGATAAGGATGCTGCGAGGTCGATAACCCGCTGGTTTTTGCTGCCGCGGAACGGCAGTGTTAAATCCCGCAAGTTTTCCTCATATTTTCCGTCGATGAGGATATCTACGAGAGGCAAAAGTTCCGCAAGGGCCTGCTGCATCTTTGCCATGGAAAAAAGGTCCTCAAAAGTATAGCCTGAATACATGATGACGGAAAGCCCTCTTTTTTTAATTTCCCTTGCAAGGGCAAGAAATCCCCCCGGCTGACATGCTGGCTCTCCACCGCTGAAGGTCACTCCGTCTAAAAGCGGATTTGCGTCAATTTCGGCTAAGATACGCTCTATGCTGTAGTCATAGCCTCCCTCAAAGTCGTGGGTAACCGCATTATGACAGCCCGGACAGTGATGGGGACAGCCCTGGCTGAAAACGACGAACCGGATACCCGGTCCGTCGACAATAGATTCTTTTACGACCCCTGCAATGCGCAGAGTCTGTTCTTGATTATTTGTCATTTGCATCTCAGATTTTTTCAAAACCTTCACCGATTCCATGCTTTACACGATCCTTTTCCTCGGAAGTCTTTGCATCGTTCCAGTGATCCATAGTACCTACCAGATATCCGGTAATTCTTCTGATTCTTTCAAAATCAGGGTTGCCGTCTCCCTCTCTGCGTCCGCAGGCCGGGCATTCGTTATCGATGATGCCGGTGTAACCGCAAACCGGGTCTCTGTCTACCGGGTGATTGATGGAACCGTAACCTACCCCGCTCTCTTTCATGCATCTTACAACCTTTTCAAAGGCGTCCACATTCTTCAGCGGATCGCCGTCCAGCTCGATGTAGGAAATATGACCGCCGTTGGTCAGTGCGTGGAACGGCGCTTCTTTCTTGATTTTATCAAAAGCGTTAATGCTGTAATATACAGGCACATGGAAACTGTTCGTATAATAATCTCTATCCGTTACGCCGGGAATTACACCGTATTTTTCCTTATCGATTCTGACAAATCTGCCGGAAAGTCCTTCTGCCGGTGTTGCAATCAATGACCAGTTAAGACCGGTTTTTCTGGCTTCCTCGTCCATGCGTTTTCTCATGTAAGCGACAATTTCAAGTCCCAGCTTCTCTGCTTCTTCGGACTCGCCGTGATGCACGCCAATCAGCGCCTTCAGTGCTTCCGCAAGACCGATAAAACCAATGGTCAATGTGCCGTGCTTCAGTACTTCTTCCACCGTGTCGTCTGGTTTTAAGCCCTTGGAGTCAATCCAAACACCCTGTCCCATGAGGAACGGGAAGTTCTTAACCTTCTTCATGCACTGAATCTTGTATCTTTCGTTGAGCTGACCAATTGCGATATCAATCATATGGTCAAGACCATCGAAGAAAATATCTACATCGCCTTTGGCTTTAATTGCAAGGCGCGGCAGGTTGATAGATGTGAAAGAAAGATTTCCTCTTCCGTATACGATTTCTCTGGATGGGTCGTGGACATTTCCAATCACACGGGTTCTGCAGCCCATGTAAGCGCATTCTGTTTCCGGGCGGCCTTCTTTGTAATACTGCAGATTAAAAGGCGCATCCAGAAATGAAAAGTTTGGAAACAGTCTCTTTGCAGACACCCTGCATGCCAGCTTGAACAGATCGTAGTTCGGATCTTCCGGATTGTAGCTGACGCCTTCCTTCACCTTAAAAATCTGAATCGGGAAAATCGGCGTTTCACCGTTGCCAAGACCAGCTTCTGTCGCTTTCATGATGCATTCCATAACAAGACGCCCTTCCGGAGAAGTGTCGGTACCATAGTTCAGAGAACTGAACGGCACCTGTGCGCCAGCTCTGGAATGCATGGTATTTAAGTTATGAATCAGAGCCTCCATCGCTTGATAGGTTTTTCTTCTGATTTCTTTATCAGTGAATTTCTTTGCCATCCTCTGCAGCTTTTCGATTTCCTCAGCAGAAGCGTATTCTTTCAGTGCCTGTGCCTCAAGTTCCAGATAGTTGTTGTCCCATGCCATGCAAGGCCCTACACCGTATTTTTCTTCAATGGCTGCGGTAATGGCCTTTGTCTTTGCGCTGCCGTCCTCTACATCACAGATTCCCTCCAGCAGCTTTCCTAAATTTCTGTAGTAAAGCTTTGTAAAGGATTTACGAACGCCCGGCGCCATGCTGTAATCAAAGTTCGGCACGGACTGCCCGCCATGCTGGTCATTCTGGTCTGACTGAATCGCAATGCAAGCCAGCGCTGCGTAACTTTCAATGCTGTTGGGTTCTCTCAGATGTCCGTGACCTGTAGAAAAACCATCCTTCAACAGCTCTACAAGGTCAATCTGGCAGCACGTCATAGTCAGTGTATAAAAGTCCATGTCATGAATATGGATATCGCCGTTATCGTGCGCTTTTACATATTTAGGATCGATGACGTACATCTTATAGAATTCTTTGGAACCTTCAGAACCGTATTTCAGCATGGTTCCCATGGCAGTGTTTCCATCGATATTCGCATTCTCGCGCTTTACATCATTGTCCTTTGCTTCCTTAAATGTCAAATCTTCATAAACGCGCATGAGCTTGGTGTTCATATCGCGAACTCTGGTACGCTCTGCTCTGTAAAGAATATATTCCTTTGCCGTTCTGGCATGTCCTGCTTCAATCAAAACCTTTTCGACAGCATCCTGAATCTGTTCAACAGTCGGTGTAGAATTGTGACAGATTTCAAGAAGATAAAGTTCCACCTGTCTTGCAAGGTATGCAGCCATATCTCTGTCCTTACCGCCAAGTACCTGGGCGGCTTTAAAAATGGCTTCTGTAATCTTTTCTACGTCAAAGTTTACCGTTCTGCCGTCTCTCTTGACGATTTTCATGATACTTTCCATTTCGCGAGTTCTCCTTCATATCCACAACATCTAGTATTTTTTTCATATTTTCCAAAAGTGATTATACTATTGTTACCACGTAAGGTCAACTACTAAACACAAATAATTAAAAAAAATGCAATGCAAATAAAAAGCACATCCGGCGGGACGTGCGCAGGATGTGCTCATTTCAATCGCTCAATCCGAAAATCTATTTATGAAGTTTTTCGTAATACTCTGCTCTCAGCATGGACTTCAGCTGAAGATTGATATATTTGCCGTTTTTCTTGCCGGCATTTCTCATCAGTCCCTCGTTCTTAAAACCAACTTTCTCATATAAAGAGGCCGCAATTTTATTTGCTTCAAAATGGTCAATGGTCACTCGTTCCATATGCAGATTGATAAAGGCATACTCCAAAATCAAACGAAGCGCCTCTTCTCCATAGCCTTTGCCCCGATTGGTGGGGTCTGCAATATAAATTCTTGTGATATCCAGAGAGTCATCGTGGGTATCAATTCTGGAAAGAAAAATTTTTCCAATAGGTTTATCCTCTGGCTTTTCTGTAATGGTAAACTGCAACTTAGTCGAATCTAAACTGTATTTAACATATTCAGTTACTATTTCCTCGTAGGATCTTCCCTCATCTATAGTAAAAAACTCCGTCACTTCAGGAAGTGTTTCCCATTCCGCAAAATACCGGCAGTCATCAAATACCGTTTCCCTGATGATTAAGCTCTTTGATTCCATCTTTTGTCTCCCGTTAATTATTAAGATTGTGTGAAGTTTTTTAAAAAAACTACTAATTTCTCCTTCTTTATGGTATCATTATATATGATTTTTTATGTAAAATAAATGATTATTTCAAAAAAAAATGAAAATAAATATATACAATGATACAAAGGAGATTTACTAATGAAAAAGCTGGTACCATTCATACTGCTGCTCGCTTTGATTGGAACATCTCTTTTTTCACTCAGCGGCTGTGCTGAGGAAGAAGAAGATCTTTCCGTTAAGATTCAGGAAAAGGTTGTTGCCTATCAAACTGACCTGAAGGATTCTGCTGCAACGCTGACTTCCGAAGAAGCCATTTCTGATTATCTTTTAAGCTGGGCAAAGCAAAAAGGCATTGACTGCACCATTGACAGCAGTCAGAATGTCATCATGAGCGTAGCATCAAGCAAAGCATATAAGCAGGCAAACCCTGCAGTGATTCTCTGTTCCTATAATGCGAAACAATTTGACAGCTGCATCGCTCCTATGGCATGCGCACTGTATCTTGCAAAGAACAACGAGAACACAGGCAAGCTCCGCGTAATTTTCGTAAATGACACCGGTCACAATTATGATGGAATCAAAGCGCTGAGTGAAAAATACTTTACCGACCAGACAAACGTATTCTGTCTGGGCTACAGCGACCGAAACATGTGGTCAACAAATACCGGCGGCAGGTCGACCTATCGTTTTACCAGAAAGGTATCCTACACTGCCCCTGCAAAAGACAAAGCCTATCGCATTAGAATCGGCGGACTTCCCGGCGGTATACCGAGCTCCCGCATTTCATCCTATCCAAATGCGATTAAAGAACTGGGCAATCTGCTGGCTTATTTTAAAACCAACGCTTTAATTTACGAACTGGGAAAAGTCAGTGGCGGCAGCAATGCAAACACTTATCCGAAATCCGTTTCCGCAACCGTAGTGATTGATGAAGATGACACCGATAAATTTGAAGCCAGAATGGAAACTGCCATCGAAAACTTTAACGACGCGTATCTAGAAGACTATCCTGAAGCGACATATACTTATGAGGAAGTAGATTTGCCAAAACAGGTCATGACAGAGGACAGTCTCAACGATATCATCAGTCTTCTTTATACGCTCATCGACGGCGTTTACTATAAGGATGATGAAGATAACCTCATCTCCATTTCCAGCATCGGCTCCATGAAAGAAAAAGACGGTGTTTATACCATTTCCGCGACTGCCAACAGTTTATCGGAATCTGTACTTTCTGAAATAGATAATCAGTATCAGATTATCTGTGGACTTGCTAACGCTAACTATAAAAAGGTTTCCTCACAGGACGGCTGGCACTCTGATGCAGACTCTGACTTTGCCAAGGAAATTATCAAAGCATTCCGCGATTACGCAGGCGCAAAGATGGAGTTTAAAGATTTTGTTCCTGCAGTAAACACCTCCTATGTATATGAGAAGAACGAAAACTGCAATATCATCAATATTGCTTTCAACGAAGATAAACTGGAACGTTACACAGGGACCATTCTCACATTTCTCCTGAATCAGCCTCATACGGAAGAAAGTGAGTCATAACAAGAGATTAACAAGCGGCATAGAAAAAGGCATGTCCGTGACGGATAAACCGTCCGGCATGCCTTTTAAAGTCTCATTCTTTTACGCTTTTCTTTTATACACAATATCGGCAGCAGTAAACAGTACATCTGTCTATGAATTCAGCGCGGTTTCACAGGAATCCTGAATCAATCCTGTGCACTTCTATCCCGCAGAATAGGAATTGCAACTGCCGCTAAAATCAATAAACAGCTGAGAAGTTTCATAAACGGAAGAGTTTCTCCCAAAAACAGCACGCCGAAAATCACGCCGGAAACCGGTTCCAGCATACTGAAAATTGCCGCATCCCCCGCACCAATCAATCTGATGCCCACAATTAAAAGCACGTAGGCGAAAGCTGAATTGGCAATAGCCAGAATAAAAGTCAGCACCATGGTTTTTAAAGGTAAAGCATACACGATTTGCCCGCTGGGCATATCCACCGCTGCCATGACAACAGAATTGATAATGCACATGTAAAACATGGATTTGATGGAATCCATCCTTCCTACTGCGCTGTGTTCAATGCCCAGCAGATATGAAGCGTATGTCACAGCTGAAATCAGCGCCATGACAATCCCTGTCACCGCAAAAGCGCTGCTGCTGCCGGAAGCCAGCACAACGCCCACCGTGGCAATTGCAAGTGCCCCAATCTTATATCTGTCTGGTTTCTTTTTGAACAGCACCCAGCCAAAGAGCACCGTAAAAACCGGATAAAGAAAATGGAGCGTTGTCGCAAGACCGATGCCGATATACGCATAAGACGCATACACAAGATACGTCGTACTGACGCTGAAGAGACCGCTGACCAGAAACAAAACCGCAAAATCCCGCAGGCTGATTTTCAAGTTCTCTCTTCTGTACAATAAAACAACAAGCAGAACCGGCACCGCAAGGGCATTTCTGTAAAAGGTCAATGTCATTGCATTGCTGCCCATCTCAAAGGTCATGCTGGCAAGAACCGGCGTAATGCCGAATACTAATGCAGAAATGACTGCACACAAAACACCTTTTTTTGTATTTTTGTTCATAGCACCTCTTTTGCGGCGTTTGCGGAATCTGTCGCGTCCTTTACATAGTAGTCTGCGCCGATTTCTTTTGCATACTCCGCTGTCAATACTGCGCCGCCTGCCATAATCCGGCATTCCGGCGCTGCTTCTTTTACAAGGCGAATGGTCTCTTTCATGGCAGGAAGAGTCGTTGTCATCAACGCGGACAACCCTACAAGCCTGATATTCTTCTCTTTGACGGTTTCCGCAATCAGTTTCGGTTCTACATCCTTTCCAAGGTCGATGATGTCATATCCATAGTTTTCCAGAATCACTTTGACGATGTTTTTTCCGATATCGTGAATATCGCCCTGCACCGTCGCGATGACAATGGAGCCCTTTGACACCTGTTTTGTACCGCTGGCCTCTATTTTCTCCTTGATTACCTCAAAGGCACTCTGCGCGGTGGAAGCGCACAGCATCAGCTGGGGAATAAAGATTCTGCCGGTTTCAAACTCCTTCCCCGCTTTATCTAAAATCGGAATCAACGTTTGATTGATAATTTCAACAGGCTCTCTGGTTTTCAGTTCTTCTGAAATGAGCTGTCTGCACTTTGCCCCAAGGCCATTATTGATCGCGTATTCAATTTCACTGACTTCCTCTGCCTGCCTGAACTCTCTTGCGGAAGACGCAGAAACAGCGGCGGCCGTGATTTCCTCGCTATATTTTGCAATATAGTCCTTCGCGCCCTGATCGATGTTCATAATCAGCTTATGAACAGCTACAGCGCGCATCATATCCGGAGCCCCCGGATTCATAATCGGAAGATCCAGTCCTGCTGTCAGTGCCATCTGCAGGAAATTATGGTTAATCAGCGCCCTGTTTGGCAGTCCGAAAGAAATATTGGAAACGCCTAAAACGGTTTTAAGCCCCATGGTTTCTTTAATATATCTGATGGCAGTCAGGGTATTGGCTGCATTTTCCTGTTCCGCGGAAACAGTCAGCGTTAAACAGTCGATATAGATGTCCCGCTTTGGAATGCCCAGCGCCAAAGCTCTGTCCATAATTCTCTGCGCAATTTCAATTCGCTTTTCTGCCGTCTTTGGAATGCCATCCTCATCCAGGGTCAGCCCCACTACGGCAGCGCCGTATTTCTTTACAAGGGGCAGAATCCGCGCCATAGACTTTTCTTCACCGTTGACAGAGTTTACAATTGCTTTGCCGCTGTAGACTCTAAGGGCGGCTTCAATCACTTCCGGATCGCCGGAATCAATCTGCAGCGGCGCGTCAGTAATGCCCTGGAGCGATTTAATTATGTTTACAATAACTTCTTTCTCGTTTATCCCCGGCACGCCTGCATTGACATCGAGAATTTCCGCGCCGTCGCGAATCTGATCGGCGGCCTGGGCCAGTACATAGTCCATATCACCGGTTTTCAGCGCTTCCTTCAGCTTCTTTTTGCCGGTCGGATTGATTCTTTCACCGATTACTCTAGGCTGGTCAATGATGACGGTCTTTTCCGGTGTGCAGACTGCCGCCGGAATTTCAGGGTTCTGCGGACAGTATGTCTTATCAGAAAAGGCCGCTTTCAGGGCTCTGATAAATTCCGGTGTTGTGCCGCAGCAGCCTCCTGCCAGCTTTACGCCAAAAGGAATCAGCGCTGCAGAAAGCTCTGCAAACTTCTCAGGCGCAATATGATATTCTCCCGTTGCGGGGTCAGGCAGCCCTGCATTTGCCTTTGAGACGATTGGCAGTGTGGTCCACTTGGAAAGCTCTTCGATCAGCGGCCGAAACTCCTCAGGACCCAGAGAACAGTTCATGCCGATTGCGTCGGCGCCAAGACCTTCCAGCGTCATTGCCATTGCGCGCACTTCCGTTCCCGTAAAGGTTCTCTGATTTGCTTCAAAGCTCATGGTGCAGATGACAGGCAGATCAGTATTTTCTTTTGCAGCAAGAAGCGCCGCCTTCGCCTCGTAAAGGTCGGTCATGGTTTCTATGATGATTAAATCCGCGCCGCTGCCTGCCAGAATCTGACGTTTAAACATGTCATAGGCTTCCTCAAAGGACAGATTTCCATTGGGCTCAAGCATTCTTCCAATGGGTCCGATGTCAAGGGCAACCTTTGTGTCTGTTCCTGCCGCAGCCGCTTTCGCATTCTTGACAGCCTCAGCCATCAGTTCCTCTACGCAATAGCCGCAGCCGGCGATTTTGTGCTCGCTGACACCGAAAGAACAGGTGCAGATGATGTCAGATCCGGCATCGATATAGGCGCGCTGAATCTTCTGAATCAGCTCCGGATGGGTAAAATTTAAAACCTCCGGCACTTTGCCGATTTCAATGCCCTGCTGCTGCAGAAGGGTTCCCGTTCCGCCGTCTAAAAAAATGAATTCTTTTCCTTTAAATAACTGTAGTAATTTGTTCAATCTTCTGCCTCTCTTCTCTGGTTAAAACAAGGATTTTACGCTTTCGCTGATTCTCTTTGCAATATAAGGATTGTTCATGGTGTAAAGATGTACGCCGTCTACGCCCTGAGATACTAAATCCACAATCTGATTTACCGCATAGGCGATACCGGCATCTCTCATCGCTTCCGGCTTATTCTCGTATCTGGACATCATTTTAGTGAACTTTCTCGGCAGACTGGCGCCGCACAGAGATACCATTCTTTCAATCTGCTTCTTATTGGTAACCGGCATAATGCCTGCTTCGATTGGGACGTTGATGCCTGCAATTCTTGCCTTGTCCACAAAATCGTAGAAGACTTCATTGTCAAAAAACAGCTGGGAAATCAGGTGCTGGGCACCGGCATCTACCTTCTTCTTTAAATTGAGAACATCTTCTACCTGATTTCTGCTGTCCAGATGTCCCTCCGGATAGCATGCGCCGGAAATACCAAAATCATAATCGGTCGTTTCTCTGATAAAAGTAATTAGTTCGCTGGCATGTTTAAAATCTTTTTTTGGCGGCAAATCCGGCACTAAATCGCCGCGAAGAGCCAGGATGTTTTCTACGCCGTTTTCAGAGAGTCTGTGCAGAACCTCTGTTACCTCCTCTCTGGTTGAGTTCACACAAGTAAGATGTGCTGCCGACTCAATGCCGTACTTCTGCTTAATCGCAGAAGCAATTTCGCAGGTGGAATTGTCCGCAAGACTGCCGCTGGCGCCGTATGTAACACTGATAAAGTCTGGTTTAATTTCCTGTAATTGATCTAAAGTCTGATAAATGGTTTCTATTGGATTATTTCTCTTCGGTGGAAATACCTCAAAAGAGAATACTGTCTTTTCCTCATTAAATAATTCTGCTAATTTCACTTCTTTACCTTCCGTTTCGTATATTTTTACTCTTCATTGTATACCTACAAATCAATTTTTTCAATACTTTTAGGGGAGAATCTGTATCCATTCCTCAATTAAATCTTCCAGTGAAAATCTTGCATTGGCAGGACTGGTGGATGGCAGCTGCACAGCCGTCACACCGGTTTTTTCAAAAAGGAATTTATCGTATAATTTCTTTGCCAGACCTCCGTTTGCATAAACTTTCTCAATTCTTGTTTTCTGCAGAAGCCCCGCCACATCTGCGGCGGTTACATTCCTGATGGAGCTGTCAGAGGAGCCTATGATGTCGCAGCTTTCAACGACATCCCAAATTGCAACACGATGAGCAAGGAGCAGCGCCTTTTTCTCATCAATGGTCTCAGGCACGTTTTCCTCAAAGAGCGCCCCAAGCACTTTCCAAAACCGATTCTGCGGATGTCCATAGTAAAACTGCGCTTCTCTGGATTTTACAGAGGGCAGCGTGCCCAGAATCAGCACCTTGGAATATTCGTCATATACCGGTTCAAAGTCATGGGTTACGTGTTCGTACTCTGCCATAAAAATATCTCCCTTCTTCCCTGCAGCCTGCATTTATTTTTTCCGGAACATCAAATTTAAATCTACTTTACCTTTGATTCCTTTCACTTTGCCGCTGTCCGTATACTGCCAGAATTTGAACTCGCCCGGGTAGTCCGTTTCGTCAGTATAATGGGCCAGCCAAATGTCATAACGGGTCAAATAGCGTAAATCCAGATTTTCCGAAAGCCAGGTCGGATTTCCGTAAATCATCGGCGTATAGCCGTTTCTCTCAATAATCTGACAAAAAGCGTCGGCAATTTCAGTTTTATCCAGCACGGTTAAATCATCGATTCTATGGGCGCCGGAAATTGGCTCCATATCAAAGACCACCGGATAGGTCACGCCTCTTCCTCTGATGTGACGAATCACATACTTGGCTTCCTCTACCGCTTCCTCTACGGTCACCGCCTGAGAAAAGAAATACACGCCCACGTGGATATCCGCCTTTTTCGCACCGGAAAGATTTTCTTTAAAGCGGCTGTCCAGTTCCAGATTTCCGTGTTCATAGCCCCGATACCCCAGTCTGATCATGGCAAAATCGAAGCCGTCTTTCTTAACCTTCTTCCAGTCAATTTCTTTCTGATAATAGGAAACATCTATGCCCGCCACGGTCTCATAGTTCTCATCTTCGTAGGACAGTCTCCCCTTGTGCTTTGAAATGCTGCTCATCTGATAATCATGCTCCTTCACAAATCTGGGCAGTCCCAGTCCGTCATAACTTCCAAGAACTACGTAAAACATGGAAAAGGTGCACGCAAACATAAACACTGCAGCTGCAGCAATGATGATTTTTGCACTTCTTGAAAGAGTCGGCATATTCTTCTTTTTTGTTTTTCTTACAGTTTTCTTCTTTTTTTTCATAGAACTATTTTACCATACTTCTTTCCTTTCGTACATGAAAAAGCCGTGATGTTTCATAAAAGAACATTTGACTATATCCCACTTCTACATTATTATAGATAGGACGGAGGTATACCAAATGATAGATTTTGACCAGTTATCCCAAGATATCATTACATACAGAAGAGAATTACACCAGATTCCGGAGCTTGGTTTCTACGTTTATAAGACCAGTGCTTATGTAAAAAACATTTTATCCACCCTCTCCTGCCAGGTCGATGAAATCGTAAAAACCGGACTTGTCGCCTTCTTCGATTTCGGACAGAAGCAGACAATAGCTTTCCGCGCGGATATGGACGCTCTTCCAATTCATGAAGAAACCGGTGCCCCTTACGCATCTCTCCACGAAGGCTGCATGCATGCCTGCGGACACGACGGTCACATGGCCATTATGCTGGGTTTTGCCCGCCTTTTGGACAGCTATGTAAAAGAAGGGCGAAAACTTCCCTGCAATGCGCTGATTCTCTTTCAGCCTGCCGAAGAGACCATAGATGGCGCCCTTAGAATCTGCGGTACTCATCTCTTCGACCATTACAATATAAAAGCCATCTTCGGCCTGCACCTTTGGCCTATGCTTTCCAAAGGCGAAATCGCATCTCGTCCCGGTCCTATGATGGCAAAATCCACTACTGTTGAAGTTATCATTGAAGGTGTCAGCGCCCACTGCGGCGAGCCGGAAAAAGGCCGCGACGCACTGGAGGCTGCCTGCAAATTCATCAGCGACATTTACATGTTCAAATCCCTCTTTGTGAAGGAACGCTCTGTGCTGAAGTTCGGCAAAATGGAAAGCGGTACCGTGCGCAATGCTATTTCCCCTTACAGTCGCTTAGACGGCACTATGCGTACCTTTAGCGAAGAAACCTGGCATACTCTGGTGGAAGCCATGAAAAATCTGGGTGAAGAATTAGAACATATCTATGGAATCAAGTTCCATCTTGACGTCAGCAAAAGTCACCCTGCTGTTATCAACACCGAGGATTTGTACCAGAGAGCAAAACCGCTTCTGATGGACTTAAACTACGTGGAGCTCAGAAAACCGGTGATGATTGCCGAAGATTTTTCCTTCTTTGAACAGCAGATGCCCGGTATCTTCTTTTTCCTTGGAACGGGCAGCGGTATTCCCCTTCACAGCGACAACTACGATTTTGACGATACGGTCCTCATCGAAGGTGTTAAACTCTTTGATACATTAATAAAAGGTGCCGAGCGATAATTCGCCGGCACCCTTTTTAGTTCCACGCTAAAGCCCTTAGGTAATCTTTTAAGAGCAGATAGCCTGCTTCAATGTCCGCAGGTCTTGTATATTCTTTCGGGTTATGACTAATGCCAGAAACACTCGGCACAAAAATCATATTGGTTTTTACATGGCGTGCGATAACCTGTGAATCATGCCCCGCACCGCTTGGCATTTTACGGTAGGAAATTCCCCTCGACTCCGCAAGCTGCGTAAGACGCTGCACACCGTCCGCATCAAGCTGCACCGGCGGCTCCTGACAGGCAATCTCAAGCGCAGCGTCAACAGTCCCCCTCAGCGTTTCTGTCAGATGAACCAAGATATCTTTTGCTTCCGCAAGCCGCTGGGGATTTTCTGACCTGATATCAAAAGTGCATGTGATTTTTTCGGCAATCACATTGGCATTACCTGGTTCCGCCGTGATTTTTCCTACCGTACACACCATATCATCCTGATACTTCTCCGCCCATGCCATCAGCTTTGAGATAAAGTCCGCACAGACAGGCATGGGATCCTGCCGTAAATACATCGGTGTTGTGCCTGCATGATTCTGCTGTCCGGTGAAAGTCACCTCTCCACAGCACAGCCCTACAATAGATGTTACAATCCCAGTCTGTTTCTCCGCAGCCTCCAGAAGCCCACCCTGCTCAATATGAAGTTCTACAAAATGAGAAATATCTTCACATTCTCTTCGCAAAGGTTCCTGTAAATACCCGGCATCTCTCATTGCGGTTTCCATCGTGATTCCGTTATCATCGGCTACCTGCAGCATATCTTTTGTTACAAGACCGCAGATGTGACTGCTTCCAATATAGTTACTGGTTGTAAAACGACTGCTTTCTTCTTCGCACATAGCGACAATTCTCAGTGTGCGGACAGGTTTTCCTAATTCCTGATATAACGAAGATGCCGCACAGATGGCAGTCACAATGCCCAACATGCCGTCATACTTTCCCCCCAGCCGTACGGTATCTCTATGAGAGCCAGACATAATAACACCGCCTTCTGTCCCGGCAATGGTTCCAAAGAGATTCCCTGCCGCATCAGAAGAAACTTTCATCCCTCCATCTTCCATATATCTGCTGAGGAGTTTTACGACAGCAGCATCCTGCTCTGTATAAGTTCCCCGCCAATATACACCGTCTTTCATCGCCGTCTCGCCGGCTGCCTCAATCGCATTTAAAATCCACGCAAGTTCCTTGTTCATCTGTTATATCCTTTCTTCTGCCTGCTGTTACTTTTTTGTAATCCACAAAATCTCCGGCGGATTTTTCTTCTGATTAGGAAAACCCACATACGCTGCATGAAACCGGGATGCTGGCAATTCTTTTGCAAATTCCAACAAGGCTTCCCTTTCTCTTGCCCCTTCTTCATGCCCCGGATACAAAACCAATGTCACAATTCCGCCAGGTGCAATGGCTGAGAGCGCCTGCTGCACTGCAAGAAGCGTATCTTCTGTTCTCGTCGTCACTTTTTTGTCTCCGCCGGGCAAATAACCCAGATTAAAAACGATGGCTTTGGGAGCGGATGCCATCTCTGCCGTCATGCTGCGCTCCATATTCTCCATCCATGCACGCCAATGCTCTTCCAGATGCACAAAGCTGCCTTGAACAAAATCAACATTGTCAATCTGATGTGCTGATAAAAGACCTTTGCTCGCCAAAATAGCTTCTTCCTGCAAATCTATCGCCAGAATTCTCCCGTTTCTGCCTACCGCCTGTGCCAGCGCCAGCGTATCATGGCCATTGCCGCATGTGGCATCAATGGCAGTATCTCCCTCTCGAAGATAGGAACGAGTAATCGTCATAGCCACAGAAACGGTCTGTGTCAAAAGGTTTTTTTTCATGGTTCCTCCGTAATAACTGCTTTCAAAAGCTGTTTTCTACAGTATAGCATATTCCTCCCCGTCTGCAAGAAAAACCACTCTGTTCTGCATACTTCCCAGCCTGATTTTTTCCGGCTGCTCCGTATGAATAGGAATCACTTTTTTAGGCGCCACATGTCGGACACAGGCCCAGATTGCTTCTTCCGAAGCATGACCGGATGTATGGAGTTTGACTGCATAGCGAAAACCGCCGAACATTTTTTCCAGAGTCGGTTTGTGCTTTTTCAAATACCCTTCCGGCATAGAATAAATCATCAGTGATTTTTCATTGTGTTTCTCTATATACGGTTTTACCGCATCGGCGAAAGACTTTTCTCCCCGCACTGCCATGCAGAATCCTCCCTCCTGCTGCGCCAGAGCTTCTAAATACACTTTACCGTTTTCAAACTGGTAATCTGCTGAAACCGTCGGGTCAAATTTCCGTACCGTCTCAAAGAGTTTCATCTGATACGGATCACAGAAAAAAGCGCCTTTGGAAAGGGACGCCTTATGAAACACCGCCAGTCTGTCAAAGTCGATAGGACTGCATAATACAAAAGTATAGGCAAACCGCTCCATCAGTACACCTGCAGCTTCTCCCAATTTGCTTTCTTCTGTTGTGACAGGATTCTGATAGGACAAATTCGTGCCCTCTGTAATCATCAAATCCACTCTTTCAGAAAACGCCCCAAGTGCCTGTTCCATCTGCGCGCCTTTCAGACCATGCAGCCTGTAATCTCCCGTGTGCAGCACTCTCTTTCCATCTGCCTCAATGAGCAGCATGTAAGCGTCAAAGGCAGAATGATCCGCCAATATTGGTGTAACCTGTATATCTCCAATCGTAAACGCTGTACCGTCCTGATAGGTATACATCCTGCGAATTCTCTCTGTCAGCGGACTCTCCGCCTGCGCTTTCTCTAAAAAAAGTATTTCTTTTGCCGCCTGCCCGATATAGAGCGGAATATTTTTTGCGATGTATTCCAAAAGTCCCACATGATCTACATGATAATGGGTAAATACTACCGCGTCATAAGGATCGTCAATGGATAAATTTTCCTCTGGCATATTGCCCTTCGTGTCTGCAAGCTGTTTTCCCATATCGATTAAAATTCTCGTCTTTTGCGTGGAAATCCCCACGATACATCCGCCAATCTGATGGGTTCCCCGATAAATTTTTATATTCAAGATGCACACCCCCTGCTTCATTGTAATCCTGTCAGCGATGGGTTATGCCTGTTTCTGCAAAAAGACAAAAATAGACTGCCGCAAAGGGCAGTCTAAAAGGCAATTTTTAGTTTGTCTTTTTATTCTTTCGCCTCGAAGGTCTGGCTGAAAATTTCGCTGTCATCGCCGTTTAAGTAAAGTACCTGTACAGTGATTCCTTCAATTTCAGTCTGCTCTTCACAAGATTTTGCAATGCCTTCAAATACTGCGCTGACGCCTCCCATTGCACCTTCAAAATAGGACTTCAGCTGTTCTACAGTGTCTTCATCAAAAGTCTCATCATACTTGAAAGAATAGATAATTTCATTGCCTTTAATCTGTACATCTACAGACATGCCGTCTTGCTCATAGGAAGCAACCGCATCATCCATCGCTTTCTGTTCTTCCGGATGATCAGCAATATAGTCTTCTAAGGTTGCAGGGTCGCTGCTGCAGCTGGTCAGCAGAGCTGTTGCAGACATTACCATGACTAAAGATAGTAATACTGCGAAGATTTTAGATGTCTTTTTCATGTTTCTTTCTCCTTTAATAGATACTAAAATGATTCTTGCTTTTCCTTTCTACAAAGAAATCGCTGATGGCATCTCACATCATTCCACCTACGAAAAGTAATTTTAGTATACTACAAAATTCACTAAAATTCAACCCTATTCGCTGGTTGTAAATTCTACCACTATTAGAATTACGCTGCTTTTTCGTCTTTATTTCTGTTTTTTAGCTGACAGATGCCCTGTGTCATCGTGCCCATCGGACAAAAGGTACACCATGTTCTCGGTTTATAAAGCACCATAACAATCAGCCCCAGCAAAAGCGATGTCAGCATCAGACTGTAAAGACCAAAACTGTACTGCGCAATCCAGTCCGAAACTATCCCCTGGGTATAGGTCCAGCCCCATGGCACCCGGAAGGTCCAGAAAAGCTTAATCGCTTCTTTCAGCGACCCCGCACCGGCGGCCACCAAATAGGTCTGAAACAGCATATTGCCGAACATCGTCATGAAAAACACTAAAAATCCGTAGCGAAACCATTTTGAATACATCCATTTCGGCGTAGGTTTATTGCGGGAACATTTCCAGTCCGCGCCCAGCTTCTGATACAGCTGACCTCTGCCGCAATACCTGTTGCAGAATCCCTTGGTTCCTCCAAAAATGGCAAATCCCAACGGAAGGAGAAAGTCAATCATGCCAAGCCAGGCAAACAAGATATTAAAAAATCCAAGGGCAAAATAGATTATAGACCAAATCCACAGCCATGTATACCACGGTTTTTTCATCTTTGCTCACCTCTTTCTATCATTGAAATGCACCCGGTTGGACAGACCTTTGCACATTTGCCGCAGCCTACGCAGATGTCGCTGTCACAAAAGGCATAGCACCCTTTCACAATGCGGATAGCGTTTCTGGGACAACCCTGTATGCAGGTTCCGCAGGCGACACAATGGGCACGGTCAGCCGCCGCATATTTCTTAGATTTCATTAAAGTTGCTCCTCTCTTAAGACCTTTTTAATTCGGTTTTACTGGCAGTATAACAATTTCTCCATCCTTTTTCTGTGATAAAAGTCACAGAAAAAAGCGGAACCTGTCACTGGGCAATGTTCCGCAATTTTTTCATATCAAGAATTTTGATTCCTTTTCTGGACACTTCGACAATCCCATCCCCCGCAAACCGCTTCAGCATTCTGGATACCACCTCCCTGGCAGTACCAAGATGTCTTGCAATTTGCTCATGGGTCATGGTAATCAGTGCGTTCTCATTGATGCCGGCGTCCTCCACCAGAAAAAGAGCCAGCCTCTTATCCATACTCATAAAGACAACCTGCTGCATAATCCACATCACGTCCGAAAATCTGCCCACTGCGGTCTCCAGCGCGTAAATCTTAACAGCCGGCACTCTTTCGCTGACTTCACCAAATGCAGAGGCTGTAATCATATAACAGTCGCTGGGAACCTCTGCCTCTACAAATACATCAAATGTAATACTTTCAAGCACGCAGGAAGCTGAAAGCATACAGATTTCCCCGGGAAGCAATCTGTATAAAGTGATTTCCTTTCCATCTTCCGAAAGCATATACAGCCTGAGCCTGCCGCTTTTCACTATAAACAGCCCCGTGCATCCGCTGTTGTCGTGCACCATCTGCGCTTTCTCAAAATGTACCAAAGATGAATGCTGGCAGAGCAGCCTCTGGTCCGTATTGTTCAGTTCCTCCCAGAAAGGAAAAAATGTTTCATATGCTTTTTCAAAGTCGTTCAAATATATGTACCTCCAGATTCTTTGCAGATGTATTGAACTTCCCGCAAATCCTTTCCCCCGATATTATCATCTAAATATTCGTCAGCGGGAACAAATCCCATAGCTTCATAGAAAGCTCTTGCCCGGTAATTCTCCTCCAATACCCATAGAAAAACCTTTGGATAGCCCATCTTTTTCAGCTCTGACATTGCTGCTTTGAGCAGAGCTTTTCCATAACCGCACCCAATATATTCGGGCAGAAAATAGATGGATATAATCTCGCCCCACTGGTCAAACCGGGCAAATCGTGACCTTCCGAAGCTGGTAGTTCCGACGATGTTTCCCTTTTCTAAACAAATCAGTGTCCGCCAGCCGAAACTGTCCAGAGCTGATACCCACTGTCCCTCCGGAATCCCCTCCAGGTAATCCTGCGGTATGATGCCTTTATAAGCAAATTTCCAGCTTTCTTCATATACTTTGCTGATTTCCTGCCTGCTATCGGCCGGGGTAATATAACGTATTTCCATCATTGTCCTTCTTTCAATTTCCACCTTGCTTTTGTATCATCATAGTACCATAAAATTTCTATTATTTCAATGTGAGAACAGATAGAGTTGGGACATGACAAGCGTGCAAAGACTGAAGATGCACCATTTTGCGAAAAAAAAGAGGCAATGGTGCGCTTCGCGCTGCTGCAAATCTGAATTCTGCACCAAATGGTCTAAAAACAAGGGAAATGGTGCATGCAGGCGCTGAGAACACTGAAGAATTATTGAGAGTTCACATGTTCATGGAAATTACTTACATAAACTTACAGTCGATTCCTCCTTTATTCTCCATTTCATTCCATTAAACTCATTTATTTCAAACTCCATACAAAAGAATCCGCACCATAACCCCTTATTTCGCTGTATATGGTGCGGATATTATTTTTATCCCTTCAAAATGTGCACCATTTAAACCATTTTAGTAGAAAATGGTGCGTCCTCAGGGAGATGCCCTAAAATAGAGCGGCATATACTTTCTTTATTCAGCAATATTCTGTTTCAGGCAGTTCTTAATGTCATCCTCCGCATTGCTGATTAGGCGCAAATCAAAGGTATCGACCAGATACTGCAGCACATTGGGACTCAAAAATGCAGGCAGAGTTGGTCCCAAATAAATGCCTTTAATACCTAGACTCAGCAGTGCCAGCAAATCGGCAACCGCCTTTTGTTCATACCATGATACAATCAATGACAGCGGCAGTCCATTGACGTCGGTGCCAAACGCATCCGCCAGAGCTGTTGCAATCCGTATTGCGGAATACACATCATTGCACTGCCCTACATCCAATAGCCTAGGAAGGCCTGCTACTTCTCCGAATTCCAGTTTATTAAACCTGTATTTTCCACATGCAAGGGTTAAAATCATGCAGTCCTTTGGAACCATCTTTGCAAACTCAGTATAATAGTTCCGTCCGGGTCTGGCTCCATCGCAGCCGCCAATGAGGAAGAAATGCCTGAGTTTTCCAGTCTTTACCGCCTCTACAATTTTTTCTGCATAGCTTAATGCGGCATGATGGCCAAAACCGACCAATATCTCCTGCGGCGTCTGATCCTCCGGATAGCCGCCCAGTTCAATGGCCTGTTGAATGATTTCACTGAAATCCTTCTCCCCGTTTTCTTTTCTGCCAATATGCTTTATACCTTCCCAGCCTACCACATTGGTGCTGTAGATTCGGTCTTTATAACTCTCTCTCGGTCTCATCAGACAGTTGGTCGTCATCAGAATACATCCCGGAAGATTGTCGAACTGTTTTTGCTGATCCTGCCATGCTCCTCCGAAATTCCCTACAAGATGCGGATATTTTTTCAGTCCTTCATATCCATGGCATGGCAACATTTCACCATGGGTATAAATATTGACACCTTTCCCCTTTGTCTGCTCCAAAAGCATTTCCAAGTCCTTAAGATCATGACCTGAAACAATAATAAAAGGTCCCTTCTTCATATGAATATTAACCTTGTGCGGTGCCGGATTTCCATAAACCTCGGTATTTGCTTCATCCAGTGTTTTCATAACTGCAATTGCCATTTCTCCGGTCCGCATGGTCATCCGAATCAGTTCTTCTACTGTAAGGCTGTCATCGGTGAGTGACTCCAAGGCCTGAATATAAAAGTCATCTACCTGATCGCTGTAATAACCCAGCTCTCTCGCCTGATGTCCATATGCACTAATGCCCTTCAGGCCATATAAAATCGTCTGTCTCAAAGAGCGAATATCCGGATCCAAGGATTTATCATACATGATTCCCGCCAAAGGCGCATCCTTTAACATCTCCGATTTGGTTTCCGGAAGATTATAAGATGCGTGAGCCGTATGATTTTTAATCTCCCCTGCCATTTCTCTTAAGGTTTCTTTAATCTCCTGTGACTTTTTCAGTAATTCCACGTGCTTATCCGCATCGAAATTGACATTAGTAAGCGTTGTAAAAAGAACATTTTCAATAAAACTTATCACGCTTTTATCGATATGCTGTCCATTCTCTGCCAGCGCTTTTCCGTAGCAGCTGATTCCTTTAATCTGAAAAATCAATAGATCCTGCAGATTTGCAATTTCCGGTGTTTTTCCGCAAACCCCCAGCTTCGTGCATCCTTTTCCGTTGGCTGTCTGTTCGCACTGATAACAGAACATTTCATAACCCAAATCCATGTTATTGCTCATATACTGACCTTCCTTCTCTTTCATTTTTAGGCATAGTATTTGTCAGTATATGAAAAATATACCTCAGCGGAAATATCATTCTGCGTTTTTCAAAGCTTTATCCAGCGGGATTTTTTGAATCCTTCTAAAATCGAAACCTAAAACGATTAAATATCCAATCAGAATAAACAGGAACATTTTCGCGTATCCCCACGGATTCATAGTAAATGTATACCATCCGCTGTATTCCGACATAATTGCTTTCCAGGCTTCTCCCATTACAAGACTTCCCAGAAAAACGCTGACAGCATCAGAGGCTAATAAAACAATGGTGGTTGAAAGAAGATATAATTTCGCTATCTCGCCATTTTCATAGCCAAGAATTTTAATCATGGAAATAGCATTTTCGTTTTTCTCAATAATAACTCAAACTTCCCATACCCTGAGGCAGGTTTGAACCTTGAAAATTCAATAGTTTAGCCGAAGAAAAAAGGCATAAATCTCTGAAATCTGGTATAATGTAAGTGACCAAACAAACATTACCAAGGGAGAATTTATGCCATGACTATCATACCACAAAATGACCATGATGGACAGGTGCTTTGCACAGTTATTGAAAATTTTTTTGCACAGTTATTGAAAAATTTTTCGCATCGTTCCATGTAGGAAAACTTCTTCGCAAATGCAACGCCAGCAAAGAAAAAGGCGTTCCGGTTATGAAGGTTTTCCGCTACATAGTCAGCAATGTCTTCAACGCAAAAAGCATGTATATGCAGATCCGTACGGATTCCTATCACGAGGATTTCAGTAAGAACACCTACTACCGATTCCTCAACAGTACGAAGACGAACTGGCTTCGATTCACCACGCTTCTGTCTGCAGCCGTCGTCAGGGATTTCATGCGACGTCTAACCAGTAAGGATCGCAAGGATGTGTTCATCATTGATGACACTCTCTTTGGTAGAAGCAGCTGCAAAAAGACCGGCATGGCCGCCAGAGTGTTCGATCATACAGACATGCGCTACCGCAAAGGATTCCGTCTGTTGACCCTTGGTTGGTCCGATGGAAATTCGTTTCTTCCGATCAACTTCAGTTTGCTTTCTTCCAGCAAAGAGAGCAACCAGCTTGGAATCATGGATCTGGGAGATGGACGGACGACCGCAGGAAAGCGCAGGTCAATGGCATTACGCAAGGCGACCGATGTTATGCTTGAACTTCTGGATGCAGCGATGAAAGCCGGACACCAGGCCAAGTATGTTCTGTTCGATACCTGGTTCGCAAATCCCCATCAGATCGTAGCGATCAAAGACATGGGGCTGGACACCATAGCCATGGTGAAGAAGAGTTCCAGGATCAAATATGAATTCGAAGATAAACGCATGAGCTGCAAGCAGATCTTCAAGCAGTCGAAGAAACGCAGAGGACGCAGCCGTTATCTTTTGTCTGTAGAGATCCTCGTTGGCAAAGAAAATGGTATAGATGAGCATCCGATCCCTGCAAAGCTGGTATATGTACGTAACCGCAGTAATCGTAAGGATTGGATTGCCCTGATCTGCACGGATATGCAGCTCAGCGAAGAAGAAATCATTCGGGTCTATGGGAAACGTTGGGATATAGAGGTTTTCTTCAAGACCTGCAAATCCTATCTGAGACTGCAGAAAGAATGTCATTCGCTTTCTTATGACGCAATGACTGCACACGTTTCCATCGTCATGGTGCGGTACATGATATTGTCCATGTTTCAGAGACAGAACGAAGACCATCGTGCATTGGGAGAGCTATTCTATGTAATGCTGACGGAACTGGAAGATATCACCTTCCGGCACTCCATGATGATTCTGATGGAAGCGATGTTTCAGACAGTGAAATCGGTATTTCGAGTCACAGATGAGCAACTTGAAATATTCGCGGCTGATTTCTACTCGAGACTGCCCCAGTATATGCAGAAAGCCCTCGGCTGCAGCCAAGATGGAAAGGATGCTGCTATTTGTCACGGCTAAAGTATTGAGTTTTCAAGGTTCAGTTCCCATTTTCATGTGGGAAGTTTGAGTTAAAAAATAAACGGGAGGTATCCAATATGATTCTAGGCGAAGGTGTAACATGGGAAGAAATTATCGCAGTACGAGAACGAGATGCAGCAATGTTTGGCGGCATGCAGGCACTCATCGAGGATAATCTGGAAGAAGGTATTCCCAAAAACAAAATTATAAAAAAACTAATGAACAGATTTAGTCTCAATGAAAAAGAGGCTTTACAATACTTTGAAGACATCACCTTAAAAATATAGATAATTTTCACATTAAAAAGGACTGCCCCACGCATTTCCTACGCGCACAGGCAGTCCTTTTATCATACATGCAGAATTTATATCAATCTATTTTACCATCTCTTTAATCACTGCGTCGATTTTTCTGGCTACTTCTCTGAAATCATCTTCCTTGTAACCCCTTGTGGTCATCGGCGCTGTACCGATTCTGACGCCGCTGGTTTCCTTTGGAGAGCGTTTCTCACCCGGTACACAGTTCTTGTTCAGGGTAATGCCCACTTCGTCCAGTCTGTCCTGCAGGTCCTTGCCGCTGAACGGGAATTCCAGTAAATCCAGCAGGAATACGTGGTTATCCGTACCGCCGGTTACAATCTTGTAGCCCAGCTTCAGGAACTCATCTGCCAAAGCTTTACAGTTAGAAACTACCTGAGCTGCATATTCCTTGTACTCAGGGCGAAGGGCTTCTTCCGCGCAGATCGCTTTTCCTGCAATCACGTGTTCCAGCGGACCGCCCTGCGCGTAAGGGAATACCGCACTGTCAACTTTCTTTGCCAGTTCCGGGCGAGCAAAAATCAGACCGCCTCTTGGGCCTCTCAGGGTCTTGTGGGTTGTTGTGGTTACAATATCAGCATAGCCGAATGGAGACGGGTGCGCACCTCCTGCCACAAGGCCTGCGATGTGCGCCATATCCACCATGAAGTAAGCCCCTGCCTCCTTTGCGATTTCAGCAAAAGCAGCAAAGTCGATAATTCTGGAATAAGCGGACGCACCGGTCAGAATCAGCTGCGGCTTGTATTCCTGCGCCTTTCTTCTCACGTCTTCCATATCGATGAAACCGTTCTCATCTACATCGTAAAATACCATGTTGTAAAGCTTTCCGCTGAAGTTGACGCCGGAGCCATGGGTCAGATGTCCGCCGTTGTCCAGGCTCAGGGATAAAATGGTATCTCCCGGCTGCAGAATTGCCTTATATGCCGCAAAGTTAGCCTGAGAACCGCTGTGAGGCTGTACGTTGACATGGTAGTCGGTATCGAATACTTTTCTCCACATATCGCAGCAGTATTCTTCCAATTCATCCACGAACTTGGTGCCGCCATAATATCTGCTGGTGTTGCCGGAGGTTCTCACATAAGGATAACCTTCTGCATATTTCCAGGAAAGACAGCTTCCGCAAGCGGCGAGAACCGCCTCGGAGCAGTAATTCTCCGAAGCAATCAACTCAATATTGTTCTTCTGTCTGTTATATTCCTTCTCAATCAAATCCCCCACAACCGGAGAGGACTTCTTGATAAATTCAAAATTCTCTACGTTATAGGTGCTGTTATCTGCGCCTTCTCTGTTAAACATGTGTACACATCCTTTCGGTTTTTGAAAATACCATATTATTGTATCACAACAAAGATAGACTATTCAACCTAAATTCTCACCAAATTGATATAAATTGATGAAATTCGCGAAAAGAACAATTTATACTTCTTCCATCTGTAAAATAGATACTTCAAAGGCAGTTTTCACCATGACATCGCCGTCCTCACGCTTCTTTTTATACTGTCTGCTTTGAATTCGCCCATGGAGCGCAATCTTCGCGCCCACTTCAAGACTCGATGAGTATACCGCATTCCTGCCCCAGGCGATACACGGTATGTAGTCAGATTTATTGTAAAGCCGGTTGACCGCCAGCATAATATCACAAATCTTGCGCCCCAGCGGCGATGTTCTTCCAAGAGGAGGCTTACAGATATAGCCTTCCAGATAAATCTGATTCATCGGCGAAGCATATTCCTCCGCTTCTACCATGTCTCTTGCAAAAACGACAATATTTAAACGGTTATGACCATTTACATCCTCGTTATAGGTTCGAATCTGTCCCTGCACCTCAATCCACATGCCGACTTCAATCTGTATTGCACTCAAAATCCGCTCAGACGCCATGACAATAATCTGATCTTCGTATCCGCTGTTTCTGGCAATGCCCACCTCAAAGGTATAAAATGATTCTCCATATGTCTTATGATTCAGCTTTAGTCCATCTATGATTTCGCCCCGAATACAGGCTATGTTCGTAGGGTTGTTACTATCCGTCGTATTTATCATATTTTCCCTCCCAGAAATTCACATTAATACATTGTATTCTGAGACGCGGAAAGTATGCCAATTAGCTGGCTTCCCCCGCCAGTGCTACCGGATTGTACAGATTCGGACACTTTATTGTATAGACCAAACTGTCAGCCTGCGAAGAGGTCAGCCTATCCGGCGTCCTGCCATAGTAATATCCTGCTGCTTCCTTAATTCCATAGCAGTTTTCTCCAAAATAAATGCAGTTTAAATACATCTCCAGAATTTCCTCTTTCGAATAACTCCACTCAAGATGAAACGCCACAAAAACCTCCGCTACTTTGCGCTCCATCACCTTTTCAAAGTCGAAATACATATTCTTCGCAAGCTGCTGGGTGATAGTGCTTCCGCCCTCCACAAAACTGCCCGCGATGATATCGTTTTTCACAGCCCTTGCGATAGCAAGGGGGTCAATTCCAAAATGCCAGAAAAAACGTTTATCTTCAGACTTGATAATCTCATCCACAAAGTAATCTGACATCTCTGACAGAGGTACATAATCCTCCCGGTCTCTGATTTCAGCTGCTTTTTCCTCGAGAGGCGTTTTTTCCACCGCAGCCGCGTACATCTGATATCCCTTATACACCGTCGGCGCCGCAGCAATGCTGCATGCAAGCGCCAGTACTAAACAAACCTTAAAAAGCTTTCTCATAAAAAACACCCCTTTCCCATTTGATACTTGCATTGTATCCCATGAGAAAGGGGAATTCCATAGATATTCGTTACAGACGGCTTACAATTTTGTAAGATGGCCGTTTATGCCCTATTGCGCCATACGCAAACCATTTTATTCCAGTATTTGTTCAATACTGTCACAATTACAAAGCCCAGAGAAATGGCAAGGGCTATGGTAACTGCCGCTGTGCCGTTTTCCGCAAACATAGCTCTATCTTCTATCACCAGGCCGTACATGGTGTAATAAAGCCTGCCGCCGGGAATCAGCGGTACTGCGGCTGCGGTCAGAAAAATTGTCGCCGGTGCCCTGTTGATTCGTGCCATGACTTCCGCGTAGACCGCTACAAAGACTGAAGCAATGAGATTTGCCTCAAAATTGCTGGCAAGGAGTTCAAAACAAATCAGATAAATGCCCCATGTAATCAGTCCGCCTATTCCTGCGTACAGTACCTGTCTTCCCTTGATTTTCAGCATCAGCGCAAAACCGATTGAGCCCAGAAAGGCTACGATGAGTTGTACAGTCATAGGACACCTCCGAGAAGTATAATGGTCAGTGCAAAGCCGCAGGCAATGGCAGCAGCAATCAGAAGTGAATTACAGAGGCGCAAAAGACCGGAGGCGATATCTCCTGTCAGCATATCGCGCACTGCATTGGTCATGGCAATACCCGGAATCAGCAGCATGATACCGCCAATCATCAGCATATCCACATGGTCGCCGATTCCCGCAGCTACAAAGAAATGGGCGCAGATACCGGCAACCACCGAGGCCACAAAGTGATATACAATCTGATTTTTTTCATGTTTTGCGTAAAACAGTTCAAAGCACACCATGACTACTGCCATCAGCGCAGAGGCAGCTCCGTCTTTGATACTGCCTCCAAAAAACACTGCAAAAGCGCCGGCTCCCAGCATGCAGCCCAGAAAATGCAGCCACACAGGCTGTTTGGGCCTAGCCAAAACCTCGTCAAACTTCTGGCGGAGCTGGACAACGTCCGGCTTGTTGGCACAGATATACCTGCTCAAATCGTTGAGATAATCCAGACGATCAAAATTGGTCTCATAGCGAATCAATCGTCTGATATGGGTCAGGATTCTGCCGTCAGGCGCTTCCATCGTCACCTGAATATTGGAAGTGATGATAAACACATTTATCCGCTCTGCGCCGTAACTTTCACACATGCGCAAAATGCTGTCCTCCACGCGGCTGACCTCCGCGCCGCAGCAGACCATCTCTTCTCCAATATCTAAAATACCCTGCAAAATTCTGTCATAATCGAAATCCATTTATGCAATCTCCAGTTTCATCACTTCCGGGTGACAGTTTTTCTGATACTGCGGACAATATTTGCATTCAAAGAAATTCGGCGCTTTCTCCGGATCAATGGCAGTAAAACCATTGGCACGGAAAAAGCCCGGCGCTCTGGCTACCAGATAGATACTGCTGCCTCCAAGCCCTTTTACCGTATCGATGACCTTTTTTAAAAGGATATTGCCCACCTTCAGCTTGCGATAAGGAGCGTCCACCGCAATGCCGTCGATGATGTAACGGCCTTCTCTTTTGGCGAGAACCACAGCTCCCACCAAATGTTCCTCCGCGCCGTGCACCACTTCAAAGCACTTTACGATATCCGTATCCACTTCCTCATCGCCGTCAAACTCAAGCTCGTTTTCAATGAAAAACTGTACCAGTTTCTCATATTCATCTGTCTGTCTTAAAATTAAACGCATCATATCGTTTCTTCTCCCATATTATCTTCCAAAGTAAAGATTTTTAATCTGTTGTGCAAAACGCTGAATGTCAGCGGCAGCTTTTCGCCGTGTTCACCGTCAATATCCGTCGGCAAATCGACGGACGACTCTATTTTCAGACTGTCAGTCTGGAAATGAAGGACTCTCTTACTGGAGGAATGGTTTCCCTGTAAAATTTTCATGAAAACACCCGGCATTTCCAAAAGTCCCATATTTCTAAACAGAATTACATCGAGAAGTCCGTCGTTAATTTCGGAATCCGGCGAAATTTTCTTAAAACCACCTGCTGATTTTCCGTTCATCACGACCATGAAATACATCTTTTCGCGATAGACTTTTTCCGGTGTCGTCAAAGTCACTTTAATTGGTTTCAGGTTCGGCACTTCGGACAGTCCCTTTAGATAATATGCCAGAATGCCGATGGTATTCTTTAAGGTTGGGTCAGTTTTCTGGCTGACGTCCACCACCTGCCCCATGGCTGCTACGTTGATAAAGTGACGGTCATTGACCTTCCCCACATCAGCATAAGTGTAATTTTCACCAAGGGCGATGTCCACCATCCGTTCAATATCTCCCGGAATATTGAAGTAATAGGCAAAGTCATTTGCCGTTCCTGCCGGAAAAATCGCCAGCGGCAGATAAATCTCGTTACATATCATGGCATTGACGCAAACATTGATAGTCCCATCACCGCCTGCCGCGATAATCTGCCTGTATTCACTCTGCGTGCCTTCTCTGCTGATTTCTGCCAAAAAATCAGCAATCACTGTGCCGTGGGCCGCCCTCACCGGCACCACCAGATAGCCCGCGTCCTGACAGCGCCCTATAATATAATCCAGATTGTTCTTGAACATGCCGCTTCCCGAATTCGGATTATAAAATAAAATGATTTTCTTTAGTTTCTGCGTTTCCTGTTCCATTGATAAGTCCTCTAATCTTTCCAATTAAATATAATGAGCCTGTAAATAGTATTACGTCATATGCGTCGTATAACCCCTTGGCGCAGCTGACCGCCTCTTCCGGCCTGGCAAAGCTTTTGACATGGCCTCCCCTTTTTTCAATCTTTGCCGCCAGTTCCTCTGCCGGCAGTTTTCTTGGATTATCCGGCTCTGTGGCGATAAAGTCTCCTGTGATTTCCATAAAGGAATCCAAAACTTCGTCCACTTCTTTGTCTGCCAAAATACCGGTCACCATGAGGATTCTTTTATCTTTAAAGTGGCGAAGAACGGTTTCTCTTAAAGCCTCCGCTCCGCCCGGATTGTGTGCGCCGTCCAAAATGACATAAGGATTTTTTTTCATGATTTCAAAGCGTCCGATCTGCTTTGCCTTCTTAAATCCCTCCGCAATCTGTTCATCGGTCACTTTAAAGTCGCCTCTCTTATTTAACAAGGCTATTGCTGTCAGCGCCGTCAGCGCGTTCTGCACCTGATGACGTCCGACCATGGAAATCGTAAACTCGTAGATATCTTTTAGTACTTCAGTGCGAATACGGGTGCCCTCCACTGTTTCTTCCAGAATTTCACATGGACTTTCCAGCGCGTCAAAAATCGCCGTATGCTTTTCGATGGCTTTGTGCCGCAAAACCCACATAGCCTCTTCATTGCTCACGCCGGTGATGAGCGGACATTCTTCTTTAACGATGCCCGCCTTTTCTGCGGCGATTTCCTCGATGGTCTCACCAAGTCTGTCGGTGTGGTCTAAAGAAATGGAAGCAATCAAGCTGCACAGCGGCTGCTCGATGACATTGGTGGAATCGCCCGTGCCGCCCAGGCCTACTTCCAGCACAACAAAGTCTGTATTCTTCTCCTTAAAATAAAGGAATGCAACAGCCGTAATCACCTCAAATTCTGTGGGTGACTCGTGGCCTTCCGCAATCATTTCCTCAGTCTTCGCAAGGACAATATCACTGCAGCGCTGCAAATCCTCATCGGAAATATAGCTGCCGTCAAATTCAATTCGTTCGTTAAATACCTCCAGAAACGGCGAGGTAAAGAGACCGCACCGGTATCCGGCTGCCTGCAGAATCTCATAGAGATATCTGCAGATTGAGCCTTTTCCGTTGGTGCCTGCAACGTGAAGCACCTTTAAATCCCGGTGAGGATTGTCAAGCTTCTCAAGAAGCACGTTCATTCGTTCCAGCCCCAGTACCCAGCCGAATTTCTGAAAAGTAGTGATTTTGTTGATTGCGTCCATCTTATTTGTTCACTTTCTTTGCGACCATGGCAAGTCTTGCCTCTACCTTAGCCAGCATATCTTCGTATTTCGCCTGTTTCTCTTTTTCCTCATTGATTACCTTTTCCGGTGCTTTTGCAAGGAAACCCTGATTGGACAGCTTGCCCGCAACACGCTTTACTTCGCCTTCCAGCTTTTTCTTTTCCTTGGTGAGACGGTCAAATTCTGCGTTAAAATCTACAAGGTCATCGAGTGGAATGAAGATTTCGATTCCCGCGATAACAGCGGACATAACCTCTTCAGGCACTTCCGACTTGTCGGTTACAAATGTAATATCGCCGATGTTGGCAAGGTCTTTGATATATCTCTCGCCGCCCTTGATGATTTCCATTTTCTCGCCCTGTGCTAAAATCACTGCGCGCAGCTGTTTGCTCGGTTTTGCGTCAGCTTCGGCACGAATATTTCTGATTGCGCCGATGGCTTCCATAGCAATTTCCAGTTTTTCTTCTTCTGCCGCAAAGCGTCTTTCTTCTGCAAATTCCGGCCATTTCGCCTGAATCAGGAAGCAGTTTGGATTTTCTTCCTTCTCACAGTCTGAATGCGGCAGGAAGGACCAGATTTCTTCTGTAATAAACGGCATGAACGGATGCAGCATTTCCAGCATGTTTTTCAGCACCATAACCAGAACGAATCTAACAACCTTCTTGTCTTCTTCGTCGTCGCCCCAGAGTCTTTTCTTTACAAGCTCAATGTACCAGTCGCAGTACTCGTTCCAGATCAGCTCATAAACTCTCTGCCCTGCCAGTGCCAGATCATATTTTTCAAGAGCCCTGGTCACATAGTCGGCAGCATCGTTGACTCTGCTGATAATCCATTTATCTTCATCGCGCAGCGCGATATTCGCAAAGTTTGTAGTATCTCCGCAAGCCATGCCGCAGCAGTCTGCGCAGCATTTTGCCAGTGCTTTGAAGTTGCCGTCTTCATCCTGCAGATTCATGATAACGAATCTGGAAGCGTTCCACAGCTTGTTGGCAAAGTTTCTTGCAGATTCCAGCTTGTCGGTTTTGAAACGCATATCGTTGCCCGGCGTAATACCTGTAGTCAGCATAAAACGCAGTGCGTCTGCGCCGTACTGGTCAATCACTTCCAGCGGATCGATGCCGTTTCCGAGGGACTTACTCATCTTGCGGCCTTCCGCGTCACGAACCAGACCGTGGATATATACGTGGTGGAACGGAGATTCTCCCATGGCTTCGCAGCCGGAGAATACCATTCTGATTACCCAGAAGAAAATGATGTCGTATCCGGTTACCAATACGTCGGTCGGATAGAAGTATTCCAGTTCCTTGGTCTTTTCCGGCCAGCCCAGTGTGGAAAACGGCCACAGCGCGGAGGAGAACCATGTATCGAGAACGTCCTCGTCCTGCTTCAAATTACTGCTGCCGCACTTTGGACACTTGGTCGGATCTTCTTCCGCGACAATCAGCTCGCCGCATTCCTGACAGTACCATGCCGGGATTCTGTGTCCCCACCACAGCTGTCTGGAAATACACCAGTCTCTGATTTCTTCCAGCCAGTGGAGATAAGTCTTTTCAAAACGTTCAGGCACGTGAGTCAGTGCGCCGCTCTTAGCCGCTTCAATGGCAGGTTTTGCCAAATCTTCCATCTTAACGAACCACTGGTCGGAAAGCATCGGCTCGATAACGGTGTGACATCTGTAACATTCCCCTACCGGAATGACTTTTTCTTCAGTCTTTACAAGGTAGCCCGCTTCTTCCAGGTCTTTGACCCACGCTTTACGGCACTCGTATCTGTCCATGCCCTCGTACTTGCCTGCCATAGCGTTCATGGTAGCGTCTTCATTGATACAGCAAAGATTTTCAAGGCCTGCACGCTGTCCAACTTCAAAGTCGTTAGGGTCGTGAGCCGGCGTAATCTTAACTGCGCCGGTTCCTTTTTCCGGATCAGGATAAGGGTCTGCGATGACAGGGATTGCTCTGCCAACCAGCGGAAGAATGACTTTCTTTCCTACCATATCCTTGTAACGTTCATCGCTTGGGTGTACGGCAATAGCAACGTCGCCGAACATGGTTTCAGGTCTTGAGGTTGCTACGACCATTTCCCTGCCGCCATCTTCTGCAGCAGGATAACGGAAATACCAGTACTGACCGTTTTTATCCTCGTGCTCTACTTCAGCATCGGAAAGCGATGTGCCGCACTGCGGACACCAGTTAATCAGACGGTTTCCTCTGTAAATCAGTCCCTTGTTATATAAATGCACGAAGAAATGTCTCACTGCCTTATTGCAGCCCTCGTCCATGGTAAATCTTTCTCTGCTCCAGTCGCAGGAATCTCCCAGTTTACGGCACTGTCTGGTGATTCTTCCGCCGTATTCTTCTTTCCATGCCCATGCGCGCTTTAAGAATTCTTCTCTGCCTAAATCTTCTTTTTCTTTGCCTTCGTCATTTCTGATTTTCTCTACAACTTTTACTTCTGTTGCAATGCTGGCGTGGTCAGAACCCGGCAGCCACAGCGCACTGTAGCCCTGCATTCTTTTCCAGCGTGTCAAAACGTCCTGCAAAGTCTGATCAAGGGCGTGTCCCATATGCAGCTGCCCCGTAATATTTGGAGGCGGCATGACAATCGTAAAGGGCTTCTTGTCTTCTCTGACTTCGGCACGAAAGGCACCGTTTTTCTCCCACATCTCATAAATGCGGTCCTCAAAATCCTTCGGATTATAGGTCTTTGCTAAGTTTTTTTCCATTGGAATCTCCTTCTTTCTGTAGTTTGTTTTTCTGGGTGTGCAAAACTCCTTCGGGAAAATTATAAAAAAATCCTTTGTGAGCATGCACTCACAAAGGACGAAATCATTCCGCGGTACCACCTTTGTTCCATCCGGACGCTATCATCCAAATGACTCTCATTTCCAAAACAGCTCCAAAGCAACCTTCGGCGGACACGTTTCTCTAAGGTCTCTCAGCCTATCGAACCTTATTCTCTGTAGAGTGTTATCACGCTTACTCCTCTTCTTCAACGCCGCAATATTTTTTGCTTGTCTATTTAGTATACCCAAAAGAAGAAAGATTTGCAAGGATTTATTTTGTGGTGGGGCAATCTATAAGTAACGAGAGATTGCGCCATATTCTTTTATAAAACTTCTCATGTTGGCGTTTGCCGCCAACTCATCAAAAAAATTGTCAGAGTTGGCGTTTTCGAGGCATTGAACGCAAAAAATCTAAAATTTTCCTTTCATGTTGGCACATCTACAGCTGCACTATCCTTGCTCAGGATTTCTTTTGCGTCAGAAAAATTCCGACGATCGCCCCGATCAGAATCACCGGCGCGAGTCTGACAAAGAGCCACTCAAAACCGTGAATAGCAGCACCGGCAACAGCGGTTTCCGGGTCACTATAATCCCAGCCTAAGTAAGGACTGTTAAATACGATTAAGACCACTGAAAGAATTACGATAATTGCGCACAATGAAATAAGCATCCAGCGAAGTATGCTTCGTCTTGTATTTTTCCTTTGCGCAAGCTGCTGATTTATAATCTCCAGCTTTTCTGCAATCGCTTTTAAGTCATCCGCTGCAGGCGCAGTAACGGTTTCCCCAAGCAAGGTGCTGACTGGGGTTTCAAGGACTTCTGATATGGTGATTAACATATCAGAATCCGGCACTGACAGCCCCGTTTCCCTTAGTTAAAGATATTGTTGGGTATCTCAAGATGTGTCATTCGATTTTGCCGATAAAGCGGTAGAAGATTTCCACTTCCTGTTCCCGGCTTCCGTCCTCACTTTT
>JALEOD010000061.1 GCA_022767345.1 Emergencia sp.
ATGTCCGCAAAATCCGTCCTACATCCGCTGGTCTCCATGGTACATCCAAGTGATGAGCCGCAATCAGCCGTGTCTGTACGTTCATCCCAGCGCCCATCTTCTGAGTACTGCCAAGCAAAAACCGCACGCGCCCGCTTCTGACCTTGGAAAAAAGGTCCTCCTTGGCACTTTCCGTATTATAG
The DNA here is from genome assembly GCA_022767345.1 of Emergencia sp. Taxonomy (GTDB): domain Bacteria; phylum Bacillota; class Clostridia; order Peptostreptococcales; family Anaerovoracaceae; genus Senimuribacter. The sequence goes on from JALEOD010000061.1 coordinate 183, forward strand.
TCATGGATGAAAGCGATTTCATCTTCTGGAACACCCTCCGACATCAATCCCGTCTTAACGGCCTCGTAAATTGTGAAGCTGCCATCGTTTCGTGGCGTGGACTGATCGCAGAAAATGAGCTGCGCTGACTGATTGTCCATAGTATCCCGATAAAGCTCCATGCACTTTTGTACGCATAAATCCACTTTGGTTTCCCCTAACGGATGTTCCTGTACCCCAGTAATCAGGCGCTCATCCAGCGCAAGTCTTCGCCCGTCCGTTGAAATTTTAAGCATGTTATCTACGGTCGGATCCACCAGCCCGTCCCGGATCCGGTCTGCCCGGATACCGATCTCATGAATCATCTCCGCCTGCTGTGCGGTTGCCGGTATCAGTACATTTTCCGTTTCTGCTTCCGGCACGTCTAGGTCGATCATATCTGCAGTAATGATATCCGCCGTGTCCTTAAATACGCTCATCAGCTCAGGCATGTTCTGAAAATGGGCAAATCTGGTTCTCTGCCGGTACTTGCTTCCTTCTGGGGCAAGCTCCCAAGTGGTCTCCGTATGCCCGTAAACCGACGCCCATCCGTCAAAGGTAGAAATACCTAAATCCTTTAACTGGTCATACTGCAGATAACGCTGCATGGTATAAACCTCGCTCATAGAATTAGAGATCGGGGTTCCCGTAGCAAAAGTAATGCCTTTGCCTCCGGTCAGCTCATCCATATAGCGGCACTTTGCAAACATGTCATAGGATTTATTTGCTCCGGTTGTAGAAATGCCGGCGACATTGCTCATCTTCGTATTGAAGGCCAGATTCTTGTAATTGTGTGCTTCATCTACACAGAGAAAATCAACACCAAGCTGCTCAAAAGTCACCACATTATCTTTACGTCCGGCATCATTTAGTTTTTCCAGTTTTACCTTCAGCTTTTTCTCCATGCCGGCAAGCTGTTTTACCGTATAAGTTTCTCCTTGCTCCGCCTTCAACGCAATCAGTTCTGCCTGCACATCATCAAGCTGTTCCTCAATAAAGGCCCGCTGTCTGCGTTTTGAAAGCGGAATCATCTCAAACTGACTGTGTCCAATAATTACGGCATCGTAATCTCCCGTAGCAATTCTTGCACAGAACTTCTTACGGTTCTCCGGTTTGAAGTCCTGCTTAGTAACGGCAAGAACCTTCGCATCCGGATATAGGCGCATAAATTCTGCCGCCCATTGGCCAGTCAGATGATTTGGCACCACCAGCATCGCCTTATTACATAATCCCAGCCGCTTTTTCTCCATAATGGCAGCCGCCATTTCATAGGTCTTTCCTGCGCCTACGCAATGTGCAAGCAGCGTATTTCCGCCATAAAGCTGACGGGCAACAGCGCGTTTTTGATGATCACGCAGTTCAATTTGCGAATTCATACCTGGGAAAGTCAGGTGGCTGCCGTCAAACTCCCGTGCAACGCAGCTGTTAAACCGTTCGTTATAGATTTCTTCAAGACGCTGCCGCCGCTCCGGATCCTCCCAGATCCATTCTTTGAATTTTGATTTAATCAAATCCTGTTTTTGATTTGCAAGAGCTGTTTCCTTTTGGTTCTGCTGCGTATGCTTCTTTCCGTTCACATCCGTAACGGTATCTGTAATGTTCACGGTCTGCATATTCAGAGCATTTTTAATGATCCGGTATGCATTGGCCCTGTTTGTCCCATAAGTGGTGTTTGCAAGGACGTTTAAGCTGTCACCACCTGCGCCTTCAATGCCCCACTCTCCGGATATCCGGTTATACCGCACCGCAATATCCACGCTTGCATATTTGCTCGGCTGTAAAAGTTCTAATATAAAAGATGTGTATACATCCTCCGGTACCCAGACACTCCCCAGCTCCACGTCAATATCAGCTGCAGTAAGCGGCTCCGGCATGACACCTTCCAGGGCTTTTACGTTTATCTCAAATGCGGGATTTGCCGCGGCAAGAATCCTTGCCTGAGCCAGCTTGCGTCTGACGTTGCCGGAAAGATACTCATCGGCAGTAACATAGGTCTTACTATCCGGGTGCTCCATATCCGGTACGCGGTAAATTTGCCCGGATAAGTCACGGATCAATTTATCCTCTGACTTTCCGGAAAGCTGCATCATATACGGTATATTCACGCACGCCTTTTCAGACAGCGACACGGCCAGGGCCTCCTGGGCTGTCTCCACATTGATAACTCTCTCCGCCCCACGCACAGTACGCATGGTGAAAATATCGGCTTTTCTTGCAATCTTTCCATCATCATCCAGCAGTTCCAACGAACAAAGTAATGGATAGCTGCTGTCATCCCGAAATGCCTGGCTGTTGCTGCGGTTGTTGATCAGACCATATTTGCTGCTAAATGCATCATACAGTGCAGACAGCCTTTCCTGCTGGGCTGCAATTGCTGCATCGCTGACACCTTCCAGTTGACTGTCGATCAGCTCCCTGACCGCATCCCTGAGCCTGATTAGTTCTTTGAGCCTTTCTGCTCCGCTGCGGCTTGGTTCCTGTAGGATCATCACATCATTTTCTCTGTAATAAACCTTTTCATCAACGACCGAGTAAGCATAATTTGGCAGCTTGGGATCTGCAGGAATGCCTTCTGCAGTATCTTCATATTCGTCAAAGAAGGCGACCTCCGCAATACTCCCCTGGATCTGACGTACAGCCCGGTCCATCCGCTGTTCGAAAGTCTTGTTGTCTGGCAGAATGCAAGCGGTATCCTGCCCAAAGCGTCCGCTTATCTCCTGCATTTTCCCAATCACCATCTCAGGGTGATCAATAAAATACTGGTTATAGGTAAGTCCATTCTCATTACATCCAAGCTGCAGCCAGGACAGATCTTCCTTAACTACCTGCGGCTCAGTTTTTTTCTGCAGAATCAGAATATCGCTGGTCACCTCGGTACCGGCAATTTCTTTAAATGCGGTATTCGGCAAACGAATTGCACCCAGTAGATCAGCCCGTTCCGCTATATATTTGCGCACACTGCTGTTCTTCTTATCCAGCGTTCCCTTACTGGTAATAAAGGCAATCACACCACCCGGTTTCACCTGGTCGATAGTCTTGGCAAAAAAATAATCATGAATCAAAAATCCATGACGGTCATACTTTTTATCATGTACGCTGTAATCTCCAAAAGGCACGTTGCCAATAGCCGCATCAAAGCTATTGTCTCTAAAAGAAGTTTCCTCGTAACCACACCGGTAAACGGTTGCTTCTGGATAAAGCCTTGCTGCAATCCTTGCAGAGATTGAATCAAGTTCTACACCATACAGCTTTGTATCTTTTTGAAATCGCTCCGGCAACATACCAAAGAAATTTCCAATGCCCATCGCAGGCTCTAACAGCTTCCCACCAGCGAATCCCAGATTATCAAAAATATCGTACATTTTTTCAATAATCATTGGTTGTGTATAGTGGGCATTCAATGTGCTTTCAACAGCTGCTTTATATTCTTCTTCTGTAAGCAGTTCGGCAAGCTGCTGCTCATACCAAGAGCCTTCTTCAAAACAGTCAGCAAGCCCTCCCCAGCCCACATAAGCAGCCAGCGTATCCTGTTCTTCTTTTGTAGCTGACCGATTCTCATCCTCCAGCTGCTTTAACAGCTTTATAGCCTCTATATTGTTCCTGAATTTCTGTGCTGGATAGCCTTTTCCCTGATCCATGTTTGTAATACGATAATTGCCCGTCTCACTGGTGAGCGTTTTTAAAGGCTCTGGAGTATGGCTGCTATCTATAAAATCGCTCTCAGATGATTTTATGGCTTCGCTTTTTTCAGTTTCATCGGTTTTAGAGTCATTCTCCTGTAAATCAGCTATCGTTTCAGCTTCAGCTAAAGCATTTTCCGTTTCTGCCGTCTCTTTCTGCATTACCTTCTCATAGTGATCAAGATCTTCCGCAGTCAGCCACGCCGGCTTTTCAGAAAGTTGATTCCAAATCTCACGCATCTTCGCGATCTGGTCGTCTGCATTTCCAGCCCAAAGATATTTCTCGCTGCGGTTTCCTGCCCCCAGATAATACTCACAGTCCTGTTTCATCCGAGAAAGCAACATGTATGGATCAGGACCACCTCCCGAACTGCTTTCAGTTTCAGTTTGAGTTTGATCTACAGGCTCTACAGCTTTACCGTCCCTGATCTGAATCTCCGGATGCTTATCAAGGGTATCCTCTACCAACTGCCGCACATATTCCACTGATTCTGTACGCGCGATACCTTGTGCATCTGCCAGGCGCACTTGTCCTTGGCTATAGTCAACAGATAATATCTCATATGACCGTCCGTCATCCTCGATCGTAAGCCCAAAAGGCAAATAGTCCTTAATATTCGGACTAATAATGGTCTCGTACTCCTTTGCGACCTCATCGATCTTAGCAAGCAGGATATTATTTCCTTTTTCCTGCATCTTCTTAGCAACGTATTGCCAAGACGCGCTGCAACCTGCTACCGCCACATGCCCCATACCTTTAAGATCTACGTATCTGATCCTGCTTCTAAGAGCTTCTACAGCTTTTTCAGCATCTTGCCCATAAAATAAATAATACGGGCCAACCTGCACGCCAATTACCTTTTCCGGATTAGCCTCTTTCAGAGCAAAATACGCATCTTCATTAGGAAGTAAGTTTTGATTCAGATAGTCGTTTTGGCTGTCTTCTGCCAAAAGTTTCTCAAAGTTCTCTATGTTTTCCGCCCTGAAAATAGGGTATGAAAGTTCCAGATCACGCAGCTGGATCTCTCTGCTTCCAATTTCGCTAATTTCAAACCGTTTTCCTTCAAGAAAAACTTTATCACCAACCTGATAACGAAACGTCTGATTTTCATTCTGCACTGCAACTGGAATTTGCTCCTGTATTTGTGCCCATTCCTGCCCGGTTACAGAAATATCTATTTCCTGATACTGGTTGTCCTCATGATCTGTTTCAATCGCCAGTGTATCTGCCTCACGCGTAATCTGCACATCCTCAAAGATCTCATCCTGATAAAGATATGTTCCTTCCTCAATCATCTCGCCGATTCGTTTTGCCGCCTGGTTCCATGTAATCAGGATCCCATTCTCATCCGAAAACCCGCGTAAAAGTCTGATGCCTTTCCCGTCATGCATCTCCGACAAGTCTAGCCCTGTATGAAAGCTGGATCTGCCGCCAATGCCATATTCCTCTTTTAAGAATTTTACCTTTTCAGTCATACTCGCTTTGAGATTGTTCTGATAAAACTGGTAAATTCTTCGCTTACTTCCCTGCACATTATTACCCTGGCGCAACGCATAATCCACGATACTCTGCCCAAAAGTAACCCTATCCGGCTGTTCCTCTAAAAAACTGATTTGAGATTCCTGATCTTCAAAAGCCTGTTTACTGCGTGTTCCCTCTTCCATTTCCAAAAGCCGCAGGCCATCTATCAGCTCTGCAGTCATTCTCCAAGGCAAAATATCTTCCTCAGTTTTGGATAGATAATGACCTTTCCAAAACAATAATCCATTATCAAAGGGTTTATAGCCTACTCTCTCATCATTTATATCGAGTTCACAATATACATTAGGGAACAGCCTTTCAGTATATACTTCCCGTTTTACCTGATCATAATTTGCATCAAAAAAGAGGTAGACGTCTTCTACCTCCTTGCCGTTATCTTTTAATGCCTGTAAAATGATTTCCTGCTTCAGTTTTGTGTCCGAAAAGTAAGATACGTCCGGGTCTCGTTTGTATACACCTAGATCGTAATAAATTCCCTCTCTATTGTACTCTCTACCTCCATCGTGATCTGCTGCATTTGGTTGGCCCACTTGATCGGATCCTCGTTCTTCATCTTCTCGCTCAGGCCCAGGTCTTCCGCTTGTTTCCTGATCAGGTTCTCCCGCATCTCTTCCGCCGTCTGGTTCACTTCCTTCAAGTGTGGCAGCAAGGTCCCCTTCAGGTTCATGCTCGAATAAGTGGCTCCCTTCTCCTCGTACAGAAATCGTGCTCTCCTCATTCCGTACTTGCCCACGGTTTCCTCCATGATCAGTTCCTCGTCGTCCTCCTGAAATTCCGGCAGGTAAACGTCTCCCACCTTCCTGTAGGTGATCTCCGCTCTCTCTTTCTCCAGATTCATATTCCCTCTCCTTTCTTCGTTGCTCAGCTTTTTCTTTATTATATGCCAAAGTACGCTGCCTGACAAGCTGCGCCTTTGCTTCTTTTTCTATACAGACAAGCACACCTTCTGCAGATCTCTGTACAATGCTGCCAATTTCCTGCAGCATTTCCTGCTGTAGTAAACGGTCCACCCTGATTCCTGTAAGATTAAAGTCCTTCTCCGAATACCGGGATACATCCATGCCGCATCTACGCAAGGCAATATACTGAACCGATTTGGTAAGGAAGGCATACAGTCTATCCAGATCGTCTGCAAAATCCGCTGTACATAGCTCCGGGTTTGCTTCAGTGATTTGATCCACCCACTCCAGATATTCTCCATCTACGGCTTCTTTTGCAGCTTCCTCTATTAAATCTGATAGGTCTGCCTCGCCACTGCTTATCTGGTATACATCCGTCAGCTGCTCCGCTATACGTTCTTTGAGAGCCTCACTCTCTGTAATCTCCCATAGCCGTACCTGCACATTCTGACCTCTTCTGTTATGAGTGTCAGCTGCATCAAATATGTAGATGGACGTATCAAACCGGTCCTGTTCATTCAATCTGATCCCTTTGCAGCCTCTGTTGACGCTCCTACCCATTCTGTTCCACTGGTGCATAGTGGTTGCAGCCGTTGCTTCCGGTCTCTGCAGATAAACCGCAAGCTGATTTGCAAAACGATATTTATACATAAAGCTTGCCGTATCCAAAAAAGGGATCCATTCCGAGGAACCTTCACGCAAGCCGTCAAGATATGTTTCAGTCAGCTTCTTTAGTTGCTTTTCCTTTATCGCCATTTTCTGCTCCTTTACTCCAATCCATCCTCTTTCCAGAGCCTCATTTGCTGTACGTTCTCAGGCGGATCAATACCTGCTGCCTGGCAAATTTCTTTTGCTGCGCTTCTGTCAAACAAGAAATCCTTATCCCAATTCTCGTCCACTACATCCGCCTCGTAAATCATTTTGTAGATTTCTCTCTCCATCATCAGAAGTGAAAACCTTCCCGGATCCGTTTCCGCTGTAAGTCCCTCCAGCTCCGGATATTTGTCGCTTATGTATATCATTGTGTTAAAAGCAGCCTCCGGATCGGCGTTGATCCAGGCACTACACGCTTCTTTCGTGTCTGCCATACCGCCTCTTGTAAGATCAGATTCCATCATCAAAGATGGGATCATTGCACCTTGCATAACAATCGGTCGATCAAAATCATATCTTTCCATAAAGCCCTGAATATATTTTCTTACATAATCTTTGCTATTTCCTTTTGCCTCGGCTATCATGCGGACTGGATTCCCCTCTATACTTTCATTTTCCCGCACTGCCTTCATGTCGGTTTCCATGGTTTTCTCGATATTTTTCTGGTAGGTAAGCTGCGATACAAGTTCTGCCTGATACTCTAAATAGTCGGCCGCTTTTTCAGCGTCTCTAGCAGCTCTCACAAACGTCTCTGGCTTTTTCTCAATGGCAGATATCCAGCTCTGTATATATGCTTTATGATTTTGAAAATGGTGTTCATCCATTTGCACCGGCAGATTTTCACTCATAAAACAGCTGGAAAGTTCTGCAACCAATTCTTCGTAGGCATAAGCAGCACTTCCAAAGCCGCTTTCAACGCTGCGGTTCAATCTGCTTTCGTGCCCGGTGGCATGGGATAGCTCGTGAAGCACTGTCGCATTATATCCATAATCATCGTTAAAGTATTCTTTCAAAGGCAGATGTATTTTATCTTCTGCCGGCCTGTAAAACGCACTGTCAACACCATCATGGAGAATCTCAACACCCATGTTCTGTGAAATCTTTTGAATGAACTGTGCCTCGTCAATTTCTTGCGCTTCCGGTAATTCTAATTCTGGCATTCCTTCAATTTGGCAGCCGTTAAAGACATAAAAGTATTTCGCTCTCAAGGAAATTCCTTCTTTGTCCTCCCGCTCACCGTATTCTTTCCATGTAATGCATTTCTTTTCTTTCGTATCATATGGCATCCAGTATTCAACCTGCGTGCCTTTACTGCCCTTTGTAAGATGCCACTCTTTATCCTTTATCTGCTTAAAAGTGCACCATCTTGGATCTTCCCAGCCGTGCGCTGCCTGTTGATAGGAAAGCCACATCCGGTTAATACCTCGGTACGACGCACCACTGACCGCATTGACCGGCCTGCTTACGGGGCTTCTCCATTCCTGCTGCCAGCCCTCTGGATTCTCAGTAATAGATTTTATAAAGGCTTCTGACAGTCTCTCCCTATACTCTCTTACCTTCTTGTCCATCTTCGTCCTCCGATAATAACTCCTCTTCTGCTATTGTTTCTGTATCGATAAAAATTGTAATTCTCTCGTTCATGGTCTCCTCCTAAATAAATATGTCCTCACCAAGTTCAGATTTCTGTTCCTGCTCATCTCGCAGTTCTATTACTTTTTCCGCAAGTGCACGAAAGTCACTGCTAAAAAAGCCTGCTTCATCGCTTTCCATAAACTGTTCGTATAGTTCTTCCTGCAGCTTTTCATTCTCTATGGTTTCGGGAAACTCCATCGCAAGCACAATCCTGAACTGATCTTTGTATGACAGTTCGTTCAGTTGCTCCATGGGAATTTTTCGGGCTTCTGTAACTTCTTCCATAGAAAAACTAACCAGGGAATCAAAGTCGAGCCATTCTAATTGCGTACTGATAAATTGCTCAAGGGAACTGTATTGCGTAGAATCTGCCAAAACTCCATTGACAAAACGCTCCAGTCGGAGATCCTCCAGATTTACATTTACCTGTAGGTCATTCTCGTAGCGATTCAGCTGGAACGTTGCCGCATCTTCTCTTATCCAATCCGGAAGTTCTATCTCAGTTACCGTTGTATACGCAAGCCCAACCTGCCTTAAGTCTCCAAAATATGCTGAAGACCCATATTCTTTTGTGCAAAAATCATTGATCAGGTCTTTCGCCCTGTACATCAAGCTGACCCGTTCTTTTAAAGCATCTTCATTTAAGACAAAGGTTTCATCGTTCCATTTATAGATCTCATCTTCGGTCTGCGCCTGGCTGTCATAATACTCATCATCAAGCAGCTCTAGCGCATCCGCAGCATCGCGTGATCTATCGGCTAAAGATGTTGCGTGCTCTTTCCAGTTCTTTGCCGCCTGCCAGACTTCTTCGCTGGTCAGCGTAAACTTCTTCATTTTTCCATCTACGTTTCTTTCAATTTCCATTATGTACCTCCTCCGTTGTTGCTCACAAAATCCTAAATAAAAGGCGTCGGGCAGGGATTTATGTGATATGGCCACCCTGCCAGATGCCCTTTCTTTAACATTTCATGGTGCTTTATGCAGCTTCGTTTTTCACTTTGCTTAAAATCCCCATGCGCCGGAAATTTCTTTGGCGAGGGTAACTGCAACCAGTACGAGTCCGCATCCAATAGCAACGACCCCGATATGATCTTTTGCAAAATCCTTCGTTTTTTGTGATGGGATGATAAACATAAGGCCAATTACCACCAGTGCCGCTGCAACGGCAATCCAAATAAACGGCTGCCACTGCGTAATCAAAGCATTTAATCCATTTGCAAACTTTTCCATATTCTACCTCCTATTTTTCTGTAATTGTAACGGTTTCTGATTCTTTCTCTCTCTTTTTGCGGACAATCAGTAAGATGGCTGCGATCAGTCCACCAAATATGATGATGGCTGCACTTGCCAGCAAAATTTTCTGCAGCAATGTCATGCCTTCCCGCTCATATGTAACTGTGATCAGATATTCTGTCGAATCTGCATCTACTCCATTGGTATAGGTGGCTATAGCATCATACGTAGTAACCTGCGGGCTATCTGCTGTAAGGGTTTCGGTGTAGTAAGCTGTCCAGTCGCTGGTAAGTCTCTGGCCACTATACTCCGCATACCGGACTGTTTTACCGTCTTTGTGCACATAACCACTGGTCCATTTAGCAGCTGTTATTTTATATTGGTCTGACTCAAGTCCAAGGTGCGTCAGGATAGCTGATTCATAACCCGTAAAAGCTGGGCTGTCCGGATTATTTGGAATCGCTGTATCCCCCAGCATGTAGCTGTCCACATCTTCATCACCCGTAAATGCTGCCTTGACCGTAAACGGTTTACTGTAGCTGCTGCCAGTCTGTTCAACACGCTGCAGATTGCCAGTTACTGTGATACTCCTGCCGTCTGGCAGTGTTGCTGTAATCTCCTTGGTAGCCGGTGCGTCTGGTTTACTGTCGCTTCCAGTTATAGTCATCGTTCCGGTGGCTGCAGTGCGGGTTTGCTCTGTCCATTTGACATCTGCCAGCTGCAGGGTTTCCCCCGATTTCAGCTTCAGAGTATCTTTTACCTTTTTCTCGTTCAGACCGGTATATGTTTTCTCTCGTTTAACTGCTTGGTTATGCCCAGTTTCCTTAACAGCAACTGCAGTCGCCTTATATTTCTTGCCATCAATATGGATCACGGATTTCGCTTCTGTTAATTCTCCTTCTCCAAGGTCGGCAAGAGTGATCTGCGTGAGATCCTCACTGCTGGTGACAGCATATTCTCTGGTCTCTGTCGATGCAGCATAAGCTACACTGCTCATGGCAAGCATTATGGCAAGTGCCATAGCAAATATTCGCTTTGCTTTCATAGCGTTCCTCCTTTCTTTTTTGCAATAAAAAAGCAGCTAACATTTACAGCTAACCGCTTTCGTTTTCTATCATTTTTTTGTTACTCTACATAATAACCAGTTTACCAATGTGTACGCAGATTCTGCAGCGAAGAGCATATATAGCAGATTATCTTGCGTAGATCATAAGATATCCGGCTTTCACCAGAGACTTCTTCATCATAGTCAGCTAAACCTATGATTCAGCCATTATGGTGAGATTGCCGCACAGTGGCAAACTGCGTAATATCTCAGGAAACCATTCTCCTTTATTTGAAACTATTTTTTCGATGCTGTATTTGATTTGCTGCAATCAAAAGGCTTATTGCTAAAGCTGTAGCCAGCAAACTAATATATAACGTCATATTGCATAGATTAACTTTACTGGTTTTCTTCCTTCGGAAGAGGCTTACGCAAATGTTGCAGCACTCCCTCCAGATCTGTCTCTTCCTGAACAGCCGGCTGCTGTTCCATTCTTGCCGTTTGGTCAGAAAGAGGAATAGTCTGACCATCAATAACAACTACCTTACCTGCATCTGTTAGACGGGTTTCGATAGACAAACAACCGTACTCTTCGATCTTTTTTGCATCTGTTTGTAGTAGGAACTTTATTACTAAAAAGAATACAACCCAAAATATGACGTATAAATCTCCGGACAGGATACCAAATCCGTTATGCCACATATTTGTCAGACTTGTCGTTATGGCAGCCCCTATAACAGCACCAAGAAGAAGGCGACCGCTTTCAAAGTTTAGTTCTACTTTTCTCGTGCTGATGATATATCCCAGTATCATAGCTAAAAGCACAATGGCTGCAAAGTGAAGCATATCTTCTTCTGAGAATGATATTTGTTCAATTTTGGGTGCTGCTGCCACATATTTAATGCCGCATAAAGCGTAGCACGCAATCGCCCATACTGTTATTAAGGCCATGCCACCGTATATGATCTGCAAAAGATAATGCAGGGCAGCGCGTTTCGTGCCAAGTGCTTCTATTGTGTCACGCAATTTTAGACCTCCTTTTTGAAAAAGGAGAGGCTTTCGCCTCTCCTAATATAAAGTTATCTTTATTCCTGTCGATGCTGCCGCTTGCGGTAAGCAATAAGCAATGTGATCAGCACAATAGCTGCAGCCATCAAACCGATGTAGAGCATCATATTGCTCTGGTCACCTGTCTGCGGAGTGAGGCCCACACTACCATCATCGCCGCCGCCAGGAGTGTTTGGATATTCCAAATCTACTGTACCAACAGCTTTTACAGTCTGATCTTTATCATTGATATCCTTGTGTTCACCGACAATTTTGCCATCCAGATACAGCGTCTCAAATACAACGGTAGTCTTATTTGCCAGGCTGCCCGGCGCAAAGTTAAACGTCACTTTAACAGTTCCATTTGCCTTATCTGCAGTAAAGGTCTTGCTGGCGGTCAGCATTTTTCCATCCGCCAAAATAGCCTTGTCGGTCTCTTTATCCATCAACACTCCTTTGACCGTATAGGTTTTACCCGGAATGAGGTTCTTATACGTTACAATGTCTGTAATTTGCCCCTTCCCTGTCTTTGCTGCGCTGGTCTTCACTTCAGGGAACCTTACTGTCTGGTCCTTATCCTTGATATCCTTGTGGACTGCAACGGTCTTACCGCTAAAGGCAAGGTCTTCAAAGACGACCGTAGTCTTTCCTGCCAAATCCGCTGCGTTGAGGGTAAAGGTCAGCGTCACACTGCCGTTTGGCTCAGTCGGCGTGAAGGTCTTTGTCGCTGTTACTTTTTCACCATCAACGAGGAGTGCCTTTCCGGTTTCCTTATCCATCAGGGTACCGGATACAGTGTATTCCTTTCCCGGGATCAGATTGGTGTATGTCACTTCATCTGTGATAGTCACCTTCTTATCGGCATTTGCGATATGATCCTTTGTATCAGGATCCGTTGCATTGGTCTTAATTTCTGGGAAGTAAATGGTCTGTCCCTCATCGTTCAGGTCCTTATGCTCTGCAACGTCAACACGCTCGACTACACTTCCTTCATTCTTGACAACGAACTTATACAGTTCTTCGTACACGACGGTGGTCTTGCCTGCCAGTGCGCTTCCATCAAAGGTGAACTCCATGTCTACCATGCCGCTTGAAGTCTTCGGTGTGAATTTCTTCTCTGCAGTAACTTCCTTTCCGTCTGCCATAATCGCCTTTCCGGTTTCCTTATCCATCAGTACACCATGCAGGGTGTATTCCTGGTCAGGTGTCAGACCGGTATAGGATACGGTATCTATGATCGTGACCTTTCCATCGGCTCTTGCGATATGATCGAGTGTGTCACTGTCCTTTGCCGTAGTCCTGATGGTCGGATACGTCGGGGTCGGCCCCGGATTATCCGGAGTTGTCGGTGTCTCCGGCAGCCTGTCATTCTTAACTTTGTTTACCGTGATGTTCAGTACACCTGCATTGGTGTTGTTACGAGCATAGGTTTTTGCTGTCGTGTTCTTCAGGTCGATCAGCTTCATGGAAGCCAGATTATCTGCTGTTACCTGCTTGCCGTCAACTGTTAAAGTGCTTTCTGCCTCCAGGTTCTTATCCACTTCTCCGGATGCGCTCATATCAAGCTGTCCGGACTTGTCCAGTGTTACCGTGTAAGCGACCCCGTCCTCAAAGTTGAACACAGCCTTGCTGGACTGGATCTTCGTATCAAAGAGCAGGTTGCCGTCTTTATCAGTCTTCTGGATCTTTTCTCCCGGATTATCAGGATCATCAATCATCACCGGCGTCTTCACGATGCGCTCCAGCCTGATGCCGTCTGCGTAATCTGCCGGATCTACCGCTTTGTCATCCACGGTAACGCTGCTTACGGTTCCTTTAGATAAGGTCAGCTGTGCTGCCGCGTATGCGTAGTCAACGGATGCGGTCACTTCGGATGTTCCTTCCGGACATGTCAGTGCCAGAATCTTATTTGCCGGCTGGATGGATGTAAATCCGCCCTCTCCGGTTTCCGTATTCTTTGGTGCTTCGTACTTATATGTTACTTCGCTGAGCCAGTTGGTCTTTGTGACCTTTGGCTGATATTTGATCACTGTTTTGGAGCCGTCTGTTTCCTTTGTAAAGTTCTCATTTCCGTCTGCTCCGGTAGAAAGTTCTGTCGGTGCTTTGCCATCCAGGGTAGCCGTATAGGTCTGTCCGTCTGCCTTGTAGGTCATCACTGCGCCGTTTGCAAATTTGATCTCAGCAGACTGTCCGTCTTTTATCGTTATCCGCGTATTGGTTCTGCCCTTCAAAACAGAAATGGAAATTCCATTTTCATCTGTCGGATGAAGCAAGTCGTATTCATTACCATTTATCGTGATCTTATTCATCGGCTTGCTGTAAAGACTTTCTAACTGTACAATCGTATTGTTATTTCCGTCCTGTGTAACAAGACCGGTTACGCCAATATCCTTATACGCAAAAGAAAGCTGATCAGCAGTCAGGATGTCAACTGCATGAAAGTAATACTTCGTACCATTCAGTTTGTAACCTTCTGGTGCAGATATTTCTTTTATGTAGTATTTACCAAGTGGTAATTTAGCTACAACGGTTCCTTTACCATCGCTTCTAACGGTAAGAGTGCCTACCAAAGTATCCACATCGATTTTCTTTGCATCAATTTTCTTATCGGTTTTTGTTGCAGTAGTGATTTCTTCTGCAGAAAATATTCCGAATACTGCGCCGCCGCCAGGCTGGTATTCCTTGCTTCCGTAAGCTGTTTCAAAAAGTTTGGATAAGTCTATTTTTACAGACACAGCTTCATTATCAAGATCAGCAGTTTCCCAAATCATTGGAGTATACTGGTCTTTATATTGAAGGTCAAATTCTCTCCACTGTCCGTTATTGACATGACCATTTGCGGATTCTACTTCCTGGATATAATACTTTCCAAGAGGCAGATTTGGCGTCGATGCGATGCCGTTTTCATCCGTTGTAATGGTGCAAACCGGGCTGCCAATTGGGTAGATCATTGTCCCCTCAATAGAAGTAAATATCAGTCTGCCTGCTTCCGCATCATCATCAGAACCATTTACCGGCTGCATGACTGTGGTATCCGGATAGGTTACTTTGAAGCCCTTGTCTTCTGTTTCATTATCACTGACGATAATGATTTCATATTTGACTTCATCCTTGTTTTCCGGGCTGACTTCATGGCGAATTACTTTGATAAAGTTATTCTCATCAAAGACACGTTCAAACTTGTCATTGTCTGCTGTCAGGTCTTTGCACCATTCAATCAGTTCGGTCTCTTCTTCGTTTGTATACTCGATCATCGGGAAGATCTTTTCAACTGATGTAGTATCTGCCGGCTTACTATCCTGTCCAAAGAAGTAAAGCTGACTTTGCATCACTTCGATGGTTGTTACAGTATGGCCGCCCTGATAGATCATGGACGTTTTAATACCGTCGTTAGTCTTAAAGTATACCGGTGCCAGATCTTTTGGTTCAGCAGTAAATGTTGTAATATTGTCAGCAGTCTCATGGGTATAAGCGCTGCTTTCTACAATGACAGGCTGTTCCTTCCAAGGATTTGTAATGATTGTCTGTGCCTTCTGTGCTTCATGATCAGCAAGGGCATCTACTACCAAACCATCGAAAGTGAATTTCCATCCATCACTGCAGTCAAAATGCTGTGACAAGGTTATATCGTATTCCTGATGATAGGACTTATAGAAATTGCCATCTGCATCGCAAATTACCCAGCGGCCTTTTCCGTCTTCTACAACCCAGACCATATACATGGTCTCTTCTGTTTGTGCATCTGTCCTGCTGACCTGGTACATCCCGCTCTTATCTGTTTTTTCAAATCCCTCTGGTAAGCTTTCCGGTGAATTTACATCTTTAAATTCACCTTCCTCATTACAGTCAATCCATTTTTTGCTGCCATTATCGTTCACATAGATTTTATAAACGGTTTTCATGACAGGCTCGCCTGTAGTTTCATCTACCAGCGGTTCATCATTTTCGTCAACATCCTGAACTTCTTTCGTTTCAAGATAACAATTTGCTTTTTTCTTAAGAGTCCAACCTTCTTCTGCGTCCGGATCTGCATCCTCGTCCATCGGATTGATAACTGTCATCGGCTGCATGATCTTAGCTGAAATGTCATCCTCGCCATACTCGTTGATCGTTTCTTTATTCAGCTTCACCATGTTCTTATTTTCAAGAATAAGGTTCAGTATATCAACATCCGTGTTTTCACCGCTTTCGAGTTTCGGTACACTTTCATCCAGTTTTGCAACATAGTCGTCAGCCACCTGATCTTTCTTGACATGAATGTCTGTATAGTTCATGCCGCCCTTTGTGTAATTCAAAGTATATTCGATATCATAAGTCGTGCTGACGCCATTTTCTTTCTCAGTATGCTTTATACTATATGATGCGCCTTTTTCGGCTTTGGCAACATATTCGGTTTTACATTCGTTATCATCACCGATATCAAGACCGATCCACCGCAGGATCTTTTCTCCGGTGTCTAAAAGCTTCTGCCAGAAGCTTTTTGCGTTGTCCTTATTGCTGAGATCTCTTGTTACTTCTTCAAGTTCAACTTCTTTGTCGTCTTTAGAATCAAATGCTTTAATTCTCTGTACGCCGTCTACCTGCAGCACATCGTCTGCCGCGTAAACATTGAATGTCGTATCCTTTAATCCGGTCTTATCCCACACTGCAGAGTATCCTTCATTTCCGCTGAACTTGTCCTTCAACCAGCCGGCAAGAGATTCGCCGGTTTTGGTAATTTCAATCCTGCCTTTGACCGGATTATTCGGCATTTTAACGGTCAGATAATAAGTCACATAATCTTTCCCGTCCTGGTGTGGTGTCTGCTCCGTCACGGAAAACTTATATTTATTGAAAATGACCTTGCCGTTGTTTGTAAAATCCGTTACTTTGCCTCCTGCCGAGTCATAAACTACGACTGCGTCTTTAAAGTCCTTCGGCATTTCAATATTGCTGCCCTCACCTTTTTCGTTATATGCTCCGACAAAATATCCTTCCGGAACGGTTACTTCTTCAAGCTGATAATTCCCGTATTCCAGCTGATACGGAAGAACAATCTGTCCATTCTTATCACACCTGAAGATATAGTTATTTTTACTGCTTGCATCGCCATCGGTATAGCTGGTTCCATTTGGCAGATACTTACCATAATTCGGAGACAGCTTCGGGTCTTGTAAATCCGGGTTGCCCAGATATTTGATTCTAAATGCTGCATTTTCATCAAGCCTTACCGTTTTTCCGGTCTCTGCGTTGGTCTTGATAATCTGTACCTTATTTTGCTTCGGCACATTATCGGTATCCGTTGAAATCAGCTGCCCATCCTCTGTTACCGTCACCTCGTGGGACTCTAGGACATAGCCATTAGAATCGGCGGAAATCTCCTGCACGGTATAGTTGCCATATGGCAAATCGACGATATTGATTTGTCCAAATTTGCTGACTGTCAATGGATGTGTCTCATCTGCCGGCTCCCCACTTCCATCTCTTACCACACGATAGTTATTTGCATAAGCGGAAAACCCATCTTCACCTTTTGCAATCGGCACAACTCTAATATATGGGCAATCCTCATAACCACCTGAATTCAACTGGATTGTCCACTTGGAATTAGTAGAATATTCCAGCCTGCCGCTGCCATTATTTGGAGTAAATGGATCAAGGTCTGTTTTCGTCTTGATAATCTGCAGCTGACCTCTAAAATTGTCATTCACAAAAGCATTTACGCCCTTATCATCTGTCATCGGCTGCGGATTGTCTAAATCAATCTCATCAGCACTGGTCAGCGTACCATTTTCATAGGTGATGCGATATAGGATTTCACCCTTTTCATTAGTATGGGCATAATATTGGATGCTTCCATGGCTATGTTCTCTTTCATCCGGGAATCTGCCATCCGGCGGCATGGATTCTCTGGTAGTAATGGTTTTACTTCCCGTCCAGATATGTTCTGTCCAGGCTGCTTCGCCCTTTTCTTCATTAGCTTCATGTTCTATTGTTTCATGATTCAGCTCAGAAGTGTCCTCCCATGGAATAAAGTAAAAAGGTTCATCACTGTATCCGTTTACATCCAGCGTTTTAGAATCTACTACCTCTCCATCAAGCAACAAATCAATCGTTGCATCCAGTGCCGCATCACCCATACCGGTATGAGAATCATTGTCGAAACCTGTATTGGCATCTAACTTCTCAACATCTAGTTCAAAAGAAGGCAGTTTCGGTTCCTCCGGCTGCCCTGGCTCCGGTTTCGTTTCTTCTGCTGCCGCTACTTTAAAATACATCTCCACTGGGTCGTCTCCGCCTGTTGCTACGGTCTGCAGATGATTGGAATCTGCAACCGGACTCTTTTGGTTGGTAGACCATACCAAAAGATCCTGCTTTGGTTTTGACACATCGATATTCTTCTTGGCCAGAATCGGCTTTGTGATTGTTTTCGGATCTACATCACAGGTAATGGTGTATTCATTACCGTTTCTCTTGATTTTGATGTGTTTATTGGTGGATTTGATGTCCTGATCTACTTTTTTTGAGTCTTTAACCGTTGCTGTCCATATGCCGTCTGCCTGTTCTTTTAGTTTAATTGTATGATGAGCACCTATGAGCTTTTCTTCTTTAGCAGTCCAGCTTGGAACATTCACATACTTCTTCATTTGACTCAGCATCCAATTATATATTTTTTCCGCAGGTCTTCCTTTCACCGTATCCCGGAACCAGTTCGCATCCATGGCATATTTACCGGTTCTTGACTTGAGTCCGCTGGTGACAGAAGTCCGAAGTCCCTGCTGAAATTCCCAGATGATATTCTGCGTTGCCCAGTACCAGTCATCCAGATTGCAGCCCTCTACAGGGACATCCTTTTGGGTATGCCCCGGCTGTTTGCCAAACAGCAGCGCAAGACGTATACCTTGCAGTGTACTATTACTATATGGTTTCATCCATCTCAGTTTTTCCAGTTCTTCCTGTTTTTCTGCACTGTATCCGGTCGCTCCAGCATTAAGCCAAGCGCCGTGTTCCAGACAATATCCAGCGTATGTGCTTTTCCCGCTGTCCACAACGATAGTTTTCTTCGCTGAAGTCGCCCTTGCAAGGCGGTAAACAAATCCGTCCCCTTTTGCATTGGAGAACTTCGCATAGTAGTAACCCCCACCTTTGTTATTGGGATAGTATGACTTTCCATCAGATCCCTTTAGCGTTCTGCCATCATACACAGAGGCTTTCGTTGCTGCATAAGTCTGACATGCCTGTTGCGGCATATATGCTGCCAGCATAACAACTGCCATCATAAGCACAAACGCTTTTCGCAGAATCGGGTGTTTCTTGTTTTCTAACATCTTGTTCCTCCTTTATATATTCTTGAATTTATCTATATATAAAAACAGCGCATCATGCGATACGCTGTTGGTTTTTCATATATGAAAAGAGCAGCCTTACAGCTGCCCTTTTACAAACAATATTCAGTTAGTATATGAGGTAGAAGTGATAACCTTTTCTGTTCTCCAATCCACCGTTGGCTTTTCTATAATATAACGTAAAAACATCTGTTCCAGTCCAACCAGCTTCTGAATACTCGTCTGCAGGCTCCCAGATTAAAGGGTTGGCTTCCATCTCAGATTCAATTTCCGCCTTAATCGCGCTCTTTAATTCTTTCAAAACAATTTGTCGCGATTCATAAGGCGAAATGTAAACTGGCCAAATTGCAGACCAAGAGCTGCTTTCTGGTGTTTCCGCCTCAAATGTCGGATTTTCCATTGCCTCTTTATCATTCCAGTCGACTGGTTTGTAACCAGTTTCTGTGCTCTTATCTTCTATAAATCCAATGCAATGATCAAAAGTGTATGTGCTTCCTTCAGAACCCGTATATGGTTCCAATTCATCCGTTGCCGGATTGTACTGCAATTTTTTGCCTTTAATGCTTTCGCCGTAAGCGATCAATTCCGGCATCAGCTCTTCCATCGTCCATTCAGGTTCAAATTCCTTCGGCGAAGAGAACAGCCCATACACTTTTTTCCCGGATACAATTTTATAGGCGCGAACTTTATATTCGTAATTGTAATACGTGCGAAAAGACTTTGTCTTATCAGTGTAGTAAGTCTTTGTAGTTGTGTAAACCTTGCTCCACTTGTTCTTACCAACTAAGGTTCTATATATCTCATACCCTGTTGCGCCGCTTACTGCGTTCCAGCAAGTCTTCGGTGTTCTGTCGTATGGACCCTCCTTATCACTACCACCAAGAGTCACTTTTGTAATCACTGCTTTATTTGGTCTAGCGTAAGTGCTGGTGACAGGAGAATACTTAGTATAGTATGTGGTTTTTCCAATCTTCTTATATCCTCTGACCTTGTAGTAGTAGGTCTTGCCGGTGGTTCTGCCGGTGTTGATGTAGCTGGTCGTATTGGCGCTGGTCGTGGTCTTGGAAACGGTGTACTTGCCGCCCTTGGAAGTGGCTCTATACACCTTATATCCATCAACGCCCTCAATCTTATTCCAAGTCACCTTGATTTTGGTATAGCTATAGCTTGCAGCTTTCACGCCGCCTGGCTTAAGCGCTTTGACCTGTGCCTTGGTCAGCTGCGCCGGTGCGATCGGTGTATCTACGTCGGTATCTGTAGCTGTGTCATCTGCAAACACTGGAACCGCCATAGTCAGCACCATTGTCAAAGTAATGAGTAGGGTTATAATCTTCTTCATTTCCGTTTCCTCCTTTACTTTTTAACAGTCTGTCAGCAAGGTGGCTACAAATGATTTTGGATCAAGCACAGTCACCTTGGACTCTATATAATCTTTTGTATTTCGTGTCACTATGCAATCAGCTTTGATACGTTCCGCAGTTTCCATCATTACAGCATCCTCAAAATCACCATAATCCTTTATCAGCGCCTCATGACAATCAGAAGCTGCTGTATCTGCTATGGTAAAAAGCTCCGTCAGCTTGCGCAAAATCTCCCTCGTCGCTTTATTATCATGCGTGAAACGATGATGTATATAAAACAAATCCGTTATAGACTTTGCTGTCAGGATGCCTTCGATTTGATCCGACGCCGCAGCATAGAAAATTTTGACGGCATCGTGGAAAAAGGGTTCCCTCTTCTGTAGTACATCCAATACCACGCACGTATCAATAACCACTTTAATCATAATACTTTTTCAGCCTTTCTTCTCTTGCCTCTTCCAAAGTGATATCTGCCGGCAGAATACCGACCAAAGAGTCGACAATATCCATTTTTGTTTTATATGGGCTTGTGAGCTTTGCTACGACTTTCCCATTTCTAGTAATGTACACATCTTCCGTCTGTGATATTGTTATATATTTTCCTAAATTATCCCTGAACTCCGTAGTTGTGATTGACATATGCCAGCCTCCTTTCTGTACATTTATTATATTATAAACGTACAAAAAGTCAACTCTTTCGTACATTTATTTCAAATTCCTGTTTCTCCATTTCGTGGAAAGGAGGGCGGGGACGGATATCCCCCGCCTTTTGAAGAAAGGAAGCATTACATGTGCACTTGCTTCTTTTGTGTATTTCATTCCTGGTATCGCCCACTTGCTACAAGATTATCAAGAGCTTTGAACACCTCATCTATTAAGATTGTGCAGTGACTATTATCATCTTCTATTAAAAACTCCCTTTCACCTGTGAGACAGTGGCAAAAGGGAGCATGAAACATGTGCCAGGAAAGCACGCTACCATATTATCACCTTTTTACCGTCCCGTCAGGTACATTGTACGTTTTTTTGCTAAATTTATTTTGTCAAGCCCTTTTTTAAAAGTTTTCCGAGAAATTTTTCAATAGATTTTCTACAAGCATCTCATATGCTTTTTTACTCTGATAT
>JALEOD010000059.1 GCA_022767345.1 Emergencia sp.
CAGCTGATATCTCTGATACAGTGTTGTTGTGATTGCTGCTGTCAGAGTTGTCTTACCGTGGTCTACGTGACCGATTGTACCGATATTGATATGCGGTTTGGTTCTCTCAAATTTTGCTTTTGCCATTTTTGTTTTCCTCCTGATTATAGGTCTGCCCCAGTCGCTAGTCCGAAAGGACAGACCGCTAAAGGTTAATTTTTATTCTTATTTATTGCCAATTTTTTCAACTAAGTTGTCAGGCAATTTTTCGAAGTGGTCCATCTGCATTACATATACACCACGACCCTGGGTCTTGGAACGCAGGTCTGTTGCATAACCGAACATTTCGGACAGAGGTACCATACCTCTTACTGCAACAACGCCGTTGTTCATGTCGGAACCTTCGATTCTGCCTCTTCTGGAGGAGATATCGCCGATTACATCACCCATGTATTCTTCAGGAACTGTAACTTCAACTTTGAAGATTGGTTCCAGCAGAACTGGTTTTGCCTTCTTAGCAGCTTCTCTGAATGCCATGGAAGCGGCAACCTTAAATGCCATTTCAGAGGAGTCGACTTCGTGATAGGAACCGTCATACAGTTCTACACCAACGTCTACTACCTGATATCCGGCAATAGGACCATTTTCCATTGCTTCCTTAATACCGTCTTCAATCTTAGGGATGTATTCCTTAGGACTTGCACCACCGACGATATTGTTGACAAATTCAAAGCCTGCACCCGGTTCTCTCGGGTAAACTCTGATTTTAACGTGACCGTACTGACCGTGACCACCGGACTGTTTCGCATACTTGTGGTCAACATCAGCATTGGAAGAAATTGTTTCTTTGTAGGATACCTGAGGCTTACCTACATTTGCTTCTACCTTGAATTCACGCAGCAGTCTGTCTACGATGATTTCCAGGTGAAGTTCTCCCATGCCGGCGATGATGGTCTGTCCAGTATCTTCGTTTGTATAAGTCTTGAAAGTCGGGTCTTCTTCTGCCAGCTTAGCCAGTGCAATACCCATCTTTTCCTGACCTGCCTTGGTCTTAGGCTCAATTGCGATTTCGATTACTGGATCCGGGAATTCCATGGATTCCAGAATAATCTCATGCTTTTCATCGCAAAGTGTATCACCAGTTGTAGTGTCTTTCAGACCTACTGCAGCAGCAATATCTCCGGAGTAAACCTTGTCGATTTCTTCTCTCTTGTTTGCGTGCATCTGCAGGATTCTTCCGATTCTGCCTTTCTTACCCTTTGTAGAGTTATAGATATAGGAACCAGAATCCAGTGTACCGGAATAAACACGGAAGAATGCCAGCTTACCAACAAACGGGTCAGCCATAATCTTAAATGCAAGGGCTGAAAACGGTTCGTTATCGTCAGCATGTCTTACATCTTCTTCTCCAGTATCCGGATTTACACCTTTGATAGGCGGAATATCAACTGGGGATGGCATATAGTCAACTACTGCGTCCAGCATCATCTGAACACCCTTATTTCTATATGCGCTACCGCAAAGCATAGGAACCATTTCGCAGGCAATTGTCTGCTTTCTGATGGTATCTTTCATTTCTTTTACGGTCAGTTCTTCACCCTCTAAGAATTTCATCATCAGTTCTTCGTCACATTCTGCAACGGATTCAACTAATTTTTCTCTCCATTCATTAGCGAGTTCTTTCATATCGTCAGGAATTTCAGTGATTTCAAATTCCTGTCCCAGTTCATCTTTGTAAATCTCTGCTTTCATTTCTACCAGGTCGATAATTCCGATGAAACTATCTTCCGCACCGATAGGAAGCTGAACAGGAACTGCATTTGCTTTCAGTCTGTCCTTAACCATGTCAACTACTCTGAAGTAGTTTGCTCCTAAAATATCCATTTTATTTACAAAAATCATTCTAGGAACACCGTACTTTTCAGCCTGTCTCCAAACGGTTTCAGACTGCGGCTCTACACCGCCCTTTGCACAAAGTACAGTTACTGCTCCATCCAGTACTCTCAGGGAACGTTCTACTTCTACTGTAAAGTCAACGTGACCCGGTGTATCGATGATGTTGATTCTATGATTCTTCCACTGTGCTGTAGTTGCTGCAGAGGTAATTGTAATACCACGCTCCTGTTCCTGTTCCATCCAGTCCATTGTAGCGGCACCATCGTGGGTTTCGCCGATTTTATGAGTTCTTCCTGTATAGAAAAGGATACGCTCCGTGGTAGTGGTCTTTCCGGCGTCGATGTGCGCCATAATACCAATGTTTCTTGTTTTCTCAAGTGAAAACTGTCTACCAGCCATTACATTTCCTCCATTTTTCTACGAAATCGAAGAAAGTCAAATTACCATCTGAAGTGTGCAAATGCCTTGTTAGCTTCTGCCATCTTGGGTGTATCTTCTTTCTTCTTTACAGATGCGCCCGGGTTATTTGCTGCATCCATTCATTCTGTTGCCAGTCTTTCAGACATAGTCTTTTCGCCTCTGAGTCTGGTGTACTTAGTCAGCCATCTCAGACCTAAAGTCTGTCTTCTTTCCGGTCTTACTTCAATAGGAACCTGATAGTTTGCACCACCGATTCTTCTTGCTTTTACTTCTAAAACAGGCATGATGTTGTTCATTGCCTTTTCGAATACTTCCAAAGGTTCTTCCCCGGTTGTTTCCTTAATCTTATCGAAAGCGGAATATACAATCGTCTGGGCAGTACCTTTCTTTCCGTCAAGCATGATGCTGTTGATTAGCTTTGCTACAACAACACTGCCGTATACTGGATCTGGAAGTACTTCACGTTTTGGTGTGTTACCTTTTCTTGGCACTTCTCTTCCCTCCTCGCTTGATAATTCCGTGAATTGCTGCGTTGTTACTCATTTGCTCGTCGGTTACGTACTCAAGTACGCGCCCTCCTCACTCATTCACACGCCTTGCACTTCGCGGAATTATCTGCGCGAGCTGAATTATAAATCATATAACAAGCTCCCTCTATCTACATTCCGTGAACTGCACGACCAATGTCCGCATTTTCTGCAATTCTCAAAATTACCTGCACAATTGTTTTAACTGATTTTCTAATTGCACATTCTCTTCACCCATACGCCGTAAGGCGCAGGATTACTCTGGGGTCGTCCTGCAATTAAATAGACGCCCAGTCTTACGGGGGTACTCGACTTCCTTCAAAGGAGCCGCGAGCGCACTTAATGTATATAGTTATGCGCAGATAAGCGCAACATTATTATATATATCAAGGGCTCTTTCTATTCCCGATTCATTCTTTACTGTTGAAGAAATAAAACTATTTCTTCTTAGGTCTCTTAGCACCGTACTTGGAACGAGCCTGATTTCTGTTGTTTACGCCGGCAGTGTCCAGTGTACCTCTGATGATGTGATAACGCACACCTGGGAGGTCCTTAACTCTTCCGCCTCTAATCAGTACTACGCTGTGTTCCTGCAGGTTATGACCGATACCAGGAATATAAGCGGTTACTTCGATACCGTTGGACAGACGTACTCTTGCAATCTTTCTAAGAGCGGAATTCGGCTTCTTAGGGGTTACAGTCTTAACAGAAGTGCACACGCCTCTCTTCTGTGGTGAGTTGGTGTTAGTTGCTACTCTTCTTAAAGAGTTCATACCCTTACCGAGAGCAGGAGCGGTTGACTTCTTTACAGAACTGGTTCTGCCCTGACGTACTAATTGGTTAATAGTAGGCATTAGTTTCTCCTTTCTTTTTAAACTTTATTTTCACAGCCAAACTGACCCTAAATCTACTTCTAGGGCCAATTTCACTTGAAACGCTCTAATATTTTATCACATATCTTTCTCAAGTGCAAGGAAATTATTCCTGATTTTGCTGTAAATTTAGCTAAATTTAGCCAGCCTTAAAAATTTGCTGACGCAACTCATTACTCCCAATTTCCCTTTCATAAACTAACCCGCGGACATCGTGCGTACCGCATTCTACAGGCAGAAATAAAGAAGAAATACGACAGCCAGCGCCACAACGGGCAGATTCAATTCATTTCTCCTGCCTGCGGCAATTTTGCAGATTAGATGAAAAATAAATCCTGCTGCAATACCTGTCGTAATTGAATATGTCATCGGCATCGCCACTATGGTGATAAATGCAGGAATCGCATCATCCAGACGGCTGAAGTCAACTTTTTTTACTTCCATCAGCAGATACATGCCCACAATAATCAGGGCCGGCGCAGTCACAGCGCTTGTCATCACCCCAGTAAGCGGCGAGAACACGACAGCCAGCAGGAAACACAAGGCAGTTGTTACGGCAGTCAGCCCAGTTTTTCCACCTGCTGCGATACCGGAAACCGATTCCGCATAGCATGTAACAGTAGAGGTTCCAAATAATGCGCCCATCACAGAGCCTGCCGCATCGGCAATCAGAATCGGTCCGCTTCCCGGCATATTTCCCTTTTCATCGGTCATTCCCGCCCTGGAACTGGTGCCGATTAAAAATCCAAGAGTATCAAACATATCGACCATGGTCAATGATATAATAAGCGCGATGAGTGACAGAATGCCGGATAATCCCGCTTTCCCCGAAATCAGTCCGGAAAAATCAAGTTTAAATGCTACATCGGCTACGGCTCCCGGAAACTCTGCAAAGTGATCGGGCATCGTTGTCTGCCCTGCCACAAGGCTGAGAACGATCGTTATAATCATACCGATAATCAGACTTCCGTTTATATTCAATACAACCAGAACAGCTGTTATAGCCAGTCCAGCTAGTGCAATCAGAACGGTCGGGGAACTGAGATCTCCCAGAGCAGGCATCCCGCTTTCTAACGATACAATCCCTGTATCCAGAAGTCCGATCAGTGCGATAAACAGACCCACGCCCGCGCTTATGGCATATTTCAGGTTTGCAGGTACTGCATTGATAATCTTGTCCCTCAAAGGCGAGATGGCAATCAGGAAAAATAAGATTCCGGAAATAAAGGTAAGCGCCAGCGCCTGCTGCCATGAATATCCGTAAATTCCGCATAAGGTATACGCAAAAAAGGCGTTCATCCCCATGCCCGGCGCCATAGCAAAAGGTTTATTGCTCAAAAAAGCACACAGCAGGGTGCCTGCCGCGGCCGAAAGACATGTCGCTACCATGACACCGCCGGAATTCATACCTGTAGATGACAGAAATACCGGGTTCAGAAAAATGATATAGGCCATAGCAAAAAAGGTTGTCAGACCGGCTCTGATTTCCTGCCTGACGGTAGTGTGATTTTCTTCCAGTTTAAATAGTTTTTTCATTAGTGCCCTCCATACAAAAAAATAACGCATCCGGCAGAGATACTTTCGCATCATATCTCTCCAATGCGTTTTGGCTGCTCACCAGCTGGTGTTCTGACTCCAGTATCATCATCATTCTTCGCCTTCCCGGTTTCCCAGTGACATCATGAAGAAGACTCCTCTGTTACAGCGTTGGCGGCGTACAGGAATTGCACCTGTTTTCCTTTAAACCCTTTCGGGTACTGGCAAGCCTTTTCAATTTTCACATATTATTATATACAATCCGAGCAGAAATGCAAGAAAAAAGATTCATACAGGGACTGCAATCGGACTGACTGAATTAAGATTTTAGACTTTCTAATGGCAATTTAACCTGATTATCATCACCCCATAAAATTCTACAGACCTCTTAAAATCTGTTATCTCTGCGTTTTCTCATTTTCGGACAACCTGGAGATTCCATATAACAGTATGCCGCTGACAGCTAAACTAACTAAAACCGATGGGAATTCTCCGACAATCGATACTTTCCCCAGAACAAAAAACTCCCACATAAGTCCGCAGACTACAGAACCGACTACGCTGGCGACTGCCCCTCTCCCAGTTGCCCAGTTCGTGTACAGTCCAAAAATCATCGGAAGAAAGACCGCTGAACTATAGAATAAACCGGACGTGTACAATACAGTAATAATATTATCAAAGGCCAGAGAAATCGCCAGGCTCGCCAGGGCTATAACAATTGTCGTTATCCTAGATAACTTAATATCACTAACCCTGCCGTTTTTTTGAAATGCCGGCGCGAGAATATCATTTACACTCAGCACTGTTACCGCATGCAATATCGAAGTACTGGTCGAAATTGTCGCCGCAAAGACACCTGCGACAGCAAGCCCTGCAAAACCTGCAGGCAGCACTTTAACAAGAAGTGTCGAAAACACCAGGTTGGAATCTTCAATCTCCGGAAGAATTACTGCCGCGCTTACGCCAATCAGGCCTGTTGCTGTTGAAACCGCGACATAAAATCCGGCAGTAAACAGCATGCCGAACTTTGCAGTACCGCCATCCTTGGCAGATACAATTCTCTGTACATAGTTTTGATTGGTCGCATAAGAAATGCCAAAGAGAATCCCCCAGGACAGCGGCGTCCATACACCTATACTGCCGATAGACATAAAACCTTTCGGCAGACTTTCTGTTATTTCTCCAATGCCTCCGCCCGCGCTGATGGTTACAGGTACCGCTGTAAATACCGCAGCTGCCATAATAAAAAACAGCAAGACATCAGTATTCACAACTGTCCGTAGTCCTCCGCTGGTCAAAAACAGCGTAATAAGCATCCCAATTACCAATGTGATCCGCACATCTAAACCCGTCAACGTATTAAGCATAACCGACGAAACAGTAAACTGGGTCGACAACGCGGCAATAGACGCACAGATATGCATTGCGCTGGTGATGTACTTCATACTGATTCCGTATCGCTTTCCCAGATAGTCCGGCACCGTAAGCCCATCCAATCCATTGAGTCTTTTCGCCAGTACAAATCCTACCAGCAAAAATCCTGGAGCGGCGGCAAGATTCCACCACATGCCGCCCATCCCCATCAAATAGCAATAGCCCACTGCTCCGACAAGACCGCTGCCGCCAAAATCCGTCGCTGCCATGGACAAGCCTGCCTGCAGCTTATTCAGTCCTTTATTCATCGTCAGAAAATCATCAGAATCCGAAAGTCTGCGATTCGAAACATGCCCCGCAATCAAAACCACTGCTATTAGCAGAGCCATAAAAATGTAATCTATCGTTTTCATTACAGTTTCTCAGCCTTCTTTACTCGACAAATAATTTGCCTTCTTTCAATACGTATTTCGGCAGCCGCTTCATAACTTCAATATTTTCGTCCGGTGTGCCTTCAATCACGATTAAATCGGCTAGCTTGCCCACCTTTACAGTACCAATACTGTCCTTCATTCCAATCAGCGCCGCACTGTCTATTGTTGCCATTTTCAGCAGCTCTTCGTTAGAAAATCCAGCGTCTTTTCTCGCTATAAATTCCAAACCGGGAAATGCATTAAAAGTTACTCTGTCCGCATCGGTTCCCCAGCCAAGCCTGATGCCTGCACGGTAAGCCTTTGGCATATACTCTGAAATGTGTTCCATAATCTCTATAGAACGCTCGTGCATAAACTTCGGCGTATTTCCAGTCAGATCTTCGCGCATTGAATAAGCAATTTCCACAGTTGGAACAATAAAGGTCTGATTGCCATGTGACAGCAGCGTCTCGATGCACGCATCATCAATGTAAGAAGCATGCTCGATACTTCCAATCTCCGCTTCTGCACATGCAAGAATACCTTTTTTACCGTGACAATGCGCCGCCACATAAGTCCCCATCTCTTTAGCAGCATCAGAAAGTGCCTTCAGCTCTTCAAAAGAACAAATCATCGCGCCGGGGTCTCCTCCAATATTCATCACTGCGCCCGTTGCCATGTATTTGACAAAATCACAGCCCAGTTCGATATCTTCCCGTACAATCTTTCGAGCCTCAGCTGCATTATCAAAGACTTTATAGAGCGGTCCGAATTCCGCATTGCCCGGTGCTGTCGGTGTATTGCAGTGGCCGGAAGCAATAACCCGGGGTCCCATGATTGTACCTTTGGCATACATATCACGCAGCGTTACACCCAGATTAAATGCTGAGCCGCAGTCTCTGACCGTGGTAAAACCGCTGCGAAGGTAGTCAAAGCCATACTCAATACCCTCCACCAATTCCTTCACGGCATTGCGATATTTGATCTGCAGAACATCCATCGTTGTGAAATCAAAGTGCATATGTAAATCCAGCATGCCCGGCATGAGGGTGTTTCCTTCGACATCCAGTATGTCAATATCTCCCTCAAAGGCAGTGCCCGCCGGAAGAATCTCCTTGATTCGCTTATTTTCAATTACAATGTCAGCCAGCTGATTTTCTTTTACCTCATATTCTTCTGTCAGATAGGAAATCAGTCTGCAATTCTTTAAAATCAATGTCTTCATATCGTAATTCCTCCAAAATCCTACATAGCGCTCTGTTCTGACTCAAAACAGTGGTTTTTCTTCTCATAAACATGCAGCAGCACTGCGCAAATCACCACAATTGCAAGACCTGCAAGCAGCAGTATAAAGATATTGTTATATCCTGCCGCACCTTTTGCATCCAGCCATTTCCCGCATAAATTATATAGCCACAAATCTGTAGAATATCCTACCGCGGAAGCGATTCCCATAGAGGTTCCGGTAATCTCAAAAGGCACCTTTGCTTCAGGAATCGGGGTGTATAAACCGGAGCGGCTTAATGCGATTACACTAATCAACACGATACTTAAAATCACTGCAATCGTTCTGCTTGACTGCTGATGCGGGATAAGCAGTAAACCAACAATGGTAATGCCTATCGCTATGCAAACCAGAATCAAAAACTTTGGAGTGCGGCACTTATCAAGCAGAAGTCCGCCCAGCGGCGAAAGAAATATTCTTACCACCGAACGATTTGCTATTGCAAAGGCGGTACTAAATGTTACAGACACGCCGAACAAACCTGATAAAAATGGATTCAGATACGTTGCACCTGAAATCACAATAAATAGTCCCATAACAATAAATCCATTGAGCCACGTCACCGGATGCGCCAGTGCTTTTCCAAGCATAGAGAATTTAAAGTTATCATTAGATTCTAAACCCTTTACATCCTTCACAAGCACCATGATTAAAACAGCCACTATGGCAATTACAACCGCGAAAATTGTGGTTACATACCTGAATCCCAGTGTTTCCGCAAACTGTGACAGCGCCGCCAAAACACCATAGCTCATAATTGCTCCCACAATCGCTGCGCACATTTCAAAGAATCCAAACATTTTTCCTTCTGCGTTTTCATCAGCCTGCGCGCGAACCAGCTTCAAATATGCCGACCAGTGGATAAAGGTTGTCGATACGCCAAACCCAAGGTAACATCCAATTAACACCGTGTAGTTCGGTGCAAAGGTCATAAGAACTCCCAGTCCCGCGGTCAAAAGCTGTGAAATTACAACCAGCTTTTTAGGCGAAAATTTATCTGCAAGAATTCCTCCCAGCAGATATCCCGGCGTTGCCGTAAAAGAAAACATCGTCAGCAGCATTCCCGCCTGCTGGTTAGACAAATGAAATGCCTCCAAAAATTGCGTATAAAAAGATGAGCTTAAATAAGGCAAATTATAGCACAAAGTAGACAGGGTCAGTAAGAACACGATGAAATACTTTCTTCGATCTTTCAAGATAATCACTCCTTATAATAAATTTTCTATCATTATAAAGAACTTCTTTTTCCTTTTCAAAAAACAGTATTTTCATTTTACGGTCATTTTCCGCACTTTTTTCCAACGACATTGGATTTTTTACATAAAATATGCTATACTAATAAAAAACTTTACGAGTTTCACTTTATTTCAGAGAAAAAAGCAATTATATGAAACCCTTTGCGGAGGTGCAGCATGGAGGAAATGATACGCAATGTCATCGGACAACGTATTCGGTACTATCGAAAGCAAAAACACTACAGCCTGGCAGAATTTGCTCTGCTGATTAACAAAAGTAAATCTTCCCTGTCTAAATACGAAAGGGGCGAAGTATCAATTGATGTGGAAACACTCATCGTCATTGCCCGAAATCTTGAAATCTCGGTTTCACAGCTTCTTGACATGGACTATTTATCTTCAGCAGATTATTTTGCGCAGGATATCTGCGATTCCTCTCAGGCGCAGAAAATCTACTACGTATATGTTCCGTCCTTTGTTCAAAAGAAAAGCAAAGAGGTTAATATCCTTACTATAAATCAAGAAAGAGCTGTCTTTTACGGACGTGTATCTGACCTTACCGATTTTGCAAAATGCGCCTATTACTATACCGGCACCGTACAGAATTTTGACTCCTCCCAAAGGATTTTTCTTACCAATGCGACCAATCAGAACGACCTAATCGTTCTTGATCTTACCAGCACTTTGGGTACATCCTCAACCATTATAGGACTGTTCTTCAGTCTTTCCTTCGGTCGCTATGAGCCATTTGTAAGTAAATGCATTGCAACAGAACGTCCTCTGTCTGATTTCAAGGAAGCTGCCGCCCTTACTGCACCAACGCGAGATGAAATTAATCATCTGAAGAAAAATCATATATTTAAAATTCTGCAAACCTAAAGAACACCCCTTCTGTTAGCTGTTTCATATGACTGACAAAAGGGGGTATTTTATATGTTTTTCTATTTCAGTCCCAGCTCCGCCAGACGTCTGTAATACGTCGAACGGCTGAGTCCCAGCACTTCTGCAGCCTTTTCTTTGCCTTCTGCCGAGTTCCCGTAAATGCTGAAAGCCTGCTCGATATAATACGCCTCAATATCCTTCAGAGGTCTCAACTGTACGTGACCACCTCTGCCTGCGTAATTTGCGATTTTCTGCGGCAGATTTTCCACCTTAATGACCGATTCGCTGCAGTCGTTGACCGCATATTCCACTGCGTTCTGCAGTTCCCGGATATTGCCGGGCCACGGATAGCTGCACAAAATTTCTTTCGCGCTGCTGTCCCATCCTTTGATTTCTTTCCCCAACAGAAAATTGTATTTTTCCAAAAAAGAGGTCAGCAGCAGAGGAATGTCCGAAGGTCTTTCCTTCAATTCCGGGATGTACAGCGGAATAACACTGAGACGGTAGTACAGATCCTCGCGAAAACTGCCGTCTTTTATCATCGATTCCAAATCTCTGTTTGTCGCGGAAATAATGCGGATATCTACCTCCCGGTATTCGCTTGCGCCTACCGGCTGTATCCGCTTTTCCTGAATTGCCCGAAGGAGCTTGGGCTGCAGGTGCAGCGGCATTTCCCCGATTTCATCCAGGAACAAAGTTCCTTTGTTTGCCAGCTCGAATTTACCCACCTGACCGCCTTTCATAGAACCCGTAAAGGCCCCTTCTTTGTGGCCGAAAAGTTCACTTTCCAGCAAATTCTCCGGAATCGCCGCGCAGTTGATTGCGACAAAAGGTCCCTTGGCATTCATGCTGGAATTGTGAATCGCTCTGGCAAAGAGTTCCTTTCCTGTGCCGCTTTTGCCCGTAATCATAATGTTAGACGGACCTTTTGCAAAGTGCACCGCCGATTTTTTCGCTTTCATAATTGCGCTGCTTTCTCCCAGAATATCGCTGAACTCCTCGCTGTAGTCATTATCTTTCAGGGTCTTAACGTATTTGTAAATATCCGAACTGTTTTTAAACAGCAGCACGCCGCCTGCGTATTCCTGCTCCACCATGACCGGTTTAAACTGCAGCACATAGTTCACCTTTTTATAAGTAATTACAATTTTATCCGCAGTCTTCTTCGCCAGACACTCCTTTATAAATGGCTTCAGCTTGCTGTCAGAGATAACCGTGTATAAATCCTCCAAAGTATTGACGGTACTGCGCGCGCAAAACAAAGTCCGAAACATGGCATTCTTATAGATTACAGTGCCGTCATAGGCGATATTGAGCACTGCTTCGTCCAGCGATTCCACCGTCAGACGGGTTCTTTCATTGACCGTCTGCAGTTCACGCTTTGCAAAAGTTTCCCCGACTTTTGCCGCCAGCATGTTGGACAGATGCTCGATAAACTTCGTCAGCTGATCGTATTTCTTGTGGAGCAGTTCTTTCCCGAACGCATCAAAAGAAAACAGACCGATTCCGCCGATGATTTCATCCCCATAAATCATCGGAAATGCCAGAATGGAATTGATATTGCACTGATTTTCGCACTTTGCGCAGGCAGGATTTTCCGATTTATTATCCCGCAAAAAAATCGGTCGTCTTTCCGCCACGCACTTTCTCACAATAGAATGCTCCGACAGAACGCTTTTATTCTCTACCTGTTCCAGATTGCTGTCTCCCAGCACATTCCCGTCTCTGTCGCAAATGATAACCTCCAGGTCAGTGGCCATCGCAACCACATTGGTCGTTTCCGCAATAAACTCTCTGATACACTTTAAGTCAATCATAGCCCGCACCTTCCTTCCGCCGATTTGCAAAAATTATATCATTTTTTCAGGACATATACAATAAAAGGAGCGAAATGAATGAAAACTGCCTGCACAGGCGGTGATTTTCCGCTCATGCAGGCAGCCAGTATTTTACGATTTAGAACGGTCCATATCCCGTCAGCACCGCTATCGTCAGAACGATGCAAACCCAAACAGACCACATCAGCACAAGAGGCAGCGCGAATTCAAACCATTTTTTAAAGGATACGCCCGCCAGTCCCAAGGACGCCATCAGAATCGGGTGTACCGGCGTAATCATGTTCCAGAATCCATCTCCGCATTCAAAGGCGAGAACTGCTGTCTGTCTGGAAATGCCAAGCACATCGGCAAGAGCCGACATAATCGGCATGACTACAACAGCCTGTCCCGATGAAGACGGAATGATAAAGTTTACGATACCCTGCGACAAGTACATGCCCCAAGCCGCAACGACCTTCGGCAGGTGACTCAGCGGAATAGAAGTTGCGTAAACAATAGTATCTAAGATATTTCCATCCTGCAGCACAATCAGCATCGCTCTGCCGAAACATACAAGCATAACTGCAGGCGGTGAAAGACCGCTCCTTGCAGACATCAAATTTGCAAAAGGAGCCACTGTCCTTGATGTAGCGGAAACTTACGGCGGTACCTTCGTAAAGAAATTCGATAAATACATCGGCGACTTCAAAGAGTGTCTCGTCGAAAGAATCAACGATGACGCAAAGCATCACTGCGAAGCCACCGGCGCTGCCTATGACGGCCTTGAGCTCAGCGACGTTTCCGCAGAAATCGGAAATATCATTATCGGCAAAGAAACCGGCCGTGAGAATGACGACGAAATCATCCTTGCCTCTTCCGTGGGCATGGGCATTCAGGACCTGATGGTCGCCCACGAAGCCTACGAAAAAGCCCTTGCGCAGGATGTCGGAACAGTACTCGACTTCTAAAAGATTCTGTTTATAAAAACAGCCGCCCTTTTTGTAAAGGCGGCTGTTTGTTTTGCTTATGCTCAGCTTGTTTTCCACTATCTGTCTAAAACTGTCTCCAGCACTGTTCTTTAAAAAATTGTTTTAGTTCATCTTCGCGCATTCCCTCATAATAAGAAACCAACAACCTTTTAAACTCTTCTACTTTCGATTCAGGTACAACAAGAAGACCTTCTCCGTTCTGTATCATATAATGGTTCGCAAAAATAATCGATGCGCGCTTGTTTCCATCAATAAAAATCTGTGTTTTCATGCAATAAAGGCAAAGTTCTATCGCTTTATCTATGGAATCCATCTCCATATCCATAATCGCTGCAATATCCTCTTTAACATCGGCCTCAACGGGCAGTGGCGGTACATAGGTAGTTCCTCCAATTGTTACCGGAACACTACGGGCACTTCCTCCATTAAAATAAAAACCTTCATTTACCATTCCCGCAATTCTCGCAAGCAAATAATAATCCGTTTTGGATTGCAAAACATCTTTATCCAGAATGAATTCCCACGCATGTTTAAGATTTAATATTTTCTGTACATCTTGGGCTCTCACTCCATTGACAATTCCATTCTCTAAAATAGCATCCGTCTGTGGAAATGTAGTAGAAATCCCTTCCAAAACAGCCTGGTCGTATATCAGCGACTTGACATTTGCCCGCGCAAAATCTATATTCAGCATCACTCGAGGTGATAACTCTTCTTCGCTATATCCAAGTTCAGAGAGTGCCCTGTCAATTTGACGCAGTTCCCTTTTCAGTGCCCTAAGTTCCTGTGCCTGACGGGACAGATAATCGTACTGTGTATCACTATATACATCGAGATAAGTAGATTTGTTTTTTCCGCCCACTCTCTTTCTTGCATAAATGTATTTTTCCCCATTAATTTCCTTTACTTCGATGCTTCCGTCAAAAGGAATCAATTTAACTCTCGCCAATTTTTCTGCCTTCTGTGTAAGCAGCACCTGAATTTTTTCATAATCGTTCATTTCCATACCTCTTATAGGGTGCATTCATAACTATAATTATACAAAAATGCACCCTAAAGTCAACCCCCTGCAATTTTATAATAGCCAAATTCGCCAAGGAAACCTGCATATACACGCAAATCTCTAGTGCACAAAATTTCAAATAATAGCTCGAAAGTTGTCTTTGCCCAAAACGCCTATATCTCAACGTTTTTCAATGTTTTTCGGCGTGTTGGCATTTTTATTCTGGTGCAGACCCGCACAATTGCATGGATTTCCTATTTTATAACGCCATCTGTTTTTATATTGATTCCCCATACCTCTCAAAGTATTCCTCTGCCAGCATGGACATTAAATGCACATCGTAGAGCACACCATTTTTCTTGCAGTTCTTTCGCAGCACGCCCTCATACTGAAACCCAAGATTTAAATATAGGTGCGCCGCCGGATTCCCCGTGTAATGATCCAGATAGACTCGTTCCATTTTAAAGTCTTCAAAACACAGCTTCATAGTCGCTTCCATTGCCTGTCTTCCGTAGCCTTTTCCACGGAGCGCCGGATCTGCAATGTAGATACGCCAGATTTCACACTTCCAGCCTTCGATAATATCCCCCAGAATAATTCTGCCGACTGGATCACCAGTTTCTTTTAGACAAATGGTATACTGGCGCATATCGTCCGCTTCGTCGAATTTCACATACGCCTTAGTTGCATCCTCCAAAGTCTGTCCGTCGCCTATACTGAAAAACTCCGTCACCTGCGGCTGTCTTTCCCATGGGTCAAAATACTTTAAATCCTCAAAAACGCTGTCGCGAATAATCAAATCTTTGGTTTCAATCGGGCTCATATGATTCTTCCTTTCTACCTATGCCGTCAAAAGTCATCTCTATATTCACT
The DNA here is from genome assembly GCA_022767345.1 of Emergencia sp. GTDB lineage: Bacteria > Bacillota > Clostridia > Peptostreptococcales > Anaerovoracaceae > Senimuribacter. The sequence goes on from JALEOD010000059.1 coordinate 15,102, forward strand.
TCAATATATCGCACAAATCACCTTAAGTCAAGAAAAGTGTATTTTTTACATTTTTATCTGCTAAATTAGTGTTATTTTTTACACTAATTCGCACTTAAGCACCCACATGCCCTCTCTGCGACATTCACTCTCCCCTGCACCAGCACGCAATCCGACAGCACCCCTCATTCGCCGCCCAGCTCACCTCCACGCCCGAAACAAATCAGCCGCGCGGTCTGCCCGCGCGGCTGGTTCAGTATTTTCAGCATTTCAGTTGCTGTTTCTTATTCTAATTCAATCAGCTCGGATTCTTCCGGTTCCAGCACCAGTGCTGTATCCAGTTCCATAGCATTTTCTTCAGCCATGTCTACCAGATTCAGATCATCTGCGCTTTCATCGTCCATGGCTTCCGCATCAGTTTCAGCTTCTGACAAAGCCTCTTCCTGCATCCGCGCGTATTCACGCATGAATTCCTCGTTTACACCGTAATCCACTTCAATGTTCTTGTAACGCTTCATACCGGTTCCGGCAGGAATCAGCTTACCGATGATAACATTTTCCTTCAGACCCATCAGCTTATCGTTCTTGCCCTTGATTGCCGCATCGGTCAGGACTCTTGTAGTTTCCTGGAAGGATGCTGCGGACAGGAAGGAGTTAGTCGCCAGGGAAGCCTTGGTGATACCCAGGAGCATCTGTTTCGCTTTTGCAGGCTCACCGTCTGCCGCAAAGGCAGCTTCGTTTGCTTCCTTGATTTCAAACTTGCTGTACAGACCGCCCGGAAGCAGATCCGTATCGCCGGCATCTTCAATCTTGAACTTGGAAAGCATCTGGCTTACGATAACTTCAACGTGCTTGTCGTTGATATCTACACCCTGGTTCTTATATACACGCTGTACTTCTTTGAGCAGATACTGGTATACACCTTCTACTCCGTTGAGTCTCAGAATATCGTGCGGGTTCAAAGGACCGCTGGTGATGTTGCCGCCGGCAAGAACATAATCGTCCTTCTTAACGGCAAGTCTCGCGCCGTAAGGCACAACGTAAGTCATGTCTTCGCCTTCATCGCTTCTGACGATAACTTCTGTCTTATTGTCAGTTCTAGGCTGAATGTCGATGACTCTGCCGTTTGCCTCGCAGATTTCTGCAAGACCTTTTGGCTTTCTTGCCTCGAACAATTCCTCTACTCTCGGAAGACCGTGGGTAATATCGGAACCTGCTACACCGCCTGTATGGAATGTTCTCATGGTCAGCTGAGTACCCGGTTCACCGATGGACTGTGCCGCCGTGATACCAACAGATTCACCGATATTCACTTCTTCACCTGTTGCCAGGTTTCTTCCGTAACATTTTGCACAGATACCGGTTCTGGAGTGGCAGGTCATAACGGAGCGGATTGCAACAGATTCAATGCCTGCGTTGACAACATCCATTGCCTGTTCGTCACTGATTTCCTCACCCTGTTCCACAATGATTTCTCCGGTCTGCGGATTTACAATGTCCAGAAGTGCAGTTCTTCCTGCGATACGCTGGTTCAAAGGTTCAATGACTTCTTTTCCGTCAGTGAACGCTCTGACTTCTACACCTTCATCGGTGCCGCAGTCAAATTCTCTAACGATTACGTTATGAGAAACGTCTACCAGTCTTCTTGTCAGGTAACCGGAGTCGGCTGTACGGAGCGCTGTATCGGCAAGACCTTTACGTGCACCGTTGGAAGAAATGAAGTATTCCAGGATGGAAAGTCCTTCACGGAAATTCGCTTTAATTGGAATTTCTACAGTCTTACCGGTTGCGTTCGCCATCAGACCACGCATACCGCCGACCTGTCTGATCTGGTTCTTACTACCTCTGGCTCCGGATGTCGCCATGATGTTCAGGTTGTTCTGCGGATCCAGAGATTCCATCAGCGCATCTGCTACATCGTCGGTAGTCTTGTTCCAGATTTCGATTACTTTATCGTATCTTTCAGAGTTGGAAATCAGACCCATTCTGAACGCTTTTTCGTATTTGTCAACTTCCTTCTGAGACTCTGCTACGATATCCCACTTGTTGTCAGGAATCTTCATGTCGTCGATACCGATGGTAACGGCAGCCTTTGTGGAATAGTGATATCCCATGTCCTTGATATAGTCAAGCATGATAACTGTTCCGGTGTTGCCGTGTGCCTTGTAGCACTTGTCGATAATCGCACCCAGTTTTTTCTTATCGCAAAGGAAGTCAACTTCCAGGGAATACGGGTCAACGTTTCTGTCAACAAAACCCAAATCCTGTGGAATCTCCTGGTTATAGATGAATCTTCCTACAGTAGATTCAACCAGATGTCCTCTCTTGTCGTTTTCGTCAAGGTACATTCTAACCTTTACCTTCGCGTGGATATCGACAACTTCGTCCTGATATGCCATCAGCATTTCGTCAAGGTCAGTAAATACTTTGCCGTCGCCCTTTTCCGGTACACGCTCAAAGCCTGCGGCCTTGTGTGCCTCGGCAGCCTTTCTGTCGTTGAATTCATCCTTGTCATAGGAAACCTTTTCTTTTCCATCGACGATTTCAACTTTCTTGCAGGTGCCCGGATAAGTCAGATAGTACGCACCCAGAATCATATCCTGTGTCGGTGTTGTAATTGGAGAACCGTCCTTCGGCGCCAGAATGTTGTTGATGGACAGCATCAGGAATCTGGCCTCTGCCTGTGCCTCTACGGAAAGAGGTACGTGTACAGCCATCTGGTCTCCGTCAAAGTCCGCATTGAACGCCGTACATACCAGCGGGTGCAGCTTGATCGCTTTACCTTCTACCAGTACCGGCTCAAATGCCTGAATACCCAGTCTATGCAGTGTCGGCGCACGGTTGAGCATTACAGGGTGTTCCTTAATGACACCTTCTAATACATCCCATACTTCCGGTCTTACTTTTTCTACCATTCTCTTGGCGTTCTTGATATTGTGCGCGTATCCCTGTTCCACCAGTTCTTTCATGATGAAAGGCTTGAACAGTTCCAGCGCCATTTTCTTAGGCAGACCGCACTGATAGAATTTCAGTTCAGGTCCGACTACGATTACAGAACGTCCGGAGTAGTCTACACGCTTACCCAGTAGATTCTGTCTGAAACGACCCTGCTTACCTTTCAGCATGTCGGACAAAGATTTCAAAGGTCTTGAGCCAGGACCGGTTACCGGTCTTCCTCTTCTGCCGTTGTCGATGAGAGAGTCTACAGCTTCCTGCAGCATTCTCTTTTCATTTCTGACGATAATGTCAGGCGCGCCCAGTTCCAGCAGACGGTTCAGTCGATTGTTTCTGTTGATAACTCTTCTATATAAATCGTTTAAGTCAGATGTTGCGAATCTGCCGCCATCCAGCTGTACCATCGGTCTGATATCAGGCGGAATTACCGGAATCACTTCCAGGATCATCCATTCCGGCTTATTTCCGGAGATTCTCAGCGCTTCTACAACTTCAAGACGTCTTACGATTCTGATTTTCTTCTGTCCGCTGGCATCTTTCAGCTTTTCTCTGAGAGATACAGACAGTTCTTCAAGGTCAATCTGGGAAAGCAGCTCTCTCACTGCTTCTGCCCCCATAGCAGCCTTAAAGTCGTTTCCGTACTTTTCCTTGGCTTCTCTGTACTGCATTTCGGTAAGAATTTCTTTATAGCCAAGACCTGTATCGCCAGGATCGGTTACGATATACGCCGCAAAGTAGAGAACTTTTTCCAGGTTTCTCGGTGTAATGTCGAGGATAAGTCCCATTCTGGATGGAATTCCCTTAAAATACCAGATGTGGGAAACAGGAGCAGCCAGTTTGATATGGCCCATTCTCTCTCTTCTTACCTTTGCCTTGGTTACCTCTACGCCGCAGCGGTCGCAGACGATACCCTTATATCTGATTCTCTTGTACTTACCGCAGTGGCATTCCCAGTCCTTCATAGGTCCGAAAATCTTTTCGCAGAACAGACCGTCTTTTTCCGGCTTCAATGTTCTGTAGTTAATTGTCTCCGGCTTTGTTACTTCGCCGTGAGACCATTCCAGAATCTTTTCTGTGGAAGCCAGTTTAATCTGTAAAGATTCGAAATTATTCAGTTCGAAATTGTTTGTGTTCTTATTTACATTCTCAGTCAAAGATTTCCTCCCCTTTCTTATAACTCATCATCTGCAAAGTTGCCAGTCATATCGTCGTCGGGGGTCTCTTCTGTGAATCCCTCTGCAAACAATTTTTCTTCACTTTCCAGCTCCGTATCTACGTCCATAATGCCGTCAATACCGGAAACATCATCGTATTCGGATACTTCCTTTATCTGAATTTCTTCGTTGTCCTCAGTAAGCACTCTTACATCCAGTGCCAGGGACTGCATTTCTTTGATGAGTACCTTAAAGGACTCAGGAATTCCCGGTTCAGGGATATTTTCACCCTTAACGATTGCTTCGTAAGTCTGTACACGTCCTACGATATCGTCGGATTTTACAGTGAGAATTTCCTGCAGTGTGTGCGCCGCGCCGTATGCTTCCAGCGCCCAAACTTCCATCTCTCCGAAACGCTGTCCGCCGAACTGGGCTTTACCACCCAGTGGCTGCTGCGTTACCAGTGAGTACGGACCGGTACTTCTTGCGTGAATCTTATCGTCTACCAGATGGTGGAGCTTGAGCATATACATGTAACCTACAGTTACAGGATTGTCAAACCATTCACCGGTTCTGCCATCTCTCAGTCTCAGTTTACCTGTTTCGGAGAAGCCGCAGTCAACTAAAAGTTCACGAATGTCTTTTTCTGTCGCGCCGTCGAATACCGGTGTCGCGATATACCAGCCCTTGGTCTTTGCAGCAAGACCAAGATGCACCTCCAGTACCTGACCAACGTTCATACGGGAAGGTACGCCCAGAGGGTTCAGCATAACCTGCAGCGGCTCGCCGTCTTCCTTAAATGGCATATCTTCTTCCGGCAGAATACGGGAAATTACACCCTTGTTTCCGTGACGGCCTGCCATTTTATCGCCCACGTTGATTTTTCTCTTGGTTGCGATATAACATCTGACCAGTTTATTCACACCCGGCGGCAGCTCGTCGCCGTTTTCCCTTGTAAAGATTTTTACATCTACTACGATACCGGTTTCACCGTGAGGTACGCGCAGGGAAGTATCTCTGACTTCTCTGGCTTTTTCACCGAAGATGGCGCGCAGCAGTCTTTCTTCTGCGGAAAGGTCGTTTTCACCCTTCGGCGTTACCTTGCCGACCAGAATGTCTGTAGAGTCAACCTCAGCACCGATTCTGATGATACCTTCTTCGTCCAGATCCTTCAGCGCTTCATCGCCGACATTTGGAATGTCTCTGGTGATTTCTTCAGGTCCCAGCTTGGTATCTCTTGCTTCTGCTTCATATTCCACGATATGCAGGGAAGTCAGCACGTCATTCATCAGAAGTCTTTCGTTCAGAATGATAGCATCCTCGTAGTTGTAGCCTTCCCAGGTCATGAAGCCGATGAGCAGGTTCTTGCCCAGTGCGATTTCTCCCAGATCAGTGGAAGGACCGTCAGCGATGACTTCGCCGGCCTCGATGTGCTCACCGTGAGATACAATCGGTCTCTGGTTGATGCAGGTTCCCTGATTGGAACGCTTGAACTTCAGTAATTTATATTCATCTAATTCGTTGTTGTCATCTCTTCTGATACGGATTTTGTCAGCGTCAACAAACTCAACAGTACCTGCATTCTTAGCCAGAATCACAACACCGGAGTCTCTTGCTGCCTTGTATTCCATACCTGTTCCTACAAACGGCGCTTCTGTTACCAGAAGAGGCACTGCCTGACGCTGCATGTTGGAACCCATCAGGGCACGGTTAGCGTCATCGTTTTCCAGGAACGGAATCATTGCTGTGGCAACGGATACTACCTGTTTCGGGGACACGTCCATCATGTCTACAACTTCTCTTGCAAACATGGCGATTTCACCGCCGACACCTCTGGCAGCAACCTTTGCATTGACAAAGCGACCTTCTTCATCAAGAGGCTCGTTGGCCTGTGCGATGATTAAAAGCTCTTCTTCGTCTGCCGTGATATAGCGGATTTCTTCCGTAACTACGCCGGTTTCCTTGTCAACTACTCTGTACGGCGTTTCGATGAAACCGTATTCATCTACGATACCGTAGGTAGTCAGGGAGCCGATCAGACCGATGTTCGGACCTTCCGGCGTCTCAATCGGACACATTCTTCCATAATGGGAATGGTGTACGTCACGCACTTCGAATCCGGCTCTTTCTCTGGAAAGACCGCCAGGTCCCAGTGCAGAAAGTCTTCTCTTGTGGGTCAGCTCTGCCAGAGGGTTGTTCTGGTCCATGAACTGAGACAGCTGGGAACTTCCGAAGAATTCCTTGATTGCGGCTGTAACAGGTCTGATATTCATCAGTGCCTGCGGCGTCGTTACTTCGATATCCTGAATGGTCATTCTTTCCTTAACGACACGTTCCATTCTGGCAAGACCGATGCGGAACTGGTTCTGGAGCAATTCTCCTACAGTTCTCAGTCTTCTGTTGCCCAGATGGTCGATATCGTCAGTGCTTCCGATACCGTAATTCAGGTTCAGAATATAGCTGACAGACGCAATGATGTCTTCCATAATAATGTGCTTTGGAGAAAGATCGTTCTTTCTTGCTACCAGCGCCTGTTTAATTTCGTCTTCACCCTGACATTGTTCTAAAATTTCCATCAGAACAGGGTAGTACACTTTGTCTGCCACTTTCAGCCCAGTTGTATCAAAATCAACATACTGCGCCAACTCGACAAATCTGCTGCCGATTACTTTTGTAATCTGTGTTTCATCATCCTTACCGTGTGCCATGACGTATTCTACACCGGCGTTCTGAATCTGTGCAGCCAGCGGACGGCTGATTTTCTGTCCAGCTTCTGCCAGAATTTCTCCGGTGTTCGGATCGATAACGTCCTCAGCAACGACAACATCAGGCAGTCTGTTTGACAGCCCTAACTTCTTGTTATATTTATATCTGCCTACTTTAGCAAGATCATATCTCTTTGGATCAAAGAACAGGGAATTGAGCAGAGATCTGGCACTGTCTACTGTCGGAGGCTCGCCCGGTCTCAGTCTTCTGTAAATTTCCTTCAGACCGCTTTCGTAATCATTGGTAGTATCTTTCTCCAATGTTTTCAGCAGTCTGCTGTCTTCACCAAAAATATCGATGATTTCTCTGTCGGAGCTGATGCCCAGTGCTCGAAGCAGTGTAGTCAGCGGCTGCTTTCTGGTTCTGTCAACTCGAACGGAAATGATTTCGTTGGAATCGGTTTCGTATTCCAGCCATGCTCCTCTGTTAGGAATAATCTGGGTGGAATAAAGCTTCTTATTGGATTTGTCAGTTTCAACACCATAATAAGGTCCAGGGGAACGAACCAGCTGTGTTACGATGACACGTTCTGCGCCATTGTAAATGAAAGTTCCCTTCTCTGTCATCAGAGGGAAATCTCCCATGAACACTTCCTGTTCCTTTACCTCACCGGTTTCTTTGTTTACAAGTCTGACTCTGACTTTCAGCGGAGCTGCGTATGTTACATCTCTCTCCTTACATTCCTCCTGCTCATATTTCGGAGGATCATTCAGGGAGTAATCAATGAATTCTAAAATCAGATTATCCGCATAATCTCTAATCGGGGAGATGTCCTCAAAAACTTCTCTCAGACCTTCCTTAATGAAAGCATCATATGAACTGGTCTGGATGTCAATGAGGTTTGGCATTTCTCCAACTTCATTGATTTTTGAGAATGTCATACGGTCTTTTCTACCTACTTTGATAGGTTTTGGCATATTTATCACTCCTTATATCTTCACAGTTTACATTTGCGTGGCAGTCTATTATGATACCATATACTTGTCAAATAGTCAAGCTAATTATGGAAAATTTATCTGCAATCGCCCATAATTTCTCTTCACCAAAGTAAAACAAAAAGGGGCATCCAGCCCCTCACATATCCGCGCTGCCATACAGCCATACGGCCGCACTGCCGCAGCTTTTTTGTCATAGTTCTATCATAGTTCGAAAAACGCAGCTGCGTTGTCGTAAAGTATCCGTGCAATTCCCTCTTCACCTACGCCGCTGACCAGCACTTTCTGCAGCTCCACGGAAGGATCGTGAAAAGGCGTATCAGTGCCGAACATAATTCTTTCATGTCCTACTGTTTCATAAGCTTCGCGAATTTTGGACGGCATCGGCATGCCGCTCATCTCCAGATAAATATTCGGATATCTGCGCGCCATCTTCAGCGCCGCATCAATATATACGCCATGGCCGTGCCCCATGTGAATCATCATCACCTTCACCCCCGGATGGCGCTCTGACAGAAGTCCGATCTGCCAAGGCAGGGAATAAGGAGGATGACCGCTGTGAATGCAGACGGGAACACCCGCCTTCTGCGATTTATCGAGAATCGGATCCAGCGCCGTGCTGTCTGCACAGTAGGCATGACGCAGCGGATTCAGCTTCACCGCTTTAAACCCAAGGTCAAAATAGTGTTCCATAAAATCCACTGTGCTCTGATTCATCGGATTTACATAAACAGCCCCGACGATTCTGTCCGGATATCTGCGCATCATATCCAGCGTAATTTCGTTATCTTCATTGCAGAGAACCGTCTTCTCAATATCAAAGCGGTCCATCTGCGCGATCAGCTCTTCGCCGGTAATTCCAACGTCAGCCCATCCGCCGATATATCCAATATGTGCATGTCCGTCTATGATTTTCATTTTACTGCACCTTCCTTTCTGTCAGATTCACAATTCTGCCTGCAAGCAAACCGGAGAGTACCATAAAAATTACTATGCCCACAGTTGTCTGAATCGTTACATTTGGAATAGAAGCAACTGCAGGCGCCATTCCAATCAGCGCTATTTTTACCATTGTATACGCGATAATCTGAAACAGGCCGCCAATCGCCGAACCTGCCAGCTGCAGTTTTCTGCTTCCCGGATTATGTCTGATGACCGTTCCCATGATATACGCCATGATATATTTAATTATCAGCGTCGGCACTACCCAGACCGCAGCGCCCGCCAGAAGATCAGAAAGTGCACCGCCCAGTGCTGCAGCAGCAGCGCCGCTTTTTCTGCCCAGCATGACCACTGCCAGAAAGATCATACAGTCACCCAGGTGACTATAACCGCCGGTAGCGGGATTCGGAATTCGGATTAAATAGGTCGCTACAAATATAATCGCTACCATCAGCGCAGTGAGAACCAAAGTCTTTGTTTTTTTATCTTCCACAATTCACACCCTCTTCTTTCAGTTTCTTCCTTTTCATGTCACTTTTTTCTTCTTTCATATTATAAAACGAATCTGACCTGTTTAAAATATACAATTTTATCTTTTTTATAGAGAACAATTTTTGCTTTTTCCCGATTTTTTACCAATTTTTTAAGCAAAATAAAAAATCTGCAGTACAGTTGCTGACGATTTTTTCATCAACAGCTGCGCTGCAGCTTCATAACCTGTTCATCAATGTATCATATACACTGTTTTTCTTTTTATCGCTTCATCGTTCTGATTTAATATCTTTCCTTCAGGATACCCTTTCGATACGCCTCCACCAGGCTTTTCATGTTTTCAACCTGCTCCGTCAGCTCGCGACCCTGATCCGTATCAATTACCATCATACGCTCCGGCAGCACTTCTACCGTCTTAACCTCCGGCGACTGAAACTCCTGGGTTCCATCAGGCTGTAGCGGCTGGTACGGCTTATGCTGCGCCAGCGCCATAAATCTGGAGTTAAAGATAAAGGTGTATCCTGCGATACCGGTCTGCTTCTGATATGCCTTGGAAATTCCGCCGTCGATAACATACAGAAGGCCGCCGCCCTTAATCGGACTTTCACCGTCCTTAATTTTTACAGGCACATGACCGTTCAAAATCTTGGAACGATGCGGATCCAGACCAAACTCCCGCAGAATCTTTTCACATGGGCCTCTTTCCTTAATCAGCCTGTAATACGGTCTGGTCGGTTCCTTGTGGGCTGCCTTGTCGGCGATAAACAGCCGCTCAAAGGTTGTCATCTTCGCTTTGCCGAACAGCGGAGAGTTTCCGCCCAGCCACAGATACCACATCAAATCGCCCATGCGGCCTACCTCGCAGGACTCGTCCGGTGAGAAATAGGCTTTGCGCACTTCACTGTCCAGATAGTCCATCAGCTCTTTTCCCTTAAACGCTTCGCCGTTGAGCTCTACAAGGTCAAACTCTCCGTCTTCCGTCATCGGAATACAGCCGTGGTAGAGCAGATTTCCATTGACACGCTTATAAAGTGCGCCGTGACTGTAAAGGAATCTGATATGACTCTGCAGTTTCTCCGAATTCAGAATGGAAGCTTCCAGTGCATTCATCACTTCTTCTTCCTCTTCTGTCAGCTGATACGGATGCTGCGGATCTACTGTAGGGAAGTTGGTATCTCTCAGTTCATACACTGCGCCGTCGATTTCCACGGTACCGTTTTCCCAATTAATCTTATCCAGAATCAGACGGTTTTCCAGATGATACTCCGGATGCGCCATAATCCGCTGTCCTTCTACCTTAAACTGGCAGATCGCAATGGCTTTGTGCATCTTTGCCGCCAGAGATTCTTCAATCTGGTCGTACTCGTTTCGTTCCAGGATATGCGGCTGGAAGAACTGACACGGGTCATCGCCGTAAACCTTCTCCGCAAAAGAGGCCAGCGGTCTCAGATTGATGCCGTATCCGTATTCCAGCATATCGAAGTTATTATAGCTGATGTTCATACGGAGAATATTTGCAATGCAGGCCCAGTTTCCTGTTGCAGCTCCCATCCAGACGATATCGTGGTTGCCCCACTGAAAATCCACATCGTGATACTCCATCAGGAAGTCCAAAATGGTGTCCGGGTGGGCTCCTCTGTCAAAAATATCGCCGATAATATGTAAATGATCTACAGCCAGATTACTGATTGCATCTGCCATTTCAATGATAAAGTCATCCGCGATACCGCTTTCGACAATAGTCTTAATGATGGCGTTATAATAGTGCAGACGATTCTCTTCATCATCGGCATGAAGCAGTTCGTCCATGGCATAGTCCAGATACTTTGGCAGCATGCGGCGCACCTTAGAACGCGTGTACTTCGTCGACACCGACTGGCAAATCGTAACTAAACGATGCAGCACAGTCATGCACCATTTGTCGTAATCCGTTTCGCTCTTTCTTCTCCGTTTCAGTTCCGCCTGCGGATTGTAGATCAAAGCCGCCAGATCTTCTCTGTCAGCATCGCTGAGCACACCGCCGTAATGCTCATCAATTTTATTCTTGATGGTGCCGGAGGCACTTTTAAGCATATGAATGAACGCCTCATGTTCTCCGTGAAGGTCACTCAAAAAATACTCCGTTCCTTTTGGCAGCGCCAGAATCGCGCTCAGGTTAATGATTTCTGCAGTTGCTGCTTTAATGTTCGGGTAATCCTTGGAAAGCAGCTCCAGGAATTTAATATCAGGCATGTCGATTTCCTTTCAATATTTCATTAAACGATTGTCCTATTTATTATATACTTTTGCGTCTATTTTGTCCACATCCGCATAGACTAATGCAGAAGGAGAATTTGTACAATGTTTCATCACGGAAAACTGAACAGGCAGCATGCTGTCATTTATATAATTTCCATGGTTATCCTCATGGTCGTCCTGCCCTGTCTCGCCATCAGACTGTTTCCTGCGCTGGTCAAAGATTCGCCGGATGCAGCCTACGACGGACTGATGCCGGATACCGTCAGGCTCTACCGCACCGCCAAGGATCGCTTTGATGTCATTCCTTTTGAAAAATACATAGAAGGCGTCGTCGCCTCGGAAATGCCGTCTTCTTTTGAATACGAAGCACTCAAAGCGCAGGCAGTCGCCAGCAGAACCTATGCGCTGGGCAGAATTCTTGCCGGCGCGCAGCTTTGCGACTCTGTTCACTGCCAGGTCTACCGGGACGACAATATCGACGAAAAAGTCAGCAAGGCGGTCAAAGAAACCCGCGGGCAGGTTCTGCTCTACAAAGGAAAGCTGGCCGCTCACGCACTTTATTTTTCTTCCAGCGCAGGTCCCACAGAAAATTCACAGGATGTGTTTTCCGGCACCTACGCCTATCTGGTCAGCGTCGACAGTTCCTATGAACCCGGCGCCACCCACAAGAAGGAAAAAACGACAATGACAGTTTCCGCCTTTTCAAAAAAAATCAAAAAGGCTTTTCCTGAAAAGGACTTTGGAACAATCAAAAAATCCAGTATTAAAATCAAATCCCGTACAGAGGGCGGCAGAGTCGCTGTCGTAAAAGTCGGCAAAGAAATACTGGCCGGAAGCGATATCCGTTCTGCGCTGAATCTTTATTCGACCCGCTTTGAGATTTCCTTTTCCGGCAGCAAAAAAATTATCATCACCACAGCAGGTTCAGGTCACGGCGTAGGCATGAGCCAGTACGGCGCCAATGGCCTTGCAAAAAAGGGGAAAGATTATAAGCAGATTCTCTCCCATTATTACCGAAAAACTGCCGTCAGCACCAAAAATAAATCCGGAAATTAAAGCCGGCTGACAGAACCGGCATCCCGCCTGCCTGTGCTGTACCTTCCGCCTTCAGGCAGGTAAAAGAAAATCCCGGTACAAGCTTTCTCTCTGCTCCGGGATTTTCTTTTGTAAATCATAGGAAATTAATCTTCAATACGGAATATATTTGCACCCAGTGCTCTGAACTTTTCCGTGAATTTTTCGTAGCCGCGCTCAATATGGTAAATCTCCGAAATCTCCGTGGTTCCCTGCGCTACAAGACCTGCCAGAACCAGCGCCGCGCCGCCTCGCAGATCGGTTGCGATAACCTGCGCGCCTTCCAGTTTTTTCGCACCCTGAATCATAGCGCGATTGCCCTCAGTCTTGATATTAGCGCCCATCCGGTTCAGCTCAGCAACATGCATGAACCTGTTTTCAAAGACCGTTTCAATTACCGTGCTCGCACCCTGAACGGTAGTCAGAAATGCCATGAACGGCGACTGAATGTCCGTCGGAAATCCCGGATAAGGCAGGGTTTTCAAATCTGTTGCAACCAGATTCGGATTGTCTGCGATGACATACATGCCCTCATCGTCCATCTCCACCGTAACGCCGCATTCGCGAAGTTTTGCAGTAATCGGTTTCACATGGTCAGGCACCACGTTCTTAATCAGAATCTGTCCGTGGGTGATGGCAGCTGCCAGCATAAAGGTTCCCGTTTCAATCCGATCCGGAATAACTGTATGCTGCGCACCGTGCAGTCTTTCCACGCCTTCAATCTTAATCGTATCGGTGCCCGCGCCCTTAATTCTCGCTCCCATCTTGTTGAGGAAGTTGGCCTGATCGACAATCTCCGGCTCCTCTGCCGCATTTTCGATGTAGGTGGTTCCCTTTGCCAAAACCGCCGCAGACATGATATTTTCTGTCGCCCCTACGCTCGGAAAGTCCAGATAAATACTGGTTCCCACAAGGCCTTCAGGTCCTGCGACCGCTTCCACATAGTTATCCTTTACGATAATGTCCGCGCCTAATGCTTCAAAACCTTTCAGGTGCAGATCGATCGGTCTTGCGCCGATGCTGCAGCCGCCCGGCATATGCACCTTGGCTCTTCCCATTCTGGCAAGAAGCGGCCCCATGACAAGAAACGATGCCCGCATTTTGCTGACCAGCTCAAAATCCGCTTCGCATTTTAAAATCCTCTCAGTATTTATCTCTATCTTAGATTCATCCAGCTCGTTTATCTCCGATCCCAGAGACCGCAGGATTTCCTTCATTACGTCCACGTCCCGCAGCGCCGGCACATCTCGAATGATACATTTTTCTTCTGCCAAAATAGCAGACGCCATCAGCGGCAGTACCGCATTCTTCGCACCGCTGATTACTACTTCCCCATTTAATGGCTCGCTCTTCTGAACTAAAAATTTCGCCACATCTATCCTCCACAAATTGTAATTAACATTTCCTCAAACTGCGGGAAAAAAATTTCTCCCGTAATCAAAGGTATATAGTATTAGTATACTAATGATTCCCCTTTTTTTCAACCAAAGATGAAAAAAATGAAAAAAAAGTCTGCGCAGGCAGACTTTTTTAAGAGACCGCATAACCTGCGGCTACATTTTTTTCATTTCTTCGATGCATTTCACACACACTGTTTTGCCGTGAATGAGTCTCACATCTCCCACTTCTCCGCAGAAAATGCAGGAAGGTTCATATTTCTTCAGCATAATATACTGACCATCAACGAAAATTTCCAAAGAATCTTCAGTCTTAATATTTAAATTTCTTCTCAGTTCCACCGGAATTACAACTCTGCCTAATGCATCTACCGGTCTTACAATTCCTGTTGCTTTCATTTGATTATCTCCTTTCCATTCACACTACTTGTTTTTTCTCTTATTGCTGCTCTCTTTCTCTTCACAATCCTCTTTCTTAAAAATTGCCGCAAGGGAGCCACATGCCTTTACAATATTGGAAACAGCACCTACCAGATTCTGCTGTCCCTTCACCGCCTTTGTGAGATCGGAAACTGCAGACTGCACGTCAGAAACCATCCCGTCCAGCTGCTCCGCTTTATCTGCTGCAATAGCTGAGATAACAGAGGCGTCTTTCAGAATCTTGTTGGTTTCCTTGATTGTCTTTACCAGATTCTTTGCAATGACGATAAAATAGATGACCAATACAATCAGCGCCGCAAAGAGCACATAAAGCAATGTCGCTTTAATATCAATTGTTACCATAGTTGACCTCCTTACCTCATCTATGGATTATTATACCGTTTTTTCCATATAATAGCAACCTATTTTTTATTTTTTCTCATATATTTTGAGAATTTCTTCCGAATAACTGCCGTCTTCGCGGTGCACGTACAGCGGATCCAGAAGGCGAAGCTCCCGGTTTCCGTTCTTTACACAGTGTACCAGGATAATATTAGGCTTTTCCATCGGTTTGCCGCTGACAAAACGCATCTCTTTCGGTTCCAGCCTGTATTTTCTGCAGCTTTCACAGATATCCACAAGTCTGGCCGGCCTGTGAACCATGTAAAAATCCCCTTTGTCGCGCAGAAGCGCCGCCGCAGTTCTGACAAAATCATCCAAAGAAGCGGTCGTTTCATGACGAGCGACAGCCTTTGCCCGATTGCTGCTCGCAATGCCGCAGTTGCCTTCCGTGTAAGGCGGATTGGTCGTCACCACATCGAAGGTGCCCCGCAGCGCTCCGTCAAAATCCTTCACATCCCGGTGAAAAAACGCAAGCCTCGCCTGAAGACCGTTATGCGCCCTGTTTTTTTCGGCCAGTTCCCATGCCTCTTTCTGCAGCTCCATGCCTGCAATGTATCCGGCAGAAGTTTTGTGGCTCAAAATCAGCGGCACGATGCCTGTTCCCGTGCCCAGATCCATGATTCTGCACGCCGCCTTTCGCCGCGCCGCGCCGTCTGCCGCAAAATCAGCAAGCAGCACCGCATCTACCCCATAACAAAACGCCGCCGGGTTCTGAAAAATCTCCAAATCTCCAAAACCTGTTCTATCCAGCCGAAGCATCATGGGCTACTCCTTAATCAGTTCTTTCAGCTCATCGATATATTCAGCATCGACTTCCGCCAAAATATTGTTATTATTGCTGTTGTGCGAACCGCCGTGTTTCTTGTGGCCCATCCGCCTGATTTCATCTTTCCCATAGGTAAAAATCTCCGTACCCAGCTTCTCACTTCCGTCTTCGTCTTTTTCACCTGTATAAAGTCTGACTTTCACTTTGCTTTCCAGAATATTGGTGTCTACGACCTTACCCATACCGTCGCGTGTTTTTACTTTTTCGCCATTGTCAGGCAGACCCTTGCGCAGCTCCATGTAGACGTCATTTTCGTATTTCAGACAGCACATCAGTCGTCCGCAGATACCGGAAATCTTGGTCGGATTCAGGGAAAGATTCTGGACCTTTGCCATTTTGATAGATACCGGTTCAAAATCAGAAAGCCATGTGCTGCAGCACAGACTCTTTCCGCAGGAACCGATGCCGCCCAGCATTTTCGCCTCGTCCCGCACACCGATCTGACGCAGCTCGATACGCATTTTGAATACGCCTGCCAGATCCTTGACCAGCTCTCTGAAATCCACCCTTCCGTCAGCAGTAAAATAAAAGATAATCTTGTTATTATCAAAGGTATATTCCACATCGATCAGCTTCATCTCCAGATGATGCTTGTCAATCTTGTCCTGGCAGAGCTTCAGTGCCTTCGTTTTCTTTTTTTCATTTTCTTCGTGGCGCCTGATGTCTTCTTCCTCCGCAATTCTGACGATTTTCTTCAGCGGCTGCACCACATCCTCTTCTCTGATTTCCGTAATCTCCATCGTTACCGTTCCAAACTCCAGGCCTCTTGCGGTTTCCACAATCACGGAATCACCCAGACTGACCAAAAGGTCATCCGGGTCAAAATAATATACTTTGCCGGCATTTTTAAATCTAACTCCAGCTACTTTAATCATAGTCTTATCCTCCAAGCTTTAATATCAGGTTTCTGACTGCATATTTATAGTTCACGTTGGCGAGCAAATCCCGTCTCGCCTCTTCAATATATTTAATGCCTGCGACCAGTTTCTCTTTTCTGACAGCCCCGGGTCCGTCCGCTGTCAGATACCTGCGATACAACCGTTCCAGTCCGTCAAGAAGAGCAAATGCCTCCTTGCGGTCTTTTACAATCTTTCCCAGACTCTCCTTTATATCACAAAAGTATGCGCCCTCAAAAATCATATCCATGATTTTTTCTGCGCCGGCAAGGTTAAAATTCTCACCGCTTTCCACAAAATTTCCAAGTCTGTAAGTAATACATCTGGAAGTAATCGTCTGCAGCAGATTCTCGGTGTTTTCCGACAGCAGTACGATCACAGTTCCCTGATTGGGTTCTTCCAGCGTCTTCAGCAGTCTGTTCTGCGCCCGCACCGTCATCGTATCCGCATCTTCAATCAGCGCAATATTCCGGCTGCCGCCTGACGGCTTGTTTTTCAGCTTCTCCTGCAGAGCCGAAATCGCCGCATCCTTCAGTGAAAGGTCATCCGCCCTGACCGCATACAAATCTTCATAATTATCATGCTCAATTTTTCGACAAACTACACAATTATCACAGCCAAATCCCGGTTCCACGGGACATAAAACCGCCTTGATAAAGTCTTTTGCAAATTTTACTTTATCAATGCAATTGTCACCCTCGATAATATACGCGTGTGACACATTGCCGCGCAAAACCGCTCTGCTGATGCGTTCTGTAAGTCTGCCGAACTCTTTATAATCTTTCAGTGACATACTAACTAGCCTTCCAAAATTCTATCAAGATGAGAAAACATCATGTCGCGAATCGTCTCTCTATCCTTTCCTGCGTCAATCTCCACAAACCGGTCCGGGTAAATTCTGGCAATTTCTCTGTAACCGGCGTATACCCTGTCGTGAAATTCCAGTTTTTCCTGTTCCAGACGATCCTGCGTATCCTCGCTGATTCTTGCTTTTCCAATCTCCGGTGAAAGTTCCATCAGAAAAGTCACATCGGGCATACATCCGTCAACGGCTAACTCATTGATGAGGCGCACCGCATCGCCAAGACATCTCCCGTAACCCTGATACGCAATACTGGAGTCAATGAAACGGTCGCATACCACGATTTTGCCTGTTTCCAGCGCAGGTCTGATCAGCTGCTGCACATGCTGTGCCCTGGCTGCTGCATAAAGAAGTGCTTCTGTCATATCGCACATCTCCCCGTTTTCTTTGTCGAGAATAATATCGCGCAGTTTTTCCCCAATGGCAGTACCGCCCGGTTCTCTGGTAAAAACGCAGGAAAGATTTCTCTTCCTAAAATATTCCTTTAAAAACTCTATCTGTGTCGACTTTCCGGAACCGTCCGGTCCTTCCAGCGTGATAAAAAGACCTCGTTTCATAATTTTCTCCTAGTGTTTCTTCGCTGCATCATCTGCTATTTTCATAAACAGGATCCCAATTCCATAAGCTAACGGGCAGCAAAGCAGAATGCAGAATATAATTTTAAAAAACAGCATGGTTCGGCCTTCCTTTCTGTTCGCCCAAATATACAGAATAAGTATATCACAAATCCACTTTGAGATAAAGGCTTTTCGAGATTATCGCAGGGGATTATCCGAATTCTCACCACTGCCGCCACCCGCATGCAATCACCGCATGCAAAAAGACCGATGGAATTTAAACCGCCGGTCTTTCAATATCACGGATGCTATTTTTCGAATTCTGCTTTTATCTATATCCCGCCGAAGAGTTTTTGTCTGATTTCTTCCTTTTTCTGCAGTATTTTCATTTGCCAGCCGGGACGTATCCTTTCCTCCATAGATAGATTTACCGAAACAATTTCCTTCACGCTGGACGGATAACCTCCGAGAAGAATGACCCGGTCCGCAAGACGCACCGCCTCTTCTACGTCATGGGTCACAAAGACAATGGTCGGGTTATAATCTTTTCGCAAAGAAAGCAGCAGACTCTGCATCTGCTCCCGCAGCTGAGCGTCCAAAGCTGCAAAGGGCTCGTCCATCAGCAAAAGGGGCGGCCGCATGACAAATACTCTCGCAAGAGCAACTCTCTGCTGCATTCCCCCGGAAAGCTCATGCGGATAATACTGTTCATATCCATGCAGTCCTACCTTTTCGATAATTTCCATGGCTAAATTTTTTCTTTCTTCTTTTCGCATACCGGCTCTTTTGAGCGGATAGGTCACATTTCCCAGCACATTGAGCCACGGAAAGAGTGTCGGAGATTGAAACACGACCGCCCGGTCAGCGGAAGGATTTTCGGAATCTACGCCCTGCAGCCATACTCCGCCGTCACATCTTTTGTCGAATCCGGCCAATATGTTGAGCAGGGTCGTTTTGCCGCAGCCGCTTTTCCCCAGGACTGCAACGTATTCACCTTCTGCAACAGAAAAGGATACTTCCTTCAAAACCTGCATCTCCATTCCGTTTTCATTAACATAGCATTTGTTCAGTTTTTCTACCGTTAAATGATTGGATTCCATTACCTGCTTCCCCCTTTCCTGATCTGCGGGCTGCATCTGCGGCAGATCCACATCAGTCCAAGATCGGTCAGTTTTCCACAGACTGCAATCACGATCATGGTGGCCAATACGATATCCACATGACCCAGCATACGACCGTCAGTCATGACTGCACCCAACCCTTCATTTACTCCTGTGACCTCACCTAAAACTAAATAGCCCCAGGCTACACCCAGTCCAAGGCGAAGACCTACAGCAATCTGCGGAAAGGCTGCCGGAAAAAGAACAGTTCGAAACAGGGTAAATCCTTTAGCGCCCATCATCTGTCCTGCACGAATGGTCATCTCAGAAATTTCTGAAGCACCGTGAGCCGTGTTGACATAAATCGGGAAAAAAGTGGCTAAAGCGATGAGAAACAGTGTGTTTCCCTCACCTACACCAAACCATACAATGGCGATTGGCAGCCATCCGATGCCCGGAATGGAACGAATGGCATGAATGAATGGATCAAACAATCTTTTCATCAACGGGATTCTGCCCGTAATAAACCCAAGCGGCATTCCTATCGCCGCCGCCATGCAAAATCCCGTGACAACCCGGCGCAGACTTTGCAGGAGATGAGGAATACAGGTGCCTGAATATGGTGTAATTCCCAAAGAACCAGTAATAAAGTCCCAAAGCACCTGCACCAAAACAACAGGCGACGGCAATTTATATGCCGGAATTGCACCTACTGTGACAATAACCTGCCACAGTATCAATACTGCAGCAGGTACAATCCAGCCTAAAAAATCTCGAGATTTTTTCATTTATTTATTCTCCGCTTTATAGTTTTCGATAAAGGATAAATCAAACATCGCTTCGATATCAGGCACCTTCTCAATCATGCCCAGCTCCAGCATCTGCTCTGCCAGATTTCTCACATTTTCGATATAAGCTTCGTCAATATCCCAGCAAATTTCAATATTGTCTGCCGACAGCTTGAGCAGCTCCAAATCAGTACCAAAGCTGGCTGCTTTCTCTAACCA
Organism: Emergencia sp.; assembly: GCA_022767345.1. Classification (GTDB taxonomy): domain Bacteria; phylum Bacillota; class Clostridia; order Peptostreptococcales; family Anaerovoracaceae; genus Senimuribacter. The sequence continues at coordinate 35,104 of JALEOD010000059.1, forward strand.
TACATCCTGATTGGCATTGATAAATTCTGCTCCCTGAATATGTGCGTTTACCAGTGTCTGCACCAGCGCCGGGTTATTTTTAATAGTATCTTCCGTTACAATCATAGCCGCATTGATTGTGCCGATGCTGTCATCAAAATACGGATAGCTGAGGATCGTTCCATATCCATCTTTCACTGCCTGAGAAGGATACGGTTCACCGCTTAAAAAGGCGTCAATCGTGCCATCAGACAAAGCCTGTGCCATATCAAAGAAGTCGATACGGGTTAAAGTAACGTCTTTTTCAGGATCCAGCCCCGCCTTTTCCAGCACATTGAGAAGCAGCGCGTGATGCATTGTCCCCGGTACGTAAGCGATAGTCTTTCCTTTCAGGTCTTCTGCCTTTTTAATGCCGCTGTCTTTTCGAACTACCAGGGCAGAACACTTGTTGCACAGCGTAGTCACAATTTTGATTGGTTCGCCCATTGATGCAGCTGTAATCGCCAGAGGAATGGTGGTACCGGTCATATCTAAGCTTCCTGCCAGCAAAGCTGTTTTCTGGTCGCCCGGGTTTGTAAAAGGCTTTACCTCAATGGAAGAACCTTCCGGTAAATAGTCTTCATAGAAATATGGCGTTAAGGTCTGTGCGGTCTTCCAGGTGCCTACAGTAGTTTCTATCGGTGCAGAGGTATCCAGTTCTCCCTGCTCCTTATTATCACTTCCGCAGCCGGTTAATGCAGTCAGCACCAAAGCTGCCATAAGCACTAATGAGAATATCTTCTTTTTCATATTTTTACCTCCATAGTTTTTATAAAATCTTACTTAGATGGACAAACGGTATAGCCTGCCTCTGCAAAAGCGGCTTTCGCTTTGCCTGCATCAAACTGATTCCATTTTCCTCCGCTGCAGCAGCAGTTGTCACGCGGTACAGAACCGGTTTCGATCACAGTTACATTTGCGCCAAAGTCGGCAGCTTCTTTGCAGTACGGATGTACACAGATATCCGGCACTTTCCGGCCGCCCAAAAGCCTGGTCACAGCGATAATCTGTGCTAACCTTTCATTGGAAATCTGCGGATGTACGCCTAGAGGCGTTCCTTCTACCGGTACTCTCGCCATGGCGCCGGATACGATGACATCACAGTCTTTTGCCAACATGGCAATCTCTGCAATTTCTTCATTGGTATGTTCTATACCTACAGGTTCTACTAAGAACACCAGATCCAGTTTGGAATCTTTTGCCGCATTGAGGGTGTCGATGCGATCCTGTGGATTGAAGCGGGTGTCTTTGCCCTCACCCAGCCGCAGAGAATGATAAACAAAGTTGACGCCGCAGTCTGCCAGCCAGTTAGCAGTCTCCAGATTAAATTCTCCGATATTCAGTCCGATTCTATAATCTCCCGGTACTTCTCTGCGAATCGCCTGAATCATGCTCGCAAGCTGATCTTTGGAATAAAATTCTGTCGTCCGCAGTACAATCCAGTACACGCCCTGCTCTGCATATTCACGCACCTGTCTGATGGTTTCTGCCTCGTCATATTCTCTGGTGTCCTTCGTGATGCCCCATGCCTCACCCAAAGAGCAGAAATCACAGTTCATGGAACATGGTGCAAAATCCACACCGATCGCGCCCCATAAATATGCCTTATCACCGGTAATCCGGCTTGCCAGTTCTCTGGCCGCCTCGCCCAGCAGCTTGTACTCTTCCGTACCAATTTCTATAGAAAGAAGCTGCACTGCCTGTTCTTTGCTCAAGCCCGTTTCCATACCTTCAGGACTTACTGCCCATGTAATGAGTTCTTGATTCGTCATCGTTTCTTCTCCTCTATGCTAAAGTCTTTTGATTTATAAGGTCGTATAGTAGACATTGTCTACTTCATGAGATAATTATAGCCGTCTCCCTGCATCTTGGCAAGATGACGGCTTATGAATTTTATTAGAAAAAATGAAAAATCTTTTAGATAAATTCCATTTCGAAAGCCTACAGCCGGCTTCCTCCCGACGCTGTCCCGTTTTGTACGCTTCGCTAAAAAAAAGAAGCCACACATAGTGCAGCTTCTTTTTTAACAAAACCGGCAACGTCCTACTTTCCCAGGCAGCCTCCCGCCAAGTATCATCAGCGCTTGAGAGCTTAACTTCTGTGTTCGAGATGGGAACAGGTGTATCCTCTCCGCTATTGTCACCGGATTTTCTTTTCTTCTCTTTTCCGTACCTTTCTCCTGAATAACAGTTAACTCTCACTTCTGAAACCTCTGGTCAAGTTCTCGACCGATTAGTACCTCTCAGCTCCATACATTACTGCACTTTCACCTGAGGCCTATCTACGTGGTAGTCTCCCACGGGTCTTACCTTTCGGAGGAAATCTCTTCTTGTGGGGGGCTTCGCACTTAGATGCTTTCAGCGCTTATCCCGTCCATACGTGGCTACCCAGCTATGCCTTTGGCAAGACAACTGGTGCACCAGAGGTATGTCCATCCCGGTCCTCTCGTACTAAGGACAGCTCCACTCAAATTTCCAACGCCCACAGCGGATAGGGACCGAACTGTCTCACGACGTTCTGAACCCA
>JALEOD010000046.1 GCA_022767345.1 Emergencia sp.
TCCCCAGCTCTGGAATATCAAAGTATTGTCCCGCTTGTGCTAAGAGGATACAGAGGGAGAAATCAAACGAGAGCAAACGCAGGAGTAGGGAGAGGAACCGAAGGGCATGTATTGAACTGTCCGCAAAAAATGACCGACTGATCTTGAGCAAAGAAATGGCCGACTGATCAGACAGGGCAACACAAATAAAAAGGTATATATCTACAAGTACGTGACGGAGAATACTTTCGATGCTTACTCTTGGCAGACGCTGGAAACAAAGCAACGAGGTATCAGCCAGATCATGACCAGTAAAAATCCAGCAAGACGGTGCGAAGATATTGACATATGTGCATTTGAATATGCCGAGACAAAAGCCCTTTGCTGCAGTGATGACAGGATTAAGGAGCAGATGGAACTGCAAAACAGCGTCAACCAGCTGAAGATGCTGAAACAGAATTTTGACGATGAGCGTTACCGTCTGCAGAACCAGCTGCTGCGAAACCTTCCGGCAGAGTATAAGGAAGTTGCGCAACGGCACGAAAATTATACGCAGGATCTGGTGCAGCTCTCTGGACATCAGGATGAGCCGTTTGAAATAACTGTTGCCGGTATCCGGTTTACGGAACCTGCTATGGCGGGGGAAGCGATTTATGATCTGACTGTAAAATATAAAGACAGCGACCGATGGGAGCGGATCGGAAACTATAGAGGCTTTGATCTGGAGACCAGTTTTTATGACGGGAGGTATCGCCTGCGGCTGCATGGCAGCGGATTACACAATTTGGATCGCGGTGCTGAGCCAGGAACGATCATATCCAGGATTGATGAAAAGTTGGGAGATATAGAAAACCTGGAAATGGAATCCCAAAAGAAAATGGAGCAGCTTTCTGAGCAGATGAAGCGAATCGAAAAGGAACTGCAAAGAGAGTTTGCCTATACTGACGAACTTGCCGAGAAAGAAGCGAGACTTGAAAAATTGACTGCTGAATTACAACGTGAAGAGCCTCGTGAGCCGGAAGCGACGAAGGAAGCATATGCGTACAACTATACCAACGGGTACGTCCTGATCGAAAAAGAGGGTGAAGATACCTATTATAGTCTGTATGACAGAGGCTTTGACAGTCAATTTAACGAGCGGTGCTTATATGTCGGCGATGAAATGATCCCGCAGTATATTGTGGAGGACGTGATTTTGAAGCAAGGATATGTATCAAGTGCAGTTGAGCAGACGGATGCAGAATGGCTTAAAGAACAGGTTAAGTTTGCAGAAGTATCTATACGAGCTAACGATGAATGTGAGATTGAATGATAGAGCAGAAGAAATATATTGATAGGAGATAACTGTATGGGCAGGACGCAATGTCCTGCCTTTTATATGCAGGGGATCTGCACCCCTGCAACCCCAGCGATGACACCGGCACGATATATGCCGATGCCTATAGGAATAGTTTGAGACGAAAGACGAATGAAGTCAATCGTCTTTTTATTTGCTTAAAAGGAGGGAGAAAGTTATGGAAAAGCGAAGACTTTTTATTGATATGGATGGTACGCTGGCAGTATTTACACCAGTAGACACCATGGAAACTTTATATGAAAAGGGATATTATGCCGAATTAAATCCACATGAAAATGTGATTGAAGGAGCCAGGCAGTTTATGCAGGCATCAGATATGGAAGTATACGTACTGTCTGCAGTACTGGAAGATAGTCCATATGCACTTACAGAGAAAAATGCGTGGCTAGATCAATATCTTCCGGAAGTTGATTCGGAGCACAGAGTCTTTTTACCATGTGGAAAAGATAAGTCGGAGTATGTTCCGGGAGGAATTAGTGTAGCTGATACATTGCTGGATGACTATTCTACAAATCTGCATCAGTGGCAGGCTGCGGGCGGTCGTGCCATAAAATTGATGAACGGCATAAATGGAACCCGTGGCAGCTGGGTTGGGCAGCGTATAGAGTATGACATTATGCCAGAACAGTTTTGCCATGATTTGATGCAGTATCTGCAGTTGGAAGAGGAAAGCGAAGAGCTGATCACGATTGGAGGGCAGGAATGCATCAAGGTTGAAGAGTGGCAGATTGAAAATGACCATTATGTGATGGGACGGGCTATACAACAACAGGAAGATGAAGATTTTCATTATGTAATGGTCAACGATGATTTACGCAACATCTTTGAATATGATGAAAGACCGTCAAGGCAGAAAGTTGAGGACGATTATATCAACAGGGAGTCAATGCGTGATATTGACCGTTTTGAGGCTGAATTTGGGGCGGATGGATATATCGCGTTTCCGGATTTGCCGGAAAATGAGGCATTAGCAGTAGAGCAAGATTTCTCTAAAATGCCGATAGAACTCATGGCTGCATATGAAAAACTCTATCAATTTCCAGAAGAACGGTGCAATATTGCGTACACTGGCTTTATCAATCCAGTGCTCAAAGATGGAGTAACAAAAGAGCAGGTAGCAGAGGAATACAGAAGAGCACTGCAGGCCATTGGCTATAGTGATGAGGAAATGAAAAATATGTACGTAGAAGAATATTATAACGGTGAAAGAGGGAATTTGCCGTCGATGATTTTTGATATGAAAATGAACCAGATGGCTGATGGAAAACCTATTGCATATATTACGCCAGGCACAAATCGCAGTACTTTTATAGAGGACATGGATGAAGAAAGCAGGCAGAGCCTTGAGATGGCAATCAGGCTGGCAGAAATACAGGAAGGGTACACAGGGTCAGAACTGGAGGCGAGGATTGCGGAGGCCATGAGTAATAGGCTTGTCTCCATAGATGAAAGCCTTCACGTTGAAGAAAGGCTGGATTTGGCAGGACCGGGCATCGTGACCATAGAAAATGGAGGTAGTACCTACGTAGTGATGGCAGAAGCGGACTCTAAATATGGAACAGATCTTCTTTTGATGAGAGCAAATGACCAGCATTTCCTGATTGCAAGAGGGTGGAATGCAGAAAGCCAGACATGGGATCACGGTCAATATTTCGGTTGGGACAAGGAAGCCTTGGCAGATGCAGCATCTGAATTTTCCGGTCATGATTATGTGAGAAAACGCTTTGCGCAAAACTCGTTGCAAGAGCAATTCAAGACAATTCTTGAAGCAGAGTTTCCAGAAACGTCGGGAGAAGAAGAATTACAGGAAGAACTGTATGAGAAATTTATGGAAAGTGATCAGGCTGGGCTGTTTGGCAACGATTTAATGCAGGAGATGGCAAAAGAGATCGTGTCATATAAACAGAATAATTGTGAATTGAATAAAGGATGGGAGATGGAATAAATGAGATCTACTAACGAGATCAAGACCATGAAGCTGCCCCGCTTTCTGGCCAAGTGGAACGTGATTCCGCTGGCAGTGGGCAGCATTGATCTAATCATTTTTTTTGCATTCAATTATGTGGTAAACATTGTATGCAGCTTAGTGAGAAACGGCCTGCCGGAAACGTCCTTTGGATTTTGGAACATTTTTCCGCTTTTCTGGCGCTGGAGTGGCAGCATTATTGGATTGTATTTGTTCTTTTTGCTGGTTATGGCAGCATTGGACAGCATCCTTGTATATCAGATTAGGGCAAGTTTGTCAGATAAAGAACTAAGGCATGGGCAGAAAGGTACTGCAAGGTGGACCACACAAGAAGAAGTACGGCAGCAATATAAACCGGTGCCTTTGAAAAATGATTTCTATCCAGGTAAAGGAGGCACAATTATATCCCGGCAGGAGGAAACTCTCTACATTGATGATAGCCACTCGAATACACTGGTAATCGGCACGACCAGATCTGGTAAAGGTGAGATGTATGTTTTGCCAAGCATTGACGTCTATTCCAGGGCGAAATTGCTGAAGGACAGACCGTCCATGATCGTCTCAGACCCAAAGCTGGAGTTATATAAAAGTAGTAAAAAGACACTGGAGGCGCGCGGATATATCGTGCGGCTACTTAATCTTGCTGACCCGATGCATTCCATGGGATATAACCCACTGCAGCTGGTGGTGGACTACTATCGGGCAGGACTTGTGGAAAAGGCCCAGATGGCGGCCAAGACTTTCAGCTTTTCCATTTTCGCTGCGGATAATTCCACGCAGGAGCCGATTTGGAAAAACACAGCAACAGACCTGTTTACAGCTCTGATTATCGCCATCGCCACAGACTGCATGGAAGAGGATAAGCAGCTAAATGAGAGGCGGCGTATGGTATGGATGGAAAAACGCAATGCTTTCACTGCGCTGACAGAAGAACAACAACAGCTGGCGAGAAACAAATATGAGGAACTTTCGGGTGAGGGGAAAGATGTATTGCTTAATGAACGACTCTACTATATTCCACCAGAGGTAAGTTTTACAGAAATACATCCCAATGAGAAGAAAGTCAGCTGTTTTTCGTGCCTGAACTTTTTCAGGGAACTTTGCGATAGAAAAGCCCTGGCTAGGGCAACGAGCCAGATGGAACGAGAAAAGATTGCAGAAACGGCTTTGGATGAATATTTTAATAATCGTCCTCCGCTGGATTATGCGAAAAGCCTTTATCAGGAAATCAAAACTGCCGGCGACCGGACCAAAGGCAGTGTATATCTTAATATGCAGTCTGCAGTATCCATCTTTGCACTGGATAATATCGCAAGGCTGACGGCAGAAAACGATGTAGATATTGAAGAAATCGGTTATGGGGAAAAGCCTGTGGCTATTTTTATCGGGATCCCATCAGAGGATAGATCTAACCATTTTCTGGTCACAACTTTCATCGCCCAAGTCTACCAGTACCTGTTCAATCTGACTAAGACGCGCAAAGGCAGCAAGCAGGGCAAGCTGGATCGGCGAGTTAAGTTCATTCTGGATGAATTCGGAAACTTCCCGGAAATCGAAAACTTTGCCGGTTTTGTGACGGTATGCCTTGGTCTTGGGGTCAGTTTCGACATTTATGTACAGGCGCTCAACCAGATTTCGGCAATATATAAGGATCATGCTAAGACGATCCTTGAAAACTTTGCAAACCAGATCTACATCAAGAGTATCGGAGATGAAACAGCAGAGGAATTTTCGAAGGTATTGGGTAAGGCCACTATCGTAGAAGTACAGCGCTCTGGCAGCAGGTTTACACTGGATAAAAACTTCACTGAAAGTGCGAGTGAAAGACCGCTTATGTATCCCGATGAGCTTGCCCGGCTCAGAGAAGGAGAGTGCGTGGTCTATCGCGGCATCAAACGAACAGACCGCCTGGGCGTTGCGATTGAAAGCTACCCTATTATAAATGAGTATGCCGATGAACCGTCAGAACGAATAAAGCAGCAGATAAAGAGTGAAATGCTGGAAGCAAGAAGCCATGGCCAAATTATGCGGCATCCGGATGAAAATGAGAATCGAGACACGACCGAGGAAGAAGAGATGCATATTCGTATTGGGCACTGGCGAATGAGACAGGGCACAGCGCTTTTATACAGGTACATGTATCTTACTGACACATTTCCAAATCCTGATGATATTGCTATTGAGGACATTAACACAGAGAGCCGGGCGCATATTGACTATACTTCCATGATTTATGAGCCGGAGACTGCAATTGCGAATATGACAAGAAAAAAGGAAAGCTATATGAAAATGGAAGAACTGCCGGAGTATCTGCAGCTTTGCTATAAGTTGCAGCAAATTGATGAGGCATATAGGGAAACTCTCGGTATTACCACAGGGAAAGAAACCTTGTCAAAAGTTACGGAAGCTGTCTGTAAAAGCGGCTATACAACAGAAGAAAAAGAAAAAATACTGGAATTGATGGGAGGCGCGGCATGAGTAAAAAAGAACTCATAGACTTTTACCTGAATAATGGAGATCTGCTTACCCAAAATGATATCGTGACCGGAGCGCTGCGGACGATAGGCTTTTGGCTTTTGAAGGTACTTACCACTGTGGCAGATGCTTGCAGGCAGCTGTATGATATTACTTTCGGGCTTATAGACTTTACAACATGGCCAAAAATCAATACCTTTATTGAGAATTTTAAGCCAGTATTTGTGGCGCTCATGGCTATATCAATTTTTGCCCTTGGGATCATGCTCATTGCAAACCACGAGAAAAAACCGAAAATTGCAATCAATATCTGTATCGCCTGTTTATGCGTGACCTGTTCAGCAGTAGTATTTCAGCAGCTCAATACGGCGGTTTTGGATGCAAAGGCAGGTATAGATAGCGTGACGGAGGATACTGCTACTGGAAATGTATATGATATCATCGGCAACAACATGATGGATATCTATTATCTGGATCAGCAGATCGGGCTAAGTAATATCAATTATGAAGAGAATGAGAATAAGCTGCCGCATCCTAAAATGACCAGTCAGAGAATGAATGTTATGGATTATGCGGAAGTAATGGATCCGGATAGTGATAGTTACGATTTTAATGATGATGCAGCCGAAGATATTCTGACGCAGATGATTATTACTGGAGGTGATGGCAACAGCTATGACGTCGGAGAGATCTATGATGGTGTAGCTTGGACCTCTGTGGGGAATAACTTTTATTACCGCTACAAGATCGACTGTCTTCCGGTGATATTGGAATTGCTATCCATCATCGTCTTATACATTGCTATGGCGTATAAATGTACCAGACTTGCTTTTGAATTAGTTTTTGCAAGGCTTTTAGCGTATCTTTACAGCGCAGAACTATCCGGTGGACAAAAGATTGCAAAGATTTTAGTATTCATCAGAGATACGTATATACTGCTGTTTGTTACTACTCTTTGCATCAAGCTGTTCTACTTCTTTACAGCGTACATTGATGAACTTGCAATGAACTCTCTGCTCGAAGCTGCTATCATTCTGTTTATTGCTTTTTCCGTCATTGATGGACCAAATCTGGTGGAAAAACTTCTTGGTATGGATGCCGGACTAAAATCATCAACTGCGCGGATGATGGCAGTATATAAGGCTGGCAGTGGTGCGGCACATAGAGCGATGCATACGGCTGCAGCACCGGCAAGGATGGCAGCACGTTATGGTATGCAACGCTATATGATGAATCGTCAGGCTACAGCTACTAGCGAAGCTGTTCGAAATGCTATGGATGGGGACAGAGGAACTGCTGGCTTTATGGATAGCGAACATGGGCAGGAGGATAACACTGATGGAAAATCTGCAGTAGCAGGAGATCCGCAGAGCCACGGTAATCAGAATGATTATACCGGACAAGAACAATCTGAAACAGGCTATGGTGCAGGAAATCAAAGAAAGGCAGAACAGAACTTTTCCGATACATCATTTATGGATACAGGTACAGCTGAGGATGCTGCTTCTGGCGAAAATGATAGAAATCAAAGCCAGCACAGTGCAGAAAACAGGGGGACTTATGATGCTGCCTTTATGGACAACTCTGCAGATGAGGGAGAGCCAATCGGTGATACAAGCGTTGACACTCAGGACGAAGGCAAGCAGCAAGGGACATTCATGGAAAATAGTGGGCAAGATAGAAATAGACCGGATACTGCTGCTGAAAATCAAGGTAAACGGATGTCAGATACTGTAGCCAAAGAGAAGCCTGATGCACATAGTAAAAAAAGAAAACCAGATCGTTTTGATCAGATGATGGAACAGGGCAGCACTGTCCAAAAGCACCAAAGCAGCAGTCTGGATCAGAACCGGATCGTATCAAGATATAAAGGCCGTATTTTTGATCGTAATATCAAGGATGGAAACATAAGAAAGGATGATGATAAATGAAGTATTTGATCACAGAGGAAATTGAAAGTCCAAACCGCGTGTTTAAAAATGTCGAGGCATTGGACTTCTTCTTTGTGCTAAGTTATATGGCGATAGTTTATGCGCTGAAGGCTATGGTACATCCTTCACTGCATATCCCTTACTATATTTTTTCATTGTTTTGCTGCATCTTTTTGACTTGCAGAAGTGCGTTTAACCGTAAAAGAAGAAATATGGAAAGCGTTTTTCTGCTTTTAAAGCATAATACGTCTGTTTACAAGGCTGTATATGGAGAGGAGGTGCAAGGTCTTGCTGCAGAAATCGAAAAAGAATAAGGAAGAGAAGGATCAGTCAGAGAAGAAACCGGCTGCACAAAAGAATAATCTGGATATCTTGCCCATCCGGTATTATGACGAGGATGCAAAGGCATTTGTATTAAAAGATGGCAGCTATTTTGACATTTACGAGAAGGTGGCTGATGACGTAGATAATATGATGGAAGACGAGGTACAGATGCTAATGATCAGGCTTGCAAAATTTCTGAAGCTGTATAAGGATGACATCAAGATTATCAGTATGAACTTCCCGACGAATCTGCTTAGTCAGGAGAAGAGACTGACGAAGAAAATGCAGGAGACTAACGATCCGGTGCGGAAAAAATGGCTGCAGCGGTCCATTTCTGAATTGCAAAAAGCGGAAAAGGGCACCCGTAAGCGTGAATACTATTTTGTCCTTATGAGCAAAACCGCAGAACAGCATTATGATCAGGTGCAGCAGCTATCTATCCTTGGAGATGGTGTACGTGAGATTAGTCTGGAAAAAAAGCTGCAAATCGTGTACAAACTATGCAACCCAAACTCACTGATTGTAAGGGAGGAAGGAATAAAATGAAAAGAAAGAAACAGAGTACAAAGGCGACAGACCGTATTGATCTGCCGCTTTTTTCTTACATACAGCCACAGGGCGGCATTACCTTTGCCGCCCCTAACTATATCACCACTGGAGACGGCTA